>CAYMBP010000043.1:0-1501 GCA_964388745.1 uncultured Pseudomonadota bacterium | reverse complement strand
TTAACTGATTGAGTCCTGAGAAAATGCTTGTGCGTGAAAAGCGACTTACGCCAGTGAGAAAGAGAAAGCGAAGATAGGGATCTGCTCGTTTCAAGCTTCCATAAAAATAACTAAGCTCTTGTTTTATTCGATTAAGAGCATCCGGATGAGTAATAAAGTTCAGTAGTGGTTTATCATATTCATCAATAAGCACAACAACTTGCGAATTATATTTTTTATATACGTTTTCCATGAGGTCAAAAAACATTTGACCAGGAGAGGAGTCTTCAAGCGAGATTTTGTGATCGGTGGCTAACTTTCTGAGTATATTTTTAATGAGCCCTGGTATTTCTTCTGGTTGAGCAGAGTCAGCCGCTGTAAGATCTAATTTTAGAACTGGGTATTTTTTCCAGCTATAATCTACCTGATCTATGGCACATCCAGAAAAGAGTTCTTGCTTACCTTCAAAGATTGCTTGCATGGTTGAAAGCAAAAGAGATTTACCAAATCTGCGAGGGCGAGCTATGAAGCTGGCATTTTGTGTTTGGATAAGATCAAGGATAAGCTGAGTCTTATCAATATAAAGATAATCTCCTTTTAGTATCTTATCAAATGCTTGAAGGCCAATGGGTAATTTTTTCAGCTCTGCCATGGTTTGGTTCCTCTAATCCTTGTTAATAGTTTTTTAACAAGTTAAGTTTAGCATATAACAAGTATCCTACGTATAAGAATATTAATTGACCCTAGTGGAAATCTCTAATTTATCAATTGTTTTACATGGTGCCTCTATTTTCTTATAATAGAGATGTTTGCCATCGTTTGGAATAATATTTTTGGAGGATTATCATGCTTTTTATCTTTTGCGTTTTGAGCCTTTTTTAATACTTTTTTTGCAACAGTTGATGGTGATAGTAGAAGTTTTTCTTTTCCTCGACCGAATGGTCAATACGCCATAGGTAAGCAGGTACATTGCTTTTATGATCTTTCCCGTTTAGATATATCCGAAGATTTTCCAATTATACTGAAGGATAATCAGGTAAAAGTTTCTCATGAAAATTGTCGACAGCTTAGTGTACACTTTTGGTATCCTGTTGCTGGCTTGCATGCTTTATCATCGCTTTATCCTCAAGATAATTTACCAGATGAGATTATTGAATCTGGAATTACAATTAGAACGTGGGCTAGAAATGATGCAAAAATTTTACCAGGCAATTATCCGCTTGTTATTTTTGGACATGGCTTTGGTATGAACCCAACGCATTATACTTCCTTGTGTGAAGAAATTGCAAGTCACGGTTATGTTGAAGGTATACAGCATAATTTTTTTTCAGATTGTTTTGAGCTTGAATATATTATGAGAGTTATACTAAATAAAACTGCTGATTTTGGTGTTGGAAATTTATCTAACGATAAAATGTCTTATATTAAAGACAATATTATTAATTTTTTTAATCAACATTTTCATAAAGCCAGTCATCAATCATCCGCTTCTCTGAATCAAAGTTAATGCCAATAAGAATGA
>CAYMBP010000042.1:0-1558 GCA_964388745.1 uncultured Pseudomonadota bacterium | reverse complement strand
AAAATCCTCCTTTTGAAAAAGAGTACTCATAAAAAAATGTTTTATACTGCCGTTTTGAAAGCCAAGGATAATTGCTTGATTTTGAGGAATAAGACAAAAAGTGCTAAGAGGTTTTCGCACATTACAAAAATGTTGAAGAGATGGTTGATCAAAATTTTTGCTAGGAGAATATGTTTTAAAACACCCATCTCCCCAACCAATTAAAACATCAGAGAATTCATTGATGGCTTCTATGTTGATGACAGGTGTAAAGCCATCGCCTTGATGCATGCGCGTAGGGTCACAGGTGAGCGCTTTAATGAGTTGAGGAAAGAGTTCGTTGTTAACATGGGGCTGTTCTGTTGTTTGAGAAAAAGAATTTGTAGGGATCATAGATGTTATTGAGAGTCTTTCTTGCATTGATATGGTTGTTTTTTTAGGAGTAAGTAGAGCCTCTTGTTGGCCTAACTCTGCATTTTTCTCAATGGTTGGAGAGAGAGGGGTTATTGTGTAAGATGATTGGTCAGAAGAGCTTCTTTTTATTAATTTTGTAAATTTACTTGCTCCATCTTTGCGCGAGCGGAAAAGATTAGTTAGCGTTCTGTTTGTATTGGAACCTTTATCTGAATTATGAAGCTTTGGAGAAGTCTGTTGAGAAGAATTAGTTTTTGCTACTTCTTCTGAGTGTGACCCCCGATAAATATTGTAAGGTTTCACTTTTGGGTTCATGCTGAATACAAAGTTAAATATGAAGCATGCCATGGTGAATGGGATAAATACTTTATAATGTGACTGAAGAGGGCCTACTAAATTATGTAATATGGTAACTTTCATGAAAATATCCTTATAAGGTAATAACTTTTTGTCAATTGATTATGGGTAACCATATCATATTTATCTTATATTGAACTTATATAGTGCAAATAATTTAGACAATTTTACACATGCTTTTTTTAGTTGAGTCACAATAATCCCTTAACATAATCTGAAGTGCAAAAATTATAGAGCATTCAACTCAAGTTAGGGCTCTAATATCTTACTTCCAGCAGGAGCTTGCTTGTTATGAAACCTTATTTAAGTTGAGTTTTTATATTGTACTTAGCTTACCACAGGCTGTGAAACTGTGTCCAAAGACTTTTTGATATAGAAGCTTTGATTTGTAAGTTTGCTAAAGTTGGTCAAATTAAGAAAAGGGTGTTGTTAGATCACGAGTTTTTTGAATAGACAATTCTTTATCAAGAGCTGAATAATATGATTTGACGGCGCTATTCAATTTTTTTTAAAAAAAGTTTTCTTTTTTCTTTACATATTGCCCAGATCATCTATAATTTTACCCATCAATTAGCGAGTAACATTTGCAAGCGCAACGAAAAAGCTAATCGATATTTGAAATTAAAGTTTTGAAAAAGCTTAAAAAAAAGATTTAAAAAAAGCTTGATCAATTCAAAATAAACAAGTACAATTGGTGACATGTTGAAAGAAGCAATGTTTCGAGTAAAACAAGTCAATTGAAAAATATAAAAATTTATCTAGATCTTTGATATACATGTATAAACGACCCTAAAAAAGTAATTAAGAT
>CAYMBP010000041.1:0-2026 GCA_964388745.1 uncultured Pseudomonadota bacterium | reverse complement strand
AAGTCAACAAAAGTATACGGCCCAAGTTTGATGAGAGGCCTGCCACAAGGAGAAGTGAGTTACTTGCCGGCTGCATCAAAAAGTGGTGTTGCAACAGGTATTTGAGCCTAAAAAATGAGGTGTTACTTCTTATCTTCTGAGGATTCTCCGTAATATTCGGATAGATCAACATTATACCAGGGCGTTAGTGTTGGGTGGCTATTTTTCCAATCAAGAGTAATTGCTGGAGGATACTCTTTAACGAGCTGTCGCCAACGAGTAACAAGAGTTTTGAATTCTTGGATTGGTAAGCAAACAAGCTCTAATGCATTTCCATTATTGAAGAGATCTTCATCTCCTTCAAGGCAAATTGTTGTGTCTGTTTTTTTATAGATTATATAAAATCCCCAGAATTCTGGGTCGGGAGAATTTTCAAGCCAATCATCAATTTTACAAGAGGAAGAGAGGATTTCATTATTGAGACAAAACGAAAGAACACTCATTTTCCTTGTTCTGGGATATTCACTATATAGTCCTTTGCAATTAGGAGAGGTTATAAAAAGAACTTCATAGTTTTCAGGGATAGTTGATTTCATAAATCGAATCCTATATTATTGGGAAGCATGATATAATTTTGTTATTGACATTAACGATTAATTTTGTGTTAATACCATTAAATTCAAATTCAAACTTACTTTCTACAGATCTCACTTTGTTTAGAGCCTGGACTGCTTGAGGAGAATCAAGGGCCGTTCTAACTTTCTTAAAAAATTCTACAGGGCAGCTATCATGAGGAAAGTAGTGCTTGCTAATCTTGGTTCCTTTTGCCAAAAGCATTTCTACCTCTAACACCCCTTTAGCTTTGGTTTTTACATAATTTAACAAGTTTCCATTATTACGAAGCGCATAGGCACCAAAGTCAAAGTGTCCACCGGTGTGCATACCATTCTTTTTTATCTCACCAAAAATAATATGTCTAATTTTTTCTACAGATATACTTCCTGGATGGTTCTTAAAAAAGCTTAAAATTTGATCATACTCATGGGGAAACAAGTCAACAAAAGTATACGGCCCAAGTTTGATGAGAGGCCTGCCACAAGGAGAAGTGAGTTACTTGCCGGCTGCATCAAAAAGTGGTGTTGCAACAGGTATTTGAGCCTAAAAAATGAGGTGTTACTTCTTATCTTCTGAGGATTCTCCGTAATATTCGGATAGATCAACATTATACCAGGGCGTTAGTGTTGGGTGGCTATTTTTCCAATCAAGAGTAATTGCTGGAGGATACTCTTTAACGAGCTGTCGCCAACGAGTAACAAGAGTTTTGAATTCTTGGATTGGTAAGCAAACAAGCTCTAATGCATTTCCATTATTGAAGAGATCTTCATCTCCTTCAAGGCAAATTGTTGTGTCTGTTTTTTTATAGATTATATAAAATCCCCAGAATTCTGGGTCGGGAGAATTTTCAAGCCAATCATCAATTTTACAAGAGGAAGAGAGGATTTCATTATTAAAGCAGAAAGCTAGAACATCAGACTTTGTTGTTCTAGAAAATTGACTATATCGTCCTTTGCATCCAAAAGATTGTATAAAAAGAGTTTCATATTTATTGGGCATATTTGCATTCATAATTTTTCCTAAGTAATTGGGAAAAAGGATATTAATTTATTAGCAGGATTAATGCCAGCTCTGATATCAATATTATTTACTTTGAAGTCAAAATCAATTCTATCTACTCTCGTATTTTTCAATTTATTAAGAATTGGTGGAGAGTTTAAGTGTTCTGCAATTTTTTCAAAAAATTTAACAGGACAACTATCATGAGGAAAGTAGTGTTTTGAAATTTTTTTACCATTAGCTAAAAGCATTTCTACCTCTAATACTCCGCCAACTTTGGTTTTTACATAATTTAACAAATTTTCATTATTACGAAGCGCATAAGATCCAACATCACAGTGCCCGCCGGTGTGCATACCATTCTTTTTTATCTCACCAAAAATAATATGTCTAATTTTTTCTATGGTAATGCTTACGGGGAGATTTTTGAAGA
>CAYMBP010000040.1:0-2226 GCA_964388745.1 uncultured Pseudomonadota bacterium | reverse complement strand
TAAGCGCATTTGGACTTATCGCTGGCGGCAACCAACCCAACGATACACTACAAGTCTTTAACACAGATCATCGTCAAATTGCTTCTATTTCACGCACTGCAGGCTCTCCAGTTGAAACCACTGCCTACTCACAAGATTATTTTATCGGTTACCGCACTAGCCCATCCAGTGACGATAAAATTAGTTATATCAAATACGGAAATAGGCATAGCCATGATGCCATATGGATAGATAGCCTAACCTATAAAAAAAGCCTTAGTAACATCAATATCTTCTGGCGTAATTTTTGGCGCTGGATTCCACCATGGATACCGCTTTTCATCGTTGTAATTTTTGCTTCTGTGTATCTTTTCCGCCGCAGCAATACAAAACAAACTAAACGATAACTTTCTAGATGCTAATCATTGCAGACTATTAAAACAATTTCATTTATCCAGCGCTTGTAAAATTGAAACTTAACATTGGACGGACTGCAAGTGAGACTGCCCTGAGGGTTAATTGTTTAACTCTATAGATTCAACATTTAAAGACTTCTCTTTTGTGGTAACCAAAATATGTTGTTTGTTTTTGGTTAAAACAAACTGGCATTGATCTCTTTCCATCGAAATACAGTCAACCACTTCTTGATAGCCTTTTTCATAAACGCTTTGTGCATATAGGCTAGTGTCATTAATGTCTTTATTAGGCACAGGTTGCCAGCCCTCACTAATTAAACTTTCTCTAACTTGCTCATACGGCTTATTAAAGTGTTGTTCAAAATCAGCTTCAGCTGCATACACTGATAAACTAAAAACGCTGTTGATTAACAGCGCAATTGTCATTGATATTTTCATTGGGTGATATTGTTGATAATTAAGATTTGAAATTATCTGATTCAAAAATTTGCAAAAGGTTGCCTTAATTTCTGATCATTCTTAAAGCGTAAGCTCACTGCCCATTGGATTTTTTCATGTAAGCAGATTGACTCTGGGGTAACCCAATTTACTTTTGATTTTGTCAAGTTGGCTGACCCCTTGATTTCTTATTACATACGGAGTACTGATAGCGAGTACGCCCTACGAGTTCTGTAATTAATGGCAAGAGTCCAGAGAAGTTTTTTAATCTAAACAAAGATCCTTTACTCTCTGAAAAGCTAATCAAACAAATTGCTCACCAATTGGAAAGCTTGTGTAGAAATGTTGAGCCTAGAGCTTACACAATACCCAAGTAATTTGTTTAATAGTATTTAATTTTACTCCGACCCCATTTTTTCCTTTTTTATACGCATGCGTTGGACTGCAAGCGAATCCAGCATAAATGTCAGGAAATTTTCCTAAACACAACATTCGTTGATTTAGTTAATATTCATTTAAATTTAAAGTTGTCTAAACTATTATTTATTGATTCCAACCTAAGATGATTCAACTGCATACAAAGCATGAAACATTTATTATAATTTGTTCCTAACTAACAAATAAGTTAATGCTATGTTTTCACCTACAACATTAAAAAAGGAGCCGAAGCTCCTTTTTTCTTAACCACATTTTATAAGCGTGGTTTAATTATGGATACTTATGCTAAAAATTTAATTAGAACTGTTGCTAGGATTGAATCCTATTAAATGATTTGTTAGATTTTTTGCCATCTCTGGATACTTGTCTTAAATGTGCAACTGTATACTTAACAAGTAACTTCTTAATCATTAAATAAAAAGCAATACGTCCAATGAAAAGTTCAGTTATTTTAGTCTGAAGTCAACAAGGCGCTCAGTTAAAGAGCTACTTCAAGGCAATTTAAAAATAGCAAATATTCAAGAAAATACAGGTATTACTGCAAGAAAAAACACACCTATGAAAATAACGATGCAACAAAATATGCTATAGCTGTCGGAATACTATATATTAAAATTTGAAAAATAAACAATAATAAAAAGGTTGGAATACCACGAGAAAGCATTACCTCAATCGTTCCAGTATTCATTTTAAGTAGCAGAAAACCGAAAACCATAATTGAAGCAGATAAGATTATAAAAATCCACGTATATTCACTATAGCCAGCAAATAATGCCAAAAGAATACCTGCTATATAAAACGGGGTATCAATGCTCATAGTTATCCCGAGAAATAGTTTGTTTTCCTGGATACTACACTAGATTACTAGCAAATTGAACGGGCAAGTGACAAAAGAAGACACACCGAAAAAAGAAAAAGGGCTTAGTTTTTATGCTAAGTCCATGTTTATACTGGT
>CAYMBP010000039.1:0-3396 GCA_964388745.1 uncultured Pseudomonadota bacterium | reverse complement strand
CCGTGGGTGTTTTGATCAGTGCGGTTGGAGGTATTGTGTGAGATAAGAGGGGTTGTATTATGAATAGAAAAATAAACAAAATCAAAGATGTCATTACTTCGCCTTTCTTGGAAAAAATGCATGTTGTTATTATATGTTATAATTTTACTTCTTTTCCAGCAATGAGGTCATCCGCTATTTTTTCCAATTCTTCATAGGTAAATGCAAACTCTGGTCCAAGTTCCATTGTGTGTAAGGTTAATAGGAGATCTCTAAAGTCTAAATCAATTTCTTCAATGTGATTCCAATAAAAAGAATATGCCCAGTCCCCAATTTTTTCAGTTGGAGCTTTGTAAGAGATATATTTTTTGAGTTCATATCCATATTGTTGTTTTAAATTCATTGAGCCCTATTTATTAAAAGAGTTGAACTTTGTTGTTATAATTTTACTTCTTTTCCTGCAATGAGGTTATCCGCTATTTTTTCCAATTCTTCATAGGTAAATGCAAACTCTGGTCCAAGTTCCATTTTATTCAAAGTTAAAAGAATATCTTCAAAATCAGAGTCAATGGTTAGGATATTTTCCCAATAAAAAGAGAATGCCCAGCTTCCAATTTCTTCTGATGGAATTTTCGATGTTACTTTTAATTTTAATATTTTGCCAAAGAAGACTCTTATATTCATTTTTTTTCTGCCTATAATTCTGATTTTGTAGGAGGATAGTGCTTACCTTTAATGTTTTGGCCATTGATTGTCTTAGGATGCACACGGTTGACATTGCCATCATGGTCATAACATTCATTCCAGCTACGGACCTGTCCTGTTTGAATATTGTGTTCAACAACATAGGACGCCCCCCTTGTTGTGCCATGGGTATGAGATTTTCTTTCTGGCATATAGTATCGAATTCTGTTGTTATCAATTTTTTTAATGAGAGTTGCTTTTTTTTGTGCTCCTTGCAACGCTTTCATTTTTCTCTGTAGTGCATCTTGGGCATTAACGTTGTGTGCAGTATTTGAGATGGGGTCTGGTTGTTTTTGTATTAGTTCGTTATCTGAACTTTTAGAGCCAGAGATTTCTTCATTTTGAGGCACTACCGGTTTTTGTATATTTTCTTTGCCTATTTCTTGAATGTGAAAAATAGGAGTTTGGGCTTCAGTTGTATCAAAGCAGCCTGTTTTTTTATCTTCTTTTGGTTGCTCAATAGGAAGGATGCAAATTGGTGTTTTTTCTTCGACAGGCAAGAAGCAGCCTTCATTTTTATCAAGGGCTGGGTCTGGCTGAGGGATGCCAGCACATCCTGTGGTACGTTTTTCATCGTGATCGACAACCATTTTTTTGTGAGCTTGAGAGAAATGAGCGGTTGGTTTTTGTGGAATAAATTGATCGGGAGTTATTGAAGCGCATGCCAGTTCTGACGGATATGCTTCATTTGGATGTTGTTTTTCATTTAAGTGATCAATAATTTTTGATGTGACAATTTGTATAGCGACAGTAATAACAACAGCAAGAAGCGAGGCGGGTGTGAATGCTGACGCAGCAATTCCAAAAAACGACCACCCAGTAGCGGCTGAACATGAAATAATAGGAAGAGCGACTCCCCAATTATGGCAAAGGTGATCGCCATTTTCAGATTTAATATAAAAATTATGGTGAGGATGTAGCGTTAGCAGAATGTCACTTTCAGGTAAATCATAAAGATCTAATGTTACAGAATCAGGTGTGCAGTCATATTCATCAGCAATTTTTTGTTTGATTTCTTCAAAGCAGTGTTGTGTGATCCAGGAGCGTTTATCATATACCGTTTCAGGGGCTTGAATAAGGCAGTACATAAGATTATCTTCTACAGCAATTTCAAGCATCATATCATGAGCAACAAGATGTTTGTTGATGACATACGATGTGGATTCTTGATTGTTATTTTCGTCACATGAGGTAACTGGATCATTTTCATTAAGGTCTTGAATGGGGCAATATCCCGTGGGTGTTTTGATCAGTGCGGTTGGAGGTATTGTGTGAGATAAGAGGGGTTGTATTATGAATAGAAAAATAAACAAAATCAAAGATGTCATTACTTCGCCTTTCTTGGAAAAAATGTATATTGTTATTATATGGTATAATTTTATTTCTTTTCCTGCAATAAGATCATCCGCATAAGCATTCAAAGAAAAAAGAGCGCTCAATGATTTGTGCCAAGAAAATGGTCTTTCATCAAGAATTTCAGACGGATCTTTGGTAGAAGAAGCGAGGATTATAGAGCTTATTATCATTCATAATAAAGGAGCTTCATGCATTGTTGCACAACAATGAGAGAGACGTCACAAGATAAAAAGTTTTCATTCAAGTACATATCGCGTTATAGAGAATATGGTTTTCAACTCTATTACAAGGGGGCTATGTATTTGACGTTTTATTGCTTTTGGTGTGGTAAGCGGTTACCAGAAAGTGTGCGCGATCAATTTTTTGAGGTTTTAGAAAAAGAATTTAATATGGAAGATTTCGGAGCGTTTGATGACGATGCTCTATTGCCAGAAGAGATGAAAACTGATGAATGGTGGAGAAAGCGATGCAAGTAGTTTCAACTGAGATGATCCTTCATTATAAGGCAATATTTTGTTGTGATACTATGGGCGTTACAGTTTCACATAAAGATAAACCTCTTTATTTTGATGAGGTTAACAAGCTGTATTATTTTCATATTCACTATAGGCCATATGTACAGCTTATTCGTTATTGCCTATGGTGTTTAAAGAAACTAGTGGAGCATGATATGTCATGTGACTATTCTAAGCCGCTTTTTTATAAACTTTATTTGAAAGATGATTGTGCGTTGTATGATGTGGCAATGATGCCTCAACGTTTTCAGAATGATGATCAATGGAATAGCTATGGCATGCCCAATCCTGGATATGAAGTGTATGTTGAAGTTGAAGATCAAGAAAAAGCTACGAAGTACATGTTAGGCCCGTATGACCCGAGTTGTTGTAGCATGATGCACAAGGCTATCGAAGATCCTTATCATGCAATAGAGTATGTTCCTCTTTTTCGTCATTATATTTTGCGTTTTGATTACAGCGCTTATTATGGAGAGCTTATTAAGAATTGTCCTTGGTGTGCAACTGCATTTCCGATATCACTTTATAAAGAATATCAGCGCTTGATTCTTGAAAACATAGAATTTGAAGATGATTTCTTTGATTTAGGCTGTTATATTGAGGACTTTCCACAAGAATTTCAGACGGATGAGTGGTGGAAGAAGCGAGGATTATAGGCCTCGCTCTTGCCACCAAAGATCACTTTTAAATGCTGCAGGTAGATGGTCTTGATGTTTTTGAAGGGTATCAAGGTTAACATCATCAAGATGATATTCATTTTTGAGTATTTCAAAGTATTGTTCCCTGAGAGATGATGGAAGCT
>CAYMBP010000038.1:0-3664 GCA_964388745.1 uncultured Pseudomonadota bacterium | reverse complement strand
GAATACCAATAAGGTTCATCAGTATGAAACATTCTTTGATTTTGGTGTTTTAAGAAATGCTTGCGTACAAAATAGTTATGAGATTAAAGATTTTTATTTTGATGAAGAGAATGGGGGTATGTGGCGGAAGGATAGTAAGAAAAAGGATAAAAAGAAAAAAGAAGAGGTCAATACTCCAAAAAAAGAGAAAGACAAGGAGCGTAAAGAAAATGAGCTTGAATGGCAGGAAGCGAAAGAGAAGGCACAGAAAGAGGGCTATGAAAAAATGAAGGGTGAGCAGGGTAAGAAAAAATTAGAACAGAAAACAAAGAAGAGTGGTTATTTAAACGGAAAAGCCGCAACTCTAGAGTGGGATAATACGCATAAAGACTTTGAGGCTCGAGATAAAAGAGAGAGGCACTTAGGATCAATTGACCCTAAAACAGGGCAGTTGTATAAAGGGCCTAAGCATAAATAATGATTTAAGTAATAAGAAGTTAAGTACCTGAGGTGGTTTATGTACTGTTGCCTAGAAATGATGGATGCCTTGCACGATAAAAATATTGCCATTATCTACTATGCTCGTTATAGGGAGTATGGCTTTGCTTATTATCAAGATGGCCCAGTTGCTGTTTTTGTTTATTGCCCGTGGTGCGGCATGGAGTTGCCAGATAGCCTGAGAGATGATTTCTTTCAACTTATTGAAGATAAGTATGGAATGGATAATGGATATAATGAGTTGGATGAGCTGCCAGAAGAAATGAGAACCGATGAATGGTGGAGGAAGCGATGCTTGTGATGTCTGAAGAGCTTCTTGTAAATTTTGAACAAGATTTTTGTTGTAGCTTATTTAAGGAGGTTCTGAGCGAAAAAAGAAGTCCTCTTTATTTTGATGAGGATAAAGATCTCTATTATTTTCATATTCATTATCAGCGGTATGTTCAGTTGCTTTGCTATTGTCCATGGTGTTGTAAAAAAATACTGCAAAAAGATGTATCTTGTGATTACTCTGAAAAACTTTTTTATGAGCTTTATCTCAAAGATAGTTACGTGCTTTATGATATGCATATGATGTCGCCTCGTTTTCAAAATGATGATGAGTGGCATAGTTATGGACTTCCTTGTCCGGCATATGATTTTTATATAGAGGTTGATGATGCGGAAAAAGCAACCCAATACAAGTTAGGAAAGTATGAACCAAATTGTTGCAGCTTGATGCGAAAAGCGTTAGAAGATCCTCATCATGCAATGGAGTATGTTCCTCTTTTCCGTCACTATGTCTTGGGCTTTGATTATACTCCGTGTCGCGGTAAGCTCATAAAAAATTGTCCATGGTGTGCAACAGTTTTTCCGATATCACTTTATAAAGAATACCAGCGCTTGATCCTTGAAAATATAGAATTTGATGAAGATGACTTTACTGACTTGAGCTATTTTATTAAAAAATTTCCACAAGAGTTTCAGACTGATGAGTGGTGGAAGAAGCGAGGGTTATAGAGTTTATCTTCTAGGACAATGTTATATTGGTTGTTAATAGATGAGGGAGAAAGAGAGGTTATAGTGCTGCGGGGGGACTAAAATGAAATCTTGCTGTTTGCAAATTAAGAAGGCTGTAGAGGATAAAAGAATTAGACTGAGGTACACTGCTCGTTTTAGAAGGTTTTGTTTAACTTTTTGTTATAAGAGCTGTGTTATACCCTTTTATTATTGTCTATGGTGTGGCAAAAAATTACCAAGCCTATTAAAAGAAGAGTTTTATGCTGTTCTAAATAATGAATATGGTATGGATGGTTATGATTATGAAAGCGAGTTGCCGGAGGAAATGAAATCTGATGAATGGTGGAAAAAGCGTGGATTGTAAGATAAAACGAAATTCTTTTTGTTGTGCTGAATTGCAGGATGCTCTGTTAAACGATAGAAAGCCTCTCTATTTTGATGGTGAGCATTGTTATTATTTCTTTTATGTGCACTACCAAAAAAGAATAATGATCATTCGATATTGTCCCTGGTGTAAAAGTTGTTTATTAGGGGAAGACATGACACTTGGTGCTTCTTTATTAAAGAACTTTTCATTTGTAGATGAAGATGATTTTCAGGAGTACCCGAAAATTTTTATGCCTGAAACATTAAGGGGGGATGGTTTTTGGGTTTCCTCTGGAGTAGTCTCAACAGTTTATTGGTTTGACACACCGACTCTTGAGCCGAAGAATTTTAATCAAGAGCCTTGTAAGGACTATAATCCTGTTTGTTGTGATGTTATGAAAAGTGTTTTAATATCATACGATATTCCTATAGAATACACAGCAATTTTTAGACATTATCTTATGAGATTTGAATACGAAAATTACGGTATTATCATTTATAATTGCCCTTGGTGTGCTTCTGTTTTTCCACCCTCTTTGTATCAGGAGTACCGTGATCTTGCAAGTAAAGAACTTGGCTTAGATGATAGTGAGCTAGACTCATTGGACTTTTATGTTGATGATTTTCCTCAAGAATTTCAGACAGATCTTTGGTGGAGAAAGCGTGGACTGTAGGTATCTCATAAGGAAGAGTATGAATTGTTGTTTAGAGATGATAAAATCTTTGCACGATAAAAATCTTTCTGTTATTTACTATGCTCGCTACAGGGAGTATGGCTTTGCTTATTATTATAGTAGCCTTGTTGCCGTTTTTGTTCATTGTCCATGGTGTGGAGTGAGATTGCCAGATAGTTTGAGAGATGATTTCTTTCAACTTATTGAAGATAAGTATGGAATGGATAATGGATATAATGAGTTGGATGAGCTGCCAGAAGAAATGAGAACCGATGAATGGTGGAGGAAGCGATGCTTGTGATGTCTGAAGAGCTTCTTGTAAATTTTGAACAAGATTTTTGTTGTAGCTTATTTAAGGAGGTTCTGAGCGAAAAAAGAAGTCCTCTTTATTTTGATGAGGATAAAGATCTCTATTATTTTCATATTCATTATCAGCGGTATGTTCAGTTGCTTTGCTATTGTCCATGGTGTTGTAAAAAAATACTGCAAAAAGATGTATCTTGTGATTACTCTGAAAAACTTTTTTATGAGCTTTATCTCAAAGATAGTTACGTGCTTTATGATATGCATATGATGTCGCCTCGTTTTCAAAATGATGATGAGTGGCATAGTTATGGACTTCCTTGTCCGGCATATGATTTTTATATAGAGGTTGATGATGCGGAAAAAGCAACCCAATACAAGTTAGGAAAGTATGAACCAAATTGTTGCAGCTTGATGCGAAAAGCGTTAGAAGATCCTCATCATGCAATGGAGTATGTTCCTCTTTTCCGTCACTATGTCTTGGGCTTTGATTATACTCCGTGTCGCGGTAAGCTCATAAAAAATTGTCCATGGTGTGCAACAGTTTTTCCGATATCACTTTATAAAGAATACCAGCGCTTGATCCTTGAAAATATAGAATTTGATGAAGATGACTTTACTGACTTGAGCTATTTTATTAAAAAATTTCCACAAGAGTTTCAGACGGATGAATGGTGGAAGAAGAGAGGATTATAGGCCTCGCTCTTGCTTACCACCCAAGATCACTTTTAATGCTTCAGGCAGATGGTCTTGATGTTCTTGCGGAGTATCAAGATTAATATCTTTGAGCTGATATTCATTTTTGAGTATTTCAAAGTATTGTTCCCTGAGAGATGATGGAAGCT
>CAYMBP010000037.1:0-5741 GCA_964388745.1 uncultured Pseudomonadota bacterium | reverse complement strand
TCTCTCGCCTCAACAGCGGGCAGAAAACATTGGATATGTGTTTCAAGATTTTAATCTTTTTCCTCACTTGACTGTTCTAAAAAATTGTACTGATCCGCTTCTTATTCGTGGTATTGCCCAAGATGTTGCTGAACAGACTGCCCAAGAGACTTTAGCGCAGTTTGGCATGGACTCGTTTGTGAACAAGTATCCTGAGCAGTTATCAGGAGGACAAAAACAGCGTGTTGCCATAGCACGCGCTTTGTGTCTGCATCCAAAAGTATTATTGCTTGATGAACCAACAGCATCGCTTGATCCTGAAAATACCGATATCCTTGTTACCCTTTTACGAGGGCTTGCAAAAAAAGGCTTGGTCATTGTCTTGTCAACGCAGGATATGCTCTTTGCAAAAAAGGTTTTTGATCGTGCCTATTACCTGGAGGATGGGAAGATTGTTGAGCAGTGTGATGGCATAGATAAGTCTGATGCTCGTGGGGTTGTTGCTCGGTGGTTGGAGTAAATTTTTTTGAATAAATAGCATTTACTTTATATCATGTTTTCCAGCAATGAGGTCATCCGCTATTTTTTCTAATTCTTCATAGGTAAATGCAAAACTCTGGTCCATCTTCCATCGTATTAAGAGTGAGTAGTATGTTTCTAAATTTGAGGTCGATGTCTTCTATATTTTCTAAGTATACCGAATATGACCAATGACCTATATCGGCAACATCCTGCTTTTGTAACACTTTGATTTTCAATTCTTTACCAAATTGTTTTTTGTTATACATGTCCTTAATTCTTTCGTTTTTATTAAAGATTGAGCTCTTTTTGGGTGGGAGGGTAATATGGCTTACATATTTATTATGACTTTTTTACGTAATTTTTTTAACGACAGGATGTTCTGTTGCAAAAATATCGATAAAATCATTGCTTGTTATTATGCAAAAATGAATGATCTTGTCGCTAACCTTTATTCCCTTAAAATAGTTCTTGAGATATGAAGAATTTGATATGGTAAAAAATGTCCAAAATCCTAAGAATCCATCTCCATATTTTATTTCAGTATCATATATCCTTTTAACGGAATATGTTTCGTCTTTCATCCAGTAAGATATAAGCCCTTTTTGAAAACTAACCGTTATTCTGTTTTTTGTATAATGATTTTTGAGTAAAAAATGCAAAATTTTCTCATCCTGATTAAAGCTCATAAGCTCATATTTTTGTTCTAGATTTTCAATAGGATGCCATCTTTCCCAAACTTCTTCTATCATTTTTCTTCCTTTTCACGCATAAATTCTTTGTCGTATGGTGGGGCGGTAATAAAATCAAGAACAGCATTATCAACAACAAGGCAAAGGTGATCCATAGGGTCATTATTGTAAATGTCGAAAGACTCTTCTTGTATCAATGAAACATAGGGTGATTTTTCAATTCGGAAAAGAGCTTCTTTTGGTGAATAAGTTAATCCTTGCGCTTTCAAATAATTATCTTTTGACTCAATCCAGAAGAAGCGGTATGCATAGGCTATTTGTGTAGAAAATATAATTTTCTCATTATTGATGTTATAAAAAACAAAAAATGCGTCTCCTGAGAGCTCAGCTCGCTGGACTCCAATAAACGTTTTTAGCGTATTGAGCCATAATAATATTGGATCTTGAATGAGTATCATAGTATCTTTCTTGAGTTAAGAGGTTTTATATTGAATTTTTATTGGTGAGCCTTATGTGATATTGTTGGTGTATATTCTGCGACAACTTCAATCATAGATTTTTCTACGATATATATGAAATGAATGAGCTCATTCATTTCACTGCAGAAACCATCAGATTCTTCTTGAATCCAATCAATAAGAGGAGATTCGCTTGTTCTGAGAAAATAAGGAGGCTTATTTAAATTAATTTGCGTTTTAAGGTATTTGCTTAAAAAAGGCTCTTGAGCCGAAATTTTATGAGAGACAAGATAGGTATGAATTTTCCCATCAAACAATATTTCGGTGCAAGAGCTTGTTTCGGGTGTGCATGAAGCATTGATTTTGAGTCCTTCTGGATTGAGGAGTAATGTGTTTAAGGTATTTAAATTTTTACAGCAGGGTTCTATGATAAATTGATCATATCGTTTCACTGATTGGGTCCTTCTTGATTTGATGCAATTTTAACTTCTGGGATGCTGTGAGTGATTACATCAATGATTGAATCATAATCAATAATGGCAAAGTGTGAGAACTGCCCCTTTGGTTTTTTGTGATATTTGTGGAAAAAATCAAGATATGAAGAATCTGTTATTTTATACAGGTGAGGAGGCATTGTTTTTTGGGGGGTATTGAGTTTATTCAGTATCTCTAAGGTTTTCGTTCGATAAGATTCATTGCTTATTCTACTCAGCATTACAGAGTTTTCAAACTTAATGATAAGCTGCTCGGATGAAATTTTTTTTATTTGATTGAAAATAAGCGTAAGCGAGAGATTTTTGTGAATGGATTCTTTAAGGTAGTAGTCATAAGAGAGCTTGTTTGGAGCTGGAAGAAACTTCCAGCTATCAGATGAATGTTTTTTGTGTGTCATGGTTTGCATATTTATCATTACTTTTTTACGTAATTTTCTTAACGACAGGATGTTCTGTTGCAAAAATATCGATAAAATCATTGCTTGTTATTATGCAAAAATGAATGATCTTGTCGCTAACCTTTATTCCCTTAAAATAGTTCTTGAGATATGAAGAATTTGATATGGTAAAAAATGTCCAAAATCCTAAGAATCCATCTCCATATTTTATTTCAGTATCATATATCCTTTTAACGGAATATGTTTCGTCTTTCATCCAGTAAGATATAAGCCCTTTTTGAAAACTAACCGTTATTCTGTTTTTTGTATAATGATTTTTGAGTAAAAAATGCAAAATTTTCTCATCCTGATTAAAGCTCATAAGCTCATATTTTTGTTCTAGATTTTCAATAGGATGCCATCTTTCCCAAACTTCTTCTATCATTTTTCTTCCTTTTCACGCATAAATTCTTTGTCGTATGGTGGGGCGGTAATAAAATCAAGAACAGCATTATCAACAACAAGGCAAAGGTGATCCATAGGGTCATTATTGTAAATGTCGAAAGACTCTTCTTGTATCAATGAAACATAGGGTGATTTTTCAATTCGGAAAAGAGCTTCTTTTGGTGAATAAGTTAATCCTTGCGCTTTCAAATAATTATCTTTTGACTCAATCCAGAAGAAGCGGTATGCATAGGCTATTTGTGTAGAAAATATAATTTTCTTATTATTTGCGTCATAAAAAGTAAAAAACGTGTCTCCAGAGAGATCTTCTTGCTTAACTTCTATAAAGGTTTTTAGGGTATTAAGCCATAATAATGTTGGGTCTTGAATAAGTATCACAGCATCTTTCTTGAGTTAAGGGGTTCCATATCGAATTTTTGTTCTATTGCCCTTGCCACGTATTATCTCTAAGGTTGGGAATTTATAGTCTCCACTAGAGGTGTTTCGAGCATTTACTCTATTGCCATTTGGCAGTATTCCTGTTTTGCCAACAGAAATATCTTTTACTTCGGACAATTCTAGCGAGTTAAAGTCTTTTAAGGTATCATTAAAATCGCCACTTTTTATGAATTGCTCTGATGGAGATGTAATGTCTTCCCATGGTTGAGCTTCTTTCACTATATCTTCAACGGTTTTAGTTTTTTCACCTTGAGAGTCTGATGGAGTATGGGGATTTTCCTTTTGAGGTGCTACAGGTTTTTGCCTGTTTTCTTTGACTATTTCTTGAATGTGAAAAATAGGAGTCTGGGCTTCAGTTGTATCAAAGCAGCCTGTTTTTTTATTTTCTTTTGGTTGTTCAATGGGAAGGATGCAAATCGGTGTTTTTTGTTTGACAGGCAAGAAGCAGCCTTCATTTTTATCACGGGCTGGGTCTGGTTGCGGGATGCCAGCACATCCTGTGGTGCGTTTTTCATCGTGATCAACAACCGTTGTTTTGTGAACTTGAGAAAAATGAGCGGTTGGTTTTTGTGGAATAAATTGATTGGGAGTTATTGAAGCGCACGCCAGTTCTGACGGATATGCGTCATTTGGATGTTGTTTTTTATTTAAGTGATCAATAATTTTTGATGTGACAATTTGTGTAGTGACAGTAATAGCAACAGCAAGAAGAGAGGCGGGGGTGAATGCTGACGCAGCAATGCCAAAAAACGACCACCCTGTAGCGGCTGAACATGAAACAATAGGAAGAGCGACTCCCCAATTATGGCAAAGGTGATCGCCGTTTTCAGATTTAATATAAAAATTATGGTGAGGATGTAGCGTCAGCAGAATGTCATTTTCAGGTAAATCATAAAGATCTAATGTTACAGAATCAGATGTGCAGTCATATTCATCAGCAATTTTTTGTTTGATTTCTTCAAAGCAGTGTTGTGTGATCCAGGAGCGTTTATCATATACCGTTTCAGGGGCTTGAATAAGGCAGTACATAAGATTATCTTCTACAGCAATTTCAAGCATCATATCATGAGCAACAAGATGTTTGTTGATGACATACGATGTGGATTCTTGATTGTTATTTTCGTCACATGAGGTAACTGGATCATTTTCATTAAGGTCTTGAATGGGGCAATATCCCGTGGGTGTTTTGATCAGTGCGGTTGGAGGTATTGTGTGAGATAAGAGGGGTTGCATTATGAATAAAAAAATAAACAAAATCAAAGATATCATTACTCCTCCTTTCTTAAGGTAATGTATTTTGTTACTATATGTTATAATTTTATTTCTTTTCCTGCAATAAGATTATTCGCTATTTTTTCTAATTCTTCATAGGTAAATGCAAACTCTGGTCCATCTTCCATCGTATTAAGAGTGAGTAGTATGTTTCTAAATTTGAGGTCGATGTCTTCTATATTTTCTAAGTATACCGAATATGACCAATGACCTATATCGGCAACATCCTGCTTTTGTAACACTTTGATTTTCAATTCTTTACCAAATTGTTTTTTGTTATACATGTCCTTAATTCTTTCGTTTTTATTAAAGATTGAGCTCTTTTTGGGTGGGAGGGTAATATGGCTTACATATTTATTATGACTTTTTTACGTAATTTTTTTAACGACAGGATGTTCTGTTGCAAAAATATCGATAAAATCATTGCTTGTTATTATGCAAAAATGAATGATCTTGTCGCTAACCTTTATTCCCTTAAAATAGTTCTTGAGATATGAAGAATTTGATATGGTAAAAAATGTCCAAAATCCTAAGAATCCATCTCCATATTTTATTTCAGTATCATATATCCTTTTAACGGAATATGTTTCGTCTTTCATCCAGTAAGATATAAGCCCTTTTTGAAAACTAACCGTTATTCTGTTTTTTGTATAATGATTTTTGAGTAAAAAATGCAAAATTTTCTCATCCTGATTAAAGCTCATAAGCTCATATTTTTGTTCTAGATTTTCAATAGGATGCCATCTTTCCCAAACTTCTTCTATCATTTTTCTTCCTTTTCACGCATAAATTCTTTGTCGTATGGTGGGGCGGTAATAAAATCAAGAACAGCATTATCAACAACAAGGCAAAGGTGATCCATAGGGTCATTATTGTAAATGTCGAAAGACTCTTCTTGTATCAATGAAACATAGGGTGATTTTTCAATTCGGAAAAGAGCTTCTTTTGGTGAATAAGTTAATCCTTGCGCTTTCAAATAATTATCTTTTGACTCAATCCAGAAGAAGCGGTATGCATAGGCTATTTGTGTAGAAAATATAATTTTCT
>CAYMBP010000036.1:0-6917 GCA_964388745.1 uncultured Pseudomonadota bacterium | reverse complement strand
CCTTGGGCTTTGCAACTATTTTTACTTTAGCATATTTTAGACTTACAACTCTGGAGCGAAGCAATAGAGTCCAGAATGACCCGATTATACTAATCTATTATGTTATCCCTGTAGCGCTATAACACTTTTTATTTTTTGCATGACTGTCCCTTTGTTTGGATTCAAGAAGGGAAGTGATGTTTATGAGGATAGAGAGATTTTAATATGGATTTTAGGTTATGTTAATTGATATATAGTAATAATCGTTGTGAGGTGTGATGAGTATTGTTGCGAAGTCAGGTTTTCTCAAGAAACTATTATTGTTAGTAGTGAGTATTAGTTTTTTGGTGTTTGCGATAACTTTTTTTGTGTTATCTAGCGAACAAGAAGATGTTGCTGTTATTTATTCATACAATGAAGTATCTGAGATTTTTGATTCACTTGATGATAAGGCTCTTTGTATTTTTGATGTTGATGATACGCTTCTTTACAGCAAAGATCCGATTTTTCAAAACTCGTGGAGTGAATCTTGGAGCATGAAGTTGCTTTGGAATTCTCTTCTTCCAAGTTATCTGTTTCAATTTTTTGATCAGCATTATATCAATCGTCTTATTTCAATTATTTTCAATTCAATAGAGCTTGAAGTCATTGAGCTAAGTATTGTTAAAAAAATTAAGTTATTGCAGGCGCGAGGGGTTTGGTGTATTGCATTAACTTCGATGGAGCAGGGGGCTTTTGGCGTGATCCCCTCTATGGAAGAGTGGCGATTTGAACATCTTAAACAGTTGGGCTATGAGTTTAATTTTGATTCAACTAAGCCAATTTTTGAGCTTAAAGATGAAATGTTTGATAAACGAGTTCCTCTGTTTTATCGAGGAATTTTGTGTGCCAATCATCACCGTAAGGGGCATGTATTAAAAAAATACCTTGAAACGCTTGGCTCGAGGCCGTCGCAGGTTATTTTTTTTGATGATATAGCCAAGGAGGTTATCTCTGTTCAAAAAGCAATGGATGAATATGGGGTGCCTTGTCAAGCTTTTGTCTATCGAGGTGGATATAAACGACATGCCTCAAGTTTTGATTTTTGGGGAATGAGGAAGCGAATTGTTCATTTAATTGAGCGAGGTGAGTGGCTTGTTAAATGATTAGATAAGGGTTTTTATGAATTTTTCAGCCTGGTTAAAAAGGTTTAGTATTTTAGTGGTTATAGGGGGTATTGTTTCAGGAGCCTGTTATATTAACTTACAAGAGGAGGAAAGTATGTGCCCAATTATTTATTCGTATCAAGAAGTGGTAAATGTTTTAGATAATCTTGATGATCAGGCTCTTTGTATTTTGATGTTGATGATACATTGATTTATAGTAAAGATCCTATTTTTCAAGGAACATTTGCAGCTCTACGAAAGTGGCTTTGGTATTCATTTATTCCAACTCATCCTATAAGGTTTTTAGATAAACAATTTTACTGGGACTTATTTGGAACAATTTGTGATGCGCAGAAGTTTGAGCTAATTGATGCTACAATTGTTGATACAATAAAAAAATTACAGCAACGGGGAGTTTCGTGCATCGCATTAACAGCAATGAATATTGGCAAACAGGGGCCTATTTCATCTATGGAAGAGTGGAGATATAAAGATTTGCAGCGTTTTGGTTTTAACTTAAGCTTTGACGAAAAAGATCCTATAAAAAAAATATCAGGTTCAGCTTTTACTTCAGGTTCAGCGTTATTTTATCGCGGCATTTTATGCTCATCTTCTTACTCTAAAGGACTAGTATTAAAGAGTTACTTGCAACGTTTAAATAAAAAACCATCAAAAATTGTCTTTTTTGATGATCGGATTAAAGAGGCCAATTCTGTTCAACGGGCAATGGATGAGTTTTCTATTCCATGTCAGGCATTTGTCTATCGAGGAGGCTATAAGCTTCATGCGAAGAGTTTTGATTTTTGGGGAATGAGGAAACGAATTGTTCATCTGATTGAGCATGGTGAGTGGGTAGCGGTTTAGCCAATTAAGTAAGTTTCTATAATGAGGGGTTGGGGTAATTTTAACCATAGATTCTTAATATTCTATGAAAATCAATTAATGAATGATAAGATATTCATAAGTCGTATTAATTGATTTTCATAATATTGAGGATGCAATGTTCATAGAAAGAGAATTAAAATTATCTATTTTATCAGGGGCAAAACAGGTACCAATTGTTGCTGTTATTGGTCCTCGGCAATCGGGTAAAAGTACACTTATCAAGAATATATTTAAGAATCACCTCTATGTTGACATGCAAGATGCTGCTATTTTTGAATTTGCCAATAGTGATCCAAAGGGGTTTCTTGAAAGCTATAAAAATGAGTTTGGTCTTATTATTGATGAAGCTCAGTATGCTCCAAAGTTATTTGCACAATTAAAAGTTGAAGTTGATAAGAATCCTCGATTAGGTTATTACATTCTATCTGGATCACAAAATTTTTTATTACATGAGAAAATAAGTGAATCTTTAGCTGGTCGAGTTTATTTTTATACATTGTTACCTTTTTCTATTCAGGAGCTCAAGGAAGGGGGATTGCTTTGTAAGAGTGCAGATGAACAAATTTATCAAGGTTTTTATCCGCGAGTCTATCAACCAGAAGTTAATGTTCAAGAATATTATGAAAACTACATATTGACATATGTTGAACGTGATATAAGAACAATAAGAAATATAGAGAATATTTTATTGTTTAAAAAATTTATGAGATTATGCGCTTTGCGCGCAGGAATGCCCTTAAATTTTACTGACTTAGCAACAAATTGTGGCATTTCTGTGAGCACGGCAAAGAGTTGGCTGACATTGCTTGAAGCAAGCTTTATCCTTTTTTTGCTTTCTTCATATCATGACAACTTAGGAAAGCGAGTAACAAAATCACCAAAGCTTTACTTTTATGATGTTGGATTAGCTGCGACTCTCATGGGAATTGATCAAGAAGTGCTTATTACAAAGCGAGTAATTTATGGAGGGCTTTTTGAGAATATGGTTATTGTTGATCTGATAAAAAATTTTAGAGCACAAAATTTGCGTCCGCAAATGATGTTTTTTAGAGATAGTAACCAGCGAGAAGTAGATTTAATCATAGAATTGAAAGGCAGAACAGTTCCTATAGAAATAAAGGCTTCATCAACGATGAGTCAGCGTTATTTTGATACGGTTAATTGGTTTCAGGAGCAAGTCAACTCGGATCAGGGGATTGTGGTTTATGGTGGCGATGATAATCAGCTGCGCTCATATGGCAGGGTTGTTTCCTGGAAAAGTTTAAAAACTCTTGTAGATTAATTATATTTTTTCAAACTGCACTTTTTAGGGCGTTTGACTATTTATTTTTTCTGATTGATAATTAAACATGTAATAGTCATAATATGTTTACATTTCTTATTTAGTCAGCAATTATCAGGGGGTTATCATGATTCGCATTCGCGCCGTTATTTCACGATGTTTTCTTTTTGGGCTATTTAGTGTTTTAAACTTACAAGCTGGTGATTTTTATTCTCTTAAAAAAGAGTTCACCTTGCCATCATCTCAAGATGATGTTTTTATTAAGCAGGAGCTCTCTCAGGATGGAAGGTACATTGCTTTTTATGAGCAGGCTCAACGAGAAGAACTTCAAGCAGCTCCTCAACATGGGCACTTTGCTCATAGTCTTGATATTAAGATTTGGGATGTTCAAGAGAACAAGCTTAAGGCAGCGCTTGAGGGGCATGTGTATCCAGTTACCGGTTGCGCATTTTCTCCTGATAGCACAAAGCTTGTTTCTGTGGATATTGTTGGAGAGGCACACCTTTGGGATATAGAAAGAGAGGTTTGTATTGATAAGGGTGATGTAAAAGAGTCTGACGTGGGTGCTCTTGCATTCAATACAAGCGGGACAGCTATTCTTACGGGAGTTAATAATCAAAGGGTACATTATAGTATTGGGGTTATGTATCTTAAAAAGGCTCTTGGTATTTCGAATCGGGAGATAAGGCAGGCTCACTCAGAAAAGATAGTATCACTGTCTGCTCGTTGTATTGAGGATGAGGAGTATATTTTTTCAGCTTCGCTGGATCATTCTATTATCCAGTGGGATTCTAATGGAGAAAAAAAGCAAATATTTGTAAATCCTGCTCGTGAGGGTCATGTTCCAGGCGTGGTTAATGCTTTGGAAGTATCGTCTGATGGGGCCTTTGTTTTAGCAAGTAGGTCATTGCCGTCTCAAGATAGCGTAAAAGGTTTATTGCATCTTTACGCAGAAGAGACAGGAAGAGAGCTTTTTAGCTTTACCGATGATGCATTAATGATTGTTCATGAAAATGGTCAAGTTGCTTCAACAGCTGCTCATGCGGGTCCAATTAAAGCGCTTACTTTTTCTTGTGATAATCGCCGTATTATTTCTGGTTCATATGATAAAACAATTAAAGTCTGGAATAGAGAGTCTGGTAAATTAATAGAAGTTCTTGAAGTCTGCCCAGCACCAGTTATTGCATTAACAATGACAAAAGATGACCATCTTGTTGCTTGTTGTTCTGATGGGACCGTCAAAATCTTTAAGGATATCACTGAGCAAAAAGAAGCTGAGCTTAAGAAAGAAGAAAGCAAGCTTATTGGACTAAAAGTAAAAAAAGATCAAAAAGAAAAGAAGTATAGAAAGGATCTTGAGGAGTACGAAGCTTTTATAAAGAAAGGGCAACGTTTTTCAATAACGTCAAGTCTTTTTGCGTCAATGAATGAAATGCGCTTTGGCATGAAAAATAATCTCCGTCAATATCGTGAGTTATACACTTATACTTCTGGTAAGAGTGGCGATCAAAAAATTGATATGATCATGAAGCGTAAGATTGAAGAGTCTCTGTTAGACACCATTGAGCTTACTAATTTTACCTTGCATAAACTGTTTGAATTGTCAGAGCGAGAACTGCTTTTGTGCGGTATGTATGGTCTGCATAATATTGTTATTTATGATCGACTAACGGGTAAAGTGTTAAGAAAACTTACTAGCCCAAGAGGGTTATGCCAAGGGTATGGAGATAATCATGTAATAAAGGGAAATCAATTGTTTATCCGCTTTGAGCAAGAGGTGTTTATTTGTGATTTGACAACTGGGAAGTGGATAAAAAGACTCAAGGGTCAAGAATTGATACAAGATCTCGCATTGTCACCAGCTGGCGATTTAGTTACCTGTGCAAGTGTATGGTCGTTTGACGGTCCTCGTTATAAGTTGATTGAGTGGTGGGATACCGATGCAGGGGAAAGTGTAAGACAGCTTCAAGTGCCCAATGATAATATTTGTACATTGAAAAAAATCTTACCTTCTGGCAAATTGCTTTTTTCGGGGTATAAAGGACTTTATATTGTTGATCAACAGACTGGTAATGTTGCTGCAAAATGTGATATTGAAGGAGTTACTCATTCTATTCTTATCATGCCCGATGATATCATTATTGCCGCTTCGAGTAAGGGGTATAATGCAGATCAACAAGGTTCTGTTGCATCATTTGACAGTCAGACTGGTGCTCGTATTCAGACCTATAACGTTGATGTACCCTGTGCTCCAAGCGTCTGCAAGCTTCAAGATGGGAATATAGCTATTGCTGATTCTCAAAAAACAATGGTATGGGACTATATAACGGGTAATGAGGTAAAACGTTTTGCGTATGGAGCATCTAGTGATATTATGCAGCTTCGCAATGGTGATTTGCTTTTAGCAGATACAAATAGCCTTACACCAATTAATTTGGCAACAGGACAAAAGAATGAAGAACATTCTTTTGTGTGGGGAAAAAGAGGAGCTTGTAAGGTTGTGTTTTTTGATGATGGTCGATGTGCTTACGCTTGTGTCAATGGAGCAATCACAATAATTGACACAAAAAAAGAAATCTTCTTACAAAAATTTCAAGATAGTGAGTCTCTTTGCAAAACAGAAGCTCTTGCGATTTATGATAATCGTTATATTATTGCAGCCTATCATAGTTCCCGGGGGATGGTGAAGGTATGGGATACTGTTGAAAATAGATTAATTTCTACTTTTTATTTTAATCAACATGCTGAAAGAAATACTGACTATACTGTTCTTAGTATAGTTCCTCTTCCTGAAGGTCGCATTGCCCTTGGATCGAAATTTGGTATAAAGATATATGATATATTAACAGGAGTGGAGCTGGCATTTCATACCCTAAGAAACAATAATCAGCCTCGTATGGTACTTGGAAATGATGATAGACTTTATTATGCTCAGCATAGTGTAATTATGGCATGGGATTATCAAAAAGATATTAATAATCAAGGACGAAATCATATTCAAGAAGTGTATCAAAATCAACAATTTACCGCAATGAGTATTCTGTCTGATAAACGCTCTTTTGTTATCGGTGCACATAATGGGGATATTGCTTTCATTAATCTTGAAGGTCATGAGTTAATGCGGTTTAAAGGTCATGATAATTCAATTTATTACATAACATCATTATCTGGTAATCGTATACTTTCTTGTGCTAAGCAGAGTTACTTTCTTGATAATTTACTCTTAACTGGTGATGTTGAAGGTAAAATATGGGATGCTCAAACGGGAGATTGTCTTGAGACATTTAACCTTAAGATGAGTGGAGCGCCTCAATTTTTTGAAAATGCTGATCATGAATTGGTGACTCTTGATTTAGATATTTTTCGATTAAAAAGTATTGGTAGTCAGGTAGAGCTTTGCTCGATGGATGAAGTGAACTTAATTTTTAAATGCATTAATAATCCAAAAATTGATTATGAGCAGTTTACTGATCGCGAGAAATCTCTGTACGATAATCGTGAAAGCGTTGTTAAGCTCATTCTTGATCAAATAATAGAAAGGCAGGAGTATGAGTCAGAAGAGTATTAATAAATAACGCGAGTTCGATAATTCATGAAGCATGATTTAATCGTAGATTTTGCTTATT
>CAYMBP010000035.1:0-7939 GCA_964388745.1 uncultured Pseudomonadota bacterium | reverse complement strand
AGAGTTAACTAAAAGTTTACCAGATGGTATTTCGTTGACGGAAGATGGTCAAATGGAGCCATGGGACTTTACGTATGTTTCTGAAAAGTATAAAAAAGAAAATTACAAATTAGATGACCGAGAAGTTGCAGAATATTTTCCTGCAGAGCAAGTGATACAAGGAGTATTTGATTTATATCAACAATTCTTGGGGCTTAGCTTTGAATTAGTTGAGCCTGAATGGAAGTGGCATGATGATGTTTTGCTTATTGAAGTTCACGAAAAGCGTTCAGGGGATTTGCGTGGTTATGTCTATCTCGATTTATATCCACGTAAAGATAAATATTCTCATGCGTGTCATGCTGGATTTGTGCCAACGATTTGGCAGATTGATGAAGGAAGTGGTGAAAAAAAGCCAACTCCATCTGTTGCTCTTGTAGTTGCTAATTTTCCTAAGGCAAGTGGTGACAAGCCTGCACTGCTTAAATTTGATGATGTCAGCACTTTTCTTCATGAATTTGGTCATGCGATGCACTATTTGCTTGGGACCACTATGGCTGGTTCAACAGCTGGAACGTCGGTTAAGCTTGATTTTGTTGAAATGCCTTCTCAAATGTTTGAAGAGTGGATGTATGAGTCATCTGTCTTAAGTTCAATGAGCAAACATTACAAAACGGGCTCTCCTCTTTCTGAGAGCTTGGTTGATACTATTATTAATCTTAAAACATTTGACACAGGCTTTTTTGTTGTGCGGCAGTGTGCTCTAGCAGCGCTTTCGCTTGAGCTATTTAAAAAGGGTAAAGGAAAAAACATCGATGAGCTTATAAGCCGCATTTTTAAAACCTGTGTGCCAAATATTCGCTTTGATGAGAACAATCATATGCCGGCAGCATTTGGCCATCTTGGCGGTTATTCATCCAGATATTATTGTTATCTTTGGTCCAAAGTATTTGCCATTGATATGTTTAGCTATATTAAAAAGCAGGGACCTCTTGATGCCATTGTTGGTCAACAGTTAATATCAAAAGTGCTTGGCAAAGGTGGTAGCGTTGATCCAGATCAGTTGCTTGAGAATTTCTTAGGTCGGCCTCCAACGATGGATGCATTTTTTAAAGATATGGGTATTGAGGTTTAAGATCAGAAATTAAATTCTTCAAGTACAGTCTCTTTTAAGTCAAATTCAATATCAAGGAAGAACTCTTCTCTATTGTCATTGAGTTCTTCCTTGAAAACAGAAGCTTTTATGCTAATCGGCAATTCTTCAGTTGTTTTGTCTACACGTTCTTGATCAAGATTTGTAAGTGCTGCCGGTAGAGGAAGAGTATCTGGTAGGTTACGATTCAGGTAATAGTTAGCAACTCGATCCATAGCATTATTGATAATAGTTAAAATGTGCAGATAGTCATCTGGGTTCTCTTTCATTAAATATTTTGCATAGTCAAGGGCAGTTTTCTGATGACTGTTTTGATGGTCAAGGATATTTTTGAGAGCTTGTATTCCTTGAGAATTGTTGGGATAAATTGACTTTGAAAGAAGTTCTTTTACACATTCAGTTCGCATCTTTGGGGTTTTTGAGGCTTGTCTAATTGTTCTAATTAATGCTGTTTCATTATCTTTTGTCTCTTGTGCAAGTGCTTGTTGAAGTTGTTCTATCTCTTTTTGGCTTTTAAGATTAAAACAGTTTTTAAGTTGTATAATGGCCTTTTTAGATTGTTTTATCATATTAAGAAATGGGGATTTTCGCTGACAGATAAGTTTGTGTAGGATATCTTTTTTGTTATTATTTATAAAGAAATCCAGTACTTTATAAAGTACTGGAAAGTGTCCATATCTGACGAGCTGATTTAAAATAGACTCATTGTGAGCTACGGTGTGAGATAGAATATTTGTTACTCTCTCAACGCTGTTCTGCGCAATAAGATATGTGACATGGTGAGATACCTTTTTGCTTTTTTTTAACTTTATTAAATTCGTGAGCTTTTGATAAAATTTGATTACGCTTTCTTCTTCTGGCATGCTCTGCAAAGAAGTGATCATGACGCAGAACAGAATTATGGTGCTGAAAAATATCTTCATTTTTTGTTGTCCTTTTTATTTGATGGACAATTAATATATCTATTAAATTTGGCAAAGTGTAGCAAAAATAGCAAATGAGTCAAATTTTAAGGAATAAGTCTGTTGTCGTTTTTTAAATGATTATTTTATTAACGTGAGCATTGAGCAGCTTCTCTAGAGTTCTACATTTTCTAAGCAATATTTTATCTTCCCACCCCCCATTTGCAAAGGCTGTTTTATTTAGTTAGAACTAGAAGGGTGGATGTTATTATAAAGTTATTTAGTTAAAAGCTAGATAGTGGAGGTTATTATTATGTTGTTTCGGCTATCTATTGTAGTTTTTACATGTTTATTTTCTATTACAAATATATTTCCAGGTCTGTTGATTACAGATAAATCGGAAAAATCTGTGACTAAAGATTTTATCGAAGACTTATTTAATCGTGGTGATATGGCTTTGGCCGATCTTGAAGGAAAAGATGTTGATCTTATCTATTTTTTGTATATTGCTAAACAAGTAATACAGGATGAAAAATCATTTAATGGGCCTAAAAAAAATGAGTTAAGAGCAATAATTGATAACTACCTTGATGGTCTAACTCATTCAGCTTTAATTGATTCTTCAAGCACAACTACAACAATATCTTCTCAGCAAGAAACATTGAAGCGTCCACGTGAAAGTGATTATATTGATGTAGAGGAAGAATGCCAAGCCAGTTGCCCTAAAAAAGTAGTTTTACAAAAAGATAACGAAATATTGCCCCGCTATCTTACTAAAGGGTACTCAGTTCACCAAGCGCTCTGTTGTCAGAATGAGATTAGCAATGAAGATGCCCAGTATATTCTGAATAATAAATTGATTCGTACAGGTATCTCTGTCAGTGGTGGTGGTGCGCGTGCAATGGCTGCAGCTTGCGCTTTGTCATACGCATTAAGTATGGCAACCACATCAGCAGGAGCAAAGCTTTTTGATTCATTTGATTATTTTGCAGGATTATCAGGATCAACATGGTTTTGCCTTCAGTGTATTGGTCACATGAAGTCGGTTGTTGAGATGAAAAAGATCATTCAAAAGCATTTTAATGGACGTCCATTCTTTGATAATGTTCAAAAGCGGTTATTTTCTGTTGCTTTAGGTAAAAGTAACCTTATTGATCATTACGTAGAGCTATTGCATAAGCATTTTTTTGTCTCACCCGAGATGAGCGTTAGTTTTGAGAGTTATAAAAATCTTCTTGATGCAGGTGATCCTGTTGCATTGCAATACCCATATTTTTTGTTTCCTGCTTTTGTTCAGGATGGTGAAAAAAGCAGCTGGTTTGAGTGTAGTGTACATACGGTTGGATTACCTCATTTAAATTATACTATTGATGAAAAAAGTTTTATGCCAGCCCATCAATTAATGAGTAAAAGTAGGCTTGCTGGATATGCAGGACTTTTTGGTTCAGCATTTGCGATTAATTCAAATAATCATTTGCAGTTAACTAAGGAGTATGTTGGAGCTCGATTGCCTGAAAGAATTCGTAATACTTTGAGTTCAGGTTGGAATGGTTTTTGTAATTTGTTTAGTTCTGCAAAATCTATTAGTTTTCCATCTTCAGAGAATCTTATATCGAGTCAAAAAGCTTTTGTAAATTATAGACTTTTTGCCCCCTCGGTTCCTAACTTTATACAAGAAAAGTACCGTTCCTCTTTATCAGAATGTATGAAAAAAGATGTTGTAAAGCTTTTTGACCCTGGAATAGAGGTGAATCTTCCTTTTTATTTATTGCTGAAAAAAAATTGTAATCTTATTTTTATTCTTGATGTTAGTGATGATGCATATAAAGAATGGTTTGGCGCCTTTGATGCTGCAGCAAATGATGCGCGAGAACGTGGGATGAAGTTTCCGAACTTTTCACATAGCCAGCTTGTTCGTCAGGGATTAACAGTACTTCATGATGAGGACGATCCTGAAGTTCCAGTTGTTATTTATATGAATGTATGGCTTAAAGAATGTGGCTTGTTAAATTTGAACGCAGATAGTTTTGAGCGAATGAATAATGCTGTTTATGGTATTGTCAGAGAGAATTTGTCAACGATTACTAATGCGTATGGTATTGCGTATAAAAATATTCTCAAAATGAATAAAAGAGGCTGAGAGTAAACTCAGCCTCTTAACGTTTGTTGCAAATTAGCAGCTACACTTTGATCGTGTCATGCCACATGCTTGGCACATTTTTTTAGTTTTGTGACTTACATTTTCTTGCTTTTTACAGCAGCAAGATGGGAGTAATGTAAGGCCAAAAAAACCTATAAGGGCAACAAATAATGCTTTCTTCATAATGTTCCTTTCTCCAAGTTATGAAGTATTTAAAAAATAATACGCTCAATTAAATATTCGAAATTCGCTCTTGTACTGTTTTTTCTCCAGCTTTTTGTCGAATAACATCAATGGGTTCAAAGTATGATTGAATATTGAGAAGCCGAGAAACTGTTTGTACATAATTATTATTACCAACTAAATATATTGCGGGTAAAATCATATGGTTTGTTTTAACCGACATCACATCTCCTTGTGGAACAATAATATTTTTAGGTTTTGTCAGAATAATAAGAGAGGTTGCTGGAATAATATTATCAGTAGGGAGTGGCGCCTTTTTTATACTCCAATAAGGCTGTTCTGCCTCATCAACTTTTTTATCTAGTTCATATAGCTCTGCAGGAGTATTGTTATTTTTGATAAATTCAATATGCGATATTGTATGTCCAGCTGCTTTAACGAGCTTAATATTTTCTGTAATAGCAACAAAAATTTTTTTATCAGCATGTCTAAGCGGAAAGCTTAAAAGGCCATCTGCATTGGAATAATCACTATATCCACTATAAAGCGCAAGAATACCCGACCGGTGAGGTAACATGAGCTCACGAAGGCGAGCTTTTGCTTGACGCTTGCTTAGATAAGATGGGGGCTTTTGATCAATCGTATCTAGTTTATCAAGTAATTTTTGCTCTTCTGCCTCATCTTCGGCTTCTTGCAAGATGTCTGCAGGGGCATGTTGCAAATAAGCAATAAGCCGCGTATCAGAGTAGATCTTGTTTGAACTCATGAGTATGCCAAGACATACTAAGAGCAATCTTTTGGCACATTTCATTATTTTTTCCTTTCATGCTCCCCCGTTCTGGTATGTTTATTTTTACCAGAGAACATTCTATACTGTAATAATATCGAATTGTATAGACAAAAATCTAGAGTTTAAGTTATTTTTACGGTGATTTTATGACATCAAGGCAAAAGCCAGCTGACAAAATTTGGAAAGATTTCACAGATAGTGAGCAGTTAACAAAAGATCAGCAAGAGCAATTTGAGCAGTATGCAAACCTGCTTCAAGAGTGGAATAAGGAGATGAACTTAACAGCGATCACAGATCTTTCCGGTATTGTGCGCCAGCATTTTCAAGATTCATTGGCCTTACGAGCAGTACATGACCTGACTGCTATAACAAGTATGGCAGATATTGGTGCAGGGGCTGGGTTTCCAGCGCTTCCTCTTAAGATTATATATCCAGAGCTTAAGCTCTTTTTAATTGAAGTAACAAAAAAGAAGCAGCGTTTTTTAACTGAAGTAATTGAACGACTTGGGCTTGAAAATGTTGAAATTATTGATCTTGACTGGCGGACTTTCTTGCGGACTGCAGAGTTTGAAGTTGATCTTTTTGTAACACGGGCAGCGCTTGCAGATCTTGAATTGATTCGTATGTTTAAGCCGGCTTGTCGGTATAAGGAATCGATGTTGATTTACTGGGCATCAGCTGAGTGGGAGCCGCATAAAAAAGCGGTACCTTTTATTAAAAAAGAGATTGCGTATAGACTGGGTAAAAAAGATCGACGATTTATTTTGTTTGGTTTGTAGTAATTGTTTGGGATATAGTTCCGATGTTGGCTAATCTTCACCTCGTTGTTATTTGGAGTAAGTTGCAACCGAGTTATTCTCAATTTATTTGAATTGATTAACTTTTACCGTGGTCGTCATACGGCAAGTAGGCTCTGTCGCTCTGCTTCAGAGTAACGGTTAAAAAAAGAGAGTGTTTTTTTAAAAATCGGTGCTTGAAAATAATTTAAAAATAACGAGGAAGAAGGCCAATTAAAACTGGTCATTCCAAGTCAAAAAGGAAAAATAATGTCATATGCAATGCTTGCTGCCTTTGGTCTGTACCTATTCATTCTTTTGCTTATTGCCTTTGCAGCATGGGTATACAACAAACAACAGGCAGCTTCAACGGCTCAGGAAGATGACTTTATTTTAGGTGGTCGATCATTGAGTTACTGGGTAACTGCGCTTTCAGCACATGCATCAGACATGAGTGACTGGCTTTTTATGGGCCTTCCTGGAGCAATTTATATAGGGGGAACTACCAAATTGTGGGTTCCTGCTTCGCTTATTTTTGGTATGTTTTTATGTTGGCAGTTTATTGCAGCTCGCCTGCGCATTGCAACTGAGCAGACGCACAGCTACACGTTGGCTGGTTATTTTCAAAAGAGGTTTAATGATTCAACCGGTTTGATTGGCATTGCAACTTCTTTGGTAACAGTTCTTTTTTTTGTTGCTTATCTCGCCGTTGGCATTAAAGGTATTGGCTTTGTTTTTAACCAAGTTTTTGGGGTCTCTTATCACATGGGTGCGCTGCTGAGTGTTTTTGCCATTGTGGTATATTCGCTTCTTGGTGGGTACCTTGCTGTGGCCTGGACTGATGCCTTTCAAGCACTTTTTCTGCTTGGCTCACTGTTGCTTACCGCCTGTTATGCTTTTTCTCATATCGGTGAAACGGCTGATATTTTACAAGGAGCTCTTACCCGCAACGTCTCTCTTGCGGTGTTGCCTCATGAGGGTTTTAAGGGGATAGCAGCTCTTTTATTAGATCCATTTGGCTGGGGGCTTGGTTACTTTGGTATGCCTCATATTTTGTCGAAGTTCATGGGGATGAAAAATGTTAATGAGATGAATAAGGCAAAATACATCGGCATTACCTGGCAAATCCTTGCACTTGGTGCGGCAGTTGTTATTGCCTGCATAGCCTTTGCCTTTTTCCCTCAAGGGCTTGATCGTCCTGAGCTCTTATTTATTGATATGGTGCTCAGGCTCTTTACCCCATTTTTTGCGGGATTGATCATTTGCGCCATCTTGGCTGCCACTTTTTCAACGATGGACTCACAGATTTTAGTGTTAGCAGGCATCATGACTGATGATGTTTACAAGCAGCATATTCGTCCACAAGCAACACGCTCTCAGGCTCAGTTTGTTTATCGGTGTACCATTGTTGTTGTTGCGCTTGTTGCATTTTTGATTGCCTATGACGAAAATGGTTCATCTATCTTCAGCCTAGTTGAATATGCCTGGAGTGGCCTTGGCGCTTCCTTTGGTCCATTGGTGCTGGCAAGTTTGTATGCCAAGCGAATTAATAAATATGGCGCTGCAGCGGGAATTATGACTGGTGGCGTAGTTGCCGCGATATGGAAGAGTTTTGGGGTGCCACTTGTTGGTTTGACCGTGACACCTATCATTCCTGGATTTATTGCTCACTTGAGCATGCTGTTTTTCGTTTCATGGGTTACTTGGGAGTAGTTATTAAAAGCTTGGAGGCCTCCATGTCTCTGGTTTATTTCTAACACTTTTAACTATGTCTAAAAGTGTTGTCTTTAGTGGACTCTCTTTAAGAGTTTTGTTTTTTAGTACTAGCTTATAAAGTTTGACTGCTATTTCAGGGGAGCTTTCTGCTGCTTGGAATAGTTTATTATCTCAAGATCGTTACTCTGGAGTTTGCGAAGTGAGTGATAGAGTTTATCGATAGATTCTATCACTTCGCTCCAGAATTGTAAGTCTAAAATATGCTAAAGTAAAAATAGTTGCAAAGCCCAAGGGCTTTTA
>CAYMBP010000034.1:0-8379 GCA_964388745.1 uncultured Pseudomonadota bacterium | reverse complement strand
GGAAATTGTTTTATCTTTGAGAAGTGATAATTTTTTGTTTAACATAGTTGATGACCTCAACATTTGTGTAAACTAGAATGTTCTTTGTTGTAAAATTATTTTCAATTTGATTATAGGTAAAAGGGGGGGGTGGAATGCAAGAGATTTAATGAATTTACAGGACTTACCGTTCAACGAGGGCTTCAACAGGTTTGAGATGTGCAGCTTTGTAGGCGGGGTAGTAGCCAAAAAAGAGACCTATTCCAACAGTTGAACTCATTGATAAAAAAATTGCTTTACCTGAGATGACAACCGGCCAGCCAAGTGTAATTCCAACTATTTCAGCAATGCCAATGCCAATCAGGCATCCGATAGATCCTCCAATCAGGCAGATAATGACCGACTCCATTAAAAATTGATTAAGAATGCTACTTGTGCTTGCACCAAGAGCCATACGGATGCCTATTTCTTTAGTTCGCTCAGTAACAGTTACCAGCATAATATTCATAATACCAATACCTCCTACCACCAGAGAAATTGAGGCGATTACTAAAAGAAGAATATTGAGAACGGCTGAAGCTGCATTGGTTGCTTGTGAAATGTCGTCCTGAGTAAAGATGGTGAAGTCATTATCTTCGTCTTCGCGCAGGCGGTGTTCTTGGCGTAAGACAGCTTCAACTTGTCGGGAGGCTTGTGGGAGTCGCTCTTTTTCTTTAGCTCCCATGATGAATGCGCCAAAATTGTTTGTTTTCATTAATTTTTTTTGTACTGTGGTGTAAGGGGCAAATATTGCATCATCTTCATCTCGTCCATCGGGCCGTTTGCCAAGGTCTTGCAAAATACCAATTACTTTGAATGGTAGCTTTTTAATGCGAATAGTTTTGCCAATTGGGTCTTCATCTCCAAAGAGCTCTTTAACTACTGTTTTTCCTATGACTACTACACGGTTGCTTGCGCGAACTTCTTGTTCTGTAAAAAAACTTCCACGTGAGCACTGCCACTCTCGGATATTAGTATAGTTAGTATCAACCCCAACAATAAAGGTCTGCCATGAGTTGCCTTCATATTGTACTTTGGTGTTGAGTTGTATACCTGGAGAGACGTACAAGACATCAGGGCACTGGGTTTTTATGGCGCGTAAGTCATCTGGCTTGAGGGTCAGGTTGCCAGTACTTGAGCGTGTACTCAATCGTTTGGGTGAGCCTGCAAGAACGAGAAGAAAGTTGTTTCCTAGTTTGGCTATTTCAGAATTAACACGTTCTTTTGCTCCTTCGCCAATCGACATAACAGCAATAATGGCTACAACTCCAATAATAATACCAAGCATAGTCAAAAGAGTGCGGAATTTGTGGTGTTGCAGGGCTCGTATGGCTGTTTGAAAGAGGATTTTATTATTCACGTTTCTTTGCTACCTTTTTCAATGTTTTTGCAACTTTCTTTTTCAACTCTTCTTTATTTCCATTTATTCCTTCATCATCATCATCACTCTTTGCCTTTTTTGAGGGACTCTTTGCTCTGCTCTTCTTTTCACTGGCTTCACTTTTTTCGCGTTGTTGCTTTTTAAAGGCGTTAATGCTTTTTTCTTCAAGCGACTCACTTGCCTTTTTAGTCGTTCGCTTGGTTACTTTTTTATCAGATTTAATAGTGCCGTCAATCAGCTCAATAATACGATTAGTCTTTTGTGCAATGACTGGCTCGTGAGTTACAATGATGATGGTCGTTTGATGTTTTTGATTGAGCTCACGAAAAATATCCATGATGGTATTGCCGGTTTCAAGGTCAAGATTTCCAGTTGGTTCGTCGGCTAAAATAATACTTGGACGATTGCTCAATGAGCGAGCAATTGCAACACGCTGTTGTTGTCCGCCTGAAAGCTGGTAGGGATAGTGGTCTGATCGATTGGATAGTTCAACCATATCAAGAAGCTCAAGGGCAAATTTACGTGCTTCTGCTTCTGGAATGCCGGCGTACAGCTGTGGAAGGCAGACATTGTCACAGGCGGTTAAATCTGGCAAGAGGTAAAACTTTTGAAAAACAAAGCCAATTTTTTTATTTCTAATCTGGGCAAGCTCATCACGGGTTGATTCGCCAACGCTGATATCGTCAATAAGGTATTCGCCACCTGATGAAATATCAAGACACCCTAGGATATGCATGAGTGTTGATTTACCTGACCCAGAAAAACCGGTAATCGCTAAAAACTCTCCTTTATCGACTTCAAGCGAAATTCCTCGCAGTGCTTGAACTTCATTGTTGCCCATCTGGTATGTTTTGGTGATGTTGTGAGCTCGTAGTGTTTTCATTAGCTTCCTATGCTACCAGGCTTTTTAAATATATTTTTAAGCAAAACATTTTCTTCTTTAACATCATTTAACTCATTGATTACCAGGCTGTTTTCATCAAGATCACTTAATATTTCTGTGTGAGAAGTGTTGCGAGCACCCGTTTGTACAGGTTTGCGGATAATTGTTTTGTCTTTGACGACCCAAATGTAATCATAAATAATAGTTCGGTCTTTTTTTGGACTTTCTTCATGTTGGAAGCTGTATCCCTGCTTTCCCAAGAGTTGCTCTAATCGGTATCCATTTACTCTAAACGCCTTGTTGCTCAGCGTAACTACATTTTTTTGATTTGCAACTCTTATGTCGACATTAATTGTCATACCCGGGCGAAGCGAAAGATCATTATTTTTAATCCGAAGAATTGTTGGATAGGTGACAACATTATCAACTGTTTTTGCAAGATATTGTATGTAATCAACTTCAGCATAAAATCGCTTTTTAGGGAAGGCATCAACAGTAAATCGGGCTTCTTGTTTTGGTGCGACACGTCCGATGTCTGCTTCATCAACATCAACGGATGCTTCCATATCAGTCAAGTCATGAGCAATTTCAAAAAGGACTGTTGCTTGAAGCTGTGCAGTGAGCATTTGCCCAACTTCAACTCTTCTAGCAATAACAATACCATCATCAGGAGCTTTGATAAAAAGATTTTGATAATTTAGCTCATCCCGTTCAAGCTCTGCTTGACGTTGAGCAACAAGAGCTTCTGACACTTCATAATCGCGAGTATACTGTTCAAATAAATTGGTTGAAATTTGTTGTGACTCAAAAAGTTGTTTTTGCCGAGCAAAAAACTTTTCTTGAAAAGAGTGGCGAGCTTCTGCTTCGTGAAGAAGGGCTTTTGCTTGTTTGACACGAGTGTCATTAACGCCATTGTCGATTGTTGCAAGTATTTGATCCTTTTTGACTGAATCATTATCGTCAGCATGAAGCTCTACAACACGTCCAGCAAGAAGGGAGCCAACAGTAAATTGATTATTTGCCTTAAGGGTTCCTGTGGCATTGATATATTGTTCAATAGTTTGGCGACCTGGAGTTTCTGTTTCAAAAAGCTTTTGTTCCTTTTTTTCTTTAAGCAGCTGAGGAAGGTAAAAATAGAGACCAACAGCTCCAAAGAATGATATAAAAATGAGAAGGTGGATAATGCGCATGGGTATCTTTCTCCGTTAACACTAATATTGCACTGTAACCAGAACAGTATACCTAACGAACTAAGAATGATGCGAGAGATTTACTAAATTAATTTTTGACTACCTCGTATGATGATGTACCATTTATTACAATGTGAAAAAAATTACTAATTATTATTGAGATGTTTTGATATTTAGGTTATGATAAAAATCTATTAGTTATTTATATTATTCTTTTTTAAATAATGGAGTTATCATGGTTAGGTCTCTTTTTTTAAATATATTCATTTTTGCTGTATTATCTTTTTCTGTTGTGGAGGGGATGGTACAGTCTAATCAGCAGGTAAATGTACAGCATAATAATGAAATTAAACAACAGGTAGAGGAATTTTTTGAGTTAAATAGACTCAATTCATTGTTAGATGTGATTAAGAAGGCTCAGGCGGTTAAGAAGCTTTTTTGTTGTAATTTTCGTCAACTACGGAACTCGGGTGACTTTTTGTCTTTTTCGCGAGCGCGCTATGCAGCCTATATAAGGGAGCATTGTTTTGCTCAAACAACATTGCCTTGGTCTCTACAAAGTAATACTTCATTAGCTGTTGAGTTTATTTTAAAAACTAAGTTTGAACATCAAAGTGGCCGTGCTGTCTGGCTTTTACATGAATTGCAACGTAATGGATATGGGGCTGTCTATGCATTATTAAAAGAAGGGCTTTCTCAAGAAGAAAAGGAATTATCATTAGCGTCTACCTTGATTAATAATGAGCAAGTGATTGATGAGATTAATGATATTATAGAGGGGCTTATTAATAATGAAGAGACTCTTAAAACAGTTGTCTGCTTTGCTATGGAGAAAAAACATCATGAAATGCTTGAGATTCTTGCAGCTTGTTTTGATAACCCCCTTGAGGATTTATACAATGATGCATTGAGTTGCGGACATAAAGAGATTATTGAAGATTGTGTGAATGCTTCGACGCAAACTCCACAAGAACTATTGAGTACTGTTGATCAAGAAGATGTTATTCCTTTAGCTAAAGTTGCCCAAAGTGGTGATATAGAAGCGTTTATGTATGTATGGGGATTGTTTGATGAAGATCAGTTGACTCAGCAGCTTGAACATAAAGATTATAATTTTGAGATGAATGTATTAATGAATGCTTGTGAGAAGGGGCACAGTAACATTGTAGATTGCATTATTTCTAATAGTAATAAAGAAAGCCTTAATAGGCAGCTTGATGCGGCAGCTGAGGAAGCACTTAGTCCTATTGCCATAGCGTGCATAAATGGGCATTCTGATATTATCGCTCAATTGCTTGCCTGTTATTCTACGCAAGAGCAGAAAATTGATGCTTTATGTAAAACTGATACATTCGAAATGACTCCGCTTATGAATGCTATTGGATTTGATCAGGCGTCTGTTGTCCATTTTTTACTTAATACTTTTAAGAAAATAGATATAAGTGGGAAGTTGCTCATTGATCAACTTTCTCATTGTGGCTCTGATGGAAAAAATGCTATAAAAATGGCAGCATCTCATGGAAGATTAAAAATTTTTACCGATCTGCTTGATGTTTATAAAAAACATAAACTTTTGCTTACTAATGAGTTAAGGGTTCTTGATAATAATTTTAACTCTTTGTTTGAAATAGTTTCTTTATCAGGAAGAGTTGATGTTGTTAAGGCATTTGTATCTGCATATGATGAAGAGGAAAGGTCTCGTCTTGCATGTATGGCAACGGTAATTGATCGTTGCAATATTGATATCTTTAAAAAAAGATTTGCATTTCTAAATACTCGTTTAACGATTAAGGATTTTTTAAATGTTATATCACCCTCTTTGTATCTTATAAATCTTCCTCACCGGGATACTGGAGACAATGCAATTGCCTTTGCTGTGGAAAATGGAAATCTTGATATTTTAAAATTGTTTATATCTATTGTTGAAAAGAGTGGAGCTTCTCTTGGTAAGATGATTCACGCTTGCAACAAAAAAGGCAAATCAGCATTTATGATTGCTCAAGAAAACAATCAAGAGGAGATTCTTAATCTTTTCACTCAATGCGTAGGGCAGTAATAGGGTCAAGTAGTGATGCCTTGCGTGCTGGGTAGTAGCCAAAAATAATACCAAAAAAAATAAGAATAAAAGAGACCCAATACAAAGAGTTATAATCAAGGTAAAAAGTCCAGGGTGAAATGTAGTTGGCAATGAAAGGAAACATAATTCCTAGCAACGCGCCAATAATGCCGCCCATGATGCTGATTATTAAAGCTTCAATCATAAATTGCATTTGTATGGTCCATGAGCTTGCGCCAAGGGCCATGCGAATGCCAATTTCTTGTCTACGTTCACTTACGCATACCAACATAATATTCATGATGCCAATGCCACCAATGAGCAGTGAGATAGATGCAATAATAATTAAAAAAATACTCAGGATATCACTTGAGTGTTGTGCTGCTTTGATCATGGTAAGTTGGTCAAGTATTTTAAAGTCATCTGGTTCATTTTCTGAGAGGCGATGTCGGGAGCGCAATAGATTTTTGAGTTGTCTGACTGCGCTTGGAATAGCTGTATGATTTTGTGCTGAAAAAACCATACCAGCAATTTTTCGAGAACTCCTTTTTTTTGCGACTAGATAGCTTTTAACTGTGCTGAAGGGAATAATTGCTTCCATATTTGGGTTATCATGTTTATCATAGTAGGCAATGTTTTTAAGGATACCGAGAATAGTAAAGGGAGTGTTTTTAATTAAAATGGTTGAGCCAACCGGATTTTTATATGAAAAAAGGGAGCGTGCTAAGTCGGCACCAATAAGGACAACCTTTGCTTTTTTTTTTAAATGTTCTTGTGTAAATGGCATACCTTTAAGGACTGATTTTCCTGTAATATTAAGATATTGTTCGTTGCCCGATTTGATTATTGCATGAATACTTTTTCCTTCCCGTGAAATTTCGTAGGCTGTAGCAAAGTGAGGGCTTGCCCATTTAATAGCAGGACATTGTTTTTTTATTGCAGTAACATCATCGATTGTTAACTTTTGAGGGTTGCAATGCATAGCTGTTTTGTGGATTGGTATTTTTGCTCGGTCAGCGCAAACAAAAATGTAGTTGTTGCCCATTGAGAGTAACTTTTGCCTCATATGTTCTTGAGTGCTGTATCCAATACTCATCATGGCTATAATGCAAGTAATCCCAATTATAACGCCTAGCATTGTCAAGAGTGAGCGTGATTTGTGGTGGTTTATTGAACGGAGTGCTGTATGCATTAATTGAGTGATGATCATGAGAATACCCCGATTATTTTGAGTGATAGTTGACTATCAAAAAGAAGAGAAGTATTATTCAAAAATTTGATAATCTGAAACGCTATAAGATAGGCAACTGGAGTTATCGCTGATCTATGATTTATTATCATAGTGGCATCTTCCAGCTAAGTGATTGAGCTGAAGAGGGTTGATCATCAACATCAATAACGATCATCTCTTTTGGAGAGATTCCATCAACAATTTCCCAGTGTGAGTTGTCTGTTAGACCGACGGTAATTGCTCGCTCTTCAAAGCCGTTACCATCATAGATCCAGACAAACCTCTTTGAGCCTTGTCTATTTTTGCGCAACACTTTTTTTTCTTGTTTATCAAGTGGTCGACAGTAAAGGTTATGTTGTTGAGCCGCTTTTTGAATGACATCAAGAGATACTTGAAATGCAATCCCGTTAAGAGTTGGAACTTTTTTTCGTTTATCAATCGTGATGTAGGCATGAGTGATCATACCTGGCCGCAAAAGATTATGTTGATTGTTTATGGAAACAAGAGCTTTGTAAAATCCTGTTTCTTCATCTTTAATCTCTTTGCCTTGTTGTGTTAAGCGCTTGGGAGCCATACTGACTGAGTCAATTCTCTCTTTAAATGATTTGTAGGGAAATGAGTTGACTGACAGCGAAACTCGCTGATTTATTTTGATGTGTCCAATATCGCTTTCATCAATATCAAGACGAGCTTCAAGGGCCTTGGTGTCATGAGCTATTTCAAAAAGAATATTTTGAAAATCATTCAATACAGCAGCTCCAGGTGAGGTATTTACTGAAATGATAGTTCCGTCAGCAGGAGCCTTGATTTTTGAATTATCAAGCTCTCGCTTTGCTTTTTCCATATGAGATTCGTATGCTTTCATGCATTCATATGCAGCATCTTGGTCTCTCTTGTATCGTTCATAGATATCTTTTGAAAGTTGATTTGATTGATATAATTTTTGTTGTCTAAGAAAAAAACTATGGGCGTATTCATACTCAATTATTGCTTTTTGATAGAGGTGATGGGCGTAGCGATAATCGGTGTCTCCTTTGCCAATATCAATTTCAGCAAGTAAATCTCCCTTATGGACATGTTGGTTTTCAGTAACCGCTAGGTGCTTGACTGTTCCGGGAACGAGTGACCCAATTTTATATACATCTTTGATGGCAATTACTCCAGAAGTATTGATGGTGTGGTAAATATTTTGCATAATAATTTTTTCAGTTTTGATCGGCAGTGGAATATCTCGTTTTTTATGTCTGATAATAAAAGCTACGACTACAAAACAAGCAATAAGTATAAGGGCTATAGTAATTATATTTCTTCTTTTTTTCATTGTGCCCCTTTGTAATTATGTTAAAAATAGCTGCATGGTGAGTAGAGTTGTAATACACTACTCTAGTATGTTGGAATGGGGCGAAGCAATACTTTATTGGTTATTATCTAGTCTGATCATATTTTGAGAGATTATTTTTTGAAATTTAGAAGAGCACTTATTCCAGTCAACAAGGTCAACCTCGCTCTTGTTCAGTTTCATCGTGAGCTCTGAAGGTTTCAAATTTTTTAAATACTTTGAATTTGTCATCAACTATGTTAAACAAAAAATTATCACTTCTCAAAGATAAAACAATTTCC
>CAYMBP010000033.1:0-9875 GCA_964388745.1 uncultured Pseudomonadota bacterium | reverse complement strand
GTGTTGGACTCCCATGAAATGCATTAATCGAAATAACATCTCCATATTTTAAAACGTCTGCTGATGGTGCTGCTGGCGCTGGCTTTGGATCTGGTTCTGACGCTGTTGTCATTTTTTTAACTTGATCTTCAATCACTTTTATCCAAGAAACATAAGTCTCTTTTTTGCTCAACAAATAAGGTGCCTGCTGAACCTTAATCAAAAAGCTTTTAGTTTTATTAAGTGAATCGATACTTGAACTATTCATTCCTCTATAGACACGCCTAGCTGCAGCATGTGCAGTTTCAACAGACGTTTCATCAAAATGCGTAGGATTCAAAAAGTCATCTTGATACTTAAGCATTCTATCCATAATCTCATTTGGTGTGTCATCAAGTAAATTTTTAAGAGCCGTATTTATCCTGCTAATCGCAAGATCTCCCACCCCTGCTGTAATTTCTGAAACATACCATTTATTGTAAGCCGAAGCATTTTGGGGCGCAACATAGACGTTTCTTATATCATTTCGATTAACCATAATTGAACTCAAATCAGCAGGAGCTGCAGCAAGAGGATCATTCAGGGCATTTCCAGGGTGACTCCATAATAACAGTATATCTGCACCCACCTTTGGCACCCCCCCAACAATCCAATCAGTTGGTTGAGTTATACGATCAGTTTTAACCGGATGAATAACATTTGCGTAAACAAGTGGAGCTTCTAGTATTTCAGTAAATCCAGAACAGGCAAGATAGTTATTGCCAGAAGCTCTATGTTTTAATGTAATTTTTTGACTACTTTGAACAGGCCTTCCTTTAAATGAATCATTTGGTGGAACAACGTACCACTCATGATTTGCATTTTTTTGTTTTGCAGTCATCACAGGAGAATTTGTTGCCAATCCGTCAACTGTTAAATATTCCTCAGTATATGAATTCTTAATTAAGATATAATCACCATATTGAATCTGAGGCCCCGTCTTTCGCGCAGAAGGATTACTCATTACAGCAACCTGTTGTTGAATGCCATCAAAGGCTTTTTCAATGCCCCCCAATTTTCTTTTCGTGTCCACAGTTGTAAAGGTCGCAGCATCTACATTAACTTTTTTGACTGCAGCAATAAGGTCACTGTAGCGCTTGAGAACATTACTAACGCTACTCACATTGCTAAGCCCTACACTATGAAGATCATTAAAAAACTTTTTGGTTGCAGCCTCTAAGCCTTGATACAAAAGAACCCGCTGCAGAGCTGGAAGTGAAAGAGATGGATCAATTTTCATAACCGCACTTAATGAAGCAATTATATCTTGCAATTTTGTTTCTTCTGCAAACGTTGGTGCTTTCATTTTTTGGATTTCACCGGTTGCTCTAGCGGCAAATGCCGTTTGAGTAAGCCGTATTTTATCAATAACAAAAATTGTTTCAGGTCTATCTTGTGTAGGATTCTCACCCTTATAAGGAATCTCAGAAAAATAAAAATCTGCCCAACCTGTTTTATTTGGGTATCCCAAAATTCTTTCTTTATCAATACGAACATTATACTTTTGCAAACCATCAAGATGAAAAGGCTCATTTAAATAAAGCATTTTTTGAGGTTCTGTGTATACACCAAAATTATAAAACATATTTTCATTAGTAAGCTCTTTTTGAGTTGCTGCTGTATAATAAATAATAGGATTCGATTTTTCTGTTTTTTCTCTGTTATCAATAAAACCAATAAACATGTAAAAGCCAGAAACAAAATTCTTTAAAGCAAAAACTGTTAATTGACTTATAGCTCCAGCTGCAGCAAGAACTTTATTTCCTCCAACAGGGCCAACAATTTTCCAATATGCCTTATCATCTAAAGTCTTTGAAAATCTAATTCTAAAACCATTATTTTTAAAGTGATTAGTTGTTTCATTTGACTCTCGAATATACTCTCCTGATTGCTGATGCTTGATTGCAATGACGTCTCCTATATTAATAGGAATTGTATATGCTGCAAAAACTGATATAACGTTCAATAAAAAAAATCTAATGAAAAAAAAACGCTTCATTATTACCCCTCTACCTATAGCTCACTCCAATAAAAATATAACCTCGAACACTATGAACAAATTGAAACTAAAATAGCAAGAATTAACAAATATTTATGAAACATAAAAAAATCAATGCATACCTAAAGGAGTTATAATTCTAAAATTATTTAGCATTTCATTCAGTTTCGATATACTAAGATGCATAATTAAAATAAATATTAGAACCTAATTACGAAAGTTATATATGATGTCGCTCACAGAGTCTGCTGCATGGCAACTCATTATGCAAACAGATATTGTCAGTAAATGCATTCTTGCTTCACTATTTTTTCTTTCAGTTACCTGTATTGCTATTATTATTCACAAATTAATTGAGTTACGCAAAGAGCTTCGACTTCTTAAAAAAATAAACCAATACATGTTACATATTAACTCACTAAAAGAGTGCGAAAAACTTCCCGCTACTTATCCTGGGGTTGGCAAAAAACTAATTCAAGTAAGCCTAGAAACACATCAGCAAATTGCTGGAGGCAATACTATTTTAACCGATAAAGAAAAAGACCTTCTTGATTTAAAAATAGGACAACAAGTACAACAGTTAACACTTTCACTTGAGCATAATCTTCCTACTCTTGGCATTAGTAGTGCTGTTGCACCCCTTGTTGGTCTTTTTGGAACAGTATGGGGCTTAGTCCATGCTTTTATTGATATCAGCATTGAAAAAACAGCAGATATTGCAACAGTTGCCCCAGGAATTGCAGAAGCTCTCATGACAACATTGGCAGGACTTATTGTAGCAATTCCAGCCATGATTGCTTTTCATTACTGTGCACATCAAATTAGACTTATGGAAAGTTTAATGAATCAAATAGGAGATACGCTTGTTTCACTGAGTGACACTCACATCACACACAAGGAAAAACCATGCCTCGACGTCATAGGAAGCAGCCGCGCAAACTCATAATGCCTGAAGTTAATTTAACACCGCTTATCGACACAGCATTAACATTGCTTGTAATCTTTATGGTCACAACACCAATGGTTCAGAACTCAATTAAAATTAATTTACCAGCAGGTAAAAGTAAAGAAGTAAGTGATCAGCAAGAATTTGTTGTTTCTCTGAAAAAAGGAGAATCTGAAGAGGATACTTTATTTTATTTTAATAGTTATCCTGTTGAAGAAAAAGACTTGACTCAGACAATCCAAACAGCGCTTAAAGATTGTCCTGACGCTCCTGTTTTTGTTCGAGCAGATGAACAACTCCCCTATGGAAGAGTCCTCAAAACCGTTGATACTCTCAAGTTTTCTGGAGTGAAATCTGTTGGTATGTCTATGCGCCCTCGCTCTTCATAAATATAGGTTTTATATGTACTCTTTTGAAGTTGGTCGATATATTATTACATCCCTATGTATTCATGGAGCACTAATTTTTTTGTTACTTTATATGCCAAGTGAGCACATGATCCGACAAGCATTTTTAGTGCACCCTGAAGACAAAAAAGAAGCCTATACGTTTTATAAACCGGTTAGCACTGTGGGCACTTATATTCCTGAAGCAAAAAAGATTCCCCCAAAAAAATTAGATGTAAAACATGATCATGATATAAACAAAGAACAAACACCGAATAACCAGAGAGCTCTTCCTCAAGAGCAAAAAAAAGCTTCTATATCAAATGATCAGAAGCAAATAGATGCACCACAACCTTCCTCTGAAAAAAAACAAAACATACAAAAACCATTAAAAGAAGATAATAATAAACATCTAAAAAATCAGATAAAAAAAAAGCCACTTAGCCATACCAAAAGCCCGAAAACAAAAGCTCGTCAACAAGGTCAACGCCTTGCTATGTATCAAGCTTTTATTCAACAAGCTATTTCAAGATCATGGCACCCTCCAGTCGGCATACCCAAAGGAACCGAATGCGCGGTTCATATTAAAGTAGACCGACAAGGAAAAATTACTTCAACCAATATCACTCAGCCATCATCCATTATTGTTTTTACGCTTAGCATTCAACGAGCATTATCCTCGTGTCAATTTAATCAACAACTATGGGGTAAGTCATTTACTGTCACATTTAGACAATAATCCACATAAGGAACCTTTATCATGCTTAATCGTTTACTTATTTTCTTTTTTCTTCTTATAAGCTCGCAATGTTGCCTTGCCGAGAAAGAAGCTTCATTTAATGTATCATCCCAAAAACATGAAAAAATTCCCTGTCTGGTCTCAACTGCACAGAATAATAAAGATCTTAAGCTTTGGGCTGATATTATTATGCATGACTTACGCTTCACTGACCAACTTGAAATAAACAACTCTTCAGAAGAAGCCTCACCTATTAAGCTCAAAATTGCACGCCATAAAACAACAAGCCCTGAAACAAAGGGAATCAAAATATTATTAACTATACCAGGAATGCAGCAACCAATTTTAAGCCAGGCTTATACCTTTACTAAAAAAACTCTTCTAAAAGGATTACATACAGTATCTCGAGATATTCTTTATGCACTAACCAGCAGCTCGGGCCCCTTTTTATATACGCTTACTTACGCAAAATATCTTGGAAATAAAAAGAAAGTTATCTGCATTAATGACTACCGCGGAAATGAAGAAAAAATCATAGTTTCAGATAATAATATATGCACTGCACCAACCTGGCACCCTAATCTTCCTGTTTTGCTCTATTCTCGCTTTACCAAAGATAGGGGCCTTCTTGAAGGTATAAACCTTAAAACAAAAAAGCAATCGACCTTAATCAGCAATGACGGACTTGCAATGCAACCATCTTTTTCTTCTGATGGCAAATCTGCAATTCTCTGCTCTTCTCAATCTGGTAGTTATGAATTATATTTATACTTTATAAAAAATCAGCAAGAAGATCATAATATCCTCAAGCAACTCACATTTAACAAAGCAAATAATACAAAGCCCTGCTTTCTTCCTTCTGGAGATGTTATTTTTTGCTCTGACTTTGAACGTCAAGTTCCTCAAATTTATTACTTTGATAGAAAAAGTAGAGACATTCACAGGCTTACAAGTGGAAAAGGAACATGCGTTGCTCCAAGTTATAACGCTCACAACAATAGCATTACCTATGTAAGATACACAAATGGTAATTTTCAGCTCTTCTCTCTTTCTCTAAACGTTGATCACCCACATGAGCGTCAGTTAACCAAAGATGCAACTGATAAATATGAACCGTCATGGTCTCCGTGTGGTAACTATATTGTATATACTACGGACATTCAACAAAAATCATCATTCAGAAAGAATCGTCAAATTGCCGTACTCAACGTGCACAGCAAACAGTCTTTAACTATGACAAATGATGAATATGATAAAAGTTTTCCTTCCTGGACGGCTCAAACATTGTATGAGTGCTAAAAGTTATGCTATGATAGAATGTCTTTGAATGAATAGTTTTTTGTCTTGACTTTTTACTACTGCCACAATTGGTTGAAAACAACATAAGTCTTATTTTTAATTATACGATTTTTTGCAGGTGAATAATTATGAGCAGGAAAGATCGAAATAAACGTAACGTTAATAACAAAGGGCCAAATGCATTATGGCTTCTCGTCATTCTTTTGGCTGCCGGAATGGGTTATCTCTTTTGGTATAATAGCGTCAACAAGGAAATAACATCAATTAATTACACCACACTGGTAAAGGCCCTTGAAGAGAATCAAATTAATTCTCTTGCCATTCAAGATCAGCATGTTCAAGGTAAGTTTAAAGATGGTCGCATGTTTGATTCGCATGTTCTTCTTAATCAACGCTTTGTTGACCTCCTGCTATCTCGTGCTGTTGATGTTGAAGTCTTTCCAAAAGATAAGCAACAATGGGGAACCTACCTCTTATTTATGATTCTCCTCTTTTCATTACTACCTCTTTTCATTTACTTTAAGCATAGTCAAGGTAGTGGTCCAGGAGGTGGAAAAATATTTAATGTTGGAAAAAGCAAAGCTCGATTTTTTTCTCCAAACAGTATTACCATTACTTTTAAAGATGTAGCCGGTGTTACAGAAGCAAAAGATGATCTTCAAGATATTATTGAATTTCTTAAAAACCCGGAGCGATTTGAGCGCATAGGTGCGAAAATTCCTCGCGGTATATTGTTAAGTGGTGATCCTGGCAATGGTAAAACTCTACTTGCAAAAGCAGTTGCAGGTGAAGCAAGTTGTCCATTTTTTAGCATAAGCGGCTCAGATTTTGTTGAAGTCTTTGTTGGAGTTGGAGCATCTCGCGTACGCGATCTTTTTGCACAAGCAAGACGGCATGCCCCTTGCATTGTTTTTATTGATGAAATTGATGCAGTAGGCCGTCAACGAGGCGTAGGCCTTGGCGGTGGCAATGATGAGCGAGAACAAACGCTTAATCAACTTTTATCAGAAATGGACGGCTTTTCAACTGAACATGGTTCAGTTATTGTCCTTGCTGCTACAAACAGGCAAGATGTTCTTGATAAAGCACTATTAAGACCTGGACGGTTTGATAGAACAATCCCTGTTCCTTATCCAGATCTTTCTGCAAGACGAGAAATTTTAGGGGTTCATTCTCGAGGCGTTAAGCTCAGTTCAACTGTTGACCTTGATCGTATTGCTCAAGGAACTGTTGGATTTAGTGGTGCAAATCTTGAATGGCTTATTAATGAAGCCGCTCTTCTTGCATCAAAAAAACATGCTACAGAAGTCTCTATGGAACACTTTGAGCTCTCACGCGATAAAATTATTGTTGGTCCAGAGCGTAAAACGCTTATTTTCACTGATAAAGAAAAAATGATCACCTCTTATCACGAAGGTGGTCATTCACTTATCAACATGCTTGTTCCTGATACTGACCCTTTTCACAAGGTTACCATCATTCCTCGTGGCCCAGCCCTTGGTATTTCATGGTCACTTCAAGAACGAGATCCCGTATCAAAAACAAGAGAGCAACTTGAAGCTGATATTATGGTTTGCATGGGAGGTCTTCTTGCTGAAAAAATAGTATACTCTCTACAAACTGTTGGACCATCAAGTGACCTTCAGAGTGCAACAGCAACTGCTCAATCAATGGTTTTTAGATATGGCATGTCTGATTTGGGACCTATTGTTTTTAATTCAAATAACCATTCCCCTTATGGACGGCCCGAATATTCTGAAAAAACAGCAGAGAAGCTTGATGAAGAAGTTTCAAAAATTTTAAAAAACTGTATGAATAGAGCAGAAAAGTTACTGATTGAAAATAGAGATAAATTAGATTTATTATCAAAAACTTTATATGAGAAAGAGACTCTCCACGCTGCTGAGGCGTATGAATTACTTAACATTCCTCCTCGAGAGTCTTTTAGTCTTAAAGATCATGTAAAAACTACCGAAGAAAAGGACCCAAAAAAAGATCTTTAAAGTTTTCACATTGAAAATATCAAAGAATGATCCTCTTTGATATTTTCAAAAAAACCAACTTTTGTTAAACTCTTAATTATTATGGATAGTATAGACAAGAAAGCATTTTTCTTGTGAGTTGTGAAAGGATTTGTTTTTATGGCGAATATATGTGCAATTTGTGATAAGCGTCCGCGGCCAGCAAACCTTGTCAGTAATGCAAATAACAAAGTCATTCGATGGGTTTACCCCAATGTTCATGTGATGCGTTATACTCTTAAAGGACAATCAAAAGTCTGTAGAGGTTCTGTCTGCACAAAATGTGTAAAAGCAGGCAAGGTTGAAAAAGTCGTCTAATTATTTGTAGGATAAAGCTACTATGGCAAATATTAAATCAAAAAAGAAGCGTACCAAAACCAACGAAAAAAGTCGTCAACGCAATGTTGCTTATCGCTCAATGATTAAGACAGCATCGAAGAAAGTATTAACTTCTCTTCAAGCGAACGATCAATCTTCTACCCAAAAGCTTCTTCGTGATGCAGAGTCTCTTATTGCTCGAGCTCGAAGTAAGGGTATTTTTAAGAAAAACACTGCGTCTCGAAAAATTAGTGTTTTAGCACGAGCAGTTGCAAAGGCTACTCAGTTACCAGCAGCTGCATAAGTGGCTGCTATCTAATCTTGTCGACTGAATTTTCAGCATATTATGCTACGGGAGAGAGTTGAGTCATGATGAAGTCGAAGGTTACTGTTATTGTTGAGTCAGTAGAGGATGCGGTTAAGTTTTATACAGAAAAACTGGCTTTTGATCTGATTAATGTTGAAGTCACTAATCAAGACCCTGCTTTACTGGCCTCAGCTACTTTTCGCAAAGGAAAATTTTTTGTAACCTTTCGACGTCCTCGCGTTGAAGAGTTTGCAGCTTTTAGCTTTATTAAACGCTGTGCAAGTAGATGCATTTCTGTTTCTGTTGACCTTAAACGAGATGTTGAGCGTTTTTTTAAGCGATGTCTTAAGAAAAATATTAAAGTAATTAAAGAACTTTCACCGAATATGCTAGGACTTCAAGAATTTGTTATTCGAGATCCTTTTGGTTTGGAAATTACATTTGTTGAAAAACCTGAAGTAGCTATTATTCCAGCTAGACCAACCTCACTGTGCGGCATTACAATTAATCCACAGGACATGTGCAATGATGAACAATATTGCTCCCAAAAATGTAATCAAATTATTGAGCATCTTCGAGAGCTTGGCATTGTAAGAAGAGCTGCGAAAAAGCTAGTAAAATCAAAATTAAAAGAGTTTTTATAATAACTCAATTAGACCTTTTTCAAAAAAGTCTTTTTCTTGAAAGTAGCTTAACTTCCACCTGTTATATACTCCCCAGTCAACTGTATGGTTCATATAAGCGCAACAAATACCTGTATTAACCTTCCAAACACGTAAACAATTTTCATGGCCAGCAGAAATAATATAGTTGTCATCATCTGTAAGAGCAATGCTGTGAATACTACTTTCGTGCCCTGTAAGTTCAGACAAAAATTTTCCTGTGCGTACCTCCCATATCCGGATAATACCATCCAGCGATCCAGAAATAATTTTTTTGTTGTCTCGCGTAAAAAGAAGACTTCGCACTCCATCTTTATGCCCTTGTAAGTTAAATAAACATTGCCCTGAGCGTAGACACCAAATCTCAATATCTCCATTAGACAAGCCAGCCGCAATCAGTTTTCCATCTGTAGCCCAGGCAAGGCTTTGCACCTGACTTTTGATGGTGCTTTGAAATTTATTACACAGCACTCCTGTCTGCATATTCCATATATAAATTAAGCCACTAGACAATCCAGATGCAAGAAGACTTTTTCTTTGTGCAATAGACAAAATCCTTTCATCATGACCTCTCAACGTATGTAAGCACTGTCCAGAAACACTATCCCATATGCGGACAGTCTGGTCAAAAGAGCCTGTAACTATTTTTTTTTCATCTATTGTAAATAAGCAAACTGTCACAAATGAATTGTGCCCTCTTAACAAATGAATAATTTTTTTAGAAGAAAGATCCCAAAGCTGGATAGCCCCACATGTAGTTCCTACAACAATTTTTTTTTCATTCGCAGAAATACTATGACTCGAAAATACATAGGAATTTTCACGAACAATATACTCTGGGGTAAATTGATTGCTCAAATACTCATAGCGATGCTCTGGCACACAAGCATTTATCACTCCTCTACCAAACAATAAATTTAATTTTTCTGATCTCATTGCCTTAAGAGGACATATAAAAATCACTATAATTGCAGCACTATAGACAATAATAGATTTTTTCATTCTGCCCCCTTTAACACAGCTTATTTTAGTTTACTCAATTTGTTATTTTTTCTTTATTAACTATTAAAAGTTTGCAGCAACAAGACTCCCTTAACATAAAAGACTCTATCTAGCTGCTTAATTAACGCGAGTTCGATAATTAAAAAATATTTATAAACAAGACAAAAGGTCTCTTTTC
>CAYMBP010000032.1:0-11889 GCA_964388745.1 uncultured Pseudomonadota bacterium | reverse complement strand
TCAAGTGTTGCAAACAGTTTATCTTCAGACAGAACAGTGCTTTTTGTTAGGCGATTGAGAAGGCTTGATTTGCCAGAATTTGTATAGCCAATAATGCAAACAAGAGGGTTGCTACTTGAAAGTCTTTTTTTACGTTGAATGTCTCTAGATCGCTTGAGGGTTGCAAGTTTCTTTTTTGCTTGACGAGTGCGCTCTTCAAAAAGTCGTTTAAGCACCTCTTTTGCGGTTTCTCCAGGACCTCGTGAGCCAAGATATCCAGCTTGTTGGGCAAAGTCTTTTCCTTTACCAATAATGCGTGTTTTAAGATAATCAAGCTCAGCAATTTCAACTTGAAGTTTACCTTCTGCGCTTTGTGCTGCTTGCTTGAAGATTTGTAAAATGAGACGTTCGCGGTCGTATACTTCACAGCTCAGATAGTCAGATAAGTTACGTTCTTGAATAGGAGAAAGAAGCGTTGAAAATAGGACTTCTTCGATAGCATGTTCTTCACAGTATTTTGCAATTTCTTGAAGTTTTCCCTTAGTAAGGAAAATATTATTATCAACATTGCGAACTTTAATAAACATGCTATGTTCGTAATCAATTTCAGCTGTTTTAACAAGACTTAAAAACTCTTTGTAATAGAGTTCTGGAGTAGTTATGCGATTAAATGGTGTATATACACCAAGAATAAGTATCCGAGAGATTCGTTCTTCGGTACTCGTTGCAACGCGTGCTGCCATGCTTATTATTCCTTATAATTGAGAAAGTTCTTCAAGAATTGCGCTTGCAAAAGCTTGTGCATGTTTTGGCCCTTGTGAGGTAATGATGCGGTCATTGTGCAAAATAACACATCCTTGATCTACATAGGAAACATTACATTCTTCAAAAATTGCCTTAGCATCTTTAGTTGGATACGTTGTAGCCTCTTTTCCTGTTAGAATACCAGCTTGGGCGGGGACAATACTGGCGTGACAAATTGTTGCAATTAGGGCATTGTTTGCATTAATTTTGCATACAATATCTTGTATGTTTTCATTATTCCAAAGATACGTTGGGCATCCTGGACCGCCTGGAATAATTAATGCGTCATAATAATCAAACTCTTCATCATTCATTGCATCAAGAAGTTTGTTGGGTGTATGAAATACTTTTCCAAGAGCCCCTGAAGCTTCTTCTTCGGTAAATCCTGCAACGTCAACTTTGTATCCTTGGCTAACAAGTGCATTGTAAGGTTCTATAAATTCAAAATCTTGAAAATCTTGTGGCATGAGAATAAAGAGTATTTTTTTATCCATAAGAAGGTCCTGCTTGAAAAAGTGATTGTAATTGTACTAGAAAGTTAGAGTTTATCACTTTTTTATTCAGAGGAGTATCTTTTCTCATCTCGAGAATATAACGTGTTGGAATACCATTCTCATAAAAAAAGCCAACATCAATAAATCCTACTTTTTTTAAAGCTGCATAGCTTCGTTTATTCCAAAGCCGTACATGGGCTATATAGCTTGTTTCATTATAAAGCTTAAAGTAGAGTTCATTAATAAGGGTAAACGCTTCTTGAAATCGACCTCCCCCCCAATAATTTTCATTAATACCACATCCAAATTGGCCAGGGTCATGATCATTTTTTTCTCTTATTTCAAGAAAACCAATAAGTTTATTGTCTACATTGTCAAAAATGCAATACATAAGCATAGCTCCTGTCCTATCCTTGCGCATTTCTTCTTTGAGGTAACGAATAGTGTAATCAAGAGTGATTGAATCAGGAAACTCTAAGTTTTTGCGCACAGTTGCTGAAAACATATTGTGGTAGTCAATAAAGTATTTTTCTTTGAGGCGTTTTAGCGTAATTCTTTTTCCTTTAATCTCTTCTGGGCGAGTGAGGACTTGGGCGGTTGATTGTTTCCAAGGGAGTTCAACTAGGCAGAAAAAAAGGCCTAATGTTCCAAAAAGAATGCTCCACTTTAACCATGATGGCTGCTTTCGTTTTGCTATAACCTTATCTGGTAGATTATTTTTATGTTCGTTGTTTTTCATTAAAGCTCCCCACTTTTTCGTTGTTCATGAAAGGTGAAATACATCTTGTAGTAAAAGTGTAGAAAACTTATTTTGATTTATCAACAATTAGGAATTTTTAATTCATATAGTATGATATTGAAGATAATTTTTTGTTACAGGGTAGGGTTGTGAAATTGTTTTATGTTGGAATGATCTGCCTAGGTTATATATTTTTTACTTTTTAGGGAGTCATGTGAAGGTTGCTTTGAACGAAAAGATAATATTGTTAATGAAAAAGAAGTGAGTATGTATAATACATTTCAGCAGAGTTGAAAGAAGTTATTAAAAAACACGAATTAGGACCAAAAGCAGTTATTCCTTTTGGAATTCATGTATTACTTGTTAGCAAGATCTTTATTGAACAAGATAATCTCAGTTGCAAGTGCTTTATCTATGAAGTCTGCGATGACAATATTAATTTTCTTGGGATACTCTTTATTCCATTCTCGTATCCATTGTGGAATGAGAGGGTTTATTTTTTTTGCAAGATCTTCAAGTGATTGAGCTGATTTTGAAAATGGTTTGAGTGAAGAAAGAATTGAACTTGTGTCAGGTGAAAGGATGGTTTGTAATACAAAGAAGCTGTAAGTGCTGGGTAAGCGTTGTTTAAGGTATTCATCAAGGTTGGGTTTAAGCTTCTCTATTTTTGCTTTGTTGGCCCATTGCGAAACAATGCGCGATCTAGGTAAAAAATTATATTGTTGGGCAATTTCTGAGTCTTTATAAATCAAGATAACTTGATATCCATTTTGTTGAAGTGAGCTAAGTGTTGGTAGGGAGCCTTCTGTCTGTGGAATAATTTTTTTACCAAATGTTTTGTGGAGAAGTTTTGCTAATACATCATGAGAATTACCAGGCATATGGTTGAGATCACTGATTTGAATAATAAGGACTTCTTTAGGATGCTCATGTAAAAACAATGAAATTTCATCAAGAATTTTTTGCAAGGGTGGCCCGTATAGACTATGTAAAAGATAAAAAGCCTTCTTGCTTTCTCGCCATTGTACTCGCAAGTCAAGATAGCGGATACCATCTTCAAGCTGTTGTTGAACTGTTGTATTTTGTGTGCGTGCCCATTTTTTAATAATAGTTCTGATGATGGGGCGAAATAGTTCAAGTTTTTGAGGAATGCCTTGATTTACACCAATCTTATCTTCAAGTTTGTCTGCTGCAGAGTCATGACTGCCGGGGATAAAAATATTATTAATGGGAAGAGTTGGGTTATGTTCTCCAAGAATTTTCATCCAGTTTTGCGTGTCGATTGAATAAAGCATTGAAGTACATAACAGTGTTATAAAAAAGAATCCAAAACGATAAAAAATATAATTTTGATTAAGAATAGACTCTCTTTTCCATCTTAATTTTAAGCCTGATGGAAAGAAGTGAGTCTTGTCAATAATTAATCTATAATGGACAAGAGCCAGCTTTTTTGCGGGGCATCTTTGTGATTTTTGATGAAGAAATTTCAAGTGATTGAATAATTGTTGCTCGAGTCTGTTCTGGCTCGATGATGGCATCAATCGATCCCATTTGTGCTGCGACAAGAGGGGTTAATAGTTCATCTTCATAGCGTCGCTCAAACTCTTGATTAGATAGTTTTTGCTCTTCAGGAGGAAGATCCATGGTCTGTTTGGTATGTAAAATAATACGGGCAGCTTGTGGCCCGAGAACTGCAATCTGACCAGTTGGCCATGAGAAATTGAAATCTGCACCAAGCTCTTTACTGCCCATTACAATGTAGGCACCGCCAAAAGCCTTGCGAGTTATAATGGTAATAAGAGGTATCGTTGCTTGGGCATAGGCATATAAAAGTTTTGCTCCGTGCCGAATAATGCCATTTTGCTCTTGTTCTATGCCAGGAAGAAAGCCTGGGACATCAACAAATGAAATAAGTGGAATGCTAAAGCTATTGCATAAGTTAATAAATCTGCTTGCTTTACATGAAGCATCAATATCAATTGTCCCAGCCATAACAAGTGGTTGGTTGGCAACAATACCGACAGATGTGCCATTTATACGAGCAAATCCTGTAATTATGTTTGAAGCAAAACTCTCTTGAAGTTCAAAAAAGCTTCCTGAATCAGTCACTATGGTAATAATCTGTTTCATGTCGTAGGCTTGGTTACTTTTGGTTGGAATGATTGATGAAAGCGGCGATTGGTCTAGTTCTTCTTCTGCTGTAATTTCAGGTGGCTGATCAAGATAATTATCAGGTAAATAGGTTATAAGTTGGCGAGTCCGTTCAAAGCATTCTTGTTCATGTTCAAATGTAAGGTGACAGACTCCAGACTGAGCCGTGTGGGTCTTTGTGCCACCAAGCTCCTCTTTTGTTACTTGTTCATGAAGTACCTGCTTTACTACTTGTGGGCCTGTAATGAACATATGGCTAATCTGCTCAGTCATGCCAATAATATCTGTCAATGCAGGTGAGTATACTGCTCCGCCAGCACAAGGTCCAAGAATTAGTGAAATTTGTGGAATAACGCCTGAATAGCGAACATTGCGCTTAAATATTTCACCGTAGCCAGCAAGAGCATGAATGCCTTCATCAATACGTGCACCTCCTGAGTCAAGCAAGCCAATTACTGGACAACCGACTTTGGCTGCCATATCCATTATTTTACAAATTTTTTCAGCATGTCGTTTGCCAAGAGATCCCCCTTTAATTGAAAAGTCTTGTGCAAAAAGGGCAACTTTTCTCTCTTCGATTTTACCGAATCCAGTAATAACACCGTCTGTGTATAATGCTGATGATTGAAGAAGTGATGTTGCAAGTCGGTCAATTTCTAAAAAACTTTCTTGATCAAGAAGCAGTTCAATTCGTTCTCGTGCGGTGAGTTTACCTTGTTGCTTTTGACGTTCATGTTTTTTTTGACCACCACCACAAAGAGCTTGATCGTTAAGTTTTTTGAGTTCTGTTTTTTGAATTTGCTTCATTTCTACTCTTTTTGATATGATGGGTGTTTGTCAAAATCGCTGTTTACAGGGTAAAAGATACTCTCTTAGTTTACTTATTTGGCAAGGAGTATAACATTAGTGTAAAGTCATTTCAATTGTTCATGATGATTAAAAGAGTATGGCTTTTTCTAAAAGAGGAAAAATAATGAGTAGTCAAGAGCATGGGGTTCAAGGATCAAGCGTTGCCTGGTTTAAGCTTGCAGATCTTGTTATGCGTAAAGAGCGAGAAAAAGCAATGAATGTTTATCGATTACTATCTCACTCATTTGATGATCGAGCATATGCATTGCAAGTGGAGGGAGATTTACTTTGGCATTTTGAAGATAAAAAGTATTTTAAAAAGTATGAAGAAGCGGCATTGTTATATCAGAAAGAGCGGCGTTGGCTCAGTGCTGTTGCTGTGTATGAACACATCAATGAGCTAGCTCCCTCAGTTCAGTATCTCATGATGTTGTTTCGTTACTACGTTTTGTTAAAGCGGGCTGACAAGTGTGAGCAATCATTTATCTCAATTAAAAAATCACTTGAGAACAAAGAAATTGATGAAATTGATATTATCAATGTAGTAAAGACTATGATTGACACCGATGGACTTAATAAGGATGCGATCCTGCGCAAGTGGCTTTGGAAGACAGGAGATTCTTTTTTTCAGGGGCTTGAGCCATCAACATATGAACAAATTGAGCGTCTCTTGAAATAAAAGTACTTAAAAAACAAGTTTGGGCTTACATGCTAATTTTTGAAGTGCCTGCATTGTTGTTTCAGTGCAGGTTACTTTTTCTTTTGAGTACAAAACAAGTGACTGTTCATTTTCAGTAAACGAAATATGAAGGGGGGTCGAGCCCTTTTCAATGGTTGTTTTTAATTCTTTTACGCTCTCTTCGGTCAATGAAGTAGGTGCAGTGATTTTAAGTGATGAAATAACACCTTCTTGTTCCCAGATCAGATCAATCGGAATAAGCGTCTGTGCTTTGATCTTACATTTCGCCGTTGAAGTAATATCAATAGATCCTTTGATAATAAATACCGTGTACTGATCAAGATAGTGTTCAACCTGGCGATAGGTTGATGGAAAAATAATTACTTCAGCATGCCCAGAAAAATCTTCAAATTGGGCAAATGACATGCGATCACCTTTTTTGGTGGTGATTACTTTGTTCGATTGGAGCAGGCCGTAGCAGGTAACAAACGGCTCTTTAATTGAGGTGACATGCTCAATTTTTGCCAAGCACTCAGTGAACGAGGTGTGTGCAATCCACTGGTGAGCCGAGTAACTTTGAAGTGGGTGAGAACTTAAATAAAAACCAACAACCTCTTTTTCTTTTTCAAGCTTTTCCCGATCAGACCAGTCTGGAAGTGGATGAAATGAATATCCTTGAGTTTCGCCTGAGTCATCTTGTGATGCTGGTCCATTAAAAAGACTCATTTGTCCTGTTCGTGCGGCTTCTTTGGCATCATGTGCCATATCAAGAATCTTTTCAAGCTCAGCTATTTTTTGTGCTCGATTCCCTGGCATTTCATCAAAGGCTCCTGCGTAGATAAGGCTTTCAATAACGCGTTTGTTAACAGTTCGCAAGTCAACGCGTTTGCAAAAATCAAAAAGATCAATAAATGGTTTTTCCTGCCGCTCTTCAAGAATTGTTTCAAGTGCGGCACGGCCGACGTTTTTAATTCCTTGAAGACCAAATTGAATTTCATTACCAACGGCAGTGAATTCAATATCTGATCGATTTACACAAGGGGGCTTTGTGGTGATGCCCATATCCTTAATTTCTTGCAGATACTTAGTGAGCTGGTCAGGGTTGTTCGTTTCAAAACTGACAGAAGCCGCCATGAATTCATGAGGATAGTGGGTTTTTAGATAGGCGGTGTGATAGGCAATCAAGGCGTATGCTGCTGAGTGAGATTTATTAAATCCATAACCAGCAAAGTGGGCCATTAGATCAAAGAGCTCGCCAGCTTTTTTTGAATCAAAACCGTTTTTATCTGATCCTTCAACAAAAGAAACTCGTTGTGCAGCCATGACCTCTGCTTTTTTCTTTCCCATTGCTCGTCGTAGGATATCTGCAGCGCCAAGTGAGTAGCCAGCAATTGTTGAAGCAATTTTCATTACTTGTTCTTGGTAGACAATAACACCGTATGTTTCTTCCAAAACAGGCTCTAACTCGGGGAACATATAGGTTACTTTTTGTCTGCCATGTCGTCGTTCAATGTAGTCATCAACCATTCCTGCGCCAAGAGGTCCTGGTCGGTAGAGAGCGTTAACGGCAATTAAGTCTTCAAATTTATCAGGTTTGAGTTTGCGGAGTACATCTTTTAGTCCTTCAGATTCAAACTGAAAAATTGCATTAGATTGTCCTTTGCCCACAAGTTCAAAGGTTTTGTTATCATCAAGAGCGAGAGTATCAAGGTCAATGCTTACACCATGATTTTTTTTAACGGCTTCAAGTGTGCGTTCAATTACTGTTAAGTTTTTAAGACCTAAAAAATCCATTTTCAAAAAGCCAATAGCTTCAAGCTCTGTCATTGCATACTGAGCAACTAGGTCTTTTGTTTTTGGCGGAACGTAGAGAGGTAAACATTCATTAAGAGGCTCAGGAGAAATAACAAGGCCTGCAGCGTGTTTAGAGGCGTGTCGAGTTAATCCTTCAAGGCGAAGGCAAATATCAAATATTTTTTTAATGAGTGGGTTGCTGTCAATGAGCTCTTGTAAGCGAGGCTCTTGCTCAAGACTCTCTTTAAGGCTTATTTTAAGTTGATCAGGAATAAGGTCTGTAATGGCATTTGCCTCTTGAAAAGGGAGGCCAAGTGCTCGTGAGACATCCTTGATTACTCCTTTGGCCATCATTGTTCCAAAGGTGATAATTTGACAGACGTTGTCATGGCCATACTTATCTTTAACGTAGTTAATAACGTCTTCTCGCTTTTCAATGCAAAAGTCAATATCAAAATCAGGCATGCTCACCCGCTCAGGATTGAGGAATCGCTCAAAAATGAGGTTAAATTCAATCGGATTAATGTTAGTTATTTGCAGTGCCCAGGCAACAAGTGAACCGGCACCAGATCCTCGACCAGGCCCAACTGGAATTTTTTGTTCTTTAGCCCAACGAATGAAATCACTTACGACCAAAAAATATCCGACAAATCCCATTTTTGAAATGATATCCATTTCAAATTCAAGGCGTTTCTCGTAAACTTCAAGGTGAGCATCTGATGTAAGTCGTGTTTTTTTAATATTTTCAAGGCCTTGCTTACATAGGTAGCGAAAATAGCTCTCTTGTGTATGCTCTTGAGGAACAGGGCATTGAGGAAAAAAAAGCTTGTCAAATTCAAACCCAAACTCACAGCTGTCAGCAATGTCTCCGGTTGTCCATAAAAGCTCTTCCTGTTGAGAAAAATGGGCTTTCATCTCTTCTGTTGTCCTGACAAATACTCGACAGTCTCCAAAGCTGAATCGATTAGGGTTACTGAGTAAGTCTTTAGTTTGTACAGCAAGGAGTACTTCGTGTGCCTCTCGGTCAGACTCAAAAAGATAGTGAGAGTCACATGTGGCAATAGCTCGAACACCCCACTCTTGAGCATACTTTGTTAAAAGATCATTGGTCTGATGCTGTAAATCAAAAAGGGCTGGAGCAAGTTCAAAAAAGAAGCGATCTTTACCAAATATGGCAAGTCCCCAGTCAACATATTGCTTGGCTTTTTCAATATTGTTATTGCGCAAAAGAGTTGGAATATGCCCACCAACGCAGGCTGTAGTGATAATAAGGCCTTCAGAGTATTTTTCAAGTGTGGCATAATCAACTCGTGGTTTAAAGTAGTATCCATCTTGATAAGCAAAAGCCATGAGCCGGCAAAGATTTTTGTAGCCCGCTTTATTCTGAACAATAATGATAAGGTGGTAATATTTTTCTTGGCTGTCCTTAATTGAAACATCTGGAGCAAGATACATTTCAGTTCCAAGGATAGGCTTTACGCCCTCTTTTTTAGCAAGTTGAAAAAATTTAACGGCACCAAAAATGTTACCATGGTCGGAGATTCCAACAGCTTTCCATTCTTGTTTTTTAGCAAAAGTGATGAGGTCAGGGAGTCTAATTGCACCATCGAGAAGTGAATATTCTGTGTGAAGGTGCAGGTGGGTAAAGTGTTTGCTCATGGAACAGCCATTTCTTGCACAAAAGTAAATAAAGACAGTATTATTTCAGAATATAGTACGAAAACCAAAATTGCGAGCTTGCTCTATTTTCTTATGAAAGAATACTTGAGATTAAAAACTTTGTGGAGATATTTTTAAAAAATAATAAAAAATATTTCATATTGTTGAATAATCATGTTGCAAGTCGTTACATTAAAATATATGACGACTTGTAGATTATGCTTGATAGGTAAAAAATCTTTCAGCCTGCACGAAGTACTATTTTTGTACAGGGAGCAATAGTAGAAAAAGGCTGCAATAAGTTATGAGACGTATTTCGTGTCTATAGTTATGAAAAAATAAGCGTGAAAGGATGATATAATGGAAGCTTTAGGTGCATGGTATCTTACTTTGGCAAGCCTGCTTTTTTTATTCACTATATTAATTTAGTTTATGCTTTGATGATAGTCTTAAGGTGGGCAGGTTATTTCTAATCCATGAATAAAATTGTGAGAATAAACTCTTTTGTATATCTGAGGTTTGTGTAGAAGAGGGGGTTGTCTGATCTTGGGTTACGCTATTTTTTTTATTATTTTGTCTGAGTGCATCAAATTTTTGCCAGCTTGGTAATGCTGATGAGTAGACTTTATGCTGTTCATGATGACTAAAAAGGCAAAGCGTCCACTGATGAGCTTGAGTAACAATCAGGAACCTTCTGGTTTCATTTAGTCTTATTCTTAAGCTTTTGATTTAAGTTCTGTTCGTTCCCCAGAAAATTAACTCTGGGGAATTTTTTATTTGAAATCATAAAAAATAAATTGTACTCATTGAAAAAAACGTTATAATAATCTATTACGCTTCTTTCATTAATAGTAATAGTGTAATCTCTAGAATAACGACTTTCTTAGAGCGATTAATCAATAATTATTACCTATTTATAAATAATAAGGGATAGTATGAATGTTCTTCTTCTTGGGCATAGTGCCTTGGTATGTGCGGGACTTGTGGGATTGTGGAAAATGGGCGATATTGTTGTGCAATGCACGGTTAATATGGCTCGAGCGTTTCGAGTAACAACTTTCTTTATAGGGTTTGTTATTTTAGCTCTTGCAGCTGATATTCCAGAGCTTGCGGTTGCTATTATTGCTGCTTTTCGAGGCATCAGTGAGGTTGCAGCTGGGGACATTATCGGAGCAAATTTTAGCGATGTTGCATTGGTGATTGGTATAGCTTTGCTTATTGCAGGAACAGTTACACTTGAAAAGCATGAGAGTAAGCGACTTGTTCATGTTTTAACGTTGTCAGCGCTTGTGCTTGCTGTTGTATTCATGATTGGGACGCTTTATCCTGTTCATGGACTTATTTTAATGGCCATTTATGGTATTACTTTAGTCTCACTCTGGTATCAGTCTCAGGGGCAAGACGAGGTGGTAGATGTTGATGAAAGCAGCAATATAGAGCCTCGCTGGCTAGTCTGTGTTAAGCTTCTTGCAAGCTTAGCCGTTATCATGGGCATTTCTTATGTAACTCTTTCATCGGCACTTGAGGTCGCAGTATTACTCTCAATGCCGCTAGAAACTGTTGGAGCAACTATTTTTGGCGTTGGGACATCTCTTCCAGAGCTTGCACTAAGTTTAAATGCTTTGAAGCGCAAAGAATATGGCCTTGCTCTTGGAACAACATTGGGGACGGTACTTGAACAGACAACGCTTGTGTTAGGGACGTTAACTTTGCTCTCTTCTAAGCCAGTTGAAATGAGTGGCTTGTTCGGAGCTTCATTATTTATGTTTGTCTCATTTATAATTATTAGCTATGGGCTCTATCGCTACAGTCAAGTTGACCGTAAGACTGGTTTTGCCTTAGTGACTCTTTTCTTTGCTTACTTGGCTTTTCAGGCAGTGCAAAGCGGGGCTGTTTAAAAAGATAATAAGATATTAAAATAAAAAAAGTGCGTCGAGAACAAGAGTAATTCTCGACGCACTTTTTTATGAAAAAATAATTGCGTATTAAATTGTATGCAACTCTTCTGATTTCTTTTTATACATTGTTTCAACTTTTGCAATGTGATCATCTGTTACTTTTTGCAAATGGTCACTCAGGCGATGAGCAAAGTCTTCGGAGATAATATGTTTTTTTTGAGCTTCTCTGATTTCATTGAAGACATCGCGACGAACATTGCGAATACCAATACGAGCTTCTTCAACCTTCTTCCCAAGAACTTTGGTTAGCTCATCTCGTCGCTCCATGCTCATTTGAGGAAGCTGGAGTCGAATAATTGTTCCATCATTTATTGGAGCAATACCAAGATCAGAGATTTTGATTGCTTTTTCAATTGGCCCAATTTGGGATTTATCCCATGGTTGAATGGTTAACAGTCTGCTTTCTGGGGCACTTATTGTAGCAAGCTCTCTAAGCGGCATCATTTGCCCGTAACATTCCACTACAATGTTATCAAGTAATGAGACAGAAGCTCTTCCGGTTCTAATGCTTACAAGCTCTTTTTCAAAGTGCTTGATCGGGCCTTCCATCTCTTTTTTAGTAATTTGTTCAACAGATCGAGTATCACCTTCTTGAAATGCTATTTCTTCCATTGAGAATCCTTTAATGGTTTGTGTCGTTGTTATATGAATTACTAATTTTACTTCCCACTTTTGCATTGTGTGCAACATTGACAAGTGCATTTTCTGCAAAAAGATTAAATATTCGCACATCAAGGTCATGCTCTTGACCAAGGCAAAGAGCTGTTTGATCCATTACCCCAA
>CAYMBP010000031.1:0-12720 GCA_964388745.1 uncultured Pseudomonadota bacterium | reverse complement strand
CATTGATAAACATTCTTTTATGTATGTAGTAAGAGTTTTTTCTAAATTACTTCTTCAATGCCTAGGCTGCCAGGAAGACGGGAGTATCTGGAGACAGGAGCATGATCGTCATAGAAAGGTTCTTCATCTGGAAAAAGCTCTGAGGGTACGTTATTAAGTTCTGAAACCCGAACAGAACGATTGTTTTTTAATTTGCTAGCTTCACTTAAGGGTAGCCGTTTTTCCTGAGTCTCACTTAAGGGCAGCAATTCTTCTTGAGATGAAATTTTTAGTTCAGGTTTGCTTGCTTGTTTGTAACTGTCAGGCTTCCCAAGTTTGTTTATAAGTTCGTAATAGGTTAAAAAGATATTCAGGATAAGAAAGCCTCTGTTTCTCATGAGGAGTTGCCTATCATTTTTGCTACAATTAATGTGTGATGTTAGATAGTTTTCAATCATGCGACTTAATGATCCAATACTCCGTATGGCTTTTGTTGAGTTTTTTTTATTTTGTTCATAGGTATTCTCAAAAAATCCAGCTCCGGCTTCAATTAAAGAAAGACAAGTGCTTGTGTAAAATGGTATTTTGTTAAGAGCTGCACATTCGTCAGGAGATTTTTTGATTATATTATAAAATGTGTAAAGGTCATTAAGAAGCCAAAATGTTGTATATTCGTCAAATCCTACATTATTAATAGTGGCAATGTCATGTATAGCTCGCAATCCATTGTGTATTACCATTAAATTTTTTGTTGCCTTTGGAGACTGTTGTGCATGAGATAAAATGTTTGTAGGAACAGCAAGTAAGGCACTGGCTTGACCAATTTTTTGGCTTGTAGAAGAGGCAAACATGTTTGTCGTAATGGTTGCAAATATAAATAGTTTTCGAATCACAGCATTCCCTTTGATATTTCTATTTGAAATTATATTTTGTTTTCTTCTTAATAATAAAAAAATAGAATGAATTTTTATTGCGCACTTGTTACTTTTTAAGGTAACAGGAATTGTAGCAAATTTTTTGGTATTTATAAAATGTTGTCAATTATAAATTGCATAAGAAATAGTTGTCATCATTTCTGTCTATTTTGTGTATACTCATTTAAAACTATTGGACAGTATTATTCGATTAGTCTTCTATAATTGTTGTAAGGGTCTTTGTGGATAAGTTATATGAAAGCAGTGCCAGTGAGGCAGCGGTAAAGAAGTTTTGGCAAGAGAATAATATTTATCGATTTGATAAAGAGGCTGGTGAAGTGTATAGCATTGATACTCCCCCGCCAACAGTCTCTGGTACGCTTCATATTGGACATGTATTTTCATATACGCAGACAGATTTAATTGCTCGCTATAAGCGCATGCGAGGATTTTCTGTTTATTATCCAATGGGATTTGATGATAATGGTCTTCCTACAGAGCGATTTGTTGAGAAAAAAAATGGTATAAAAGGTCATTTGATGGGGCGATCAGAATTTATTGCCTTATGTATTCAAGAGACTGAAAAGGTAGAGCAATTATTTGAAGACTTATGGCGTCGCATTGGGCTCTCTATTGATTGGGAAAATGTTTATTCAACGATTTCTGGTGAAGTGCGCAAAATATCACAGTTATCCTTTCTTGAGCTTTATAAAAATGGTAAAGCGTTTCGTCAGGCAGAGCCGTCTTTGTACTGTACCACTTGTAGGACATCTGTTGCTCAGGCAGAGCTTGATAGTGCTCAGCTTCCTTCAAAATTTAACGATCTAATATTTAAGACTTCTGATGGTAAAGATATTATTGTTGCAACGACTAGGCCTGAATTGCTTCCAGCTTGTGTTGCTCTTTTTTATCATCCAGATGATATGCGGTATGCACATCTTAATGGTCAAAATGCAATAACGCCATTTTTTAATAAGTCTGTTCCAGTGATTTCTGATGACAAAGTAGATCCTGAAAAAGGGTCAGGTCTTGTAATGTGTTGTACGTTTGGAGATCAGACTGATATTTATTGGTATAAGAAACATAAATTGGCATTTGAGGCTGTTATTGGGCTTGATGGTAAGTGGACATCTTTGGCTGGACCGCTTGAAGGATTAAATGCTCGAGATGCTCGTGCAAAAATAATTGAATTACTTAATGAGCAAAAATTAGTTGCTGATCAAAGAAAGATTACTCATCATGTTAATGTTCATGAGCGATGTAAACAGGAAATAGAGTTTGTTGTTCTTTGGCAGTGGTTTATTAATATTCTTGATCATAAAGAGATATTTCTTGATTTAGCTGATAAAATTACCTGGAAGCCTGCATATATGAAGGCGCGTTATCATGACTGGGTGAGCAATATAAGTTGGAATTGGTGTATTTCTCGTCAGCGCTTTTTTGGTATTCCTTTTCCTGTTTGGCATTGTAATGTTTGTGATGAAGTTTTGTGTGCACCTATTGAAAGTTTGCCTCTTGATCCGCAAGAGGTATCTTTTCCTGGTGGTAAGTGTACTTCTTGTAATGCGCATGATATTCGTCCTGATACCGATGTAATGGATACTTGGAATACTTCATCGCTTACTCCTCAAATTAATGCAGGGTGGCCAGATCATCAAGATTCAGGGGTGACTCTTCCCATGAGCTTACGCCCTCAGGCCCATGATATTATAAGAACATGGGCATTTGATACTATTGTAAAATCATATTTCCATCATAATGATATTCCATGGAATGATATTGTTATTTCAGGACACGTTCTTGCTGGTAAGGAAAAAATTTCAAAATCAAAAGAGAATAGCAAAATGTCACCAGAGTCTTTACTTGACTCTTATCCTGCAGATGTTATTCGGTATTGGACTGCAAGTGCTGCCCTTGGGGTTGATACAGCCTTTAGCGAAAATCAATTGCGTATTGGTCAGCGCCTGATTACTAAATTGTGGAATGCGTTTCGATTTAGCCATGAATTTGTATCAGGTTTTGATAAGAAGGAGCCAAGGCCCGACTTAACTGGTATGAATGCTTGGGTGATGCATCAATTGTTTGAGGTTCTTGAACAGTATGAAAAATCATTTGATGATTACGATTATAGCGGGGCCCTTGAGCGTGTAGAACGATTTTTTTGGCATGTATGGTGTGACAATTATCTTGAAGTTATTAAAGATCAGTTGTTTAAGCCAGAGAAATATAGTACTCAAGAAATTGAGGCAACTCGTTATGTTTTGTATGAGGTTGGATTTGCCCTGCTTCAGTTATTTGCCCCATTTGTTCCTTTTGTTACGGAGCAATTATATCAGCTCTTGTATCGCAGCAAAGAAGAGGTTGTCTCTTTGCATATAACCAGGTTAAATAATGAGCGTTATTTTTATTCAAATGAGGCTTCTTTTTTGCTTGGACAGCATGTATTGCATATTGTTTCAGGTGTACGCAAATTAAAAAGTGAGCATAGGCTTTCGCTTAAATCTTCATTAACCAACTTAGTGATTCATGCTGATAAAGAGCTTAGTTATAATCTTAAGCACTTAATTCCACTAATTACTGGTGTGACACATGCACAAGAAGTGACGTTTGCATATGATGTAATTACTGAAGATTTTATGGTGCTTGAGCCAGAATGTATTGCTCATATTCAGCTAGGTAAGTAATGATTTTTATTATTAATAAGCAACGGGCAATTGCTATAGATAATGATTATCTGCAATCTATAGTTGGCTGCATGCTGAATGAAGTTGGATATAATGATTTTGATGTAGCATTACTTTTTTCTGGCAAAGATCGGATGCGTTCTTATAATAGAGACTATCGTAATAAAGATAAGCCGACAGATATTTTATCTTTTCCTTTTCATCCTAATTTTGCAGCAGGGGAAAAAATTATTGTTGAGCATAGCATAGAGAAGGATCTTGGGGATATTATTATTTGTCCTCAAGTAGTAAAAAAAGATGCAGAAAAAAGGTGGGGTTGTTCATTTGAAGAGCGACTTGTTGTACTTATGGCCCATGGAATTGCTCATCTTCTTAATTATGATCACCAAACGGATGAAGAGTATGAAGAGATGAATCAAGTTGAAGCCAAGCTTGTAGCAGCGGCAAACAATTATATAAAGAAGAATTATGGCAAAAAAAACAAATAAATCTCAGCAAGGAAATGAGGTCCTTTATGGAGCTCATCCTATTATTGAAATGCTTAAAGCAAAGCGAAGAAAAATTGTTTCATTGTATACAACCAAGCCGTATCCAAAATCATGGAAACGTATTCAGCGCTATCTGCCTCAGTCTATTCCAAACATACAGTATGTCTCGCGTGATGTATTAACCCGTCTTGCTGGAACGCCTGACCATATGGGTGTTGTTGCTTGGGTGACACCATTTAAGTATGCATCTAAAATTTTTGATGCAAAGAAAAAACCATTCATTTTGTTGCTTGATGCTATTCAAGATGTAGGCAATCTTGGGGCTATTTTACGTTCAGCTTATTGTACAGGGGTTCAGGGTGTAGTGTTGTGCAAGTCGCAATCTGCACAGTTATCTGCAGCTGTGAGTAAGGCATCTGCTGGTTTGTCTGAGCATCTTGATATTTTTGTTGCTCCTTCAATTAAGCATGCTGTTATTGAGCTTAAAAAGAATGGCTATAATATGTATATGGCTGTTATTAATGGTGAGTCTATTAGCAAAGTAGCTATTGCGCAGCCAAGTTGTGTTGTTATTGGCAATGAGGCTGTTGGTATTTCAAAAGAGATTGCAGCATTGGGGGTACCAGTAACTCTTCCTCAGCGATCACCAGATATCTCTTATAATGCCTCTGTTGCTTCTGGTATTATGCTTTTCTGGGTAAGTCAAAAAATTGGTATTTTGACTTGATCTAATTATTTTTGAAGCGTGTGTAGTTCAACAACTTGTTCAATGGCAATATTAGTTGGAACATCTTCGTCATTGCGCGTTACAGATAATTTTGCTTTTAAAGAATGGCTTTTTTTATCTTCTGAAGCGAAGTAAATTTGGCTATCTGTTGCTGCGTGAGTAAGATAAAAAAGCCTTTCTGCTCTTTTGGCAAGAACTTTGTGTTGTTGTGGCATAGAGAGTAAAAAGTGAGTGTTTGATGATTCTGATTCATTTGTCATCTGTAAGGCTACATGTTTAAATCGAATTGCTTGTTTAGTTGGCTTGAATACGCCTTTAAGAAACTGGCCGCTTACTATTTCTTGAAGGCGTATTAAGTCGCCAGCTCGTATGGGCATTCCTTTTTTTTGAAGATTGCGAGCGATTGTATTTGGAGGTAATATTTTCCATGAGCTAGCCTCAATGTTTTTTTCTGCAAAGAGTCCGTGATTGTTGCTATGGATAATGGGGTACTTTTTTTCGCCTGATTGAAGTGAAAATTTTACAGTGCTTCCGTAGGTAATAATAGTTGCTTCTTCAGACTCTTCAAGGGTTGCTTGGGTAAAAGAAAAAATAAGGCCATTTGATTCTTGGTGGGTAAGAGAAAGCTCTGATACATTCTGTTCAGGGTCGCCAATATATTCTCCAGTTTTTTTATTTTTTAATCGAAAACGCCCTGATTGAGCTGTTTTGTCTGATACTGGAATGACAAGCCAGTGAGCATGGTCTGAATTTTTAAAGTGATTATTTTTGAGATGGATATATTTATTAGAAACTTGAACCATTCTTCGATTATCTTCTTCGTCTTGTAGGCGATATTGCAAGCCAATAGCTTCTTCTTCACGAAGAATTGTAAATGGTGTTAATGGTAGAGTTCTTTTGTTTTCAAGTGTTAAGTTTGATTCATTTACACTAAGCCCTGTAGGTGCTTTTTTGTGGACAAGCAGTGTTACTTTATCTACTTCTTCATTGATAGAGTGCATAAAAAAGGCATCAGTAATAGTAATTCTTGTTTCATTAGATGCTTTATTAAAAATGGTTAATTTTTGATTTTTTTCATTAAGTCCAAGATATTTTTTTGAGGCTATATTTTTTAGTGAAAAGGCACTTTTAACTTTAATTGGCATATTCCTTTCTCTTCTAGAAGGGATAATAGACCATATTGATTCTTCCTTATTTGTATTATTTTGCTCAAGTAGTGGGCTTTCATTTTTATACGACAATTTTTTTCCTGAGACAAGATGGATGAGTTCAATTGGGCTTGTTGCTATTACTTTTTTCCCACGGGATTCATTAAGAGACTTATGAGGCTCTTTGATAATCCACCAGCTTAATTCACTGGCCTTTGTATTTATTTCAAGGTTTTTTTCTTGAGTCGAGTTTAGTCCTTGTAAAATGTTGGCTTTTTTAGAAGAGTTGAGTGAGAGCTGAATACAGTCTCCGTATCGTATAGCCTGTTGAGCTAAGCTATTTTTATAATTATTCATCAGATTTTTTAAGGAGATTTGAATTGGTTTTGGATTTACATATGAGAAAAGGACCGTTGTTAGTAGGGTAAGCAGTAAGCGATTTGTAGTCATGTAATTTCCTTATTTTTTTATTACTTTTTTGGAGTAAGCATAATTGTTATAGACCAAAGATTGTCTTCATCTCGTTTGCCCGGAGTAAAAGCTGATACATGAAGAAACTTGTGGTCTTTTTCGCTGTGCTCAACTGTTATTTTTTTTCTCAGTTGGGAGTTGCCAGCATGTAAAGGGGCGTTTGTTTTGGCATGAACAAGCTTAATAGAATTAATGATTTTGACTTTTTTTCCAATTTTGATTTCTTTATCATCTACAATTGTATTACTGCCTAATGGGCCAACAATAAGCCAGTTAGTCTTGGCTGATGATTTCTTGGGGCTGATAAGAGAGACTTCTTGCTCTTTTCTTACAGGAGAAAGGGCTCCGTATTCGCTGTATAGATATTTGTTGGTTTTAATATGCTGAAGACGAATAATATCACCAGTTTTTACGGGTTCGTCTTTTTTGTATGATGGCTTTGTTCCGTCAGGACCAACAATTCGCCATTTACTTTTTATTGTTTTATGTCCACAAACTAGTTCACGTGTATGATTTTGTCCTGCATTGTTATGGTAAATCTTGTTTGCAACAAGATAGGAATTAATATTGGTGTTGAGCAATGTAATTGTATTACCATATTTTAGAGTTCGCCCATCTAAAAAGCCATATAAAAAGAGTACTATTAGGAAAAGTGACGAATAATTTGCTATTTGCTTTATCATTGATATTCCTTGCTTAGTGGAGTGAAAAGAGTTTTCGCAAGGAGCATAATACAATAAAAGAAGGAAGTGCAAGTATATCAGTCTTTATTGTGAGAAAAGCTTGAATAGGAGCAAGATATGATAGTAAAAAGTGTTTAAAATAAAGAAAAAACTTGTGTTAATTTTCAACTTTGCAATAAAATACTTTATTTTTCATATTAAAATAGATTATGATGAGGGTGTGAGTAAGTGCAAAAAGTAAAAAATCATTTATGTATGAGGTGGGTGACTGATGAGTTTTCTCAGACGTCACCTTTTTTTTAGGGAGTGAGAATGAATAGTCTGAAAAAACATGTAGGTTTAATCATGGCTTTAGTCATGGTTAGTCCATTAGCTGCTCAACAGAAACATACTGATATAAAAGAGATTTCGGCAGAAGAGTTACACGCAGAAATTCAAAAGAATTTAAAGAAAGACCCTAAGTCTGGTCTTATCACTGTTGCAAATACTAAGAAAATGGCTCGACTGAAAAGCACTAAATTGGTAGTTATTAATGTTTTGAGTCGTGATTATCATAAAAAACATCACATTGCTCATTCAATTAACATTCCACTCTCAGAGATTTTGACGCTTAATGAGGCCTTGAAAAAGGGTAAGGCTCCAGGAGATTTATCAACTAAAAGGAAAATCCTTTACAAGCTGCTTCAATCAATAAAGGATAAACATGTAGTTGTCTACTGTGCTCGTCACGAATGTACAGCAAGCAGAACTGCTTATAAAAAGTTGAGTAATGATAGGTTTGGGTTTTCCAATATTGAAGCGTACGAAGGTGGAGTGCAAGAGTGGGCTTCTCGTGGGTACAAAATTCGGGGAGAGCAAGCTAAGAAATTTATGAAAAAACATGGACCTAAAAAATTAAAAAGTCAGGTTGATGATGTGTTAAATAATGGACTTGAGCAAGATGATGATATGTCATAATGGATTGTTTAAGCGTATAACAGTAAAACAATTAAAGGGGTAAAGGAGAAGTAATGAAAAAGATGAATTATGTTATTTTTGGGTTGCTTATTGGTTTTTCTACATATGGTGATGGACTTAAGGCTGTTCTCAGTCAATCTTCAGCAGACATGATACAATCAATACGCACTGACTTAAACCAAGCTCTTGGAAAACTTAATATGCTTGAAAAACAGTTGGATGGAGAAGTGGCAACTGTCTCTTATGTTGCGAACCCTGCTATCTCAAGTGACCCTGTTGCTTCAGGTGTTGTTAAGCGTCGTCGTAAAACAACTCCTATGGTGCAAGATATAGCTGTATCTACTAAGACCGCTGGAAAAACAAGGCGAGGTGGATTTCGGTCTGCCGGTGTGAGCTGGGGTGGAGATATACAATCTCAAGAGTAAGTATCATTTTATAAAAATTTGAAAAAGAGACTATTAGCCAAGGGGAAATGTCTATTCTCTTGGCTAATGTTATAATCTACAAATAAAACTGAGAGAAAAGATATGTTCACTACTTTAATGCCTAGATTAAGCTTATAATAAAATAAGAAGGAGTTAGTTATGAAAAAAAATATGATGCTATTTGCTATTTTAGGACTTTTTTGTGCAAGTGAGGGTTTGGTTGCCGTGGGCCCTAGGCCACAACCGCAACCTAATGAGGCAAGACCTCGCCAAAGATCTGGGTCAAAAAGCCGCATGAGTTGTGGTTCGTATTCATCGCAGCATGAAAAACCGCCATTAAGTAAAAAAAGACCTTCTGGCGGAGGAAGCCGCTAAAAAAGGAATGTATTTAATATAATGATAAAAATTGCTTTTACGTGGCAAATTTTAAATATTTATTATAGTGCTTTATGAAATTTGTTGGACTATGAATACTCAGTTTTATTATCTATAACGAGGCTAGGGTGAAGACGCTAGTCTCGTTTCAATATCTATCTTTTATCTGCAAAAATTACAGTTTTCTTTAGGTCAATAGAAATCATTTTTTTCAGTTTTTGATTTTCTTCTCTTCCTTTTGCTATGACTCTACTTAGGAATAAAACAAAGCATGATGTTATCGCTAAGTGCTCTTAACTTGGCAGAGTCTGTTTTATAAGAAGTTGGTACCCTAGAGTGAAAGACCTCAATATTTGTGCAAGCTAGAGTATTTTTCTTATATGAGCATGAGAGAAGGGCAAGTGTGTGAAGGCAAGTTGGCGTATTGCACGACGGCAAAGCAAATCATTAATAACAAAAAGCATTGTTGTATTGTTTTGTTGTTTGATTTCTATACATTGGATGTATTATTTTGTACAGCGGTATATAGGATATATTTATGATTGTTCTAGGCCGGTTATTATTCTTTCTAGCAATAATATGTCATCTCATGTTCAGATTTCTGTGAAAAAAAAACTTGATAAGTATTTTGCAACTCAAAAAAAATTTTTTGTTTCAGGCTATGACTGTTGTTGCTATCTTAAAAATGAACATTCTTTTATGAAAGATATATCCTGTTCAATTACACTTTTTCCTTTAACATATACATTTTTTATCAAAAATTATGAGCCTATTTGTTTGGTAAATAAAAAATATATTATTTTGAATGAAGATAATACGCTTTATTCAAGATGTGATTTTAAATGTGAAAAAATTGTAGACATCTCTGTTGATGAAAAATGGTGCACTGACGTTCTTGATAAAGAAGTGCACCAATTCTTTGCTTCAGTTCCACAAAAAATTTTAGAAGATTTTTTGCTAACATTTCATAACTATTTTTTTATTGTTGCAAAACCAAGAAGTGGCCTTTGTCAGAATGTGAGCTTGTATATAAGAGGAGAATTAAACGATTGGTCTATGATGTATGAAATGATACAGAAAGTTTTAAGTGATGCAAGCCTGATTCAAGTAAATAGCAAAAAGAAAAAAAGGGGTAATATTATTATTGATATGAGATTTTATGGTCATATAGTTATTAAATATTTATAAAATTGAGGGGGAGTTGTCCATGAAAAAGCCTTTAAGTAAATATATAACAGCCATAGATATTGGTACAACAAAAATTTGTGTTATTATCGCATCGGTTGATATGGCAGGCAAGCTAGATATTCTAGGGCTTGGGCATCATCCTTCTTTTGGCTTGAGTAAGGGGGTTGTTGTTAATATTATGTTAACTGCAGATTCAATAAAAAAAGCCCTTCATGAAGCTGAGTCAATGGCTGGTGTAGAAGTTGAGTCAGCCTGTGTAGGAATTTCTGGTGGTCATATTCAATCAAGAAACTCTAATGGTGTTGTTAATATTAAAGGGAACGAAGTAACACAGCATGATATTGACCGAGCAATTGATGCTGCTCGGGCGGTTCCACTTCCTGATGATCAAGATGTCCTTCATGTTATTCCTCAGTATTTTCGTGTTGATGATCAAGAGCCCGTGAGTGACTCTATTGGGATGTATGGCACAAGGCTTGAAGTACAAGTACATATGGTGACAGGTGCAATTGCTTCTGCAAGAAATATTATAAAATCATGTGATCTTGCAGGAGTCAAGGTATCTGATATCGTATTAGAGCAGCTTGCTTCTGCTGATGCGGTATTAACAAAGTCGGAACGTTCCTTGGGAATCGGCATTTTAGATATTGGAGGTGGGACTTCAGATTTTGCTCTTTATAAAAATGGATGTATTAAGCATTCAAAGGTAATTCCTGTCGCTGGAAATCATTTTACGAATGATATATCATTATGTTGTGGTATACCTTTTGAGCGAGCAGAAGATTTAAAGCGTCGTCATGGGTCAATTTTACCTCAGCGAATAAAATCGCTTACAGCAGAGTATATTGATGTTCCACTTGGTTATGAGGGAGGAGTAAAGTCATTGAGCCTTGCATCAATCGGAACAATTCTTCATTGTCGCGCTGATGAGTTGTGTGACTTAGTTATAGATGAGTTGCTTCAGTTCAATCTTCAGCATAGCATGCCTGCAGGGCTTGTTATAACAGGAGGAGGGTCTCTTCTTGGTGGGGTAGTGCAGCTTTTTTCTCAAAGACTAGGTATAACTGTTCGAGTAGGGGCTCCAGAGAGTATGGAAGGTGATGTTGTAAAAGAATTTCCAGATCTTTTAAAGAGTCCGGTGTATGCAACAGCTTATGGATTAGTCAAGTATGTTCTTGGTGATCGCTATGGTTCTTCTTTTTCTGTAGATCATGGTGTAGTGTTAACGCGATTGTTTAAGAGAATGCAGTCGTGGATTTATAACTTTTTTTAGACTGACAGGAAGGAGAGTTCGTAATGGTAGAGTTAAATCTTACGCCAGAAGAGCAAGCATCAGTTGTGCAAGGAGCTTGTCTTAAGGTATTTGGAGTTGGAGGTGCCGGAACAAATGCTGTGAATAGCATGGCATTGTCCAAAGAATTTTCAATGGTTGAATTTATCGTTGCAAATACCGATGCTCAATCATTAAGCTTGTCTGCTGTTAAAAATAAAATTCATATGGGGAGTAAGATTACCAAGGGTCTTGGTGCAGGATCAAATCCCGATACAGGAAGACGAGCAGCAGAAGAAGATCTTGATACGATTATAGAGCATTTGGCTGGCACAGATATTCTTTTTTTAACAGGGGGATTTGGTGGTGGAACAGGATCTGGGGGGTTGCCTGTTATTGCAAACGCAGCAAAAGAGCTTGGGATTTTAACGGTTGCAATTGTAACTAAACCATTTTTGTTTGAAGGTAAAAGGCGACAGCGATATGCAGAAGAAGCGATTACTAATATTAAAAGCAGGGTAGATACGCTTATTGTAGTTCCGAATCAGCGTCTTTTAGAGATTGCAGATCCAAAGATTTCTATGGTAAATGCATTTGCAATGTCTAACAGCATTTTGAAAAATGCTGTTAAAGGTATTTCTGATATTATTACTAAGTCTGGTCATATTAATGTAGATTTCGCAGATGTTAAAGCAATCATGAAAGATATGGGCATGGCTCTCATGGGGACAGGTGTTGCATCTGGAGAAGATCGAGCTCAACAAGCAGCGCTCAATGCGATTAATTCACCATTGCTTGAAAATCTCAGTATTCGTGGTGCAAAGGGAGTTTTGATTAATATTACAGGGAATAAAGACCTTGGACTTCAAGAAATTAATGATGCAGCAATGCTTGTTTATGATCTTGTCAGTGAGGATGCCAATATTATTCTTGGCTCAGTCGTTGATGAAGAAATGAAAAGTGAGATTATGGTGACAGTTATAGCAACAGGCTTTGATGCAAGTGCCCAAGAAACAGCAGCTCCATTATTAGTAAAAAGAGTAACTGAAGTTGAGTCAAAAAGTATTGAAGTGACTCGTAAAGATCAAGTTACCACTCCTATACAATCAGAAGCTAAACAGCTTGTGAAGCAAGATGAGGTGCAAGAAGAGTCTAAAACAGATGTCTTACCTGAATTAAAAGACGAGCAAGAGCATAATTTGGCTCAGGCTGTAGAGCCAAATGAGATGATTGAAGCTGCTGAAATTATTAAAAAAGAGAATGTTATTGCGCAAGAGGCTCAGCCGCATCAACAGGAGCCGGTTGCTGAGATTCTTTCTCAACAGCAGGAGACAAGACAACTAGATCAAAATGATCTAGATACGCCTGCATTTTTAAGAAAAAAAGCGCAGCATCAGGAGTTATCGTCACA
>CAYMBP010000030.1:0-13108 GCA_964388745.1 uncultured Pseudomonadota bacterium | reverse complement strand
TGGTTCAGCATCAGCATACTTCACTGGATCTTTTGAATAGACATAGTCGACTTTTGTTGCTTTCCATAGTTCACAAGCATTCATTTGCACAGCGCGAATAACAGCACATGTGTCAGTGCTAAAAAGGGGATTGCCGGTGCCACCAACAAAAATAATCGTGTTGTGTGAATCGAATAACGCATCTTGTTGAGCAAGTGTATGGTTGTCAACTACACCAGGAATCAAAAAAGCACTTGAAATTGCACTTGAAACGTTATGTTGGGTAAGAATTTCTTGAAGCATGAGGCCGTTCATAACGGTACCAAGCATTCCGACCTGATCAGATCGACAGCGAGAAAGACCTAGGGCAGTCCCATGCTGGCTTCCTCTAAAAAAGTTACCAGCACCAAGGACTATACCTATTTTATAATTTATTGAAAGTTCTTTAATTTGTTGGGCGAGTTTGTCTGTGGTAGCTTTATCAATAGGAAGAGACGTCTGTTGGTCACTTGTAAAAAGTTCGCCACTTATTTTGATAAGTACCCGCTTCATTTATTTGTTGCCTACTGCAAAGCGGACAAATTGTGTAACTTTAAGATTAGATCCAACTTTTTTGGATACACTTTCAAGATATTTGCTTACCGACATTTTATCATCTTTGATAAATGGTTGGTAATTCAAACATACTTCCTGATAATGTTTATTAAGCTTACCTTCAACAATTTTTTCAATAACATTTGCAGGTTTGCCACTTTGAGCAAGCTGTTCTTGAACAATTGCTCGTTCTTTTTCAACTTCTGTGGTATCAAGTTCGTCTGGTGAAATGCATTGAGGCTTAGTAACTGCAATTTGCATACAAATATCACGTGCTGCTTGTCTTACTGCATTGGCATCAGAAAACTCTTGGTCTGCAGTAATACTTACCATGGTGCCAACATGTGCTCCTGGATGAATGTATGTATGAACAAGGCCTGGGCCACTGATTTCAAATTGTGCGGCTTGAGTTACTTTTATGCTTTCTGAGATTTTAGCGATAAGTTCATCAAGGTGATCTTGGGCTTTTAATCCTGCATTACCTAATGGAAGATTCATGAGGCTTGTAATGTCTGTCTCTTTGCTCTTTGCACTATGTTGAGCAATTTTTTCTGCAAAATTTTGCATATCTTGTGTGTTTGCTGAAAAGTCTGTTTCACAAGCAAGTTGAGCGAGTGCACCAGATTTCTCATTTTCAGAGACAAAGCTTGCAACGCGCCCTTGGCTTGTTTCATTTCCTGCTCTTTTCGCTGCTACAGCTGCACCTCGTTTACGAAGAAGATCAACTGCTGCATCAAGATTTCCACCTGTTTCTTCAAGCGCTTTTTTACATTCCATAAGGCTTACTTGTGTTTTAACTCGTAGCTGTTTAACAAGATTCATGTCCACTGTACTCATGAATTTATCTCCTGACATGTAAGTGGGTATCTAGCCCCATCAATGATTATAACATCTGATTAGTAAACGCATAATATCGAATCATGCGAGAAAATTGCTTAGATATTATTGTGCCAGATTTGTCTAAATTTACAAGTTGTCTCCATTACTTTGACAAAAACGGGTGAACAATTTAATCTATAGAGGACTGTTTCTGTCGATCAATTAAGGAAAATTCACTCATAATAAAGTGATAATAAAAGACACATAGTCATTGAGTGCTAGTATTCCTGTAAGGATTTTAATTCGCATGACAAGGAGTTTATCGTGCCAGTTCCTAAACGAAAAGTCTCACGTAGTAGACGAGATAAGCGATCTGCAAATAAGGGTATTAAGCCGCAGCAAATCACGCTTTGCCAAACATGTCAGTTTCCAATTATGCCTCATCAAGCATGCCGCGATTGTGGTTATTATAAAGGCGTTAAAATTTTAAGAACACGTCTTGAGCGCATGGAGATTCGTGGTAAGAGCAGACAAGAGCGTGAAGAAAAGCGTCAAGCGCGTTATGCTCGTGCAGGTCAAGCTGCACCAGAAGCTGAGGGTGAGATTGTTTCAGATAGCAAATCAAGCTAGGGAGTAATCTGTGATTGCTCTTGATGCAATGGGTGGAGATAACGCCCCTCATGCAGTAATTGATGCCGCTTTGCGGGCTGCGCAAAATGGCATTCCTATATTGCTGTGTGGGCCTGCAGCTTTCCTTGAAAAGCTGTTGTCTGAAAAAGATGAAGCATGGCATACTTATCCACTAAAAATTCGTGATGCTTCAGAGCAAATTGATATGGATGAAGAGCCTGTTTCTGCGGTTCGCAAAAAGCCTCATTCGTCGCTTGTTGTTGCAGTTCAAGCAGTTGCACAAGGAGCTGCGTCTCATGTAATTAGTGCGGGCAATTCTGGGGCTCTTGTTGTTGCAAGTTCATTTATTTTGGGCAAGCAAGAAGGAGTTGATCGTCCAGCAATAGCTGGTTTTTTGCCAACACGTACTGGATTTTCTTTAGTGCTTGATCTTGGTGCAAATACAGAAGTGCGGGCTCCGCATTTGTTGCAATTTGCTTACTTGGGAGCGCTTTTTTTTATGGGGGTGACTGGTGCTGAAAAGCCGCGAGTTGGGCTACTTTCAAACGGTCATGAAGATCGCAAAGGATCAACTCTGACTAAAGAGGCTTTTGAGCTTTTACGCAACACATCCCTTAATTTTGTTGGCAATGTTGAGCCATATCAAATTTTTGGCAAACAAGAAGTTGATGTTGTTGTTTGCGATGGTTTTTCTGGCAATATTTTGCTTAAGACTATGGAAGCTTCTTGCTCAATGGCTGCAGAATTTATCTCATCTGCTGTTGAAAGTTCTTCATTTTCTTCTTCAGAACATAAAGATATTGTTTTCAATCATTATTCAAAAGCATTGACCCAGGCGCGAGGAAAAATTGACCCAAGCCGTTTTGGTGGAGCTCTTGTCTTAGGAGTTAATGGGGCGGCCTTTGTTTGTCATGGCAGTGCAGATGCTTGTGCAATTGAAAATGCAGTATTACTTGCATTTAATGGGCTTAAAGATAAATATGGAGCGCAAAAGACTGTACAAGATTAAATTTTTCGGTATAGTCAGTAATAGGTAAAGATGTAGGGGGCGCGTGTCGGACAAAAGACGCGTCCCTTTTTTATTGAGATATTTATTTCTAATAAACAATAACTTCAAGGAGAGCCTGTGGATATGTTTAAAAATAATGTTCTTGCGCAATGGATTGGTTCATTTATGAATTTTTTGGCAACCTATAAGCTTATTGTTGGGGTTGTTTTGATCTGTTCAACAGCAAGTGTTGTTGGGGTCATTGGGTATCGTTGGTATGATGAGCAAGTACAGCGTAGTGCTTCTGAGGCGCTGCATAAAGCAATGAAAATTTATCATCGACCTGTGAGCAAGGAGAAAGAAGCTGATGCATTTGCAACTCAACAAGAGCGGTGGGCAGCAATAGAGCAGGTATTTAAAGATTCCTATGTTCAGCATAGTGGTTCAGGAATAGCTCCATTATTCTTACTTTATCAAGGTGAAGCTCTTTTGAATCAGGATAAACAAGAGAAGGCTCTTGAGTTGTTTACACAGGCTTTGAGCAAAATGCCTGAAGGTGCACTGAAAGATGCATGGAGTGTAAAAAAAGCATTAATTCAAATAGACACAGAAAATGATCAAATTAAGCAAGAGGGTCTTAATACGCTTAACCAGATTGCTTATGATAAGCAGAGTGGGGCACAAGAATATGCTCAGTATCATATTGGGCTACATCATTGGCATAATGATCAATTTGATCAGGCAAAGGCTGTATGGCATCAGATGATGGTTCAGCATGCTCAGCGCGATGATGCTGGAGGGGATCTTTTTGTGAGTAAAGTAAAATCAAAATTAGCACTTATAACACCTGAGAATTAAATGCTTCAGACTTTTAGACTACGAGTTCGTTTTGCCCCGTCTCCAACCGGAAATTTGCACATTGGAGGTGTGAGAACCGCATTATTTAACTATGTTTTTGCTCGTCAAAAAAGGGGCTCATTTCTTATTAGAATTGAAGATACTGATTTGCAGCGCTCCACAAAAGAGTATTTAACATCTCAGCAAAAAAGTCTTGAGTGGTTATGCTTGGAGTCTGATGAGCCTTTTGTTTTTCAGCATAGTCGCATTGAAGAGCATAAAAAATACGCAAAGCAATTACTTGATGATGGATTAGCGTATCGATGCTACTGTCCTTTTGTGCAAGCAGAGGAAGTGATTGAGCGTCTTGATCAGGGTATTGGTCAATTATATGACGGTCGCTGTCGTGATAAAGAGCCACGTGAAGATGGTACGCCATTTGCGTTGAGATTTCGAGTTCCTGATGATAGTGAAGAAATTAATTGCTCTGACCTTATTAGAGGTGAAGTCTCAATTAAAAAAGATGCTCTTGATGATTTTATCATTGTTCGTCAAGATGGAACGCCAGTTTATAATTTTTGCGTTGTTATTGATGATATCTTTATGAAAATATCACATGTGATTCGAGGAGAAGATCATTTATCAAACACCTTTAAGCAGATTCTTTTGTACAAAGCGCTTAGAGCACCATTGCCTATTTTTGCACATCTGCCGCTTATTCTTGGAGAGTCTGGTGGGAAGTTAAGCAAGCGAGATGCGGCAGTTTCTGTTGATCATTATAGAGAAATGGGCATTATGCCTGAGGCGTTATGCAATTATTTAGTCCGTCTTGGGTGGTCGTATGGTGATCAAGAAATTTTTTCACGAGAAGAGATGATTGAGCATTTTTCTTTTGATCATGTGGGAAAAAAAGGAGCAATGTTTGATATGAAAAAATTACTGTGGTTGAATGGTGTATACCTTCGCCAGAGTAGTGGACAAGAGTTGATGTATGCGCTTGATGCGATTGATGAAAAGTATTTGTGTACGCTTAAGCAGTATTGGTCGGATAAGCAACTTCAAGACTTGTTTGATCTTTATAAGCAAAGAGCGACTACATTGGTTGAGTTGTATGAAGGAATTAAGGCTTTAGCTGCAGGTCCTCAACAATATGATTTTGAGTTAATTGAAAAATGGCGAACATCATCTACTGGGGCGATGCTTCATGATTTTGCTCAACGTATTGCTCATAGTCAAGGCAGTGAGCATGCTCAGTTAATGGCGATAGCCAAAGAGGTTGTTGGTAAATATGAAATGAAGTTGGTTGCAATAGCACAGCCAATACGATTTGCATTGACCGGCGGCATTCAAAGTCCGGGTGTTTTTGAGCTGATTGCTATTATGGGTAATCAAGAGTCTGTTAAACGTATTACGATGCTTGCAAAAGCACTTTCAGAGTAAGAGTAAGTGTCGCAAGCCTATTTTAAATGTGAGGGGTTCTTATGAAAATTGGAATGATTTTTCCAGGCCAAGGATCACAATTCTTAGGCATGGGGAAAGAGCTGTATGACAAAGAGCGTATTGTTCAAGAGTACTTTGAACAAGCGTCTCAGTGTTTGGATCAAAATTTTGTTCGTCTTTGCTTTGCATCATCAGAGCGAGAGTTGCGTGTAACTGTTAATGCTCAGACGTCAATTTTTTTATTGGGAGCTTCTTTATTTGCTTTGCTCAAGGAACAATATAGCATTGTTCCAAACCTTGTTGCTGGACATAGTTGTGGAGAGTATTCAGCAATTTTCGCAGCAGGGGGTATGAGCTTTCCTGACGTACTTTATTTGCTTAAAAAACGATCACAGTTCATGGAAGAGTCTGCTGTTGGTTGTAATGGTGGTATGATTGCAATTATTGGAATTGAGCATGATGTTTTGCAAGGTTTGTGTAAAAAATATGATGATCCAACAGGAATTGATCATGTTGTAGAGATTGTTAACTACAATACGCCCAAGCAGTTTGTAATCTCAGGAACTGTTCCTGAAATTAATGCTGTTGCTCAAGAAGTACGAGCGCTTGGGGGGAAAATGATTCCTCTCAATGTTGATGGTGGTTTTCACTCACGATTAATGCTTCAGGCCGAAAAAGCATTTGAGCAATATATGCACAAAGTTGATTTCAAACATCTTAGCGTTCCTTTAATTAATAATATTAACGCTGAATTTGTTCAAGAAAATGAGCAGATTAAAGAGTCTCTTGTTCGTCAGATGAGTGGCCATGTATTGTGGTGGCCATCAATTCAAAAGTTTAAAGATTGTGACTTAATTATTGAGCTTGGACCGAATACCAAGCTAACAAAAATGCTTAAACGTGAATGGCCAGAAAAGCATGTTGTTTCAATTAATTCATCTCAAGATATTATTGACTTGCTTGAACGACTTGGCAAGCATGAGCTTATTGAGCTTGCCCGTACTGGAAATGAGTTTGAAGAAGATGATAATTCTTTTAACCAAGCAGAATTATAATTTATTGATAGTATGTTGTTAAAAAGGCCCCAAAGGGGCCTTTTTTTATGGTGTTGTTCTTATAGCAAAGAACATTCTGGACTCTATCACCTGTCATTTTGGAGCGAAGTGATAGAATCAAGAATGACGGGCAATTAGGATCTATCGCCAGACTCTATCATTCACTTCGTGAATTTCAGAGTGACGATCTGGAGATAATAAACTGTTTCAATGTTACGTGGTTTGGCTATACGTTGGTTATGAGCCATCAGCTAGCATTTTTTATGACGATTGATGTTGGCTCTTTCCCCTGAATCAGTCTATAATTGATCCCATAAACTACTTCAGAAGAGAGTGAATAACGGTAGCTGTACAAGGAGATAGGAGAATGAAACAACAACGAAAAAAAAATAGCGTGGTTACTGGTGGTGCACAAGGTATTGGTCGTGCTATAGTTGAAATGCTTCTGGAGCGTGGTGATGATGTGTATCTTTTTGATCGATGTAATGAACAGGAAGTTGATCAAGAATTAATACAAAGTTCAGAGCGGCTTCATTATCGTCAGGTTGATATTAGCAAGTCAGATGAGAGAAAATCTGCTTTTGAGTGGTGTGGAAAAGATCTTGATTTACGTGGTGAGAGGCTAGATTGTCTTATTAACAATGCTGGTTTGGTCAAAGATCGTATGACTGCGCGTATTTCTGAGCAGGACTGGGACCAAGTATTTGATGTTAATCTAAAAGCCACCTTTTTCTGTACGCAGCTTGGACTAAAATTGATGATGAAGCAGAAAGATAACGTGACCCGTTATGTTATTATGATGAGCTCGATTGTTGGCCATACTGGCAACATAGGGCAGGCAGTTTATGCTGCGAGCAAGGCTGGTCTTTTAGCACTTACTAAGTCATTGGCCCGAGAGTATGCTTCTCGATCTTTATTGGTTAATGCAGTTGCTCCAGGATTGATTGATACTTCAATGACTCGTAGTATGCCAGAACAATTTTTTGATGCAGCGATACAAAAAATTCCACTTAAGCGGCCTGGGAATCCTCAAGATGTTGCTAAAATTGTTGCTTTTCTAACTTCTGGAAATGCTGATTTTATTACCGGACAAACTTTTGATGTAAACGGTGGAATGCTTATGCGATAATGGATAGGCGATAGTTTTTTTTATAAAATTCGGTATCCTAAGGGCATGATTGTACCGTTAAAAATGAAAATTATTATCTTTATTTTGTAAGGAGCATACTCCATGGCAATGAGTAAAGAAGATACCCAACAAAAAGTTATTGCTATTATTGCAGAAAAATTATCAACAGATGCGTCTCGCGTTACTCTTGATCGTTCATTTAAAGATCTTGGTGCGGACTCTCTTGATATTGTTGAAATGATCATGAGCTTTGAAGAGACTTTTGGCATTGAGATTAAAGATGAAGATGCTGAAAAAATTAAGACGGTTAATGAAGCCGTAGATCTTATTCACACAGTTAGAACAAAGTAAGCGCATGAGTCGCCAGGCTTCATCACCGGTTGTTATTACCGGTGTTGGCATGGTTACCCCGCTTGGCCTTACCGTTAAGGAGAGTTGGGAAAACGCATGTCTGGGAGTGTCAGGGCTGTCTTCAATGCCAAATAATTATCGTCAAGGATGTTCGTCACCGGCTGTTGGGCTAGTTTCTGGTGAGCAACAAGCGCTTGAAGCTTTGCTAACAAGAAAAGAAATCAGTCAGACGGATCGGTTTGTGCATCTTGCTTTAATTGCTGGCAGTGAGGCGCTTTGTAATTCAGGGCTTCTTTCTTATGATAATTGGGACAGGTCTTGTACTGGGGTATACGCAGGAGTTGGATTTGGTGGATTAAAATCAATAGCAGATGCTGTTTTACGGGCAGATAAGTATGGAGAAAGCAAGGTGTCTCCATTTGTTATTCCTCGTATTATTAGTAATCAGGCTGCAGGTTGGTTGAGCAAAAAATTTCAGTTACAAGGAGGGGTTGCAGGCCTTTCGGTTGCTTGTTCATCTGGGACTGATGCAATAGGGTTAGCATTTAGGGCTGTGCGTGATGGCTATGCGCCTGTTATGCTTGCTGGTGGTTCTGAGAGTTGTATTACACCTCTTTCGCTTGCAGCGTTTAATAATATGCGTGCGCTTAGTTCTTGGAATGGTGATCCTACAGCTGCAAGTCGACCATTTGACAAGCATCGTTCAGGATTTGTTATGGCAGAAGGTTCAGGATTTGTGGTGCTCGAGCGTGAAGATCATGCGCGTCAAAGAGGGGCCTCAATTTATGCCCGTCTTGTCGGTTATGGTACTGCTTCAGATGCCTATCATGTGGCTGCAATGCATCCTGATGGTGTAGGTGCTCGTCTTGCAATGAGTCGAGCTCTTGATGATGCAGAGTTAGTTCCTGAAGATGTTGATTACATCAATGCCCACGGAACCGGAACACTAATGAATGATCGTATTGAAGCTAAAGCTATTCAATCCCTTTTTCCTCATGCGGAGAAGAGCCGAATGCGCAGTCAGTTGTTAGTGAGTAGCACCAAGTCTATGACAGGCCATTTATTAGGTGGGGCTGGTGGTGTTGAGACTGTTTTTTCTGCCTTGAGTTTGCATTATGATATTGTTCTGCCAACTATCAATTGTGATGAACAAGATCCTGAGGTAAAGCTTGACTGTCTGCTTCATCATGCACGTTCATCAAGTATTCGTATTGCATTAAGCAATTCATTTGGCTTTGGTGGTGGTTGCTCGGTACTTGCGCTTCAAAAATATGAGAAGTATAGTTAGACACTCTAGATTGGGCCATCCACGTACGCTAGAGTTTCATCGTGACCGTTATCGCTCAACGAACATTATTTTATGAACGTGAGGATCTCAAAAGCTGACAGGCAAAGATCCTCACGTTTTTTTTGAGGGCAATCTTCAAATTGATATGGCTTTTAAATTTTTTTGCTATAACAGGGTAATGTACGCTTATAGCAAAAAACATTTTAGCTTGCACAAATATTGGGGTCATCCTGGAGTGAAGTGATAGAATCCAGGGTGACAATCTCGAGATAATAAGCTGTTCCAATGTTAGCTATAGATTAATGCTAATAAGATTGCCATTCTGAAATGAATGGAGCTATAAAAAGAAAAAAAGCGTGCAGGAATATGCACGCTTTTTGATCTTGACCCTTCTCCTCTTATCCGAGAACGGATATTTTGGTTGGTGTCTGTTTGGCTTTTTTAAAAAACAAAGTTTAATAGCTAAGTGTACTCAATTTGGTAAAATTGCTTGCTATCTTGAAGAGAATGATAGACCAAGCATGTATTCCAAGCGAGAGTCTTTCTTGTTACTTTCATCAGTCTTTTTAGTGATTCAAAGTAAGGGTGTATTAAAAATACTGGTGTTGGGCACATTGCAGTTTTATCAGATTTCACGTACACTTTTCGTTAGCTTTTTATATTTCTATTTTACCATGAGCTCTGCTTAGTTCAACCGCCTATCAGAAGAGAGATTAAGAGGTTTTCCATGGATATTTTGGGTAATAAAAAATTATTTTTTTCCCTATTATTATTTTTTTTGCCAGTAGGGATTGCCGCAAAAAAGAAAAAAATTTCTCAGGCAGAGCTCATGCCGTATGCCTATTTTGAAAAGGTTCTTGACCCGGAGCCATTTCAATTTTCCCCTTCTGGCAAGCGGGTGCGCTCATTTGGAGCTTTAGTGTTAGCTGCATTTAGTGGTGGTCTGTGCGCCACAGGCGGTGCTCAGTTGCTTGAATGGGTGATGCAGTGGCGTGAGGCTGCGGTAATTAATTATCGTTGGCGGCTTTTTGATCAGCAGGTGCGCCAGATTGAGCCCCTTTCAAATTGCCTGGAAAGTGGAGCTGAGCTTTTTAATAACGTGCAGCTTTCAGCTGGGCAGCAGGGTATTAGTGCTTCGATTGGTTCATTGTCGCTTCCCGCGGCTACGGTTTCTCATCAGGAGGTTGGACGCAGTGAGATTGATGCTGTTGATCATATTTATTGGGTGACGGAAGTGGTTGTCTTTTTGGTGGTGACGCTTATTACGTATCGTCTGATCAAGCGCTACTGGAATGATACCGACTATCTTTTTTGTGCTATTTTGTCTCATCTGATTGATCACTGGCAGGAGCACAAACAGTTTATTCCTGAAGAATTTCATGAGCACATTGAAGAGCTTGTTGCGCGGGCTGAAGCTGGAGATGATTCTTTCCTGTGTGATGAAGATATTGCGCAGCGAACGATTATCGCCTGGGTTTTACGTTGTCTTGAGGTGCGTACTGCCTAATTTTTTATCGTGAGTGGCCTGTTTGTGTGATATACTTGGGGTGTTTAAGGCACTATTTTGTAGTCTATGGTGACTAACCAAGGATGGTATATGATTCCTCTATCTGATGAAGAAAAGCAAAAAATTATACGTATGATTCATGCTATTGTTCCTGATGCAAAAATTATTCTTTTTGGTTCATATGCTCAAGGGCGAGCGACCCATGGTTCAGATCTTGACTTAGCTCTTGATGTTGGCAGGCCCATTCCTCGGCGTGATGTTATGGAGGTGCAAGATATTCTTGCCGCAAGTAATATTTATCATATTGTTGATTACCATGGAGTATCTGAAAGTTTACGGGAAGAAATTCGAAAAGAAGGAATCGCATGGACAAATTTGTAAAGCGCTATTTTGTAAGCCTTGTAGACTAGTCCCTCTATTTCTTTAGCTGACTATTTTTAATGGGATGTAGAATATAATGATTGAATCACTTAAAAAGTCTTATCAGGATCAATTGACAACCATCATTCATCGACATGCACCGGGATGTAATATTATCCTTTTTGGTTCTTTTGCGCGAGGAGACCAAGAGCGGTCTTCTGATATTGATATTGCTATTGATTGTGGCCAAGCCATCTCTTATCAAAAAATTATTGCAATGCAGTTAGATATTGATGAAACAACTATTCCCTTTAAAGTAGATATTGTTGATGTTCACAATGCTTCGGAAGCGATTAAAGAGAGTATCTATAAGCAAGGTATTGTATGGAAAAATTAGAAAAAAAATATAATCAGCTAGATAAAGCTTTGCAAAGTTTAAAAGATAGTATTACAAGGATAGAAAATCTAATACAAAGACAAGAGCAAACAGGTGCTTACGATGAAGGTGAATTTGCAATTTATCGAGATTCTCTTATTCAACGATTTGAATATTGCATTGATCTTCTTTGGAAATATCTTAAAAAGTACCTTGAACAAATTAATAGTCTTCCAAGTATTTCAATTCCTCGAGAAGTAATAAGTAACGCAGCATCTGAAGGTCTTATGTCCCGTAGTGAGGCTGAAAAAATTCTTGAAATGATAAAAAATAGAAATCTTACTTCTCATATGTATATGGAAGAGCTTGCAGATCAACTCTTTAAACTTATTCCGTCATATTATACCATTTTGGCAGCCGTTGTTGGGCGCTTGTCTCCTCATGGCAAAAAAGCTTGACTTCCATATCAAAGTCATCTTTACTGAGAAAGCGGACAATTTGAAGTTTCAAGTTTCAATTAGGACAGTTTCTTATGTATGACCGTACTATTCGGGCGTTTGTTGATCGACTACGCTCATTATACCCTATAATTGCTATTACTGGACCTCGTCAATCTGGGAAAACAACCCTTGCTCGTAGTATGTTCGATACGCTTCCTTATGTTTCGCTTGAAAATCTTGATACACGAGAATGGGCTCGCAAAGACCCTCGTGCTTTTTTACAGGCTTATCATGATGGTGCATTATTTGATGAAGTGCAAAACGTACCAGAGCTTTTCTCCTATCTTCAAGAAATTGTTGACTCTTCTGAGCAAAAAGGGCGTTTTGTCATTACAGGCTCTCAGAATTTTATGCTTAATAATCACATTACGCAGTCGCTTTCTGGCAGAGTTGGCATGACGACATTGCTTCCTTTAAGTGTGCAGGAGTTGAAGTTGAGTGAAGCTGATTGGAGTAATCGAGCGTATTCGCTTATGTTTAAAGGATTTTATCCTGCGCTTCATAAGCTGGGTATGCACCCACTTGAATTCTTTCCGAGTTATCTTCAAACCTATGTTGAAAGAGATGTGCGTCAAATTAAAAGTATTGAAAATCTTGCAAAGTTTCAGACTTTTTTAAAGTTATGTGCGGGCAGGGTTGGCCAGATTTTTAATCTTGCCTCTCTTGCTCAAGATGCTGGTATTTCTCATACAACAGCACGGCAATGGCTGACTGTTCTTGAGGCGAGCTATATTCTTTTTCAACTTCAACCTTTTCACCGAAATTTTAATAAACGTCTTATTAAATCGCCTAAGCTTTATTTTTATGATGTTGGTCTTGTCTGTTCACTTCTTGGCATTGAAAAAGATGAACAGCTCATGATTCATTATGCTCGTGGCGCGTTATTTGAAAATTTTGTGATCGCAGATCTTTTAAAAGGGCGGTTTAACCAAGGGCTTCCTGCAAACATGTATTTTTGGCGGGATAAGACGGGACATGAAGTTGATCTTGTTGCAGAGTGGGGTGGCCACATTCATGCTTTTGAAATTAAGTCATCAATGACGTTTCATCAGGATTTTGTCAAAGATCTTAAGCGTTTTTGTGCCCTTGCCGAAGATGCTACCGGAACTGTTGTGTATCAAGGCGATATGAGTGGTGAGGTGCAGGGGGTTCGGTTTTGTGGGGTACAGGATTTGTGCTAACCTTGAGTGGCCTGTCACCACCGATCGTCATGGTGAGGCATCACGCCGTAGCCTGAGCGTCGGCGGGTGGCGAA
>CAYMBP010000029.1:0-13312 GCA_964388745.1 uncultured Pseudomonadota bacterium | reverse complement strand
ATACTGATAAGCTTCAAGATCCTCGTGACCAAGTTGTTTCATCTCGGTATGTGACTATTGATAAGAATAGCGTCGGGCAGGATAATGCAACATCAACTGATGTATTTGGATTAATCAACTTTGATATACAAAATTTAGCTCCTCCTGCAGATTATGCTGCCTTAGCTAACAGTCTTGCAGCAATAGCTACAAATGTAGCTAATTCACAACAGGTTTCTAATCTATTAAAGGTAAAAGCTGCAAATGTTATTGGGCAGTTGGGACTAACGGCTTTGTCTGTACAGGGGGCAGGGCTGACTGCGCCTGCTGCTCTACTCACAATACAATCACAGACATCTCTGCTTGAAAGAATTGGGCAAAATGGGCCTGCTGATAATGTAAAGGTGACAGCTTACCGCTCTGATTTTGTACGTAACATTATTGATGAACTTCAACAATCTGAAGTTAAGAGTCTTGCTCCTGGAAACGTAACAATGTTTACAGTTCAGGCTGCAGCGCGAAATAATGCACCAAATGGGATAGATGCTGGTGTGGCGGTAGCTCTTTCTGCATCAAATAGCATTGGTGAGCCATTAATGCATGGGTTTCAGGTTGTTGATGATAATGGGGCTGCATTAAATCGTAATGATTTAACAATCGGAAAAGACAATATTAAGCCTATTACAAGCGCGAGCAGTGGACCAACAAGTTCAACGCTCGCTTATTTTGATAGTCAGCCTCAGGATGGCGGAAGCCCTATTGATTATGCAACTATTCTTGCTGACTGGGAGAAGCAGCTTCGACAGTGTGAGTGTCCAAATGGTGATGGTGATTCAAAGTATTGGGTTGTGTTTAGACGACAAACTGATTCAACCAATGATAATCCTCAACGGCTTGGGCGTGGTGTTCATGATGATGTCGGCGTTTCTGGTCAGCTTGATACAGCAATTCAAAATCGCCTTCCAATCTACGACACGCATCCCCTCCTCCAGCTCTGCAACTGCGGCGTGAAGTTTGAAAGCGACAAGCGCACCGGTCTTGGTGATATCGACGTTGATCTTTACTACAACTACGACTTCTGCGACATGGCAATGTTTGAACTCTTCTTCGGGGTTCGTTTCCCAACAGCTGGTGGCTCAGACAGCAACCGAAGCGGCAACCCATACCGAGCACACCTTGGTAACGGCGGCCACTTTGAAATCAAGCTTGGTGCTGGCGGTGCATGGCAGCCACTTGATTGGATGGGTCTTAAGGCTGATGCATACTGGTCATTCGTTCTTGAAAGCACAGAGCGTCGCATGGCAACCTTCTGCGGATCATGTGTTAAAAACATTGGTCCTTGCGTGAAGGCAGATGTTGACTGGGGTTATTTTGTTGGTCGCCTTGATCTTCAATTCTTCCACCCAGAAACATCAGACATCAGTGGTGTTCTTGGTTACGAGTTCTACTACAAGACCGAAGATCATGTAAACTGGAAGTGCAAAGAAGTTGAATCATGCCTTGGTGGTCGTTACGAACATACGAACACTAATGGTGTGATCTCTGCTAAAAAGCTTGTTGCAAATCCAAAAGCACTTGGCAAAAAAGAAGCAGAACGCAATACCGAGCAACTTTCACATAAGATTCGTACCGAAGCAAACTACCGTTTGTCTAAGTACATGGATCTTTATGCTGGAGCGTCATTTGTATTCGCTGGTCAAAATGCACCACGTGAATGCGACCTTCATGCAGGGTGGAATGTCCGCTTCTAGTTTTGCGTGATTAATTTTTCTATCCAAAAAAGTCCCGGGTTCGCTCGGGACTTTTTTTATTGCTTGCTTGAATCAAAAAAATTGGCGCCTTGACTTTTTCTGGTGCCTTTAAATTGATAGAGTGTATGGGAGCTAGACTTGACTTTGTGGACTGAATTATAGAATCCAGTTTTTAGAATGACTCTATTATTTATAGCTAAGCTCTTTAAGATTTATATAATTTAAATTTCAAGGGAGTCCATTCTCCTGCGCTAGGGTTTCGTCGTGACTGTTCTCTTCAGTGAGCGTTGTGAGTGTGAGAATGTAACGATTATCAAGCAAAGAGATTCTCTACAGTGAATTAACAACATTATGTTAATTCAATTTTGTATAGCCATATGAAAAAGGATTTTATGATGACTTGTGAAGAGTCTGATATAGCTAAAACACGTAACATTGGAACAGTTTATTGTCTCAAGATCATCACTCTGAAGCGAAGCGATAGAGTCCAGGATGACCCCAATATTTGTGCAAGTTAGAATGTTTTTTGCTATATGAGAAGCTTTTGTTTATTTGGTGTGATTTTTAAGAGCAGTTTCTTAGATTGTGCTCGCATGCAATAACTTACAAAAAAGACGTAGCGTGATTGTTTGAAGCATCTCAAGTAGGAAGAAATAATTGAGAAAATTAAGATCAATTTTATCTGAATATTTTGAGTGAAGCTTGATAAATTTAGCTTCAGATCTGTATAATCTTTCAAGCACGAATAAGAAATTTTATGCCGCCTGTACGGCTAGCTTCGATTAGTTTATACTGCCCAAAGTGCCACAAATGATCACCTTTTTAGACTATTAAGGAGTAACATGAATACTAAAAAAAATTTTTTGTATATTTCAAATTGGAAAATGTCATTATCTCTTAACGAAGCTCTCTCGTTTGCATCAAATTATTATGATGAAATACTTTCTCTTGCAGACCGAGAAAATACGCAGATGGTTATAGCTCCCTCTGCAGAAGCTCTCTTTCCAATTGCTCAAGCAATTAAAGAGACAAGTGTAGCATTATCTGCTCAATGTTGTGCCGAACATGAGCGGGGATCTTTCACGGGACAAATATCCCCGCGCAGTCTTTATGAGCTTGGTTGCTCGTATTGTATTATTGGGCACAGCGAACGGCGCTCTTTTAATAATGAAAGTGATCAGTCAGTTGCTAAGCAAGCGCAGACTCTTTTTGATAACAATATTATTCCTATTGCCTGTATCGGTGAAGATAAAAATGCATACGATCAAGGTGAAACATTGAGCAGGATTGAAGAACAACTTGCGCCAATTGCTCAAGCTGCCCAATCATCATCACACCAAAATACTCCATTGTGCATAGCATATGAACCAGTTTGGGCGATTGGCGCGCAAAAAGCGGCTGACAATGATCATATTGAGTCAGTGCTCGCCTGGATAGAGTCTTATCTTAATGAGTTAGCTCTTACTCGCTCATATCGACTTGTTTACGGAGGGAGTATCACCTCTCATAATGCTGCTCGACTTAAAAGCATTCCTCAAATTTCAGGTTTTTTAATTGGCCGAGCAAGTCTCGATTTTCAAGAGCTTGAAAAAATTGTACACTATAGGTAGGAGTGGGTGTACTCCATATAAATAATACAACATTACTAACAAGGAAGATTCATGCTTACATTTTTAATGGTTCTTTTTGTAATCTTAGCAGCGCTTCTCGCTTTTATTATTCTCTTACAACAAGGCAAGGGAGATATGGGGCTTGGTGGTATGGGTGGTGGCAGCCAAATGCTTTTTGGTGGGTCAGGAGGGCAAGATTTTTTTGAACGTATCACTTGGGCTATGGGATTGATGTTTGTATTTGGTGCGCTTGGGCTTGCTGTACTTAATTCAAGGCAACACCAAGCATCAGAGCTTAAGGGTTATACCTCACGGCAGAAAGCAACACCGGCTCAAGATAGCAGGCTTGATACGAGCACAACAACTCCAGCAAAAGAAGAGAGCGCTGAGTAAATCAACGAGAAAAGAAGTAGTAATTCATTAATAGGAATTTAACGTATTAGGATAAGCCTGTGTTGCTCAATTTTGTAGACATGATTGGTGCAAAAACTATTGCCTGGTGCAATAATCTTGGCTATATCGGAATTTTTCTTTATGAAAATTTTGTCGCTTTATGTACTACACGTCTCAAGCTGAAAAAAGTCTTTTTCCAAATGAATTACATTGGAGTAGGCTCTCTTGGGATTGTTTCTATTGTAGGTATTACTGTTGGGGCAGTTATTGCATTACAAAGTTACATAGGGCTGCAACGCTTTGGGGCTGATCATTTTATTGGGCCAATTGTTTTTCTTTCAATGACTAGAGAGTTTGGTCCTGTTTTTACAGCTATTATGGTTATTGGGCGAGCGGGATCTGCAATTACATCAGAGCTTGGTACCATGAGAATCACTGAGCAGATTGATGCTCTTCAAACATTATGCATTAACACGCATCAATATCTTATCATTCCACGAATTATTGCAAGTACTATTATTGTTCCTTTTTTATCTATATTTTGTAGTTTTTTTGGCATTATGTCAGGATATTTTATGTCAATTTATATGCTTGGCATAAACTCAGAAGTATACATAGAAGCTGTTATTTCAAATGTTGAGTTTTCAGATATCAGCAACGGGATTATCAAAGCCGTTGTGTTTGGCTTTTTACTTGCTATTGTCAGCACCTATAAAGGATATTATGCAGGAGGGGGTGCTCGTGGAGTTGGTATTGCAATTACAAAAAGTGTGGTTTCTGCAATTCTTACTATTGTTGTTGCTGACTACGTTCTCACCTCATTAATGTTTACAAAATGATTAGTATTAAAAATTTAAAAAAGTCATTTGGCAATAACATAATAACTAATGAGCTTAGTCTTGATATTAAAAAGGGTGAGTTTCTTGCGATTATTGGCCGCTCGGGTGAAGGAAAATCTGTTCTGCTTAAACAGATTATTGGCCTTATTAAACCTGACAGTGGAAATGTAATTATTGATGAGCAGGATATTACCTCGTTACATAAAAGACAACAGCAAGAAGTTTATAAAAAATGTGGTTATGTATTTCAATTTGCTGCGCTTCTTGATTCACTTAATGTTTTTGAAAATGTTGGCATCACACTTCTTGAAGAAGGCATACATCCAGATGAGGTACGCTCTCTTGTTGTTGAAAAGCTTAAAGATGTTGGTCTTGATGAAGACGTTATTGACAAATTTCCTAACGAGCTTTCAGGGGGTATGAAAAAACGTGTTGGCCTTGCTCGAACATTAATGCTCAGCCCTGAAATTCTTATTTATGATGAGCCGACAACGGGGCTTGATCCAATTACCGTTAAGCTTATTCATGAGCTCATTAAAAAAACGCATGAAGAGCATAATGCAACAACTATTGTTATCTCTCATGACATAGAGATTTTTAAGTATGCCACGCAAGTTGCAATGTTGCACGAAGGAAAAATTATCTACAAAGGAGATGCTCAAAGTATCTGGGAGTGTAACAATGAATATATTTATCAATTTATTCGCGGCCTTGCAGATGGTCCAATTAAACAGATAGGATTTAAATAAGCCATGACACATCATAACCCTAAGGCTCTTATTTTTGTTATTGATGACGAGCCAGCCATTCTGCAAGCCATTCAAGATGCATTAACAGATGAAAACTTTCGTGTGCGAACAACAACTGAGGGAAAGCAAGCTCTTGCAATGATTGGTGAACTCATACCAGATCTTGTGCTACTTGATATATTTATGCCACATTGTAATGGCCTTGATCTTTTAAAAAAAATTAAGGAGCAGTATCCTAAGCAGCAAGTCATTATTATGTCAGGGTTTGGTACTATTCCTATGGCCGTTGATGCGCTTAATTTTGGTGCACAAGACTTTATTGAAAAGCCTCTTAGTCTTGATGTTCTTCTTGAAAAAGTAAATGCGGTAGAACAGCTTAATAATGAAGAAAAAAAAACCTCACTTACTCAAAAAGAGCATAATTATGAAGCCCGTGGAATTGTTGGTAAAAGCGATATGTTTCATGAACTTATGCGACAAGTTGATCTTGTTGCACCGCTTGCCTATAATGTTCTTATTTATGGTGCACAAGGCTCAGGAAAGTCAACCATTGCTCGTTACATTCACGAAATAAGCCCTCGAGCAAGTCTTCCCTTTTTAACAATTGATGAATTTTCAACAAAAGAACTTACCTTGATTGATAAGGCTCAAGAAGGAACTGTTTATCTGAAAAATATACATCTTTTTTCTTCCAGCTTACAACGAGAAACTCTTGCTGCTATTAAAGCACATTCTCAACTTGTTCGGTTCATTGCATCAGCATCTCCCAACCTTTTTCATTTTGTGCAAAAAAAGGATTTTGATACATCTCTTTTTTATGCGCTCAATATCATTCCGCTTGAGACAGTGAGTCTTGCCAAAAGGCGACACGATATTCCACTGCTTGTTTCACACTTTCTGGCTTATGAAAATAAAGCCCAAGCAAAAAATGTATTGCTGAGCCCTCAAGCAATGAGGTGCCTGCGCAATTACCCCTGGCATGGCAATATCAAAGAGCTTAAAATTACTTTAAAAAGACTTGTTTCTCTTTCAAGTAATAATCAAATTATCTCAAAAAAGTTTCTTGCTGATTGTATGCAAGAGCAGGTTTCACTTTTTTGCGAAGAGCAACTGTTTGGTGAGTTTGCCTCTCTTGATTCAGCCTTTAAGGCTTTTGAATATCAATTCTTAATACATCTTTATAAAAAAAATGGTTATCAACTTGATAAGTTAAGCGAACAACTTAAAATAGACCAAGCTGTCTTAAAGGAAAAAATAGGAGACTAAGTTTTTAGCTCGCCAAGAGTCTGACATTACATGAATATTACACTGCATTTTTTTTACATTTTTGTAACAAGAATGATAATGGTCTTTTGCTATGAAGCAATTTTTAATTATGATTGCGGAATAGGGCATTATCGATGAACATGGAATATAGTGGTAATGATCCCCAAATTTGCCCACAATAACCTTAATTCACGAATGACTATTTAAAATAGCTAAGTTTGCTCTTATTAAGCCTTTGACAAAGGCATTTTGGTCGTGTAAGATGGTAAGAAAATTGTGTTTGCGGTATTTTGTTAGTCTGTTTCTTCACTTTCATGTGAAGCAATAACAAGCAGGAATAATGAGTAACTATCATGGAATTGGCCGACGAAAATCATCTGTAGCCCGTGTCTGGATTAAAAAAGGCAAGGGAAGCATCAATGTAAACGGTAAGGCCTATAAAGACTATTTTGACACTGATTTAAACAAAAGCCAGGTAACGCTTCCATTAAAGGTTGCAGAGCAAGAAGGTGCATTTGACGTACATGTAAGAGTCTGTGGTGGAGGCCTTGCAGGTCAAGCAGGAGCCATTAAACTTGGTATTGCTCGTGCTCTTATCAAATCACAAGATGCTCTTAAGCCAGCACTTAAAAAGCATGGTCTTTTAACAGTTGATTCTCGTGTGAAAGAGCGCAAAAAGTATGGACAACGCGGCGCTCGAAGAAAATTTCAATTCGTCAAGCGTTAATTGTTATTTCGACTTTTTTATTGGTGCGTGGCAGAGTGTATGCTTTATAAGCCACATTTCTGCTTTTTATTGGCTTGCCCTGTTTGCTAGGATAACATATCATGTGTGGGATTGTTGCCTATATCGGGAATAAAAAATGCCGACAATTCATTCTTGAGGGTCTTGCTCGTCTTGAATATCGAGGGTATGACTCTGCAGGAATTGTTTGCATAGATCAAAAGCATACACATTTTTCTTATCATAAAGAAGCTGGGGGGCTTTCTCCTGTTAAAAGGTTAAGTCAGACGGTCTCTTTTGATGGTTTGATTGGAATTGGTCATACGCGTTGGGCTACGCACGGTATTGTTGATGAAGCCAATGCTCATCCTCATTTCAATTGTGACAAAAGTATAGCGGTTGTTCATAACGGTATTATTGAGAGGCATGAAGAGCTTCGAGAGAAGCTTTTTGAAGAAGGGCATGACTTTACTTCAACAACCGATACCGAATTAATTGCACATCTTGTTAGTTCATTGCTTGCTCAAAACAATGACTTGCGCTCTGCAGTTACACAAGTTGCTCAAACACTGAAAGGTGCGTTTGCCGTTGTCTTTCTGTTTGAAGAAAACCCTGACATGCTTGTTTTAATTAGGCGACGTTCTCCTATTGTCATTGGCGTGGGAGATGAAGAGATGTTTATAGCTTCAGACCCTCTTGCTTTTTCTAATCATACGACAACCATTTCTTTTGTTCCTGATGAATGCGTGGCCTTTGTAACTAAAGATTCTGTTGAATATGTATCTCTTGCAGGAAAAGCAATACCATTTATCACTCAAGAAATTAAGCGACATGGTAATGTCCTTGAAAAACATGAATTTGAGCATTATATGCTCAAAGAAATTTATGAGCAAAAGCGAGCGATTAATCGTACAATTTCTTTTTTTAAAATTATTGGAAATGAGCATAAGCAACAAGATGCTCTTGATAAACCAGAAGATAGTTCCTCGTTATGGCGGCAAATTGGTGTTACAAGTGACGCAATAAAGCAGCTTAAAACTATTAATTTAGTGGCTGCAGGAACATCATGGAATGCCTCGCGTATTGCACAATTCTTTTTTGAAGAAATTGCAAAAGTTCCAACGCGTGTTCATCTTGCTTCAGAATTTCGTTACTCTTCTTTTTTCCCTGAAGATCACTCACTCTTTATTCTTCCTTCTCAGTCAGGAGAAACGGCTGATACACTTGAAGCTTTAAGGCTTATTAATTCTCATTCGCTTCCTAGTGTTGCGCTTACAAATGTAGCATTTAGCACGATTGTTCGAGAGGCTTCAGGCTTTTTACCTATGCAAGCTGGTCCTGAAATTGCTGTAGCATCGACCAAGGCATTTTCTACACAGGTAGCATCACTTTACTGGTTGGCTCATAAAATAGCACATGAACGGGGGCTTATTTCTGCGCATGATATAGTTCAGGCAGAAGAAGATCTTTTTGTTACATCTGAAATTTTAGAATCAGTTATTGATTCTTATAAACTTACGATTATGCAAAAGCTTGCTCCGTTTTATGCTCAATATGACCGCTTTATTTTTCTTGGTCGGCACGTAAGTTATCCATTTGCGATGGAAGCGGCTTTAAAGCTTAAAGAGATTTCTTATATTTTTGCTCAATGCTATCCAGCAGGAGAACTCAAGCATGGTGCAATAGCTCTTATTGATCAAAATATTCCCGTTGTTTTGTTTTCTGTTATGGATGATTTGATTTATAGTAAGATTCTTTCAAATGCTCAAGAAATTAAGGCACGGAAAGGCCATTTGGTCGTTTTTGCATTTGAAGGGCAAAAAGAACTTATTGCGCTTGCTGATTTTGCATTTGTTATTCCTCGAACGACTCCTCTTCTGAGTATTCTTGGAATGACTGGTATTATGCAGTTTTTTGTCTATCAAATTACTGTTGAGCTTGGGCTGCCAATTGACAAGCCGCGCAACCTTGCAAAGTCTGTGACTGTAGAGTAAGTCGCTAAAAATATTCAAATTGTTTATTTTTTGATTCTGTTTCCTCTAGACTCAACATGGTACTATTTAACCAGAAGGAATAGAGATGGAACAGATTTTAACGTTTGCTTTTGTAGTCTATTTTTCTATTATTTGTCTTATCGTATTTTTTGCTTATCGTACGAATAAGCAGAATGGGGAAGCAGCTGGAGTTTCGCTTAACTATTGGATTACGGCGCTTACTGCACATGCAAGTGATATGGGCAGTTGGTTGTTTATGGGGTTTCCAGCAATGATTTATGCCAATGGGATTGTAGAAGCATGGACTGCGCTAGGCTTAATTGTTTTTATGTTTTTTAACTGGCAATTTATAGCGCCAGGGCTTCGAGAAAAGGCTGAAGAATATAAAAGCCCTACATTGGCACTATTTTTTGAAAAACACTTTAAAGATCCTACGAGTACCATGCGACTCATTTCTGCTTTTTTTTCACTTGCCTATTTTACTTTTTATATCTCTGCAGGGCTTGTTGCTCTTGGCTACATTTTTGAGTCTGTTTTTGAGCTTAATTATCAGGCAGGTATTTCTATTGCTGTGCTAGTCATTTTTTATACACTTCTTGGTGGCATGCGTTCAATATCTTGGATTGATTTTTTTCAAGGAATTTTTCTCTTAGTTGCGATTGTTGCTCTGCCTGCAATGGCTTTGTATGCACTTGGTGGAATCTCATCAATTTTTAATGGAGCAAATCAAAATAATATCTCTCTCAATTTTTTTCCAGATTATTCTTGGCATACCTTTAAAACAATATCTTTTAATTTTCTAGGATGGGGAATTGGTTATTTTGGACAGCCACACATTATAACAAAGTTCATTACAATCAATGATTCTTCAAATATTCGTAAGGCAAAATGGGTTGGCACTTCTTGGCAAATAGTAACAATGATATCTGCTACTTGTATTGGTCTTGTTGGTATTGGATATTTTTCTCATGGGCTTGAAAATAATGAGCTTATTTTTGTTGCAATGACACGATCCCTTTTTCATCCATTTATTAGCGGACTTATTTTATGTGCTATGCTTACAGAGTCAATTAATATTATGAGTTCGCAAGTACTTGCTTCTTCTGATATTATTATTCAAGATCTATGGAAAATGGTTACAGACAGAGCAAAATCATCAGTATATGATTACGATATTCGTTGGGTTTCTCGTCTAAGTGTTATTCTTATATGCAGCGTAGCTTATGGCATTGCTTCTTTCAATAATGATAGTAGCATTTATGATCTTGTCTACTATGCCTGGTCTGGACTGGGCGGAACTTTTGGCCCTATCATGCTTGCATCACTACACTCCAGGCTGCAAAGTAGACAGGCTGCTTACGCAGGCATTATTGTTGGAGGAACAAGTGCTGGGGTCTGGCCACTTATTAATGAGTCTATCCCTCCTCTTTTTGTAGCCTTTACTTTAAGTTTTGCTGCCATGTTTTTTGTTGACTACTGCCAAAGGATTAATCGGGGAAAAGAGCAAGAAGCTCAAAAACACTTTTAAAGCCGCGAATGATACAATTGCTTGAGACCTTTTGGCCAGCAGACAACATAATATTTGAAAAACCAAATTTTTCAATTTCTTTGATGCAAGAGTCAATATAATTAATTGGTTTTATCTGACCGGTTAGACTCATTTCACCAACAGAGACTGATTGAGCAGGAAGAGAGGCCTGAAAATAGCTTGAAAGTAGTGCAAGTGCAATACCAAGGTCTGCAGCACTCTCCTTGATTTTGAAGCCTCCACCAACTTTAAAAAAGATATCATGCTGACTAAGCTTAACATGCAAATATTTTTCAAGAATAGCTGCAATGAGAACGACTCTTTTTGGATCAATTCCTGTAGCAACTCGTTGAGCAACTCCAAATTTTGATGGAACACATAATGCTTGCAGTTCTAATAATAATGGTCGCGAACCTTCAATACAGCAAACAAGAGCCGATCCTGGGGCTTGCTCTACTTCTTGAAGCAAGTGTTGATTAATATTGGCAAGTTCAATCATCCCTTCTTGATGCATTTCAAAAAAGCCAACCTCGTTGACCGTACCAAATCGATTTTTAACAGCTCGTAAAACACGTGTCTGCCAACGATCTTCACCTTGCAAATAAAATACAGCATCAACCATATGCTCTAAAACCTTTGGTCCAGCCATGGTGCCATCTTTAGTAATATGACCGGTCACTAATACTGCAATATTGTGCTCCTTTGCAAGCCTCATAAGTAAAAAACCAGCTTCACGCAATTGCGCAATGGTTCCGGGAATGGCTGAAGAGTCAAGAGAAAGATGGCAATTTTGAATAGAGTCAAGAATAACAATGTCTGGTTTATGTTTTTGTGCTGTAGCAATAATTGCTTCAAGATTTGATTGGTCAGAAAAATAAAGATTCTCTGATGTGACTGAAAGTCGCATTGCTCGATTTTTAACTTGCTGTAAGGATTCTTCAGATGAACAATAAATAATTTTATGTTTACTTGCTAAATGATGAGCAACTTGCAACAATAACGTTGACTTACCAATTCCAGGGTCACCGGTTAAAATAAGCAACGAGCCAGGAAAGATACCTCCCCCTAATACTTGATCCCACTCGTCAATACCAGACACCATTCGCGACTGTTTTTCAACTGCAATCTCTTTAAGGGTAATAAGTGGACTGACAACTGAATTCGAAGAGCGCTTACCTGCGCCAACAATTTCTTCTTCTACGAATCCATTCCACTCTTGGCATGAAGGACAACATCCAACCCACTTAATTGATTGATATTGACAATTACTGCAAACATAGGCTTTTTTTAGCTTGGAACGTTTACTCTGCATGAAATGATTTTTGATTAAGAGATGGCTTAGTATAAAATTGAACAACTTTGTCAATTACAAAGCAATCACGACAACGAGCCTCATACAATTCTTCAGCACCAACTTTAATTAAAGAATCATCATAACGAGCAGGATAGCCCCCTATCAATCGCTGAGTGTGTTGTGCATCTTTTCCGCAAATAACGCATACCGCTTTAAGTTTAATTACATAATCGGCAAAGGCCATTAAATGTGGCACAACACCAAATGGCTCTCCTCTAAAGTCAAGATCAAGTCCTGAAACAATAATCTGTTTACCCTCTTCAATCAAGAGTCCAATCACATTTACAATATGTTCAGGAAAAAATTGTATTTCATCAATGCCAACTATATCAGCAGTATCTTCTGCGTGTTTAATAATCATATTGAGGCTATCGATAGTTCCGCCAACAACAAGAGCCATCCGCTCATGGCCTTCATGAGACATAATTGCGCCAATTTGTTGTTGATCACGTTGATCAATTGCATGCTTAACTGTTAGCACACGCTTTTTAGCATATTCTGCACGAGAAAGCTCTTTAAGAATGTATTCTGTTTTGCCGGAAAACATAGAGCCACATACAACAGTTAGCGTCCCTCGTTTATCAGGCGACACGTGATTTTTCATGATTTAAAACCTTGTATTTTGTAATAAGATGTAAGCAACCAAAAACTAGACATTACAATACGCAATCAGGATTGCAATGTCTAGTATATCATGAATGTTCTCACGCTTTATATATCAAATAATAACTCTACCTACTGCCAATTCCACGTACCAAACCAACTACCACTCTGACTTTGCAATTGTTGATTTGAGCTTGGTTCATTTTGAGATGCAGTATTTGCTAGAGATGCCTGGGTAGGAATAGAAGATTCATTATTCTCTATTGCTTGTGATTGAGTCTTCTCTGCTTGTTGACTGCTTCCAACAAACCAGCTCCCTCCTGGAACACCTCGTATTGCTTGACGAGCCCAATTTTGCATCATTGGAGGTTCTCCATTTGGACCAGGCCCTTCTGTCGCTTGCCGAGCTCCTTGCACAGCAGCCCGTGAAAGACCTTGAGCAATATCATTAAGCGTTGGATTTTCTTGATTTGGATCAAGGCCCTGTACAAATTGACGAGATAATTGTTCGACCAGTGGTGG
>CAYMBP010000028.1:289-13561 GCA_964388745.1 uncultured Pseudomonadota bacterium | reverse complement strand
ATACTGATAAGCTTCAAGATCCTCGTGACCAAGTTGTTTCATCTCGGTATGTGACAATTGATAAGACGAGTTATGGTGTGGATAGTGAAACGGCAACAGATGTTTTTGGATTGGTGAGTCCGCTTATTAACACTTTAAATACGCCAGGGGTTCTTATTGCTAGTAATGATGAATTACAGGAATTTTTTACAGATCTTATTCAAGATATCAATGTTAACGTTAATGTTTCTGCGCCACTCGCTCTTAGTGCTACTACATTTCTCACCAGCTTAGCTAATTCCGCGAATCTTCTTGCTAATGCGATGACTCCCACTCCTATTAATGACATTGTTAATGGTGTGCAGGCTGCCACAGGCACTTTGCAGCGAGCAGGGCAGTCAGGTAATTTTGATAATGTTAAGGTTACGGCATATCGTTCTGATTTTGTGAGAAGCATTATTGATGAACTGCAGCGGTCAGAGGTAAAGTCTCCTGCTCCAGGTGATGTTCGTATGTTTACTGTTCAGGTTGCAGCTCCAAATAATGCTCCAGACGGGACCAGCTTGGGAGTAGGGGTTGCGCTTGCTGCATCCAATAGCATTGGTGAACCATTAGTCCATGCTTTTCAGGTGGTTGATACAGCTGGGGCTCCTTTGAATCGTAATGATTTGACGGTTGGTGTTGATAATATTAAGCCAATTACTGATGCAAATAGTGGACCAACAACATCGACGTTATCATTTTTTGATATAGGACAACCAGGGGCTACACCAACAGATTATTCTAAGGTGTTTGCCGACTGGGAGAAGCAGCTCAGAAAGTGTGAGTGTCCAAATGGTGATGGTGATTCAAAGTATTGGGTTGTGTTTAGACGACAAACTGATTCAACCAATGATAATCCTCAACGGCTTGGGCGTGGTGTTCATGATGATGTCGGCGTTTCTGGTCAGCTTGATACAGCAATTCAAAATCGCCTTCCAATCTACGACACGCATCCCCTCCTCCAGCTCTGCAACTGCGGCGTGAAGTTTGAAAGCGACAAGCGCACCGGTCTTGGTGATATCGACGTTGATCTTTACTACAACTACGACTTCTGCGACATGGCAATGTTTGAACTCTTCTTCGGGGTTCGTTTCCCAACAGCTGGTGGCTCAGACAGCAACCGAAGCGGCAACCCATACCGAGCACACCTTGGTAACGGCGGCCACTTTGAAATCAAGCTTGGTGCTGGCGGTGCATGGCAGCCACTTGATTGGATGGGTCTTAAGGCTGATGCATACTGGTCATTCGTTCTTGAAAGCACAGAGCGTCGCATGGCAACCTTCTGCGGATCATGTGTTAAAAACATTGGTCCTTGCGTGAAGGCAGATGTTGACTGGGGTTATTTTGTTGGTCGCCTTGATCTTCAATTCTTCCACCCAGAAACATCAGACATCAGTGGTGTTCTTGGTTACGAGTTCTACTACAAGACCGAAGATCATGTAAACTGGAAGTGCAAAGAAGTTGAATCATGCCTTGGTGGTCGTTACGAACATACGAACACTAATGGTGTGATCTCTGCTAAAAAGCTTGTTGCAAATCCAAAAGCACTTGGCAAAAAAGAAGCAGAACGCAATACCGAGCAACTTTCACATAAGATTCGTACCGAAGCAAACTACCGTTTGTCTAAGTACATGGATCTTTATGCTGGAGCGTCATTTGTATTCGCTGGTCAAAATGCACCACGTGAATGCGACCTTCATGCAGGGTGGAATGTCCGCTTCTAGTTTTGCGTGATTAATTTTTCTATCCAAAAAAGTCCCGGGTTCGCTCGGGACTTTTTTTATTGCTTGCTTGAATCAAAAAAATTGGCGCCTTGACTTTTTCTGGTGCCTTTAAATTGATAGAGTGTATGGGAGCTAGACTTGACTTTGTGGACTGAATTATAGAATCCAGTTTTTAGAATGACTCTATTATTTATAGCTAAGCTCTTTAAGATTTATATAATTTAAATTTCAAGGGAGTCCATTCTCCTGCGCTAGGGTTTCGTCGTGACTGTTCTCTTCAGTGAGCGTTGTGAGTGTGAGAATGTAACGATTATCAAGCAAAGAGATTCTCTACAGTGAATTAACAACATTATGTTAATTCAATTTTGTATAGCCATATGAAAAAGGATTTTATGATGACTTGTGAAGAGTCTGATATAGCTAAAACACGTAACATTGGAACAGTTTATTGTCTCAAGATCATCACTCTGAAGCGAAGCGATAGAGTCCAGGATGACCCCAATATTTGTGCAAGTTAGAATGTTTTTTGCTATATGAGAAGCTTTTGTTTATTTGGTGTGATTTTTAAGAGCAGTTTCTTAGATTGTGCTCGCATGCAATAACTTACAAAAAAGACGTAGCGTGATTGTTTGAAGCATCTCAAGTAGGAAGAAATAATTGAGAAAATTAAGATCAATTTTATCTGAATATTTTGAGTGAAGCTTGATAAATTTAGCTTCAGATCTGTATAATCTTTCAAGCACGAATAAGAAATTTTATGCCGCCTGTACGGCTAGCTTCGATTAGTTTATACTGCCCAAAGTGCCACAAATGATCACCTTTTTAGACTATTAAGGAGTAACATGAATACTAAAAAAAATTTTTTGTATATTTCAAATTGGAAAATGTCATTATCTCTTAACGAAGCTCTCTCGTTTGCATCAAATTATTATGATGAAATACTTTCTCTTGCAGACCGAGAAAATACGCAGATGGTTATAGCTCCCTCTGCAGAAGCTCTCTTTCCAATTGCTCAAGCAATTAAAGAGACAAGTGTAGCATTATCTGCTCAATGTTGTGCCGAACATGAGCGGGGATCTTTCACGGGACAAATATCCCCGCGCAGTCTTTATGAGCTTGGTTGCTCGTATTGTATTATTGGGCACAGCGAACGGCGCTCTTTTAATAATGAAAGTGATCAGTCAGTTGCTAAGCAAGCGCAGACTCTTTTTGATAACAATATTATTCCTATTGCCTGTATCGGTGAAGATAAAAATGCATACGATCAAGGTGAAACATTGAGCAGGATTGAAGAACAACTTGCGCCAATTGCTCAAGCTGCCCAATCATCATCACACCAAAATACTCCATTGTGCATAGCATATGAACCAGTTTGGGCGATTGGCGCGCAAAAAGCGGCTGACAATGATCATATTGAGTCAGTGCTCGCCTGGATAGAGTCTTATCTTAATGAGTTAGCTCTTACTCGCTCATATCGACTTGTTTACGGAGGGAGTATCACCTCTCATAATGCTGCTCGACTTAAAAGCATTCCTCAAATTTCAGGTTTTTTAATTGGCCGAGCAAGTCTCGATTTTCAAGAGCTTGAAAAAATTGTACACTATAGGTAGGAGTGGGTGTACTCCATATAAATAATACAACATTACTAACAAGGAAGATTCATGCTTACATTTTTAATGGTTCTTTTTGTAATCTTAGCAGCGCTTCTCGCTTTTATTATTCTCTTACAACAAGGCAAGGGAGATATGGGGCTTGGTGGTATGGGTGGTGGCAGCCAAATGCTTTTTGGTGGGTCAGGAGGGCAAGATTTTTTTGAACGTATCACTTGGGCTATGGGATTGATGTTTGTATTTGGTGCGCTTGGGCTTGCTGTACTTAATTCAAGGCAACACCAAGCATCAGAGCTTAAGGGTTATACCTCACGGCAGAAAGCAACACCGGCTCAAGATAGCAGGCTTGATACGAGCACAACAACTCCAGCAAAAGAAGAGAGCGCTGAGTAAATCAACGAGAAAAGAAGTAGTAATTCATTAATAGGAATTTAACGTATTAGGATAAGCCTGTGTTGCTCAATTTTGTAGACATGATTGGTGCAAAAACTATTGCCTGGTGCAATAATCTTGGCTATATCGGAATTTTTCTTTATGAAAATTTTGTCGCTTTATGTACTACACGTCTCAAGCTGAAAAAAGTCTTTTTCCAAATGAATTACATTGGAGTAGGCTCTCTTGGGATTGTTTCTATTGTAGGTATTACTGTTGGGGCAGTTATTGCATTACAAAGTTACATAGGGCTGCAACGCTTTGGGGCTGATCATTTTATTGGGCCAATTGTTTTTCTTTCAATGACTAGAGAGTTTGGTCCTGTTTTTACAGCTATTATGGTTATTGGGCGAGCGGGATCTGCAATTACATCAGAGCTTGGTACCATGAGAATCACTGAGCAGATTGATGCTCTTCAAACATTATGCATTAACACGCATCAATATCTTATCATTCCACGAATTATTGCAAGTACTATTATTGTTCCTTTTTTATCTATATTTTGTAGTTTTTTTGGCATTATGTCAGGATATTTTATGTCAATTTATATGCTTGGCATAAACTCAGAAGTATACATAGAAGCTGTTATTTCAAATGTTGAGTTTTCAGATATCAGCAACGGGATTATCAAAGCCGTTGTGTTTGGCTTTTTACTTGCTATTGTCAGCACCTATAAAGGATATTATGCAGGAGGGGGTGCTCGTGGAGTTGGTATTGCAATTACAAAAAGTGTGGTTTCTGCAATTCTTACTATTGTTGTTGCTGACTACGTTCTCACCTCATTAATGTTTACAAAATGATTAGTATTAAAAATTTAAAAAAGTCATTTGGCAATAACATAATAACTAATGAGCTTAGTCTTGATATTAAAAAGGGTGAGTTTCTTGCGATTATTGGCCGCTCGGGTGAAGGAAAATCTGTTCTGCTTAAACAGATTATTGGCCTTATTAAACCTGACAGTGGAAATGTAATTATTGATGAGCAGGATATTACCTCGTTACATAAAAGACAACAGCAAGAAGTTTATAAAAAATGTGGTTATGTATTTCAATTTGCTGCGCTTCTTGATTCACTTAATGTTTTTGAAAATGTTGGCATCACACTTCTTGAAGAAGGCATACATCCAGATGAGGTACGCTCTCTTGTTGTTGAAAAGCTTAAAGATGTTGGTCTTGATGAAGACGTTATTGACAAATTTCCTAACGAGCTTTCAGGGGGTATGAAAAAACGTGTTGGCCTTGCTCGAACATTAATGCTCAGCCCTGAAATTCTTATTTATGATGAGCCGACAACGGGGCTTGATCCAATTACCGTTAAGCTTATTCATGAGCTCATTAAAAAAACGCATGAAGAGCATAATGCAACAACTATTGTTATCTCTCATGACATAGAGATTTTTAAGTATGCCACGCAAGTTGCAATGTTGCACGAAGGAAAAATTATCTACAAAGGAGATGCTCAAAGTATCTGGGAGTGTAACAATGAATATATTTATCAATTTATTCGCGGCCTTGCAGATGGTCCAATTAAACAGATAGGATTTAAATAAGCCATGACACATCATAACCCTAAGGCTCTTATTTTTGTTATTGATGACGAGCCAGCCATTCTGCAAGCCATTCAAGATGCATTAACAGATGAAAACTTTCGTGTGCGAACAACAACTGAGGGAAAGCAAGCTCTTGCAATGATTGGTGAACTCATACCAGATCTTGTGCTACTTGATATATTTATGCCACATTGTAATGGCCTTGATCTTTTAAAAAAAATTAAGGAGCAGTATCCTAAGCAGCAAGTCATTATTATGTCAGGGTTTGGTACTATTCCTATGGCCGTTGATGCGCTTAATTTTGGTGCACAAGACTTTATTGAAAAGCCTCTTAGTCTTGATGTTCTTCTTGAAAAAGTAAATGCGGTAGAACAGCTTAATAATGAAGAAAAAAAAACCTCACTTACTCAAAAAGAGCATAATTATGAAGCCCGTGGAATTGTTGGTAAAAGCGATATGTTTCATGAACTTATGCGACAAGTTGATCTTGTTGCACCGCTTGCCTATAATGTTCTTATTTATGGTGCACAAGGCTCAGGAAAGTCAACCATTGCTCGTTACATTCACGAAATAAGCCCTCGAGCAAGTCTTCCCTTTTTAACAATTGATGAATTTTCAACAAAAGAACTTACCTTGATTGATAAGGCTCAAGAAGGAACTGTTTATCTGAAAAATATACATCTTTTTTCTTCCAGCTTACAACGAGAAACTCTTGCTGCTATTAAAGCACATTCTCAACTTGTTCGGTTCATTGCATCAGCATCTCCCAACCTTTTTCATTTTGTGCAAAAAAAGGATTTTGATACATCTCTTTTTTATGCGCTCAATATCATTCCGCTTGAGACAGTGAGTCTTGCCAAAAGGCGACACGATATTCCACTGCTTGTTTCACACTTTCTGGCTTATGAAAATAAAGCCCAAGCAAAAAATGTATTGCTGAGCCCTCAAGCAATGAGGTGCCTGCGCAATTACCCCTGGCATGGCAATATCAAAGAGCTTAAAATTACTTTAAAAAGACTTGTTTCTCTTTCAAGTAATAATCAAATTATCTCAAAAAAGTTTCTTGCTGATTGTATGCAAGAGCAGGTTTCACTTTTTTGCGAAGAGCAACTGTTTGGTGAGTTTGCCTCTCTTGATTCAGCCTTTAAGGCTTTTGAATATCAATTCTTAATACATCTTTATAAAAAAAATGGTTATCAACTTGATAAGTTAAGCGAACAACTTAAAATAGACCAAGCTGTCTTAAAGGAAAAAATAGGAGACTAAGTTTTTAGCTCGCCAAGAGTCTGACATTACATGAATATTACACTGCATTTTTTTTACATTTTTGTAACAAGAATGATAATGGTCTTTTGCTATGAAGCAATTTTTAATTATGATTGCGGAATAGGGCATTATCGATGAACATGGAATATAGTGGTAATGATCCCCAAATTTGCCCACAATAACCTTAATTCACGAATGACTATTTAAAATAGCTAAGTTTGCTCTTATTAAGCCTTTGACAAAGGCATTTTGGTCGTGTAAGATGGTAAGAAAATTGTGTTTGCGGTATTTTGTTAGTCTGTTTCTTCACTTTCATGTGAAGCAATAACAAGCAGGAATAATGAGTAACTATCATGGAATTGGCCGACGAAAATCATCTGTAGCCCGTGTCTGGATTAAAAAAGGCAAGGGAAGCATCAATGTAAACGGTAAGGCCTATAAAGACTATTTTGACACTGATTTAAACAAAAGCCAGGTAACGCTTCCATTAAAGGTTGCAGAGCAAGAAGGTGCATTTGACGTACATGTAAGAGTCTGTGGTGGAGGCCTTGCAGGTCAAGCAGGAGCCATTAAACTTGGTATTGCTCGTGCTCTTATCAAATCACAAGATGCTCTTAAGCCAGCACTTAAAAAGCATGGTCTTTTAACAGTTGATTCTCGTGTGAAAGAGCGCAAAAAGTATGGACAACGCGGCGCTCGAAGAAAATTTCAATTCGTCAAGCGTTAATTGTTATTTCGACTTTTTTATTGGTGCGTGGCAGAGTGTATGCTTTATAAGCCACATTTCTGCTTTTTATTGGCTTGCCCTGTTTGCTAGGATAACATATCATGTGTGGGATTGTTGCCTATATCGGGAATAAAAAATGCCGACAATTCATTCTTGAGGGTCTTGCTCGTCTTGAATATCGAGGGTATGACTCTGCAGGAATTGTTTGCATAGATCAAAAGCATACACATTTTTCTTATCATAAAGAAGCTGGGGGGCTTTCTCCTGTTAAAAGGTTAAGTCAGACGGTCTCTTTTGATGGTTTGATTGGAATTGGTCATACGCGTTGGGCTACGCACGGTATTGTTGATGAAGCCAATGCTCATCCTCATTTCAATTGTGACAAAAGTATAGCGGTTGTTCATAACGGTATTATTGAGAGGCATGAAGAGCTTCGAGAGAAGCTTTTTGAAGAAGGGCATGACTTTACTTCAACAACCGATACCGAATTAATTGCACATCTTGTTAGTTCATTGCTTGCTCAAAACAATGACTTGCGCTCTGCAGTTACACAAGTTGCTCAAACACTGAAAGGTGCGTTTGCCGTTGTCTTTCTGTTTGAAGAAAACCCTGACATGCTTGTTTTAATTAGGCGACGTTCTCCTATTGTCATTGGCGTGGGAGATGAAGAGATGTTTATAGCTTCAGACCCTCTTGCTTTTTCTAATCATACGACAACCATTTCTTTTGTTCCTGATGAATGCGTGGCCTTTGTAACTAAAGATTCTGTTGAATATGTATCTCTTGCAGGAAAAGCAATACCATTTATCACTCAAGAAATTAAGCGACATGGTAATGTCCTTGAAAAACATGAATTTGAGCATTATATGCTCAAAGAAATTTATGAGCAAAAGCGAGCGATTAATCGTACAATTTCTTTTTTTAAAATTATTGGAAATGAGCATAAGCAACAAGATGCTCTTGATAAACCAGAAGATAGTTCCTCGTTATGGCGGCAAATTGGTGTTACAAGTGACGCAATAAAGCAGCTTAAAACTATTAATTTAGTGGCTGCAGGAACATCATGGAATGCCTCGCGTATTGCACAATTCTTTTTTGAAGAAATTGCAAAAGTTCCAACGCGTGTTCATCTTGCTTCAGAATTTCGTTACTCTTCTTTTTTCCCTGAAGATCACTCACTCTTTATTCTTCCTTCTCAGTCAGGAGAAACGGCTGATACACTTGAAGCTTTAAGGCTTATTAATTCTCATTCGCTTCCTAGTGTTGCGCTTACAAATGTAGCATTTAGCACGATTGTTCGAGAGGCTTCAGGCTTTTTACCTATGCAAGCTGGTCCTGAAATTGCTGTAGCATCGACCAAGGCATTTTCTACACAGGTAGCATCACTTTACTGGTTGGCTCATAAAATAGCACATGAACGGGGGCTTATTTCTGCGCATGATATAGTTCAGGCAGAAGAAGATCTTTTTGTTACATCTGAAATTTTAGAATCAGTTATTGATTCTTATAAACTTACGATTATGCAAAAGCTTGCTCCGTTTTATGCTCAATATGACCGCTTTATTTTTCTTGGTCGGCACGTAAGTTATCCATTTGCGATGGAAGCGGCTTTAAAGCTTAAAGAGATTTCTTATATTTTTGCTCAATGCTATCCAGCAGGAGAACTCAAGCATGGTGCAATAGCTCTTATTGATCAAAATATTCCCGTTGTTTTGTTTTCTGTTATGGATGATTTGATTTATAGTAAGATTCTTTCAAATGCTCAAGAAATTAAGGCACGGAAAGGCCATTTGGTCGTTTTTGCATTTGAAGGGCAAAAAGAACTTATTGCGCTTGCTGATTTTGCATTTGTTATTCCTCGAACGACTCCTCTTCTGAGTATTCTTGGAATGACTGGTATTATGCAGTTTTTTGTCTATCAAATTACTGTTGAGCTTGGGCTGCCAATTGACAAGCCGCGCAACCTTGCAAAGTCTGTGACTGTAGAGTAAGTCGCTAAAAATATTCAAATTGTTTATTTTTTGATTCTGTTTCCTCTAGACTCAACATGGTACTATTTAACCAGAAGGAATAGAGATGGAACAGATTTTAACGTTTGCTTTTGTAGTCTATTTTTCTATTATTTGTCTTATCGTATTTTTTGCTTATCGTACGAATAAGCAGAATGGGGAAGCAGCTGGAGTTTCGCTTAACTATTGGATTACGGCGCTTACTGCACATGCAAGTGATATGGGCAGTTGGTTGTTTATGGGGTTTCCAGCAATGATTTATGCCAATGGGATTGTAGAAGCATGGACTGCGCTAGGCTTAATTGTTTTTATGTTTTTTAACTGGCAATTTATAGCGCCAGGGCTTCGAGAAAAGGCTGAAGAATATAAAAGCCCTACATTGGCACTATTTTTTGAAAAACACTTTAAAGATCCTACGAGTACCATGCGACTCATTTCTGCTTTTTTTTCACTTGCCTATTTTACTTTTTATATCTCTGCAGGGCTTGTTGCTCTTGGCTACATTTTTGAGTCTGTTTTTGAGCTTAATTATCAGGCAGGTATTTCTATTGCTGTGCTAGTCATTTTTTATACACTTCTTGGTGGCATGCGTTCAATATCTTGGATTGATTTTTTTCAAGGAATTTTTCTCTTAGTTGCGATTGTTGCTCTGCCTGCAATGGCTTTGTATGCACTTGGTGGAATCTCATCAATTTTTAATGGAGCAAATCAAAATAATATCTCTCTCAATTTTTTTCCAGATTATTCTTGGCATACCTTTAAAACAATATCTTTTAATTTTCTAGGATGGGGAATTGGTTATTTTGGACAGCCACACATTATAACAAAGTTCATTACAATCAATGATTCTTCAAATATTCGTAAGGCAAAATGGGTTGGCACTTCTTGGCAAATAGTAACAATGATATCTGCTACTTGTATTGGTCTTGTTGGTATTGGATATTTTTCTCATGGGCTTGAAAATAATGAGCTTATTTTTGTTGCAATGACACGATCCCTTTTTCATCCATTTATTAGCGGACTTATTTTATGTGCTATGCTTACAGAGTCAATTAATATTATGAGTTCGCAAGTACTTGCTTCTTCTGATATTATTATTCAAGATCTATGGAAAATGGTTACAGACAGAGCAAAATCATCAGTATATGATTACGATATTCGTTGGGTTTCTCGTCTAAGTGTTATTCTTATATGCAGCGTAGCTTATGGCATTGCTTCTTTCAATAATGATAGTAGCATTTATGATCTTGTCTACTATGCCTGGTCTGGACTGGGCGGAACTTTTGGCCCTATCATGCTTGCATCACTACACTCCAGGCTGCAAAGTAGACAGGCTGCTTACGCAGGCATTATTGTTGGAGGAACAAGTGCTGGGGTCTGGCCACTTATTAATGAGTCTATCCCTCCTCTTTTTGTAGCCTTTACTTTAAGTTTTGCTGCCATGTTTTTTGTTGACTACTGCCAAAGGATTAATCGGGGAAAAGAGCAAGAAGCTCAAAAACACTTTTAAAGCCGCGAATGATACAATTGCTTGAGACCTTTTGGCCAGCAGACAACATAATATTTGAAAAACCAAATTTTTCAATTTCTTTGATGCAAGAGTCAATATAATTAATTGGTTTTATCTGACCGGTTAGACTCATTTCACCAACAGAGACTGATTGAGCAGGAAGAGAGGCCTGAAAATAGCTTGAAAGTAGTGCAAGTGCAATACCAAGGTCTGCAGCACTCTCCTTGATTTTGAAGCCTCCACCAACTTTAAAAAAGATATCATGCTGACTAAGCTTAACATGCAAATATTTTTCAAGAATAGCTGCAATGAGAACGACTCTTTTTGGATCAATTCCTGTAGCAACTCGTTGAGCAACTCCAAATTTTGATGGAACACATAATGCTTGCAGTTCTAATAATAATGGTCGCGAACCTTCAATACAGCAAACAAGAGCCGATCCTGGGGCTTGCTCTACTTCTTGAAGCAAGTGTTGATTAATATTGGCAAGTTCAATCATCCCTTCTTGATGCATTTCAAAAAAGCCAACCTCGTTGACCGTACCAAATCGATTTTTAACAGCTCGTAAAACACGTGTCTGCCAACGATCTTCACCTTGCAAATAAAATACAGCATCAACCATATGCTCTAAAACCTTTGGTCCAGCCATGGTGCCATCTTTAGTAATATGACCGGTCACTAATACTGCAATATTGTGCTCCTTTGCAAGCCTCATAAGTAAAAAACCAGCTTCACGCAATTGCGCAATGGTTCCGGGAATGGCTGAAGAGTCAAGAGAAAGATGGCAATTTTGAATAGAGTCAAGAATAACAATGTCTGGTTTATGTTTTTGTGCTGTAGCAATAATTGCTTCAAGATTTGATTGGTCAGAAAAATAAAGATTCTCTGATGTGACTGAAAGTCGCATTGCTCGATTTTTAACTTGCTGTAAGGATTCTTCAGATGAACAATAAATAATTTTATGTTTACTTGCTAAATGATGAGCAACTTGCAACAATAACGTTGACTTACCAATTCCAGGGTCACCGGTTAAAATAAGCAACGAGCCAGGAAAGATACCTCCCCCTAATACTTGATCCCACTCGTCAATACCAGACACCATTCGCGACTGTTTTTCAACTGCAATCTCTTTAAGGGTAATAAGTGGACTGACAACTGAATTCGAAGAGCGCTTACCTGCGCCAACAATTTCTTCTTCTACGAATCCATTCCACTCTTGGCATGAAGGACAACATCCAACCCACTTAATTGATTGATATTGACAATTACTGCAAACATAGGCTTTTTTTAGCTTGGAACGTTTACTCTGCATGAAATGATTTTTGATTAAGAGATGGCTTAGTATAAAATTGAACAACTTTGTCAATTACAAAGCAATCACGACAACGAGCCTCATACAATTCTTCAGCACCAACTTTAATTAAAGAATCATCATAACGAGCAGGATAGCCCCCTATCAATCGCTGAGTGTGTTGTGCATCTTTTCCGCAAATAACGCATACCGCTTTAAGTTTAATTACATAATCGGCAAAGGCCATTAAATGTGGCACAACACCAAATGGCTCTCCTCTAAAGTCAAGATCAAGTCCTGAAACAATAATCTGTTTACCCTCTTCAATCAAGAGTCCAATCACATTTACAATATGTTCAGGAAAAAATTGTATTTCATCAATGCCAACTATATCAGCAGTATCTTCTGCGTGTTTAATAATCATATTGAGGCTATCGATAGTTCCGCCAACAACAAGAGCCATCCGCTCATGGCCTTCATGAGACATAATTGCGCCAATTTGTTGTTGATCACGTTGATCAATTGCATGCTTAACTGTTAGCACACGCTTTTTAGCATATTCTGCACGAGAAAGCTCTTTAAGAATGTATTCTGTTTTGCCGGAAAACATAGAGCCACATACAACAGTTAGCGTCCCTCGTTTATCAGGCGACACGTGATTTTTCATGATTTAAAACCTTGTATTTTGTAATAAGATGTAAGCAACCAAAAACTAGACATTACAATACGCAATCAGGATTGCAATGTCTAGTATATCATGAATGTTCTCACGCTTTATATATCAAATAATAACTCTACCTACTGCCAATTCCACGTACCAAACCAACTACCACTCTGACTTTGCAATTGTTGATTTGAGCTTGGTTCATTTTGAGATGCAGTATTTGCTAGAGATGCCTGGGTAGGAATAGAAGATTCATTATTCTCTATTGCTTGTGATTGAGTCTTCTCTGCTTGTTGACTGCTTCCAACAAACCAGCTCCCTCCTGGAACACCTCGTATTGCTTGACGAGCCCAATTTTGCATCATTGGAGGTTCTCCATTTGGACCAGGCCCTTCTGTCGCTTGCCGAGCTCCTTGCACAGCAGCCCGTGAAAGACCTTGAGCAATATCATTAAGCGTTGGATTTTCTT
>CAYMBP010000028.1:0-189 GCA_964388745.1 uncultured Pseudomonadota bacterium | reverse complement strand
GATTTGGATCAAGGCCCTGTACAAATTGACGAGATAATTGTTCGACCAGTGGTGGCTGACCATTCTGCTCTTGAGTTAATGAATTTCTTAGTTGATTTGCCATTGCACGAGTAATGCTATCAAGTGTTGGATTCTCTTGATTTGGATCAAGGCCCTGTACAAATTGACGAGATAATTGTTCGACCAGTG
>CAYMBP010000027.1:0-16349 GCA_964388745.1 uncultured Pseudomonadota bacterium | reverse complement strand
ATTGTTTTATCTTTGAGAAGTGATAATTTTTTGTTTAACATAGTTGATGACGATCTTAAGATAATAAACTGTTCCAGTGTTACGTGGTTTAGCTCTAGCATGGGTGAGCGTTGAGATGTGCTGCTAAGTGTTGTTGATGCAGGCTGATCATCGGATAACAGTTTTGAGACTGATGATTTTTTGCTCTAGTAATGGCTGAGGAGTTTTCCCCTTCAATCTTATTCTTTAGGTCTGAAAGATTTGTTTTAAGGGTTGCCTCGATTTATTGAGAGGTCTTTGAAGTTTCTTGATATTAGCGCTGATGGGATCAGGCCCATTGGCCAAGAGGTAGACTTAGCCAATGGATGGTGGCGACGGTTATGAGGGTTAAAAAAAACATTTTAAGCACCATTATTTATTTTTACGTAGGATTGTCAATTAATTCTTGAAATTTTTTAAGAGCAATATTTTCTGAACTTTGGTTTAAATCGTTTGTGAAAAATGATTTATATTGTTTCTTTTTTATTTCATTTTGTAGGTAATGATAAGGAAGTTTATTCTGATTATCAGGTTGAATGAGCATTCTCGTCCACAAGCTTTTATTATATTCGGGGACGGTATCTTTGGAAGCGCCAAAAGGTGTTGTAGGGCTGAAGAGCAAGTATTTTTCAGCCAAGATATGCAAGTAGGTCTTGTTATTTTGATCTACTAAGCTGGTTGGGATTGTTACTTTTTTGTCTGTGAGGAGCGTCTGTTCTTTTTCAAGAAGAGTGTGCATAATGAGATGTATTGCTTGTACATGTGTTTGTTTAGAAAAATCTATATCTTCATTTCTAAAAATACAATCAGAGTATTGCTTAAGGGTATTTATTTCTGCTGTATTCTTTATATGATTAAATAAGATATTCTGAGCGAGATTTTTAGTTTCATCTACATATTCAGTTGAATAGATAAACCAAATATTAAATAGATACTTAAAGCGCTCTGAATCTTCTTTTTCCTTAAATAGTTCATCCTTTTTTATTTTTAATAAAAACGCTGCTACTTTAGTAAATTTTCCTTGTTCTTTGGTAAAATTTGCAAATATATTGTCGAGCGTTTTAACGTTCATTTCATTAATAGCTTCCTTTATACTCTCTGTATGAGGGCTATTCTCTACATCATATAATTTTTCGATTATATCGCCTTGTCCGTTTATTAAAAGATGTGAGTATGAGGTGTATTCTGTTGATCCATGTTGGCTCTTAGTGTTTAATAAAGGGACTACTTCATTTGGATCGTTAGAGTAAAGGTTTAGTATCTTTACAAAGGTTTCCGGATTGTTATGCATAGTTTTAGAGAGAATGTGATTGTCTTGTATTGTTCTCTTGAATTCGTTCTTGCCTAATGTAGTCTTTAATATTTGCAGAGAATCAGTTAAACCGCTGCTGATGCAAAGAGTAGCGAGTTCTTCTTTGTTTTCTTGAATTTTTTCTTTTGTTAAAGAAAAAAGATAAGCTTGAGTCTTTTGATCAGCTTCTTTTTTCTTAAGCCTATTCCACAGCATTAGTGTGGTGTCTTCTTTGAATTTGTTATTTTCTAATGCTGCATTGGTAAGGGCATTGAAGTCTTCTTGAGAAGAGAATGCTTGTGCTATGGATTCATCACTTGCATTTTTAGATAATGTTTTTAGGATATTGTCTAAACTGACTTTAGATTCAAGGAGTGTTTTAATTAGGGGCTTTCCATTTTCGCCTTTTACTGTAAAAAATAAATCAGGGTTGGTTTCAGCTTTTTCCTGAATTTTTTGTTGGTTTTCTTGATTTGCAGCTTCACTTAAGATTTTGAACAATGTATCAATTGCTGCTTTTTTTTGCTCATCTTCTGTGCTCGTTAATTTTTCAGAAGGTTTTTTCTCTAGAGCTCCCTTAAGCTCGCCCAAAGATGTTTTTAAAGAACCAAGGCCTGTTTTTAAGTCATCAAGCTTGCTTTTAAGCTCTGTAAGTCTTCCTTGAATTTCAGCATGAAAAGAAGTAGTGATGAGAAGGTTGATGATAAGAAAAAAAATCATGCCGCTTAGATACTTCATAACATACTCCCTATTTTATCACTTCTATTTTTTATTGATCCTGGCTATATAACTAAGATGCTTTTGATGATCTTAGCAAGGAGGCCTATCAAAGAGCAAGAGCTAAAAAAAACAGAAGCGATCTTTGTTAGAATATTTATTTTTTATTCATAAACTTAAAGAGAATGCCGGTGATTGGGTTGCAGGCAAGTAGCCTGAGCAGAATTTTGAGTAAAGCAAGGGGGAGGAATGTATGCTTAAGGTGGTACTCAGCATAGTCATCACAAGTGACGGTGAAGATACAGACACCAGACTGGCCCAAGAATGGACGCAAAGCTGAGTAGATGCGTCTGAAGGTTGATGGGCTATCACTCACCTGATCCAAAGGGATTTGTTGAACAGGGCTGCTTTTTGTTGAGGTAGAAGATGGGGATTTTGTTTTTTTGTTGCGAGGAGGAATATTTTTGCACAGCAAGACTTTGAGTTCACGAAAAGAGAGTTGTTTTGCTGGTGCATAAAGCAAGAGCAGTGAAATGTAGGGATAGCGATAGAGTTTTTCTTCATAAAAAATAGCCTTGAGTTGGCGACGGATGAGATTGCGCTCATGCGCTTTACCAAACTTACGTGGCGTGATGATGAGCAATTTACCGGGTTGTCTATCCTGTTTGGACGAAGTGCCTTGCAGAGAAAAAAGAGGCGTTTGAAGAAGCTTGAATCCGTTCCCTTTTGCTTTGAGCTTTGCTCTTTTGAAAGCAGCATCAATCTCTCGGGTTGGAAATGAAAATAAAGAAGGAAAATGGACAGGCGATGCCTGCCCTGAATTTTTTTTAGACAGCAAGTCGTTTGCGGCCTTTTGCTCGTCGTCGATTGAGTATCTTGCGACCATCTCTGCTTGCCATTCTTTTGCGGAAACCGTGTTTGCGCTTACGCTTTTTAACACTTGGTTGATACGTTATGGACATGATTATCTCCGTACATGTAGAATCGTCGATTCATAAGCTTGATAAATGTAAAATCGATACTATATACGCATATTCTAGCTGAAAAATAGATAAAGGGCAACTTGTACTCTTTATTTTAATCGCAAGATTGCTTCTTGGAGCTATAATCAGGCAGAAGCACCTTAACTATGGGGGCTGTTTTATTTATAGAGAGTGACCATTGCATGCCACGGTCGTCAGCAAGAGAGAGTTTGTGAATGTGAGGTCCATCTGCTTGTGTACCAGATTTAGTGAGGCTTTCCGGGCAATGATATTTATAATTTCCATTTAAAAAGCCAATAAAAAGTCGTTGTGAATTCGTTAATAATTTATAAATTTTCGAAAATAGCCAACAAAGTTAAAAAAGTTCAGATTGAAACTATTTTGTGAGCTGGTGTATAATATAGTTGAGTGTTTTTTCTCTCAAAGCGGCCTGACTTAAAATGCTCATATTAATTGGTTTAGTCTGTTCTTCAATGGTATCCACTGGTTTAAAATAGATAAATTCTTTAAGCCGTTTGTTATTAAATAAGTGAAGATAGTTGCCAATGTCTTTTGCTTCAACTGAGATGTTTTCTTTAAAGGCAATGTGATCAATTAGGACTTCTTCTTTGATCTGTTTTTCAGCTAAAAGTTCAACATATTGTTCAAAGTCTTTTTGTGCTCGGTAGACTTGATAGTCTGGCTGTCTGATTAATGTTTGCAAAATATCTTCTTCTCGTCTAATAATAAGATGTTTTGGGACTTCAAAGCGGTGTTTGGTTAAAAAGAGGTGAAAGAGCTCTTCTATAATTGTTTTGCGTTGGGAGATATCATTCCGGTAAGAAAATACCTCCATGAGCTTGTTATGAATTTCAATTTTATTTTTGAGTTTGAATGAGCTTCTTAAGTGATCGAGATAGAGATGCTTCCCTTTGACGATGTTTTTAATAGTGATAAGAAATGAGAATACTTTTCCATCATAGTTACTCAGTTGAGCATCAAATTCTAGGCAGTTGGTTGTGAATAGTTCATTGAGTTTCTTCCCTAAAAATTGCTCGGCAAGCGGGCTTGGGATTGTGTCTTTGCTAATTTTAGTCCAAAAAGTATTGGATAAAGCATTGTTAACTAGAGTCTCTTCTTCATTAATAAGAGAGCTGCTAAATAAGACCCAATCATCTTCTTCTATCGTATTGGGTTGTTGTTTTTTAGCCGCACTCAGTTCTTTTTCAAGAAAGTGGATAACTTGTTTATCTAGGTCTTTATATTTTTTTCGCTTGGGCATTTTGAATGAAAAATGCCGCCACTCTTTAAGATCAATAGGATCAGTTGTTGAAACGTCAAATTCAAATGTAGCATTTTGGTGGGGAGTAAAATGAATCTGAGTTAGCCGGGGATAGTTAGCAACAAGCGTTCGCCGTTTATGTGTCTCTTTAATGAGAAAATCAAGAACAAAGTGATGAAAAAGGTATTGTTTAACCCGATGAGAAATTTCACTTTTATAGTTCATTTCTAAGTATTCAGTTGGTGTGTTGTTAATTTTAAATCCATCCAGTTTTTCGCCACGAAAGAGATTAATTGCTTGCTGATAAATAATATTTGCTAATTGCTTGTCAACTTCAATAATAACATTTATCAAGTGAGATGATGTTGTTTTTTCGTGATAGTGAAGATAAGACTTTGGTCGTTTTTCCCCTTTTTGTTTTGGTTCTTGACGTTGTTGAGTTTCACTTGATTCTTCTAACACAACGTCAAGGGCTACATCTGCCATGGTTATCTCCCAGCGTGAACATTTTTTCATATACTCAAAAATTGTGGCTTTGCTACTGGATGCATGAACGTGACATAGAATTGAACCTAATCTAAAAATAGCTAGAAGGTCAAGCTTGTATGATAAAAGTAAGAATTTGGCAGTAATTTTGGTGCAAGAGGGGGGACTCGAACCCCCATCCTCTTTCGAGGGCTGGCTCCTAAGGCCAGTGCGTCTACCAATTTCGCCACCCTTGCATGTGATGGTGGGTCGCCAGGGACTCGAACCCTGAACCTGCAGATTAAGAGTCTGTTGCTCTACCAATTGAGCTAGCAACCCCGGTTGATTGATTAATGTAAGGACAGCTTAAATGATTTGATTACTTCTGTCTAGGGGTTTATTCTGTTTTTGAGCACTATCCGGGCCTTCAGGTTGTACCCCAAGGTTTCGTCATAATGAAAGATATCTAGCTATCAATAGTAAAAAACTATAGACTAGAAACGCTGAGTTTTTTCATAAAAGTATTCATTGTTCTCTGCGGCAGAAAGGTATGTACATGAACAAAGAGCTTGATACAGAGCAACTTACCTCCCTTGAAATGTTATCGCTTCAGCCAACGGCTGAAGATACGGTGAGAAGTTTTGAGCCTGCAGCTTTGAATGAGTATCTTGGGCAGCAGGAGATTAAAGAAAAATTAACGGTTTTTGTGCGTGCAGCTAAAATGCGTAATGAGCCGCTTGATCATCTGTTATTTTTTGGGCCACCTGGGCTTGGCAAAACGACTCTTGCAAAAGTTATGGGGAAAGAGCTTGATGTGCCGGTTCGGATTACGAGCGCTCCTGTTCTTGAGCGCAGCGGAGATTTGGTTGCAATCTTATCATCTCTTGCTCCTCAGGAAATTTTATTTATTGATGAAATTCATCGCCTTCCTAAGGTGGTTGAAGAAATTTTGTATTCAGCAATGGAACATTTTTGTGTTGATGTGATTATTGGTCAAGGAGCGGGGGCAAAATCTATTAGATTGCCGATTAGTCCTTTTACATTAGTTGGAGCAACGACAAGAACATCAATGATTTCTGGCCCATTACAGACGCGTTTTGGTATTATTGAGCGTCTTGATTTTTATACAGCAGATGAGCTTGCTGCAATTGCTATGAAAAATGCTTCATTTTTTGATTTACCCATTTTACAGGAGGCTGCTTTTGAATTGGGTAAGCGTTCGCGGGGAACACCGCGAATAGTTAAGCGTATGCTTAGGCGTGTGCGAGACTTTGCTCAAGTTCATAATCATTCTTTAATTGATGTGCCTATTGTTCAAAAAGCACTTACATTTTTAGGTATTGATGATGATGGATTAAATAAGCTTGATCATCTTGTCTTAACAAGCATTCTTAAAGATTTTGATGGAGGGCCTGTTGGGCTTGATACGCTCGCTGCGATTACTGGAGAAGATAAAGAGACTATAGAGGAGGTGTGTGAGCCCTTTTTGATGCGCCAGGGATTGCTGCAAAAAACTCCTCGAGGAAGACAGATTCCGCATAAAAAAATTCTCCAGCTACGTAAAAAGCTTCTTGGTGAAATCCCTTCAGCTGAACAGCAAAATTCATTATTTGAGTAAGGTAATCGCTTTTAGGAGCCAAAAAGATAGCCCATGGTATTTTCAACAACCTGTCCGGTGCTATTATCAATAAGGTCTCCCGTGACTTCTCTTGGTGCTTGATGTGTTAAGTTGTGTATTGGATCGATGTCAACATGAACATTAATGCTCTGACCATCAACATTCCAGTAATAAATGGATTTTTGAGGAGTTTGTGGGTTAAAGCGATTGTTAAGTGAATTATATGTTGCTTGAAGTCGTTGGGTGAGTATGTTGCGAACCATGCCTCCAAAGCCTGGAATTTCAGCAAGAGGGCCAAGGCCAATGTTAGTTGAAATGGTTAAAGTGATAGTTTGAAGCGCTTGAAGAAAACGATTGCGATTGAGGGATCCTTCTTGATAGCGCTCTCGAGCAAGAGCTATAATTTCATTAAGAATTGCTTCGCCAATGGTCCCTATTGGTCCAGTAACACCTAAAATAATTGTTCTAATTGCTGATGTTGAAGAGGCCTCTATGCTCGTTTCCCAAAGACTTGAGACTTCTTCATTTGTTACAATAAAGTTGATTTTAATAGTATTAAGTTTTTGCCCTCGAAGTCTTTTTTGCTCTTGACTCTTTCGGGTACCCTCTTTTCTGATTCTTTGTATGCTGGGGCTATTGAGGTCCCGCGAGTGGATAGTGAATTTTTCACGAGGAGGTGTGCCATCTGGGTTCATACAGTAAAGAGAGGTTGTTGCCTTAAGGGTTACTAGGGGCATGAGTAATAAGTATTTTTTCATTATAATAAACCTCATTTAAAATAGTATAATAACATTATTATACATAAATTATAACTAGTTAAAAGTATAGTCAAATTATTAAAAATTGCAAATGTAAATAATTTTATTTAAATAATAAAGCTTTGATTTATAGGGCATGAGCAATCAAAAAGAGAAGAGGGCCTTTGTTGTTGAGATGCTTATTTTTATGACTTAGTTGTGATAAGTGCTTTTAAAATGGGCTCAATGATCTCTTGAGACTTAAGGGTAACTGATTTGACTGTATTGAAAAGAGTTTTGAATTCTTGGTTAGTGTAGTAAAGTTTGATTGTTGCAAAAGGCTGAGAAAAGGGATAATAGAAGATAATGGGGCTTTCAGGATGGTCATCATAAATAATATTGCAGGAATTAATCTCAAGAGATGAGTAATCAATATGAGGGAACGGGAGGTTTTGTTCTTTTGCAAGAGAGGCAGCCTTTTCAAGCCCCTTGAAGCGATTTTTTTGAAGGGTTGCAGATACGTCGCAAATGAAATAGATTGAGTTCCGGTTTCGACGAAGTAATGGGAGTAGGGGGAGGTTGCAACAAATACCGGCATCTGCAATTTCAAGATATTCATCTTGCGAGTAACGTGCTGCGTTTGTTGTCTTGATAAAGTTGGTTACTTTGGCGGCAGGAAAATGGACGTTATCGAATTTGGCAAGCCAGTTCTTGACCTTTTCATAAGTTGATTGAAGTTGTTGAGAGCTAATGGTAGGATTAGCAAACCAATCATTAATTCTGTCATAAATATCAAGAGGTTTTGCTGTATGTGCAGAGCTAAAGGCTCCGAGCATAAGTGTTATATTTTCTTCTATTTTATTTTTAGGTGGTGCATACAGGTTGCTCGTTTTTATCCAAGTTGTTTGGCTATCAACTTGTCCATAAAGGCCTGTTTCATCTGGAGAAAACTCAATCCAAGAATAAGGGCGTTCATTAAAAATAATCCCGGAAAAGAGGGGATACGGGTGCTGAGCGCTATCTAAATTTGCACGCAAAGAAGAGAGAGTAATTTTTTCAAGTGAGTCAATATCTTCTTCAATAAGCATAAGTCCAATAGTTCTTCCCCATTGTTTGCACAATGCATTGTCTTGATAAGCATAGGGATAATACTGTTTTGCTGCATTGATAATATGTTGGACTGAAGAAGTTTTTCCAATGCTTTTTTGTAGGAGCTCAGAAAGAGTTGAAAGTGGTTTGTTCTTATAGAGCAAATTAGTTAAAAACCACGTTGATCCAGAAAGTGTTGAGATATGGGAACTTTTTGACCAGATATTCATTTCATCAAGGGCGCAGCAAAATGCATGTGATGCAATACATGAGCGGAGGCCGCCACCGCTTAAAACAATTCCAATAGGAGGATAATCTTTAGAAGAATCAACACTTGTGTCATTGAGAAAAGCTTTCCAAGAGGAATTAATGTGTTGTTGGCGCAATGAAAGAAATTGAGATTCTTCATTGCAGACATCATTACCTATTCGAATTGTTTGCATGCTATTTAAATTTGAAAGGTTAGTAGCGGTCATTATTGCTATGAAAAATAAAAAGTGCTTCATAGGTGCCCAATAAAAAATATTATACTGTAAGAAAATGCTATTGATTTATATTCTATCAAAGCTCTTCAGTCTTGCACATTGTTTTCTAATGGTTATTTAATCAAAGATGGTTATCTTTCAACGCGAATAATTTGTGAAGCTTGTCTCTTTTTTTCTCTAGCAAGTTCGATTGCTTGTTTGATGATTGGCATTGCTTTATCAACTTGTTTCGTCATTGCCTCTTGTAGCTCATTAAATTCGTTTGTTTTGTAGCTAAATTTAGTTGTAGGAAAAATAATAGGATTAGGAATGTAAACTATAATGGGTGCATCTGGATTTTCTTCATCATGAAATAATAGTGTGCTGTTTTCAAGTGAGATATTTTTTAAAGATTCACTTACATCAGGAAAAGGTAATTTATTACGTATCGCATATTCTTCAGCAAGAAGCATTGCATTATTTCTCTGGTCAGTTAAAGCTGTATTGCTTGATGCGTCACATACAATAAAAAGATCAACATTGCGTCGGTTATGAGCAATAAGTGGAGGGAATGGGAGATTGAAGTCAAGGCCAGCATCAATAAGTGTGTAGTAGCTATCTTGATTAACTGGAGATTCTTTTAATTGTTGGGTAAAGCTTGGGATTACAGGGGGCAGCATGCGATAGCGATTTTTGATTGCACTCTCAATTCCTTTTATTGGTGTATGAAACATTGATGGGACAGTTTGAAGCAGTGCATTGCGGACAAAGTCTTTTATGTCAATTGCTGAAGGGAGCAGATATTTAAATATCATTTCAAATTTATTTATAGTATCTTCTGACGAGTAAGAAGCCATGATTTGTCGTATTTGCTCAATTCCAAGTGTGAGAGCAAAGCCAAGGTCAAAAGCGTAAGCTGATCCAAAAAGACCTAAGAGATATGGAAGCGGTAGCTCTCTTCCTTTGCCAAATATTTTTCCGTTTGAAAAATGTTTACCAATGCCTGATGCAGAAATAAAGGCATTTAAATATTGAGAGCCAGCTTCAAAAGGGCTAAACTCCATCCATTGATAAGGAGAGGTGTTAGCAAAAATTGCCGTAAAAAGAGGAAATGGGTGGTATTGAGGGTTGAGAGAATCTGCAAGAGAGGCAAGCGTATATCTGTAGCCGTATCCTTTATTCTTTATTAATTTTTCTTCTTCAGGTGAGAGGTCTTTAGGTGGTTTGTCTTCGCCAAAAATAAGACTAGAGATAGCTCTGCCCCATGCATCACACAAGGTGGGCTTATATCCTAATTTATGGCTATCAACTAAAAAATTTATAATTTTTGATGCAGAAAACTGGTCAAGATCGAAAAATGAAATTAAATTGCGAGAGAGTTGAATAGAGTATCCTTCAAGGGGCATATTTTTAGCAATCCACGAGGCCAAGAACCAAGAAGACCCAGAAAGTGATGCTTGATAAGTAATAGTATTGAGCAATTTTTGTTGTTTTAAGCCGAGCATAAAACCAAGAGTTGCTATCATTGCTCGATTACCCCCTCCGCTTGTAATGGTTGCAATTGTCGGAACTTCTTTTTCTTCAAGTTTACGATTAAGAATTTCTTCAATTGCTTTATGAGTAATTTTGTTACGTTTTTGAATGAATAATGATTCTTCTTTATTTATGCTTGTTCCAATGCGAATTTTGATATTATTATTAGTTTTTGCATAAAATGCATAGGGTGTAGATGCTACAGTAATAATAAGGGCAAAAAAGATTTTCTTCATTACTCATTCCTCTAAAAATGTTATTTTGTCGTATTTTGTTTCCCCATTAATTGAACAAGTCGTTGATGAGCAAGTTGTATGGCATAAAGAATCATTTCTCTAGAATCGATTACTTGTTGTTGCATTGTATTGCATACTTTCTCAAACTCTTCTTTATTATATTCAAATTTCATTGTTGCAAATTCAACATGATGAGGAAAATAGAGAATTATAGGACTTTCAAGATTTTGCTCATCATAAAAAATATTAACTTCTTGTTTCTCTATATTTTCATAATTAATTTCTGGAAATGGAATGCCTTTTCTTTTCATGTAGGCTTCTACTTTTTTAAGCTCGTTAACAGCTTCACCATTTTGTACATTTTCCGACATATCGCAGCAAAGAATTATGTTTGATTTTCGCCTTACTGCTGGTGGAAAGGGAAGGTTAAATGCAAGGCCTGCATCAAGAACAACTTGATAGCGATTGTTACAAAGAGGAAAGCCTTCAAGGCCGCGCGTCATATTGCGAACCATTGGAGGAGAAAAGCGAAAATTTTCAAAAAATTCGAATGGGGTGTAGACGCGCTGATCAAATTGTTCTATAACAAGGCTGTGAAGGTATTTCACATGTTCATCAAGGTTAAGTGAGTAAGCAGAGCCAAATAGGCCAACAAGATAGCTTAGCGACGCTCCTGGCCGTGTGTCATTGCTTACACCGTTTTTAAATTTTTTACCAAAACAGTTGCTTGGTATCCATGTGTTAAGAAACTCTGATCCTATTTCATGAGGGCCAAATTCCATCCATTCATAGTGTTCTAAATTGTCAAGAATACCGGTAAAGATAGGGTAAGGATAGCGGCCTGTTTCTACAAGCGGTGCAAAATTTTCAAGCCGTTCTCGCTGGCCACAATGTGGCCTTCCACAAAATATAAAATGTGATATTATGCTGCCCCATAAGTCACAGAAGGTAATTTTTTGTCGGTAATATAGTTTTTCTTTAAGGTTTGCGACAACTTCTTTTCGATTGATCAGTGAAATATCAAATGATTGTTCAATTTGCTTTTGGAGGTATTCTTGGAGTTCAGATGGGCTTTGGCTATGGGCCATGAGCGAAGCAATGGTCCATGTTGAACCAGAAAGGCCAATATTATAAGCGATTGTATCAAGAAAATTTAATGATTCAAGGCCCTTGAGAAAGCCGAGATATCCAATCATTGCTCGATAGCCACCACCACTACCAATGCTGCTAATGATTGGGGTTGTGCTTAAAGAGAGTTGATCACTTGGAACAAAGTCTGCAATATTTTGCATGACTATGGGTAGACGTTTTACTAGAAAATTAAGTTCATGAAAAGAGAGCCCATTATCTCTTCTTACAAAATATTCTTTTTCTCCTATAAATGGATTTAAGAAAAGCTTAGATATATCTTGTTTTTTTTCTTTCAATATTAATTTTTTCTCGATGTTTTTTTCTAAGTTATCTTGAGTCTGCAAAGTAACTTGTCCGTTTAATGAGCATAATTTGGTAAAAAAAGATAAGAAAAAAAACATAAAAAATTTACACAATGGCATAGCAATTCCTTCCCCTTTAATCATAAAAAATCAATATCTGAAATTATTATATAAAGTTGTCTTATATAAAATCAATACATTTAGTCAAAGTCTCTTCAAAAAATTGATTATGCTGGTAATGTGCAAGGGGTCGACAAATACAATTAATAGCGATAGGCTATCGAAGGAATAAGTATAGCTAAGTAGAGTTGGTTTAGAGCTGTTTATTTGATTCTTACCCTAGAGATTTGTTTTTAGGATAATTTTAAATATCTGCCTAGGCTATGACGTTTTTTGTTATAAAATCATTCAAGTATACATTCTTCTTAATATTATTTACGGAGTTTCACTATGGCCGGGCATTCGAAATGGTCTACCATTAAGCATAAAAAAGCAAAAGAGGATGCAAAGCGAGGTAAGGTATTTACAAAGCTTTCAAAAGAGATTACTGTTGCGTCAAAAGAGGGAGGAGGAGACCCTGCAGGCAATGCTCGATTGCGGATGGTGCTTGAAAAAGCGAAGGCTGCAAACATGCCTCAAGAGAACGTTTCTCGTGCAATAAAAAAGGGAACAGGTGAACTTGAAGGTGTCAATTATGAGGCACACACGTATGAAGGATATGGTCCATGTGGGGTTGCTGTTATGGTTGAAACGCTTTCAGATAATAAAAATAGAACGGTTGCAGATTTGCGTCATGTTTTTTCAAAGGCTGGTGGTAATTTGGCTGAAGGGGGAGCTGTTTCGTGGATGTTTGAGCATAAAGGTATGATTCGTGCACAGACAGGGAAGTCTGAAGATGAGCTGCTTGAGATGCTTATTGATTACCAAGTTGATGATATTATAATAGAAGATGGTGTAGCAACCATTATTTGTGTATTACAAGATCTTGATAAAGTTCGTAAGGCTCTTGAAGATGCATCTGCTCAAATTGAATTATCTCAAGCCGAGTGGGTTTCCTCAAATAGTGTCTTATTACAAGAAAAAAATCAGGAAGAGACAGTTTATAAATTTCTCGATATGCTAGATGATCTTGATGACGTACAAAATGTATTTGCAAACTTGAGCTGATTAAGTAAAGTGCAAGGAAATAAATTATATTATAAAGGAATAATTCATGTTGTTCAGTATGACCGGATACAATTGCGCAACGTTTTTCTTAGATGTTGGAGATGGCGAGCGAATTAGCTTTTCGGTTGAGCTTAAGAGTATTAATGCTCGGTTCCTTGAAGTGGTATGTAAATTGCCCAGCATTTTTGGACACCTTGAAGTTAAAATTATTTCCTTGCTTCAAAAAAAACTGCTTCGTGGACGAGTCTATGTTGTTATTAAGTTGGGACAAGAGAGCGAGTCATTTGAGCCTGTTAAGCCTTGCCTGAAAGTTGTTGAGGGGTATCTTGCGGCTGTTGATTTGATTAAGGCTAAGCATGGTATTGATGGAGCTCTTTCGATTTCTGATTTATTATTGCTGCCACATGTTTTTGTTTCTGATAAAAAAGATCTTGATCATGAGCATGAAATTACTATTCTTAATGCCGTTCAAGAGGTTGCAGATAAGTTAATGGAGGTTAGAGAGCAAGAGGGAAGTGGGCTATGTTCAGATCTTAAAGAGTTGCTTGGTACCTGTCAGCAAAAAATTAAGGAGGTAAGTAAGCGCTTTGAAGAACTTATGAAAGAAAAAAAGAATCAGATTGCTCAACAAAACAAGTTATTAGAAAGTGAAATTGTTGATCCTGGCGCAAAACTACACCTTGACGAGCTTTATGCTTCTCTTAATAAAATTGATGTTCATGAGGAGATAACTCGGTTTAATAGTCACCTGCAAGCTGTAAGTATTTTTATTGAAGAAAAGAAACAGGATAAAGGAAAGCGCCTTGATTTTATTTTGCAGGAGCTACTTAGAGAGACAAATACCATTATGGCAAAGTGTTCTGACTATACAATAAGCGCAGCTGCTGTTGACATAAAGGTAGCCCTTGAAAAGTGCAGAGAGCAGGCTCAAAATATAATTTAATTTTCCATTAAAAATTAATCTGAATAAATTTTTTTAAAATTGCGTCGATTTTTTCCTCTTTTTAAAAAATAACAAAAGCCCCTTATAGAAAGGGGCTTTTGTGGTATTTGTAGTGAAGCTTGACTCTGATTGTTTATTATCCTTAGTATTATGTAATAGTTTTATAATTGCGGTTGTTGGATGGCGCACTTAATTGCAACACCTGTTACCGTTGCAATTAATGAGTAAAGAGCTCCTGTTATTTTAAAAAGGGGAAAGTAATGAGGAAGTTTGTAGGTGTATTGGTTGGTTTATTGCTTGTGTTACATAATGCACCTATGTTGGCTGGGTTTAAGTTCTCTCATAAGCATTCTACCGTGCGTGTTAATGGAGGGCGGCTTACTCTTAATCAGCCAATTTCAAACTGGAATGGTACGCTTGAGGTTGCTGGAGCTGTTGCAGGATCATCAATACAATTTGATAAAGGATGCTTAGATGTTAATGATACTCCTGCATTTTTTACTGGATCATTTAATGGAGATGAGGCTCGATCTATTTCGTTAAATTCAAATGAGCGTATTCGTATAGATGCTGGTATGTTTACACCAAAGATTACCGTCATTGGGGCGACAAATCGACTTGAAGGACAGCCTCTTTTTGACTCACTTGAGGGGTTGCAATTAACACATGAAGCTAGTCAATTAACTGTTGCCATACAGAGTGCATTAAATTCTAATATTATAATGAATAATGGCTCAATGATTTTGGGTGATAATCTGACTCTTGCTGATGATTGTATTATTTCAGGATCAGGAACAGTAAATCTTAACAATCATACGCTCGCCTTTGGAGGTCGAAATCTTAATTTATCAAATGCATTATTATGGCAAGATGCTAATGATATAAAAATGAACTCAGGAATTAATTTATCAGGAACTTGGACATTCACAGGCAAAGAGGCCCATGTTAATGGTAATGGAAATGTTTTAGATATTTCTTCTGGGGGAACTTTATGGATAAGATCGGGAACTAAGCTTTATTTAACTGATATTAAAATAAAAGGGCTTGGTACTGGACAAATAGTTTTTGAGGATAAAAAATCACAAATATATTTAAATCAAACAGAAATTGCTCTTAATAAAAATTATACGTTTACCACTGGTGGTATTTGTGTAGAGAGTGATTCAATGGTGATAACAGATGATAAAACATTGCGATTTGATCAACTTGGTTCATTAACTGTTGATGGTGTTACGCTTTGTTTTGATACGCTTATTTCTCCAACTGGTGATAAAATATTGCCGCTTATTTCACCAGAAGGGTCATCATCAGGAGCAAATGTTATTTCACTTAATAATGGTCGGATTCGCATATGTTCTGGTGATGATGATGACGATGATGATGATGATAATGAATTGGCTATACAAAATAGCAATGCTCTTCTTGCTTGTTGTAAAAATAATAGTCATGCGATTTTAACTCTTAAAGAAGAAGTAAAAAATAATAGCAACTCACTCGTTGATTGCTGCAACAATAATTCCAATGCAATCTTGGCGCTTGTTGATTGCTGTGAGAATAATAGTCAATCGATTGTAAATAACAGCAACGCAATAATTACGATTAATAATGAAGGCTCAGATCTTGCTAAACAAAACAGCAGTGCATTACTTGACTGCTGCAACAATAACTCTAATGCAATCTTGGTACTTGCTGATTGCTGTGAGAATAATAGTCAGTCAATTGTAAATAACAGCAATGCAATAATTACGATTAATAATGAAGGCTCGGAGCTTGCTAAACAAAACAGCAGTGCATTACTTGACTGCTGCAACAATAACTCTAATGCAATCTTGGTACTTGCTGATTGCTGTGAGAATAATAGTCAGTCAATTGTAAATAACAGCAATGCAATAATTACGATTAATAATGAAGGCTCAGACCTTGCGAAACAAAACAGCAGTGCATTGCTTGACTGTTGCAACAATAATTCCAATGCGATCTTGGCTCTTAAAGGTGATGTGACTAACAATAGCAACTCACTCGTTGATTGCTGTAATAATAACTCCAATGCGATCTTGGTACTTGCTGAATGTTGTGAAAATAATAGTCAATCGATTGTAAATAACAGCAACGCGATAGTTACAATTAATAATGAAGGCTCAGATCTTGCGAAACAAAACAGCAGTGCATTGCTTGACTGTTGCAACAATAATTCCAATGCGATCTTGGCTCTTAAAGGTGATGTGACTAACAATAGCAACTCACTCGTTGATTGCTGTAATAATAACTCCAATGCAATCTTGGCACTTGCTGAATGTTGTGAGAATAATAGTCAGTCGATTGTGAATAACAGTAACGCAATAATTACGATTAATAATGAAGGCTCAGACCTTGCTAAACAAAACAGCAGTGCAT
>CAYMBP010000026.1:3784-18088 GCA_964388745.1 uncultured Pseudomonadota bacterium | reverse complement strand
CTTGAGCACATTCTGAGTTACACCAGTTAATGAGATCCTGTTTTTTTTGAGGGAAAAGATATAAGTAGCGGGTAAGTTGAGATTTTATGGCTGACATCTCAAAGCTAGAGCAAGAGAGAAGATCAATGAGTTGAAAGCGAGGGTGTGCAAAGATAATCTGTAACCATCTGTCTGGTAGATATTGAGATACAAAAAGAATATTTTGAATGAGGCTTCTTTTTGTGTACTCACTTTCTTGAAAAAGTGTGTTCCAGAGCTTTTCAAGTAGTGGCTCATGGTTAGGAGGAAGAAGAGATAAACATCTTTGAAGATGTGGATGATTGCCAGAGCATTCTCTTATTAAGTATGATAAATCAAAGAATGGATGATACAGCACTGCTGTAAGCCAAGAGTTGGGGAGTGCTGTGCTGCTTCTGAGCATATGGCTAAAAAGTCGGAGATGTTGATTTTTGTTGTGGCTTTGATTGAGGGTGTAAAAAAAATTATTAATAAAAAAAGTATTATTTTCTAAAAAAATATTTAAGATTTCTGTTTTATTATCTTGATCATTTGGGAGCAGCTCGAGGATAAATTCAACAGGCATATGAGGGTGAAAAAGTATTATTTGAGCAATGTTTTTGGGTATAATATTAGGATAAAAACATATTGTTGTATGGCATAAATCAAAGAGTTTTTCTGTTGAAAGATTATTTATTTCTTTGGTTAACTGAGGAGAAATCTCTTCAAGCGCAAAAAATGATTCAATATTTTCTTTTGGAATTTGTTTATTTGTTATTGTTAATGCCTCTATTAAAAATAAAAGATAAGTATGTGGCTTGAGAAGAAGATTTTTTGCAGGTGCAATCATAAGAAAGTTGAGAATAAAATTTGTACTAAGGCTTTGTTGATTATTAAGTATTTCATTGGTGCATAATTCGAATTCACTTATCTGTTTATTTCTAAGGGATTTAATTTTTTTTATGAGGTCTGGCTGGCTCATGATATAGTCAGACTCTAAGATTGCTAAAAGTTCACTCATGATAAGTTGGTGATCTAAAACATTATTAATGAGGTCATGATGTTCGATGCTAGCCAATCTTATTATTTTTTTAATAAGGTTCTTATTAGTTGATTTAAGAATCTGCTTATAAAAAGCCTCTTTATTTCCATAAAGAGCTTCAATCGCACCGTTTTTACTCAGCTCTTTGTAGTTAACTGCTGTTGCATAAAGAATGCTTTTATCTGAGAGTAAAGAAGGATTTATTGATTTAACGTGTTTGAGAATATTAAGAAGTTGAGGAACTTCGGAGAGGTACTTGCATTCGATGATATCAAGTATTTTTTCATAGTCAAAAGGATCATGAAGTATTTTATTAAAGAATCTTAGTGTTGTATTTGTAAGAAAAAAATTTTTTTCTGCATTTGTCTCTAATTTATTTAAATTTTTTCTTATTTCTTTTGTTAGCTCACTTAAGTGATCATCTTCATTTTGAGAAGGATTATTTTGTTCGGTGGTTGCCTGACTCTGATTTTCGGCTTGATTAAAATTTACAATTGTTTCTTCTTGAATCGCTGCGTGTGAGTGTATTTTGTTAAAATAGAGATGAATTGAAAATTTTCCAAATGCCTTATTTTCCGCGAGGCTTGTGATTTTTAGCCATAGATCTTCATCATGCAGGTTGCAAGGTTCACATATCCAGTTAAGCTTGGTGCAAAGTTGCGGCCAGTAAGTATCAATAAAACTACTGGATAAAAAAGAGTTAGAACTTTGAAGATAAGATTCTTCATTATCTAGGTCAAAGAGATTAAGCCCAAGTAGTTCATTAAGTGCTACAATAATATTGCGAACACTAACGCATGATTCATAAAAAAAAGTATTCTGATTAGGGGGAGAATAATAAGTATAATGTTCAAGTTTTATTGAGTTATCTGAATTTAAAGAGCTTAGCGATTTATCCATGAAAAAGTGAGGAACCTTGCCTTCTATATTCACTGCTGTTTCATGGTCAAATATTGATGTATATCCGAGACCTTTAATATTTGAAACGATATGAATCCATGCTTGATGGCCTTGAAATGTATTTGCTTGTTCTGGTGTTGGAAATTCTTCAAAAAAATTGATAATTTTCTCATTTAGAAATTTTCCTGGAGCAAGATATTGTTTGAGTAATTCGCTATTGAATTTTTGAGCTTGAGAGTCATACGTAAGAATCGAAATAAGATGCCTTAAAACATTGTCCATGCAGTCACTTACTGATAATTTATGCTCATTATCTACATCAAGATAAACACCACTTTTATAAGCGTCAAAAGCAGGAAGATTTGTTGATGAGTATGCTGCGATAAGACGATTTTCAAGGCTATCTAGGGGTGAAGGGCTAGCTGTTTTTGTTTTAATTTGAAAATATGAAAGCTCCTGATGATATGCCTCTAAAGCCTCTTTTTCTGAAAAGCAAGCAAATAAAAAAGATTGAAGAATGTCGTATGGGGTATGTACTGAAAAGATGAGATTAGTTCCTATATTAGGAATGAGTCCAGACTCATGGCATGACTCAATAAGTAATCGAATGAATGTAGAAAGAGATGCTTCTGTATAGTCAAGTCTTGAAAGATTTTTTTTATTGGTTGTGAGTGTTTGTTTCAGGTCTTCTAGTTTTTTAAGTAAAGGTTCTTGATCTTTTTTTGCGAGTTCCCAGGTTTCTTTAAGTTGAGTAAGTGTTTGATGTGTGACTTCCGGGGCATTACTTTCTGATGCTTTTTCAGATAAAAGAAGCCAATCTTCTTGGCTTAAGTATTTAGAAGGTTTAATGATTACATTGGGGATAAGTCTTTTAATCTGCTGAATAATGGGATTAAGCGGGGCTAAGGAAGCTTTTAGTTGTTTATTGAGAGAGTCTTTTTGTTGAGAAAGATTATTTATTTGACTTTTAAGATTATTATATTCATTTTCAGTTTTTTTGATTGATTGACGGTAGTCGCTATCTTGAGATATTGTCGTCAATAACTCTTTTCTGAGCTTATCACAATCTTGGCTTTTTTCCTCTGTAGCTTTTTCAAGAATACAAATAATTTTACCAATAAGAGCTGGTGTGAGGTGATATGCTACATTTTTGGGAAGTTGTGTAACATTAAAGTCACTAGGGTGATTACTATGAAAAAGCTGTTGGCAAAGTTTTTGTGTTGAGGTGTTTGTTTCAAATAAGTTAAGATGCCAACGCGCTTGAGCGAATTGTTTGAACTCAATAATTCCATAAATACCTGAGAGGTGATCTTTTTCAGGGCTAAAAAGAGCTGTTGATCCTTTATAATGGACAGGATCGATAGGCTTTAAGTTGGTGAAGCTTGTTAATAAAGAAAGTGCAGAAAAAAGAGCATATGAAGGATAAGTAAACTGTCGGTATGACATAATAACCCCATTTATTTTAGTTTTTTATACACAATTATGAATTTTATATAGTGTATCAATCAAGAAATAAATTGTCAAATTGACACATGTTGTGTTGGTGGGGCGATTTTAACTGAGATAATGCCTGCGGTTTCTAGTTAAGAATCAAGCTTGTTCCCATTGGGAGGAGCAGCCGTGAGCCTGGTGTAAAATTTACAGTGATATTATGAGGGAAGGAAATGGTGATTTGATCTACCTGCAATGTTTGTATATTCTTTGTTTAAGATAAATAGTACCATAAAGAGCAAGATGGTGTGCGTAGTCTTCAGATGTCATGGTACGCATAGGTGAGAAGGGTGATAGAGATATGAGAAATAAAAGTAAAAAAATAAGTTGTTGCATGATTATTCCTGAGTTATATGGAATTTGGAGCAGGAATTATATTTACTTGTGGCATATTCATAACTTCTTGCGTTGTTTGATTAATTTCCTCTGTTATTTTTTCTTTATCTCTTCTGGATTGAAAGAGAATTGCTTTTTCAATCCAGCTTTGTTTATTTTCATCGATGTATTTTTGTCGTTTTTCTGGGGGGTAGTGGCTCAGGATAAAGCTAAATGTTTTTATGCAGCCATAAGTGATAGCATGTTCTGCTAAGCTTGGGTATTTAAGCAGTTCTTTTCTTTTTTCAAGATCATGTGCATAAAAAATAAGTTTAAATGTTCTCAAACAATTTTCTTGACTACAACTCTCTTTTCTAAGACTACACTTTGCTGCACAGTGAATTAATCTTTGAAGATGGCTAGTACTATGTTGTTTATCAAGTTGCTTTTTAAGAGCTTCGAGGTCATTGCGCGCTATTTTAAGCAAAAAGTCGACAATGTCAGCTTGACCTTTTGATGTTGCCCAGAATAAAGCAAATCCATCCTCAAGAAGAGGAAGCGGATTCTCTTTATAAATATCGAATAAAAATTCTACTAAATCGAGGGGGTCTGATAGCTGATGGATTGCTTGTAATAATCAGCTTATATTTCTTTGTACAAGTTGTTTGTGCTCTGTTATCAAATAAGGCTTAAACTCTTTTAAGAGAGCTTTCATTTCAGATACATTTCGTTGATCAAGCGCACAGAGCAAGGAGTTGCACACTCCTCCTCTGAGCATTTTTTTTATGGTGTCATTATAAGTGATATTCTGAGCTTCTGCTCTTATGCCATACTCAACATTAAGGTAATAATAATGTTCCTGGAGATAGTCATTTTCGGTATAACTTATGCCAAATGGTGGCAAGGGTTTTCGTGATGGCGACATTGGTTGTGCGTAGAGAGTGATAAGCAGTAGAATAAAAGTATACGTTGCATAACGTGGCTTCATGGCTCTCCTTGATTTCCAATTATGAGGGTTTATGATAATCCAGGTGAGAGTATAGCGAGTGATAGAGTTAAGGGCAAGGTTATGATTACTTGAGGATATTTTCGGATAATCAACAGAATTCTTTTTGTGACAGGATTATTCAATAGTGGTATTCTAGTCTTGTTTTAGAGTGTAAATCATTCTTGTTTGTGTGGCAGTCTGACAATTTTTTCTGGCGAAAGATGGTATAAGTATTATGAGCAGCAATGTTATTCGTGTGACAGGTGCGCGGGAGCACAACTTAAAATCAGTATCTGTTTCTATCCCTAAAGAAAAGCTTGTTGTAATTACAGGACCCTCTGGGTCTGGAAAAAGCTCTCTTGCGCTTGATACATTGTATGCTGAAGGGCAGCGTCGGTATGTTGAGTCATTGTCATCGTATGCCCGCCAATTTTTAGGTGTGTCCAAAAAGCCGGATGTTGATAAAATTGAAGGGCTTTGTCCTGCCATTGCTATAGACCAGAAAACAGTTGGCTACAATCCTCGCTCGACGGTTGGAACTATCACAGAAATTTATGATTATTTACGAGTTCTTTTTGCGCGAGCAGGAACGCCTCATTGCCATGTCTGCAAAAATCCAGTTAAAGCTGAGTCTGCAGAAAGTATTATGAGAATGGTAATGTCTGAGTTCCAAGGAAAGCAAGTTATGATTGCAGCTCCTGTGGCTATTCAAAAAAAAGGGGTCTTTAAAAAAGAGATTACTAAATTGTTTGAAGAAGGCTGGACTCGCTTTATGGTTGATGGTCAGATTAAGCGAGTTAAAGAGCTTCAGGATATTGAAAGTCTTGGTATTAAAAAAACGTATAAGCATACGATTAGTGTGTTGGTTGACAGTATGCTTGTTGAGCAAGATGAATCTGTCCGCCTTCAAGAGGCGATTGAAAAAGCCTTTAGCATTAAAGCTGGTTTATGTGTGGTGCTTGATGAGCAAGGCAAAGAAAAGCGTTATTCTTCAAGTAAGGTTTGTCTTGAGTGTCTGGTTTCTATTCCTGATCTTGAACCTCGATTATTTTCATTTAATTCACCCCTGGGAGCTTGTCTTTATTGTAATGGTCTTGGCATGGAGTATGACTTGGCCCCTTCTTTATGGTCAGAAACGTCAAAAGATGATGCAACATCAGATTATGTTCACTATGAGCAGCCGTGTAGCTATTGTAATGGAAGTCGCTTAAAAGATGAGGTCTTGGCGGTCACTATTGCAGGTAAAAATATTTTTGACTTCAGCTCTATGCCCGTGGGTGATTTAAAAAACTTTTGTCAGACTATTAAACTTTCTAATGAGCGTAAAGAAGTTGCAGAGCCATTGCTCAAAGAGGTTTGTAATCGCTTAAGCTTTTTGGTTAATGTTGGCCTTAATTATTTAACACTGAGTAGGACAGCTCGAACGCTTTCTGGTGGAGAAGGACAACGGATTCGCTTGGCAACACAGATTGGCTCAGCTCTTGCGGGCGTATTGTACATTCTTGATGAACCAAGTATTGGGTTGCATCAGAGAGACAATGACAGGCTCATAGCAACACTCAAACACTTGCGAGATCAAGGAAATACTGTTGTGGTAGTTGAGCATGATATGGATACTATTCGGGCTGCCGATTACTTAATTGATATGGGTCCGGCTGCAGGTATTCTTGGTGGTGAGGTAACTGCTTATGGAACACCTGAAGAGGTTGCTCAAAATGCAAAGTCATTAACAGGAAAATATTTAACAGGTAAGCGAAAAATTGTTAAGCCAGATAAAAGACGCGATCCTAAGTCCTGGATTACTTTGCATGGAGCCCGTTCAAATAACCTTAAAAATATAACCGTGGCATTTCCTGTTGGAGTTTTTTGTGCGGTATCAGGTGTTTCTGGATCAGGCAAAAGCACCTTAGTAATGCAAACACTAGCGCATGCATTACGTTCTTTTTTTCATCAGGGATTTTTGGTTGGCCGAGGTTTTGATGAAATTGAGGGAATTGAGCATATTAATAACATGGTCATGGTTGATCAAAGTCCAATTGGTAGAACGCCTCGATCAAATCCCGCAACGTATCTTGGTATATTTAATGATATACGTAATCTTTTTGCTGGCTTACCAGAAAGCAATGCGCGAGGTTATAAGTGTGGACGTTTTAGTTTTAACGTTGCAGAAGGGCGATGCGCTGAATGTAATGGGGAAGGTATCATTAAAGTTTCTATGCACTTTTTGGAAGATGTACAAGTACAGTGCAAGACATGTAATGGGCGTCGCTATAATCGCCAAACGCTTGAGATTATTTATAAAGGTAAAAATATTTATGATATTCTTGAAATGTCAGTTCTTGAAGCGGCATCTTTCTTTGATACATTTCCTCGAATTAAAAAGCGTCTCGATTTATTATGTGAAGTTGGCCTTGATTATCTTAAGCTTGGACAGTCATCAATTACGCTTTCTGGTGGTGAAGCGCAACGGATTAAGCTTGTTAATGAGCTCGCAAAGCGTGATCGAAACACTCTTTATATTTTAGATGAACCAACAACAGGGCTTCATAGTTGTGATGTTGAAAAACTGTTGCATGTAATAGATAAGCTAGTGAATAGAGGTAATACCGCTTTGGTTATAGAACACAATCTTGATGTACTTAAATGTGTAGACTATATGATTGATATTGGACCAGAAGGTGGATTGAAGGGTGGTGAAGTTATTGCTCATGGCACGCCAGAACAAGTTTCAAAAAATATCAAGAGTCTGACTGGTGGTTATCTAAAGTCAGTTTTGTAAATAACTTTTTTGAATTGTTATTATCGGCTAAGTTGGTATACTTTTTCGGGTATATCAATGAGATATTAGCATTATGATTTTTCAGGAGACTTTAGCCATGACCGCACGGTTTTCGTTTTTTTATTTATTATTTTCTTTAGGATTTTATTCTTTTTTATCTTCAGATATTTTAGATCCGTATCGGTATGGTCCTTTTGCTTATGGTAGAACTAGAACAAATATGAAAGAAAGGAAAATTAAACAATTATCTCAAGAAATTCAGAGTTTACAAAGTAGACTCAATGAGGCAGATATTGCGGTAGATAATGCAGAGAGAGAGCTTGCAGATAGTAATAGTGAGAATAAAGCGCAAAGGGAAGCCCAGTATAAAAATTTTCTTACTAGGCGCAGTGTTTTGCAAGAACGACATGATAAAAAAATGCAAGAATATGATGATATATCTTGTGTAGATATTGGTCAAGTGATAGCTCGAGGGCTAGTTGGAAAAGACTGGGAAAGCATCGCTGATGCAGACATTAAAGGTGCATGGGATGGTATTCAAAAAGGATTTATTATGAAAACATCTCGCGCTGTTGGAGATGTGTTTGATGAAAAAATTAGAGGAACGATTAATCATCTTTTTGGAGGGGCCTGGGACTGGATTCTGGGAGGCTTTATTGATACATGGGATACTGTCTGTTCTGTTTTTTTTCATGATTCAAAAGAGCCGTTTTCTGAGGTGGAGCTTGAAAGTTGGCGTACGTTAGTTATTGCTTCAATTGAGGATCTTGAACGAACGATTAAGGATGGAGTGCGAGATAGTACTCGAGGTCAAGATATGACTCCTCGCTCAAAAGGGTTAAGTAAAGATGATCATGATGTTGCTTTAGAAGAAGAAAAAACTATGTGGACAACATTTGTAGAAGTCTACGTTGACCAATTCTATTATTTAATTGATCAGATTGAAAAGCATAAGCAATATTATGATGAAAAACATCATGTTGAGTTTTATTCGGGTCAAATCAAAAGACGACTTGAAGATCTTATTGACCTCTTGATTAATTCTCATACAGTAAAAGAGGTTGATGCTAAACTTGAATCAAATAAAAATATTATTACTGCAATGAAAAAAAATATAGACCATCTGTTTAAGCGCATGATTGATGATATTAAACCAAGGACTTATTCGGTAACAAAGGATTCTGTAACAGCTCGAAATAAAGGAAGCTCAGGATCTACAGGGCGCAATGGTTATAATAGCTCTGACATGGATGGAGGTTTTCCAATGAGTCATCAGAGCGGGTATGGCACCTATTGAGGCTATTGATGATTGAAAAAATATTACGGTTTACTCTTTTATTAAGTATACTATGGATTGGGCTCTTTACAGCAAAGAGCCCAATCCATCAGATTTGTGATGTTCAAGGGTTAACACCTGAACGTATTATTGCGCAAGCAAAGCAAATAGAATATAAAGAGAGAATCATGAAAAAAAAACGACTTTTCATGATTACTGGAGCAATGACTATTCTTGGAGTTGCTGCATTCTCTTTTTTAAATAATCATTCCGAGAAATTTTCTGCGAATGATCGTGCTAGATATGAGCATCATTATCCCTGGTTTTTGTATAGATCGGATCTTTCGTTTAAGGAAGAGGTTTTTCGTGGCATTCGTAATGGATGTACATTTGGATTTTATAGTGCTGTTGGCGGAATTGCTTACTGTCTTGCTCAAGAGGGATATGGTGCGTTAGCACAAAACATAAAAGAGTGTTTTTTTGATTATCGTGATGAACAACTCTTGTTTTTGAATAGTGCTTTTAATAATCGATGTGCTTTCTTTCGCAATAAGATAACTTCTTGCTTGAAGCATAATAATGATAAAGAGATAGTTGTTGACAGTGCTTGCTCACTTATATTTGCCTGTGATGAGTGTTTGCTTAACTTGGTACAACTTATTGCTTTTTATCAATATTATACAATGGAAAATAGTTCTGATTGGGGAGAGTATGATTCCTTATTGTATACTCATCAAGTAGATACTTTTGCTCGTCAATTGCAATCTGATGCGAGTAATCTTGCAGAGTTATGTTATCAGGGTGAAGTTTCAACTGAAGCATATAAGACTGGCTGGGAATGTTTAAAAAAATTACAAGGCATTCAAGAATTTGTTGTACAAAAAGTTCGAGAATATCGTAGGGATGTGCATGGTATACAAAATTTTTGATAAAAGAGTGCTGTTCCTGTTGATAGTGTTAATAGATGCCAGTTGTTTGGCTCTTCATTCAAAAAAAGAAGTTGATGAAAGTTCTCTGTTGCTCGAAGATTGTGGTGAATATAATTATGAGTTACAATCAGGGCTTCCTCCGATTGAGTCATTGCTTTCTTTTTTACAAGATGATGCAACTTTTTTGAATGATAATCTTGCTAAAGATGAAGATTGTCTTGTTCCTAGTGGATGGTTTTATAATGAATTTCTTACCAAGTATTATCCTAAGGCCTATGTTATTCGGCATTGCTTTTTTGAGTATCTTACACGAGATGAGCTTATTAATGCTCTTGATGACATTCTGACTATGTTAATTGAAGAACCGGTTCGATATTTTGTGAATGATGATGAAATGCATGCAGACGTGACTCATTATTGGGAATATATTATTGATCAGCTTGCTATTTTATCTCAGTTTCTTAATCGTTGTAGTGTTGATAATGAGGGAAAAATTATTTTTAATCGCTCTTCTTTGTGCAGTGATGACTATGCAAATTATTTTTCCAGTAGCTTTGATTGTGCTTATAAAAAGCCACTTCTTTCTTCGTTAACTGAAGCTCAGATGCGTGTTGTGTATAAGCTCTATGCTCTCTCTTATGATTATGACAATAAAATGTTTAATGAAGGTATTTTATTTTCAGATATGCATCAAGTAAAGCGGTATGAATTTGAGTTGGGCTTTTTATCTAATGCAATGAAAGGCTCTATTTATGAGGTTGATTATAGTGAAGCTTTTAAAACAAGTAAGGAAGTTGTGGCTTTACTAAGTCAACGCTTAAGTAATGAGTCTTCATATTCAACTTCTTATGACAATGATTTGTGTGACTACAGTAGTGATTTTTATTACGATGATGATGATTATCATGCTGATGACCCCTGGGGTTTTAATGACAATTGGTAATAAAAAAGCAAAAAAAATGATACTTTCAGTTTTGATAATTAACTTCTCCTTTTTTTTATTGGCAGGATCAAGTAATTCTTTTCCTTTGCATGAAAAGATTGAGAAGGAGTCATTTAGAGATTTTACTAATAGTTTTATTAATCATTATGATGTTCGTCCTGAAGGGCGATATGCCCATGAGTACCATCCCTTTTTATTAAAAGAGACTGCTAAAAGTTTAGCTGACCTTGAAGGTGCTATAACAAAAAAAGGGTTTGATGTTGCCGGAAGAATGGTGATTGTTGGCTATGAAGAAAATGCTGTTCCTCAATATTATACTGATTGTACTCGTGCTCGTATTAACGATGAAGCCAGTATTAAAAATAATGTTGGATGGTCAATGCGCTTGCATAATAAATTTGGGTTTATGACAGGATTTCTCTTTAGGTCTGTGAATGACCTTTCTCGTTATTATTTTCAAGGCCAACCACAAATCTTTGAGCATGTGCTTGGTCATGATATTCATCTTTTCAATAGTCGAGCTTCTATTTTTCAAGAGCATGCATTTGGGCAAGCTTTTGATATAACACTACAGACAGAAAGAAATATTGTTGATAGTTTTAAAAGAGGCAATTACAAAAATATTTTTGCTCATTTAAAAGATTACTGGAAGGTGCTTTACGAAGAGGCTCTTAAAGTAGGAAATAAGCAACTTGCAGGAACTCAAGATATTCTTTTTTCTATCGCTTATGCTGATCATCTTCTTCAGTCTTCTTTGCCTGTTTTCCATTATTTTACGGGCCCTGATATTACGTATCCCATTGAAATTTCCTGTAAATATCAAGAAGACGTAACTGAGCATTCACAGAGTTTTATTAAACGGTTAGCTTCTCAACTCAATGCTCAAAATGATCAAGAAACAGCTTATATTTTTTGTAGCTTTGTTGATGGTGTGGGTAAAAGCACAACTTTGGGAAACATTAAAAACTGGATGAAGTATTCAGGTAATATTAGTCAATTTCAACATGTCGATAATTCATCATCGCAGCTTGCAGAAATTTTTAAATTTAAAGAAAAGGTACACATTGTTGATCTGCCTGCACAGATTAGCCATTTTACATATAAACCAGATGGTCTAGTTTATGTTGATGCTCGCACAGAGCTCCCACTTGATCAGATAGATGAGATTATTTCACATTTTAAGAAGAATCGAGATGAGTATTATAATTGTTATCATGAGTTAATTCATAAAGCTCAAAATATTATTGACAAGAAAGGATTCTTGGCTGAAATTTTTCATGATGGGTCTAATCCTGAGCTTGCATTTGTAAAAAATATTATGCTGTTGAAAAAGATTAAAAAGAGTAAGTGGATTCCTTTTAAATATAAGAATAAACTATATATTTATAATGATATACATCCAGCTGAACTGCGAGTTCTTGTTCCATTGTATGATGTTAAGTCTGAAGGTCTTAAAAATATAGAGTCTGAACAAATGCTTTTTTTTCAAGGGCTTAAGTTTCCACTCGCTTTTACTGTTTTTAAGGATGATTTAACTAAAAAACTTGCTCAAGCTAATGTGCAAAAAGTAGTTTTTGTTGATTTTATGAGTATGTACCCTCGTTCATCTCGAGAAAATATTAGAATTAACTATTTATTACAGCAAATTGCCCATCTTAACAATGACTTTAACCCACACGATAGTTTATATCGAGATTTTGTGACAGGAGGGGAACTCCTTCATTCACTTATGAATACTAGCATGAGAGCTCGGATGAAAGCTGCATTTGAGCAAGAAGTGTTACTAAGGCATGCATTATATCAAACGGTAATTGATAGAGCTGATAGTGGGGTGCAGGGGTATTTTCTTGATGAAGTTACTCAGTTGGTTAAAAAGAAATTAGAAAAAAATAGCTCTGAGGATTTATTGTGGCTTCATAATAAAATCAATAAAAAAATGACAAAAGAGGCTGAAAAATTGTATGAAGTTTATGGTTTGACTAAAGATTTTATTAATTTTCAACAATTTTCTTTTGTCAGAGCAAAAGCTTTTTCTGATATGTTAACTGATCTTTTTTCCCATAATATTGAAAATGAGTCTCTTTCAATTTTGTGGGATGCTCTTGCGCATGTTTCATCCCCATTAGTTAATATACAAGATGGCCCTTGTAATTTTTCTTGTGATTTAGGGAAAGGGAAGAAAGCACGTATTCTTTTTAAACACCATGTTGAATGCCGTGATGAATTTTCACTGGGCTCTTTGTTGCGTATGATTCGTGCTGCATGGTATGCCAGTTGTATTAATCTTTTGTACAGTGAAAAAGTCTATAAAGGTATTTATAATTTGAAGGCAGAATATTTTTGTGTACCACCTCTCTATTTTTCTTGTGATGGTGGAGATTATTACTATTTATTACAAAAAGCATTAGAGCCATGGGATCGAGAAGTTTCATTAATGTCTCAGTTTCCTTTACAATTTCTTAATATTCCTCTTTCTAAAAAAGTATCATGTGGGAAACATAATAATAAACCGTACAATCTTGACTGGGCTAGTTCTGCAACTCACACAGGAATTTTTTCCTATGATTGTTCATTAATACACAAAAATTATAATAATGATTATTCTTCGTCAGAAGGCCTATCTCTTGTATCTTTGATTGTTCAACGGTATCAGACTAAGCATGGTATCTCTTCAGTAATACCGACTTCTCGTCTTGAAAAAAAGCTAAAAAAAAGTCTTGTTTGGAGAATTAATTATCGCAATACCATTAAAGATGCTCGTACAAATGGATATGCTTATGGAGTTACAAAAGAAGCTTCTTACAAAAAAATGCCAAAAGGAAAGTCTAGTGATACATCAGATAAAAAGAAAATATACTTAGGGCACGAAAAGCAGCGATCAGGTGCAAAGCTGGTTGCTCGGCTTCTTGCAACGCTTGAAATGATTGTTAAAGATCCATCTTCTGATGTTGTTGTTCGTTTTGGTAATCGTCAAGATTTTGCAGCTGCATTACAATTGTTTGAGACTGTGACTTTACCTCGTTATTTTAGCTTATGTTTTGATGAGCCTCTTTTTAAAGACTATGAGCGTGTTGAGCCATATCCATCATGGGAGTTTTGGGATAAGTATCAAGAAGCTATATAGTACTTTTCTTTAGCATAAAATTTTATATTCTATTTCCTTGAGTAAGTTGGCAAATAATCAATTTCAAAAAGGAACTATTCCCTTGAGTATAGGGGAAATAAATCATTATATTTTTTCTTTGACAAATTCTCAATTTGTATTTTATTATGAAAGGTGATGTAGACATTAAAATATATTTTTATTTTAAATAAGGGGCGGATATGTTGAAAAGATATTATATTTTATTACTGCTTATTCTTGGAGTGTCAGGGCGTAGTTTTGGCATGAATACGCCAAAGCTGGAGGTTCTTGATATGGGAAGAATGTTTAGCGCTTTTCTGCAAAGTCAATCGCAGCCTACATTGATTCCAGAGTTTACACCTAACTTGCAGTCTACGCTTACTCCGCAGCTTACACCTAGCTTGCAGCCTACATTGATTCCGGAATTTACTTCTAGTTCTACCACACCTACGCTTACACCTACGATTACTCCGCAATTTACACCTAACTTGCAGTCTACGCTTACTCCGCAATTTACACC
>CAYMBP010000026.1:0-3684 GCA_964388745.1 uncultured Pseudomonadota bacterium | reverse complement strand
ATTTACACCTAACTTGCAGTCTACGCTTACTCCGCAATTTACACCTAACTTGCAGCCTACGCTTACTCCGCAGCTTACTCCTTCTAGTGAAGATTCAAATCAACAGCCTACATTGACTCCGCTATTCATTCAGCAACAATCGCCTGTTTCATCACCTTTAAGTTCTCCGCAGGATTCTCCACGTTCTGTTTCTGGAGAGCTTGATATTGAGTTGGAAGTACAAGGGCCAGTTGAAAAAAAAGTTGTAGATGAGATACAACAATTGCTCAGAGAGTTATCAAAGCTTCTTGCAGGTGTATCTCAATCTGAAATGGAATCCTTGTTGAAAGATGAATCAGTAAAGCAGCTGTTTACTCAGGTAATAGAGTTACTTACGAAGTTTCTTCCACAAGTGAATTTTGTAAAAAAACAAGCAGTTGTTCCTGTTAAAGTAGTGAGAGAAGAAAACCCAATAGAAAAATATTTAGCTGGACTTCCGGCTGAACAACGACCAATTGTTACACGTATTTTTCAGGATTCTTCAGTAATGGAGAACTTTGCACATTTAAGTAAGCTGATGAATAGTTATGATCAAGCAGGAAATGATTTAGCGAAGGAATTGCTTACTAAGTTTATAAGAAAAGTACAAGATAAAGTAAGTGAGCGAGTTGTGCAATTACAACAAGATTTTTCCGAAGGAGAATCACAAGAAAAAAATGTTGTTCTTAAGGAAGAGCCAAAGTCTAAGAAAATAGAGCTTACAGATGATCAGGCACAAAAAATAGAAAATCTGTTCTTTGCAATAAATTATAATGTTGTAACCGCACAGAATCGCATTTCAGGAGGAAATAATTTTGATCCTATTCTTTTTAAGGTATTAAGTGATGAGGGCAAGGTACTTAAAGAGCTTAAGGTGAATTTTAAAAGTAATGTTATAGTTACTTCTCATGGCGAGGCGGTATTTAAATTTGTTCATAAAAGAATTACTGATGCGATAAAGGGTTATAATTATAGCCAGCTTGTTGATTTTTATCGTAATGGAAACATTGTAAACATGATTTTATATGAAATAGCCAATGATTATGTTGGCCTTGCTGATCGAGAGTTATTTAAAGAGCAAGTTGATGATTTTTTTGCCCATATGGTGCTTAGAAAAAGAGTGGATCTTAATCCTACTAAGCCATCTTCTTCTGCTCTTGCACAGCTAAAATACAAAACATCAATGAGTACGTTTTTTTACAATTTTCTTAATATGCAAACAGATTTGAGAAGAAATCTTAATGCGTTAATGCTTAACGAATCGAATTACTCATTTAACTATTATATTTCACATGATATTAATAGTAGAGGGGTCAAAGAGCTCATTTATAATCCTTTCCTTTGTGTCGATGAAGCGAGTGTTGCTCATGCGTTGTATTGTATGTTGATTCCTGAACTTCCTACATCGAGTAAGGATCTTCAGAGTGACGTTCAAAGTGTTCTTCAGAATAAGGCGAGGATGGTTAAGCTTTTACAAGCAAGCATCTCAAATTATATTAAAAACAATAAGCACTTTACAATTAATATGCTTGATAAGATTATGACCTATGTGGAATCTAATAGTGGTAGCAAAGAATTGTTTGAAAAATTGCTTTCTGCGAGTCAACTTATTGATAATAGTGCACATATTAGTAACATTCTGGTAGATAAAAAGATTGTTATAGAGGACCTTCCAAACGGAGAGCGGATTATTAGCGGCATTGCAATGGAAGGCTTAAGTGCTCCATCACAAGAGTTGTATAAACGACTTACAGTGACTAAAAAGAGTGTTGAAGAGAAGGACGTTTTATGGCTTAGTGATGCAATTAAAAATACTTTAGAATCAGAGGAAGTAAATTTCCATAGAGCCTTTGATGCCATGTTGGCTATGTTTGAAGATAAAGAACTTAAGTCAATAGGGAAAGTTTTTATTAATAATGTATTTTTATCTGATGAGCGAAAGATGTCTAGTCTTGATAGTATTAAGTTGGCTGATGAAGATAAGAATAGTATTCTTAAAAAAACAGAGTCATTTGCCTTTATTAATGAGCTTTCAACACTTTTTGAAAAAATTCCAGATATAAGTAAAGCAAATCAAGTTAAACAGGATGAAGTCTTTGGTGTATTTCAAAATCCCTTTAAAGAAAAAAGCTCACGCAAAGAAATGCTCCTTCCGTATAAAAATCTTTATATGCATATAGAGTCTCAGTATGGTGACAAAGTTAATACATTTAAGATAAGAGATGCTCTTCAAGATATTATCCGAATTGTCTTTTACAATGCTCGTCCTGAGATGTTTCTATTTCTTGAAGATTTAGGTTTTATAGGGAAGGGAAATCTTAACATTGATGCTCTAATGAATGATCGAACGCCAGCAGCTAGAATAGGTTTACCACCTCCTCCTCCAGGAAAAAGCGCGGGACCTCCACCACCGCCACCAGGTTTGGGAGGAGCTTCATTTTTGGGAGGATCGGCAAAGCCTCCAGTGCTTTCAGCAGGGAAAAAAGTAACTGATCATTATAAAGCGCATATAGAAAAATATAAAAATTATTTTAAAAAGCTTGCAGCGCTTGCAGAAAGCAAAGCAATACGGCTTGATAGATTACAAGGGCCTCGTACTAAAATTGAGCTTATTTTACAAAAAACACAGTATCTCATTGTGAGTAGGCAGCATATAGCGCTTATGAATAAGGCTCAAAAGATTATGTTGGGAGAGTTGGATGAAATTTTTCCTGAGGTAAGACCTGACAATGAATCAGATATTTTAAAGGTACTTAAGGTTGCAGAAGAGGTTGCTCATTCGATCATGACATTATTTTTAAATACCGTTAATTTTATATATGCAGTGGAACCAAATAAGACCAATATTAATATTGAAATTCCAAATGAACAGATCTTGGATGTATTAATAAATCAAGTAATACCAGATAATATCGCTAAACAGGATATTGAAGATGAGGCTATCAGAGAAAAAATAAAAGAATATCTTATAACATTTTGTAGGGATATAAAAGAGTTTGCTCTTAATGCAAAGATTATCTCATTTGATGAAATGATTCAAAATAAAGATCTTAGTCTCAAGGAGGGTGAAGAGAAGCTTATTCCTTATTTTGTAATAAAATAAAAATAACATAAGGAAGTGGGATCTTTCCCCACTTCCTTCTTATTATTTTGAAAAAGCAATATCAATTCCCTGAAGCTCAATGCGAGTTTTTCCTTGCCATTCATTTTTCATGATATGACAAGCAAGGTCAAAGGGATTATCTTTAAGCTCTTGTAAAATGGGAACAAGGTCTGGCCGATTAAAAAAAATAGTTGGTTTGATAATACCCTGAGAAAAAAGTGTGCACTTGATGTGGCGCTCTTTAAGTATTTGTGGCTCTTTAATTTGTGTTACTTCTTTAAGAAGAAAAAGCGGCTGCGGATTTTGATGACCAAATGGTTCGAGTTGATCAAGCTCATGAATAAATTGCTTGCTGACTTCTGGCAGGGTGAGGTGGGCATCAATGGTAAGCTTGGGAAAAAGATCTTTTTCAGGGACTTGTTCTTGAATAGCCTTATTTAACCTTCTTTTCAGCTCTGGAATATCTGATTGTTTGAGCTTAAGCCCAGCTGCAGATGAGTGGCCGCCAAATGAAAGTAAAAGATCCTTGCATTCAACGAGGGCATCAAAAACATTAAATTCTG
>CAYMBP010000025.1:0-18894 GCA_964388745.1 uncultured Pseudomonadota bacterium | reverse complement strand
ATAAGCAAAATCTACGATTAAATCATGCTTCATGAATTATCGAACTCGCGTTAATTAGACTAATTTGTAACTTTCACAAACCTCTGTAAAGTCATTAAAAAGTTTAACCTCTATTCATTTTAGTGCTCCAATTTGATGCTCCAAAATGAATTTTTATCTTCAGATTCAACTGAAAAGTAAACCATTTTGTATACTTCTTCAGTCTACACTTAAAGTGCACGTTATAGCAAAAAACATTCTAATCTGCGTAAATACTGAAGATATCAAGGACGTAACGATAGAATCTACCATCAAACTTCATTATTCATTTAAAATAAATAACTGAAATCAAAAGAAAGACTTTAATAGCTCATATATTTTAAGTAAATCTCGAGAAATAAGCTTAGTCTGAGATATCGTCTCAATGAACGTAGTATCGCCAGGAAATCGAGGCAATACATGGATATGAAGATGTGAAGGAATACCCCCTCCACCAGTCAGCCCGGAATTAATACCAGTATTAAAACCTTTAGCATTAAGAGCCTGCTCTAAAATGACCTGGCAGTTGCTTACTTCCTCAATTAACTCTGCACGGACTTCTGGTGTTAACTGATCAAGTCGAGCAACATGCTCAACCGGAATAACCATAATATGCCCAGCATTATAAGGATAATGATTGAGAATAACAATTGAGCTAAGAGCTCTTTTTAAAATAAATTCATCTTTATCTTTTTTACCTTTAATCCGTAGGCAGAAAACACACTCTTCTTCATTAATATCTTTTTTTTTCTCTGCCTGATCATATGTCTCACGCCAAGGTGCATAAAGAATATCCATTACTTCTCTTCAAGCTCTTCTTCGTCATGTGATTCAAGATCACTTTCTTTTCCTTCAGCAACAGTTTTTTTTGCTTTCTTGGGAGCTTTTTCTTGAACTTCTTGAGTCTTTTTTTCTTCTTGAGTTTTTTGATTATTGCATGATGAAAACCCTAAAACAAGAACAGACAATAAGGCTAAACATAATATAGGTACCATTTTTTCTCCTTTTTTTGCAAATAATAATATCTCTATTTAACCTAGAACAAGTTTATTTCAAAAGCAAGAAGTTTTACATCTTGTCTATTTTTACCATGGGCTTTCTTGTAAAAAAGATAGTACTTTAAATTAATAATTACTTAATATTGTTAAATGAAAATTAATTAATACATGTCTCTCTTAAGCACATTTTCAATACTATGAATACAAAACCAAAGACTCTGATAAACTAACTTTTCTTTTTTTAAAAGATTTTTATAGCTTAAACCTGGCTCTTCAACAAACCTCATAATCAAATCTCGTTGCTTATTAGATATAAAACAAAAACGTGGGTCAATAAAATCTTTAAGTCGAATTGATTGTTTTATGTTCCCATTACACGTAAGCAAAACAGAAGGAACAAGGCTATTCATAGCATGTCTATATGTATACTGACAACACTTATCAGAGTGTGATGACAAATAAAGTTGATTTTCAACTAATCGCCAAATAATTATTTCTTGATCCTGTGAAATTGAATAAACCCACTTATCATCAAGTGAAAACCCAACAGTATGAGGAACTCTTTCATGAGCTTTACCTACAAATAGACAGGTTGCACTTTCACAATCCCAAAGACGAACTGTTTTATCAAGTGAGCCAGAAACAAGATATTTCTTACTTGCAGAGTAAGCACAACAAGAAACGGTATTTTCATGTCCAGAAAGCCATTTAATTCTATCTGGATAGTAAAGGCCAATTACATTATCTTTGGCTTTAGCACATAATGTTCCTGATGGCAAAGTAACTTGTGAAAAAGGATATTGTTCACCAACTTGAAAACTTGAGACAACCATTTTAAGTGCTATATCATACAGTATTACTTTATTATCTTCTCTTCTTATAAGAAGAAAATCTGAATTAAAAAAAAATGCAAGAGCAACAATATAATGCCCATCATCAATTACCAGATGTTCTTTAAGACTTCCCTTCTTCAATTCATCAAATAAGTAAGTCCAAATAATAATTTGCCCTCTGTCATCACTTGTAGCAATAAGCTTATTATCAAAAGAGCACGCTAACGCAGTTATACTTTTTGATTTATGATGATGTCGCGTTACACAGCTTGAATCCTCATTGCTATTAATAACATCAATTATACCAAGCTTAGATCCAAGAACATAAGAATAAAGTTGGTCCTCATTATCACAATAATGTGCACAGGAAAGAGAGGTGACACTATGACCATAGGAAGATGAACTCATTAAACAAGCATCTTTGCTAAAATACTGAGTAACAATTTTATTACCAAACCATTCAAGAGTAGTCCCATTAAAAAAATGATCTTTTAAAGGATTTACTCTATCTACACACCCTACACTAGTATAAACCTGAATCATAGAATCAAGCTTTCTTTGAATATCAGATGCCGCCAAACTTATTCCTGATAAAGCAAGAAATAAAGCTATGATTATTCTGTGTAAATTAAAATTTTTATGAGACATTCTATTTCCTTTTTTAAATAGGGTAAAATAATACTAAGCAGGCAGCTTAAGAGTAAATGTTGTTCCCTGAGAATACGAAGTCAACTCAATACTTCCACCAAGTTGCACCATAGTATCATGAACAATAGCTAATCCCAATCCCATATTTTTTTTTTCTGTTGAAACATAGGGCAAAAATAACCTATCTTTGACGCCTTCTGAAATGCCAGGACCATTATCCGTAAAATAAAGAGAAATAAAATTTTGCTGTGCAGCAAATAGAGTTTCAATTCTGATCTGTTTATGTGAGCATGAATTTAGAGCTCGTACACTGTTGTCTGCCAAGTTGGTAATAACCCGCTTAAGCTTGATGCGATCACTTTTAATCAATGGCAATCCGACATCAAGCTTGAATGATATTGTAATATCAGGATAACTTAACGCATATAGTTCCATTGTTTCTTTAACAATCTCATTTAAATTAAATTCTTCAATTGTTAACGCAGGCATAGAAGCAAATTCAAAAAAATGACTTGTAAGATTTTTAATAATACCAACCTGCTCAAGAATTGTATTAGTGCTGTCCATAAACACACCCCCAACAAGCTGTGAGCCATACTTTTTTTGTAAACGCTGAGTTGCAAGTTGAATAGGTGTCAGAGGATTTTTAATTTCATGCGCCATCTGCTTCGCAGCTTCTTGCCACGTTTTCATACGACTCTCTTTAACAATTTCCGTTTTATCTTCAAGTACAATAAGAAGACCTTTTTCATCATGCTCAATATGATGATTAATACTAATAATCTTAAATCGAATAGTGAATAATCTTGTTTCTGTTGCACCAGGAAGTGTAATATCTTTAACTAATTGAGAAGATGAATCCTTATTAAGCTCACGAATGTATCCAAAAAATTGATTACGCAAACAGATATCTACACAAAAAAATTTATTGGTTGAATTTCTTTTTATTGCCGGTGATTCTTCAAGTAGACTGCGAGCTGCATCATTACAGGTAATTATACGCCCAAAGCGATTAATCAAAATAACCGCTGACTTAATATGCTCAAAAATCATCATCATTTCTTCCGTCTTAGCCTCAAGTTGATGCTGAGCAGCTCGCAACGCGTTGGTCATTTGATTAAACCCTAAACACAACATATGCAAGTCATTTGATGGATGAGAGCGTACGTACACATTCAAATCCCCTTCTTGGATTTGCTTAGTTGCATCAAGAAGCTCCTGAATTGGCCTGCTTATCCCTCGAGCTAAATAAAAGGCAGACCATATAGAAAGAAATAGAATGAGCAAAGTCACAACAATAAATGTTGCAATATAATTTATGTAAATCGGGTTTTTGATTGACCGCAATTCCTGATGATCATAGTAAGCGGTATCTAAACTAATTAATTGCGAGCGTAATGGCTCATTATGCCTAAACACAATAATAACATCTACCCCATTATCACACTGATGAACCAAGTACATAGCCCCAAAGAAATCAAACGGCTCATAAGCATAATAATGCATTTGTAACCGGCTCTTCAAGAGTTGTCGAAAATAAGCAACGGGCTTCCTCATATCTTTGTAGTAATCAAGCTCTTGATCGATAATTGAATCAAGTCCTGCATCAGCATTTTGTACTACATAAGCTTGATACAAACCATCCTTATGTGACACCAAACCTTGCCCAAATTGCAGAGCATATTCCTTCATTTGCTGTCGCAAGATACCTGAATGAAACTCATGAAGAGCCCTTCCGGCAACTAAGCCAGACATAATTTCTGTATGAAACCATACATCAATACTTGTTGTAATAAATTTCCCAGCTGTAAAAAAAACAAAAAAGGTCGGCATAACAGAAAAAAGAGAAAATGCAAAAAGAAGATTGCGCGTAAATGCCGTCCCAGGAGTCTCTTTACGCCGCTCAATAAAAAGCTTCATGCTCTGTCGAATGATAAGATAGAGTAAGATAACAATGACTATAACATTGATATTAATCAATAAAAAAAGTGAAATTTTATTTACTCCTGAATCAACAAACTGCTGTTTATTCTGCAAATAAAGCTCAAGCCAGCTCGTAATAAAAAAGGCCAAAAGCCCTAAAAAGAGAAGCATAAAGCGTTTTCGAGCTGAAGGCTTCATAATAATTTCTGAATTGACATGTTTTTTGTACATTAATCTTAACTAGATGAAAACTTTTGAACTATTTTTTATGCTTCGTATAATGATTTTTATAAATGTTGGTATCTGTTATGGAGGTGTTATCGATAGAGGTTATGAATTCATCAGGCTAAACTCCAGTCTAAAGAAAACGCTCTGTTTTTTATTCAAGCAGGAGGATTTCCTATGCTTAATCTTCGTTATATTTTCATCTTTGTTCCTTTTTATTGCATATCTTTAGACGTGCAGGCTTATAGTCATTCTTCAAACATCAATTCAGTCAAGCAATTAAGTGAATCAACAACCTCTTCTCTAACAAAAAAAATTATACCCTCTTTTTCAGCATTTAAAAATCTCTCTTATAATAACTCAAACAGTCTTCGCTTAACTGGTATACCTGGATATGTAGCAACTCTCTCATGGAATTTTGGAGGTTCTGGTAAGGCACACGAGATACTAACCCCTCTTCCAAATATACAATGCTCAATTAACAAAAGTAACCAAGACGATGATGACTCAATTATTTCAGTAACAGACTTTCCTTTATTCTTTCTTAGTCATAACTTACAAAAGGCTGGTATTTTCAAAAAAGGGACAAAACACCTTGAGCTTCCACCTCTCTACCTTTTTGCCATAAAAGTAACACTTCTTTATCTATCAAGCAATGAGCTTGATGGGGAATTTATACGACAAGAACTTTTTAGGTTAGTTGCTCGCCTACTTATTTCTGACAACTCATCATATCCTCTTACTTTTGATTTATCAGAAGGAATGCTTGAATTTATTGCTGCCTACAATAAAGAAGCCGCTGAGTTTCTTACCGCACTCTATCAAGACTTTGCAAGCTCAACGCATAATCTTGATACGTTCCTAGAAGAAAAACCAGATGCACGAATGATTGTTATTTTTGAATTCAATGACTCAGATTTAGGTCAGAAAAGCCATACCGCAACTCGTGAGCTTGCTTCAAACTGTGAACTTGATGATATTATTAATGTCATAGAAGAGCAAAATGCAGAAGTTATTGCTTACGACGATATTACTAATTTAACCACTAAGGATTTGCCAATACACCAACCAATTCTTTGCCATGATATTGTTAAGGAGTATACTTCAGCATTTGCCAAAAAACTTGTTGGTCTTAAAACTTCTTCATGGAATAGGCTATCTGCAACAGTAGCCCAAAAGCTACATAAAGCCATTCGCAAAAAACGACTTCCTCTTGTTCTTGATAATACCAATAAAGAAACAAGGCTTGTTTTTAGCCCAAAATATTTAAGTAATACCGGAACAATTCGAGCTCTGTTTAAATCTCTTCAGAAGCTGTTCAAAGAATATGCACAAATTAAACAAAATGACTTAGATCAAAGCAGTAATCAAGCTCAAAATTTTATCGTCTCTCAGGCAGGAAGAGAAAGCCTTAAAAGACTGAGTGATCATCTTGCCCAACCACTTAACAAAGAGGCCCTTATTGCTGAAAAAAATCAAGAAATGGAGAATGCTTTACAAAAAATTAAAACCAACAAAATTAGTCTCGCACAGGTTAAGAAAGTATTGAGCAATAATAAGGAATTAATTGCACAAGCTTCTCAAGATCATGAGCAAGCTATTACAGAACTTGCCTGCATTAATTCAGAACACAAATTAATGACCAGTGATTATTCTTTGAGCCTCACTGAGCAAAATTATCTTGAAGAGCTTCAAGAGTTACGCAATATCATTCCAACCGACAATGCTCATGAAGAGATGATTAACAAATGTATTAGTCATCTACAAGAAAGAATTAAGGCATATCAAGATCCTTACAAAAAACGGATGCTCGCTATTCAGCGCATTTTCATGCTGCTTGAAAAAGCAGATAAGGCATATGAAGCAGAAAAAAATTACTTGCTTAATAAAGAGCTCAATCAACATGCTTCATCACAAGATGCAGAAGATAATGATGATTTAAACGCACTACTCAAAAAGTGTCATTCAAAATCAAAAACGTTGCAAAGCAAAGAGTACCGTAACCAACTTACACAGCAGCAAAAGACAATTCGTGCTAATAAAAATCAATTACGAGAATTTGCTCAAGCATATCATGAATATAAAGATAGCAGTTCTGATTTTACACAAACAGAAGCTGAAAATAAGCTTGATAAACTTTTACCAAGCATCCAAACTATCTTTATTTCAGAAATATGTATCGACTACATTCAGTCAAGTTTTATTCGTGGATTGGGTATTGAACAATTTATTCGTGAGCTCATGAATCCCCTTGGTCAATTCAAAGAGCTTAAAACAGAAGCCGAAAAGCTTTTTTCATGGATTATTAACCATTCACAACACATCCAAGATTATCATTTTTTATATGAAACTCTTTATGAAAAAAAAGAAATAGCATTAAAATATTTGGCTGCAAGAATTTAATAAGATTTGGAGAAATATATGAAAGCATATCACTTGCTCATCATAAGTCTTATTGCAGGAACCCTTACCTATTCAACTTCATTCTGCGCAGACCTTAAACAATCAGTCAGTTACTCTTCATACAGCGCTCAAGCGCTGTATGATCAACTTGAGGAAGCTCTTTCATGCTACAACACAATTATTCAACACAGCAATAACGCACAATTACTCACAGAACAAAACTTTATTAAGCAACAAGAATATAATCTTGCGATCAACTGGTTTGGCAAACATATTAGAAAAATTATTGATAGCTATACAACACTTGATGATGACAACAGCATTGAAGAAGATCGACAAAAAATTTTTACAATTATTAAAAATAACATTTCTCTTATTGAAGAACTTAATTCTTCTGCAGATATAGCCTATACTTTGCTACTCATTTATTCTAGCAATGCTCCTTTAACCCACCAAAAATATCGGTTGTTGCACCAAGCAATGACCAATGTACTAGCACAAGAAGTAGAGCTCCTTCAGCAAAAGCGCGCATGTCTCATTCATGGAAAAAATCAACATAATAAAAATACTCTTGCACCATGTGAATGGCGCACCAAACTCATTCAAGCTATAACACCTAATACTTCTTGGTTTTCTTTTAGGCAGAATCAGAATCAAGCAAAACTCCTTGAGCAAGCTGAACAATTTCCTCAGACTCTTTATTATGCATATCGATCATTTTTAACCTTATGGTATAACCAAGACAAACAAAAAAGCCTCTATCGTGAGTCAAAAGAGTCTCTTCTTCATGAATTGCAAACATTATCAACACAATTATTTATTCACCAGACACCAAAAATGGAATGGCTACAAAAAATAATAAGTCGCCTTATTACACATGTTATTGCATTAAGCAATAATGACCATCACCTTGAAGAAGTTCAGATAAATGCTAAAAACAATCCCTTTTTGCAAAAAATCTCTATTGAATACTCACATTTCTGCAAAGAAGGAAAAAGCACTAAGCTATACAATGATACACATTGGTTACTTATTCAAAATTTTCACTCCTGCATGAAATCATTTTTTAAGTTTCTTACTGTAGAAGATAAGAATAACCTTCTTAGTCAATTTTATTATCTTGAACTTGAACTAGAACAACAACTTCAAAACCACAATCGTTCCTTTTTGTATAGCCTTTTTGCTGGTCAACATCCATTGCAAAAAATATTTATTTTCATGCATAAGATTACCACAGCTTGCATAAGCTACTTACAAGAGAAAATTGACCCTCAATCGTCGCTATTTTCAACACTATTAAATGGCTCTTGGCTTTTGCCGACAAAAATTCAAGATGCTGCATCCGGAAAAGAAGGGAGTTTCGCTATGGAAATTGCTCATCAAATTTTGCATTCGCCCATTAATCAATCACCCCTTAAGGCTCTTCCCATCGTAAGCCTTGCAGCTCCACCTATTGCAATTGGACTAATGCATTATTTTATGCCTTCCCTTTCTAAACAAGTTCAACAAACCATTAAAAAGTACTTAGCAAAATATGCAAAAACCTTGAAAATTGAGAAACTTCTTCAACTTTTTAATAATCATCCTGAAATTGAACAAGAGTGCCGAACGGTTAACCCAAATCTTTTCTCAACAATTGAAAAACAGGTAGAGACAATTACACCAGAAGAAGGTAGGCTTGACTCAGTATAAACAACAATCAAGAGTGAGCAATGTTCTCACTCTTGTACCGATTCACTTATTTTACTGGAAACCAAGCTTATGCTCTTTCACATCGCAACTACCCTTTATACAAAATATTCAATACTTAATGTTTTTCGTTATGTTTCTGTTCGGTCAATAGCAGCTCTTTTAACAGCTCTATTTTTTTCACTATTATGGGGAGACTATTTTCTTCAACTCCTAAGAACCTGGTGCCGCGCAAATGTACGAGAAGAGACTCCAGAGCATCATCAAAAAAAAAACAATACCCCTACTATGGGGGGAGTTATGATGGGATTTATTTTTATTGTAACAAGTCTTCTTTGGTGCAATTTACTTAAACCTCTAGTCTGGATTTTTCTTTTCTCTTTTATTGGATTTTTTAGCATTGGCTTTGCTGATGACTGGTATAAAATACGATACAAAAAAGGAATTTCTGCCCAAACAAAATGGTATGCTCAATGGATAATTGCTGGTTTAACTATAACTTCTTGGTACATGATCAGTAACCCAACAACAACCCTGTGTATTCCATTTTTCAAGTCACTTCAACCGAAACTTGGTCTTTTGCTGATTCCTTGGGGAATGTTTATTATGGTCGCAGTGAGCAACGCTGTTAATTTGACAGATGGCCTTGATGGCCTTGCAACCGGCCCACTCATTTTTAATTTCATTACCTTTGGATGGATTGCTTATCTTGCAAGCAACACAAAGATTGCTCACTATCTTTTTATTCCCTATGCACCAGTAAATGAACTCACCGTCATAGCTGGAGCTCTTACAGGGGCTCTTCTTGGCTTTTTATGGTATAACACACATCCAGCAGAAGTCTTTATGGGCGATGTTGGCTCACTTGCAATGGGAAGCTCTCTTGGATTTTTAGCTCTTGCCGCTCGCCAAGAATTGCTCTTACCAATCTGTGGAGGTATTTTTATGCTTGAAACTATTTCAGTGATTTTACAAGTTTTTTCATTCAAAATTTATGGCAAACGCATTTTTTTAATGGCCCCCATCCACCACCATTTTGAACTTTTAGGATGGAAAGAGACCAAGGTAACGATCAGATTTTGGATTATTTCATTTGTATTAACATTACTCACTCTTTTGACACTTAAAATGAGATAATTAAAAATTGTATGGGCTCCATAATTTGGAGCTTTTAACGCTATAAACGACTCATTTTTAATGCAGTTTGCTCTTCATACTTGAACAAACTCTTAAGTTTTTGTATTGCAAAAACATCTTTCTCGCAAATACTAATTCCATTTTTTAGTAATTTTTTTTCAGTTGATTCAAGCTTTTCATAAGGCGTCATTCTTTTTGCCCTGTGCAATAAAAGCTTTTTATCAAATCTATTGCAACTCAAGACTATTTTAATTGCTTGATAGGCTCTTAAAAAATCTTTACCTTTAATATAAGCATGTAGTAAAGTCTCACCATAACAGTTCTTAAGACTCACATCATTATAAGAAAATCTTCCCTCATCTTTTAAGAGCTCTTGCAAAAGAGGCAAGCTTTTATCTGCAAAAAAAAGTATATTTTCACCCCATGCATTTTGAGCAACAAATGTCTCTCGCTTCAAGCGTTTATTCTGAATTAGACTAAAAATCAGAGCTTCTACCTGACATATAGGCAACAACTTTTCTGCTCTATGGGAACTTAAAAGATTAAACAAAATGCTCATTCCAGGAAGAGGCGTTGTTTCAATTATTTCATTAGAGATACGTTGATGGGAAAATAAAACGCGAAGTGAATCAAAGTTGTTACTTGCCCTTTGAACAATTGATGAACGCTGAATGGTTTCCCTGGATACACGAGGACAGTCAAGCAATTTTTTTAATAATTGCGGATCTTGTGAGCTTAAAGAGATAACTGAGTAACCATCTTGATCATGATAATTAACATCAACATATCGATTTGCTAAAAGAGCATCTACAATGCGATACTGACGGTATCGAACAGCCTCAAGTAATAATTTATTTAAAAGACCATCTTGATTATTTGCATGCTGAGCAAGATACATTAAGTCGGTATGGATACTTTTATCTACCAAACACCATCGAATATTAGCAAAAGAGCTCTCTCTGTCAGCCTCTTCTCGGAACGAAATCGTACGTTCAAGAATCTGATTCTCAATATCTGCACCTGGAGATCGCATCATAATTAACTTAGCAACCATAGAAACAGGTATCTCAATGCTGTCTTTACAAAAAGCATAAGAGGAGTGCATCATACTAACATACATAATATATCGCAACAAAAGCTTCATTACATTCCTTATAATAAAATTGTTATCAAATTCCTTTGCTCATTTATTGTATAGCTATCATAATCATTTGCAACAAGCTTACTTTTAACTCCAACTAATGCACTCACAACCTGTACAAACTTACTCATCATTCGTAAAAATTTATAAGTATCTTGTAATATAGCAAAAAAAGTCTCTAAATTAGACAAATATTGGGGTCATTATAAAGTGAATGACAGAACGATAACCTTAAGAAAAAAGACTATATCAAGTCAAGTACTCTTAACTATAAAAACTCAAAAATGCTCTTATAAAAAATCAATTAAATAAAAAGGAAGTAAAAACGATCTTAAGAATCAAACATTGTGATTTCTATTTGAATTAATCAATCAATGATTATTTTTTTTATACATCGATGATAAATTACATGAATGTAACTGAAAGAGCAACAGTGAGTTCATTAAATATAGAAAAAATTGAAAAAACTGTTACCATGAAAACAGTTTATTTCTTTTAACACTCGCACCTAAAAATCAAAATCTATAATTGAGGCTTGAAATGTTATGCAGATGCTTGTAGAAAAAATAAATACAATTAAAGAGACCTTCACTAACATACTTGCATCCGTGCGAGATCTAAAAGAACTTGAAGCATTTCGACTCCAGTTTCTTGGGAAAAAAGGAACTATTACTGTTCTAATGAGTGAACTAAAAAGTCTTTCAATTGAAGAAAAAAAAGAAGTTGGCCCCCTTCTTAACCAACTTAGAACCTCATCTGAAGAGGCTATCAAACAAGCTCGCCAAAAAATTATTGAACGTACTTCAAAAGTTGCTCAAGAAAAAAAGAAGTATTTTGATGTAACAGCACTTAAAACAACCCCTCTAGTGGGACATCTACACCCTTTTACACATTTTATTGAAGAAATCGAAAACATTTTTCTCTCTATGGGGTATGAAGTTCTTGATTCGCCAGAACTTGAAACAGATTTCTACAACTTTACAGCTCTTAACATTCCAGAAGATCACCCTGCTCGAGATATGTATGATACCTTTTGGGTTAATAAAAAAGATCATCTTCTACGAACTCATACTTCTAATCTACAAAATCGGGCTATGCAAAATAAAAAACTCCCCATAGCAGCCATTCAACCAGGACGCGTATATCGCCACGAAGCAATTGATGCTTCACATGACTTTATGTTCATGCAATGTGAAGGGTTTCTTATTGATAAGAATATTTCAATGTCCCATTTATTTGGAACAGCTCAGACATTTCTTAAAGCATTGTTTAATAAAGACTCTCTTGATATTAGAATTCGACCAGGCTTTTTCCCTTTTGTTGAGCCAGGCGTTGAAATAGATATGAGATGTCAGTTTTGCACAGCTGGATGCTCAGTATGCAAAAAATCTACATGGATAGAAGTATTTCCTGGAGGAATGATTCATCCCAATGTCTTACAAGCCGGAGGAATTGATCCTGAAGTGTATTCAGGATTTGCTTTTGGTTTTGGGCTTACTCGTTTAGCAATGCTCAGATATGGCATAGATGATATTAGGCATATCTATAGTGGGAAGATGAAATTTCTTGAACAATTTTAACATTAATGACGGAGAAAGGAAGAGAGATGGTGGTCAAAGCAATCATTCCTGCTGGAGGTCTTGGAACTCGTTTTTTGCCAGCAACAAAAGCGGTACCAAAAGAGATGCTTCCGCTTCTTGATAAGCCAGCTATTCAATACATTGTTGAAGAAAGCTATAAAGCCGGAATAAAAAATTGTATCATTATTACAAGCAAAACTAAAAGCATTATTGAAGATCATTTTGACAGCGCACTTGAGCTTGAGCAACAACTAAACTTAAAAAATAAATCTGACCTGATGGATGGATTAAGTAAAATACTTAAAACTATGAGCTTTGCCTATATAAGGCAGCAAGAACCTCAAGGCCTTGGTCATGCTGTTTGGTCAGCCCGACATATTATTGGCAAAGAACATATTGGAATTCTTTTGCCTGATGATATTATTATGAGCAATACTCCTTGTATTGGCCAACTTGCACAAATTTCTACTCAAGAAAAATGCAGCGTAATTGCTGTTCAAGAAGTCCCTCATGAAGATGTATCTCGTTATGGCATTGTTGGTATTCGAAAACAATTTTCGCCTAACCTTTTCCAAGTTAAAGAACTTGTAGAAAAACCAAGTATTGCAAATGCACCATCTAATTTGGCAATTGTTGGACGGTATGTTCTTTCCTCATCAGTTTTTGAATACCTAGACGAACAACGCATTGGTGTTGGAGGAGAAATTCAACTTACTGACGCTATTCAATCAATGATGCTTTCTGGTGAAAAAGTATTTGCTTACCGCATTCAAGGAACTCGATATGACATAGGGACACCTCTCGGATTTATTAAAGCGAACATTAACCTTGCATTACGAGACCAAAAAATGAGTAGTGAGATTATTGAATACCTTACAGAAATTGATCGTGAATTTATTGTCATGCAAGGAAAAGTAGATGCTCTGAATAAACAGAAAGGTGGCATTTTATGAAATATATATTTTTTATCTTGCTAGGACTATGCTCAATAGATCTTTGGGGAACAAAAATCTTACTTTTAAATGAAGAAGATATTGAAGCAACTCTCCATCACATTGCTGTTGATAATGACAAAAATTTAGAAGAAACTCCTGTTTTGCTTTATGAAAGTTTCTCAAATACATATTGTTACTACTGCGAAGCAAGCGCACTCTCATGTAATTTAAAAAAGCTACAAACTTTTTCTCTTCACCTCATTAAGCAGTTTCGTTATCAAAAAAATGATGATAATTGTACAACAAGATGGACTGATGCTTTTGTTATTAATGCTCCTCACATTAATCATATCCAAGAATCTATCTGTATTGAATCAATGATTGAACAAATCAAAAAATTGCCAACAAGCCAAATAATAAACTCTGAAGAAAGTGCCATCTCTGTCAAAGATTTTTTGATAAAAGTTATCACAGGGAAAGGATCACTAATCGAAAATTTAACCTGTATGCACGTTAAAATTGAAAACAATTCTTTTCAATACAACAAACAAGCATCGATGATTCTCCCACAAGATCTTTCTTATTTTAAAGAACATATTATTTTTTGTGACAGCTCACCATCTATGCCATCATTTCTTCTTAGCTCACAAAAATTTCCGCTTTTAGAAGGAGATGAAGCATTTTTTATTGAGCAAGAACATAAAAAAATACAAGGCATTACTACAAGTGTGTGCTTACATAGTAATCAGACATAATATAAATTTTTACATTCATAATACAGACCAAATATCTCATAGCCCTCCTTTGTTGCGCTATTGAGTAGACGCCAATATAAAAAGGAAAGTCGATGTCCTACCTGCAATCATTTACCTGCAGTGTATCTTTTATATTTATTTTCTTTAATTCTCTTATATGCCAACAAACTAAACGCTATAAACTTGCCCTTATTCCCCTACCAGATACTATTAAAACATTTGAAGCTCTATCAAAACAACACATTTCTCAAGTTTCAACTAGGTATCTGTTAGGAAATAACAACATACCACATATCAGCTTATGTCAATTTGAATGTAAAAAATCAGAGATTACTAAAATTTTTAATGATTTTTATCAAGAATTTCAAAAAGCATCATACACTCCTACGTTTTCAGGGCTTAGCCTTATGAAACTTGGAAAACAGCCTGACAGACTCCATGCTGCAGAGCTTAGTGTTGCAAGAAGCAATGAGATTTTAACTCTTCATAAAAAAGCTGTTTCCTTTGTTGCTCTTCATGGCCAAAAAGTCCTTAATCCATCAGGCGATTTATACCGACCACACTTAAGACTCTCATTCTTTAACTCAACTAAAACAAATCAAACCACACTCCCTCTTGCCCTACCAGACGAGATATTTCTCAATCGAGAATTTATTGTGGGAATTGGCTCTGCAGATCTTAATTGGCAACTTAACAATATTATTGTTGCAAGCAATGAAGGAGTTATTCAACAGTTTTTAAAACGAACGTATCAATACTCTTCTGAAAAAATAAAAAAATTTTACATAACTCAAGAAAAAATGGGAGTTACATTAAAAGAATTTCTTGATGGAGAAATATACTCAAAAAAACCCTACACGCAAGAAGAGAAGATTTCTATTTTGTTTAATCTTGACCATATTATTCTAGAGCAATTCTGTGAAGAAACCTTCAGCGAATCTCCTTCGTATATTTCAACAGCAGGCCCTCCTGGAGCTGGAAAATCATTTTTCATTGAACAAAAATATGGATCCCATCCAGCCCATGCAATATATATTGATCTAGAGCAAGTTTGTCTTGCTGGCTTATCTTGTTATCAAAGAGATCGCAAAATTCATGGAGAGATCTTTGCTTACAAAAAATGGCAAGATGCATCAAATTTTATGGCAAACTTTTTACTTATAAAAGCATCTGCTGAGTCACGAAATATTATTCATGGTACAACTGCATCAAGTCCAGAAATTATCTCAGTCTATAAGCACCTTAAAGAGACAGGGTACTCTATTCAAGTTGAACTTTTACTCGCAACCGCAGAGCAGCAAGCAGCTGCTCTTGAGCAAAAATCACAAAAACTGATAACACAAAAAACTGCTCAAAACTTTTTAAAGCCTATTCTCTCTCGACTCCATGACGCCTACCTTTCATATGCTGACAAACTAAACATTTATTTTCAATCAGGAAATTACTGGCGAGGATCAGGAGAGATTTTAAAATATGCAGAATTTACTCAAAATAATCGTACTTTTACCATTATCAATGCTATAGCTGAAAAAAAATTCAATCAAGAAATAGCAAGGGCACTAAGCGAAAAAGAGGCTAAAGAATATAAATCTAAATTTGAAGCCTTAAACATTAAAATTAACTAAACTTCTTATCATAGCAAGCTCATTTAGCTTTCATGAATATGTTAAATTTACTAGCTCTATCTCAAGCGACTAAGCAAGATAAATAGTATATTAAGCCATAAAATTCGCTATAATATTGACCCCGTCATCACTTATTTAATATTATTAAATAACGGTCATTAATGTTTTTAAGTGATTTATCTTTTAAAAAGTAAAGGAAAGTATTAATGGTAAATTTACGCACTGAGAAGCTTGTCAGACTAGGCTTTATTTCTATTATTTTTCTTTTTATTGGCAGTTTTTATCTTGAAGCCCGAATAGAGAGAACTAAAGTAGATTCACGAACTGAGTCAGAAATTGATAGGCCTGCTGGTAATGATTTACGAACGGGCATTACAAAGCAAGTTCATAATGAAGCCCAAGCTTCATCTCGAGAAAAAGCTACAGAAGAAATATCGAATCGTATATCTAGACTTGAAGCTGGAAATGAAATACCAGCTTCGCCACGTTTAGAAAACAACTCTGAATTAGAAACAACTTCCCGAAGATTTATACAAAATACAACAACAGAAGAAACTCTTACAGATCGACCAGAAGAACACCCTCAAAATACATCTACCACTCTGATAGAAAGGAGAGATAGAACTCCATCAGAAACCACAAAAAATACTTCTCGTCGAACAACAAGCTCAACAGAAGATGAAGATAAAATTAAAAGTGAAAATGAGGAAGACTTAGCCTCAGAGAAAACCGAAGCTGAATCAGTAATCGTTGAAAAATCGGCAGAGCCTCTAGGCCAAATTGCAAAAAATATTGCAACTGCTTATCCAAACGGGATTGCAGGATTTATGAAAAAATTCCCCAAAAATTCAGATGCGGGACTTTGGGCTCATATTATACTTCCACTCAATAAACAAATAGGAAAAGGAGAGCCCCTTGTAGAATCTGATAAAAAAGCGTTAAAGAATTTTTATGAAAATGAACTACTACCGCTTACAATAGATTACCTTAGAACCTCGCGAGCCATTCATATTAGTAAAAAAATGATGCATAAAAATCTTGATATCTTAACTCCTGAGGAAATTGAAATATACAAAAAGCGCATGAATGAAGAATTAATTCCTAAATTAGAGCAACTTCGAGCTCCTGAGGGGACAACGGACATAAGAGCTTTGGTTGCTCAAGCAAAGTCTCAGCACCCAAATAATGTTATTAAACAAATAAAACTATTGAGCGATAAGCTTAGCAATTTGCGTCGAACAGGAGAGCTGTTTCCACAAGAAGACAGAGATTATACAAAAAATATGCTTGACTCTTACATGAGCCTCATTGATATGAATGATTATTATCAAATTACCCATTTAATACGTCTTGTAAATGCAATAACATGGACAGATCTTCGGCCAATAAAAAATATAAATATATACTCTGCTACCTATCGAGATGTTCTTAACAAGCATAAAGTAGAACTGATGGAAGGAGGAAGTGTTGACACTTCCATTATAAATGAGTTAAAAAGACAGTTTGAACTAGGAAAGACCCCATTAAAAAAAATTCAGAATTTAAATTCTTATCTTCATCAACTTTGGCATAAAGAACGGTCCTTTAGAAGTGGTCCAACTCGAGATGCAATTGTTAACTTCTTTATGAATACGGTTGCCCCTACAGCTCAATCCTATTATGAAATTCAACAACTTCGTACAGCTATTAATAGAATCCTCTTCTGGCAGTTGTGTCGCCCAGAAAGAAAAAATGAATTATTTGTCTATCGCAATTCATTAGATGAACGCATGAAACAAATAATGAATCAAGGAGGAGTTGACTTAGCTATTATTGAAAAATTTCAAGCCCTGTTTAATTCTGCTAAAAGCCTACAAAGAAAAATTAATAATATCCATAACTTAATGTGGCAATTAACACAAAGAGATAAATATTTTGCTAATGGCGCAACAAGAAATGCTGTTACAGATTTTATTCTCAATACTGTTGTACCAGCAGCTCAGACATATAATCATTATCATACATTATACAAAATACTTCGTAGCCTTATTTCACGACAGCTCTCTCACCCTAACCGAAAAGAAGAAATTATTAATTTTGCCGAAAAAAAGATAAAGCCTAAAATAAAGGAACTTGAAGCGCCAACTGGAACAACAAATGTTAAAGTAGTTCTTCCTCCTCTATTAGATGCTCATCCAACACTTGAAAGAAAACTTGCTCACCTTCATAAATTTGTGAATGAGCAACTAGCCTCACATGGAGAAAGACTTGCATCAGATCAACAGGATTATTTGCTTAAAACAATAAAGCTTCTTGAATCACAAATTGATATGAATTATTACCGTGAAGTTGAATATATGAATCACATACTTAGCGTGCTTTCATGGTGTAATGCATATAAAACCCCAGAAGGTGAAGTACTAAGAAATGAAATTATTAAGCTTAGAAAACCATACTTACAAAGAGTACAACAACTTAAAAAAGAAGATCAACCAAGAATTAATCAGGTACAAAAGCTTGTTAATCAACCTGCAGAGCAAATCTTAGCTCAGTTACCAGCGATTGTCACTATTCCAACTGTAACCTGGGCCCTTCCTTATCATATACAGCCATGCATAAATAAAGTTGTTAATGCATTTAAAAATGGAACCAGAGAGCAAGCGATACAAGTAAGACAATTATTAGATCAATTACAAACATCTGCATTATACAGACATAATCCAAATGCGTGGATAAATTGGATAAAACATTATGATGAACGAATAAAAAAGTTAAACTCAGAAAATAAACCTGCAAATACTCAACAAGCTGAACAGGCAGCACTAACTCAAGCAGAAAAAGAAGAGTCAGAACAAGCTTTAAGATCAGAGGAGGAATTAATCCCAGCTCCTCAACCTGAGCCCCCAACAACTCGATTAACAAGAACAGATAGAACCGTAGAAGCTATCCCAAAACGAGAGAATGATGCAACTGTCACACTTCAAGATACTACGCCAATGCCAGCT
>CAYMBP010000024.1:0-20699 GCA_964388745.1 uncultured Pseudomonadota bacterium | reverse complement strand
TGGCGATTACCAACACCTGCAGCTCAAGTATTTTTTCAACTTACCTCAGACCAGCAATCTCTCATCTGGATGCTTGACCAGTGGCGAAATATTAGAAAAAAAGATCTGCAAGACAAAAAAGAACAAGAAATTTATGCCTCAGTACCAGAAGATATCAAGCTGGCAATTGAAAAAACACGAATATGAAGCAAAGAACATTCTCGTTTGTACAAATATTGTGGTCATTTTTGACTCTATCGCTTCGCTTCAGAGAGATGGGCGATAGAGTCTATCACGAGACTCTATCATGCACTTCGTGAATTCCAAAGTGACAATCTTAAAAAAAATAAACTATATCACCGAACAAGATGAATATACTTTTGAATCAGCCGGACAAGCCTTGTAAACAGGAAAAGCTTTACTCAACAAAGCTACTCTTTGCGCAATCAATTTGAGCTGAGCATCATTATCATGAGCCGTCCATGCCTCATCAATTAAATAAACAATTTCTTGCGCTTCCTTTTCTTTCATGCCTCGAGTAGTAATTGCAGCTGAACCAATACGCACACCGCTGGTGATTAGTGGACTTTCAGTATCAAACGGCACCATATTACGATTCAAGATAATACCACACTTTTCAAGCGCTTCTTCAGCAATTTTACCATTAATCTTGCTGCGTCCATTAGGAAGTGTTCGCAAATCAACAATAAGCAAGTGTGTATCAGTCCCATCAGTCACCAACTTATAACCAAGTGATTGAAAAGTCTCTGCCATAATCTGTGAATTTTTAAGTACTTGCTTTTGATACTCTTTAAACTCAGGCTTACGAGCAAGCTCAAAAGCAAGACCTTTGGCAGCAATCACATGCATGAGTGGACCACCTTGGGTTCCTGGCATAACCGCTTTATCAATAGCTTTTCCCAGCTTTTTGCGGCTCAAAATAATACCACCACGAGGTCCTCGCAGGGTTTTATGCGTTGTGCTGGTTATAATGTCAGCAATGCCCACTGGAGTTGGAACTACCTCTGCAGCCACAAGACCAGAAATATGAGCCATGTCATACATAAACAAAGCTCCGTATGATTGGGCAATATCAGCAACTTTGGCATAATTAATTAGCCGCGCATAAGCAGAAGTTCCAGCAATAACAAGCTTCGGCTTACTTTGCTCAACTAATCGAGCAATCTCTTCATAATCAATACGCTCAGTCTCTTTATTAACGCCGTAATGAACAAACTTATACTGCTTGCCTGAAAAATTAATTGGGTGACCATGCGTTAAGTGTCCTCCTGCAGCAAGATTCATAGCAACGATAGTATCTCCTGTTTTCAGGGTTGCCAAGTAAACGGCGCTGTTCGCATTTGAACCAGAATGAGGTTGAACATTACTATGCTCAGCATGAAAAAGCATATTACACTGCTCAAGAGCAAAATTTTCTACTTTATCAACAAACTCGCAACCAGCATAATAACGCCGCCCAGGATAACCTTCAGCATACTTATTGGTAAGCAGAGAACCTGTCAAGTGCATGATTGCTTTGCTCGTGTAGTTCTCTGACGCAATCAAGTTAATGCAAGCTTCCTGACGCGCTAACTCCTGATCTATAAACGAAAACAGCTTTGATTGCATCGCTTCCCTTCTCAGTAAAATAATAAAATATGATTTTTAAATAATTTATGAAAGTATACCACTAATAAGCTCCACTACGTAGCCAGACTAGATAAATAACAAAAAAAGCCTAATTCTATTGCTATTTTTAATTAAAACGTGATAAAACTATAAAAAAGAGTGTTTATTGATAAATATATAATTATCAACAGAGGATTTTTAATAATACGAATATAACTAAGATGTTTACTTGTCTAAGGCGTTGTATTACATAAAAAATAAACTCTATTATCAAAAGGAGACAATTATGAAGAAGACTTTCTTATCTAAATTTAATGTAGCCCTTGTAGCTTTTGCTCTTATAGGAGGACTTAATACACAACAAGTTTTTGGTAAAAAATCAAAAACCAAAAAAAATGTACTCTCTGCAGATCAACAAAAAATGCGAGAAGAACTCAAAAATATGCGCAAAGAACTTAAAGCATTTAAAAAAGAGCATAGAAAAAAAATAAACCGTAAAACAGCACAAACAAAAGTCAAGCATGAAAATGGTTCAGTAAATATAACAGGATTAAGAGAGTCTATGCATATGATTATATTTCAAGGAGATACTGAAAAAATCAATAAAGTAACAAAGATGGAAGAAGCAATTAAAGAAAAAACTGAAACCTTTAAAAAATCTCTCGATATCAATAAGAACCCTGAAAACAAAAAAGTCCTTGAGACAATTAACCAGTTAAAAAACAAGCGAAAAGAAATTAATCAATATATTAATAATACTTCAGTCAAACTTAGCAGCTTTGACCCGAAGAAAGAATACTTCTTACCTGAAATCAAAGGACTCGTAAAACAATTACTTAAAGAGGCAACATATGAAGGTCCTCACTTAAAAGAAGTCGTTAAAAGAACAGAGGCTAATGATCGTAAACCCACCTTTGCAGAAGCACGCACAGCCGCTCAAGGAATGACTGCTGAAATAAAAGCTCTTAGAAAAAAACTTTTTAATGCAAAAAATAACTCTGAGTAAAAAACATAAAACTTTAGAGCTTATCCGAAAAGTAATACTTTAAAAAAATATAAATTTAATGAGAGCTCCAAATTCACAAAAATAGCCAAGAACAAAATAAAAAAGGAGCTCTCAATTAGGAAAGAATAAAAGATTGCTTAAGGCGTTAGAACTGAATGCTCACCTTCCCAATGAAGAGTGATTGCTGGGGGATATTCTTCAACAAGTTCTTACGAGCGCAGAACAAGTATTTTAAGCTCTTTAAATGGGTAAGCAAACAAGAATTTTTGGTGAGGTTTCGAAAATAGAACCATCTCCATAAAAGCAAACATTTTTTTCTTGTTCAATGTATAGCAAAGAACATTCTAGCTTGCACAATCAAAAAATTACGCATTTACTTAAAAGGGCTAACAGCGCTCATGTCATAAGGGGAAAATTTTTTCTTTCTTATTTCGCTCTTTAATAAAAAGCATGAAAGACCCAAGCATTCAGAAGAGTTCTTCTTGTAACCCTAAACCTTCCACTTTATAAAATTATAAAAAAACAAAAATATTGCTTATTTGAATATTAAAGTGATACGATTTAGATAGATGTATGATAATCTGTAGGCAAAGGATATTTTATTATGAAAAATAATATTTTTATACTACTTGCAACCCTAATACTTTCTTATTCAAATATGATGTATACAAAAAATAAAAATGTAAATCTCAACCTGAGCACAATGGGAGAGAATAACATTGTCCTTCTTAGTCAAAAACAAGAAGTTAAGAAGACTGATACTCTGAATACAGAGACTGATCAAAATGCACCTACCAAACAACTTACGGAAAAACAAAATCGCGCACAATCAAATAATTTTATGATGTTATTAATGGTTATCATTGGAGGATTGTTTATTGCCGTCACCATGCTTGCCATTTTATTGTTGAGACGTCGTCCGTAATATTTATATAATCCCAAAAGGAGAACAGATGAAAAAAGTTATTTTACTTGCCTTAGGAGCCAGCCTCATGAGCAATCTGCAAGCAAGTGACAATGGAGCCCTTGCAGCAGCAATTGGATTTAGCGCATTAAGTAATATCGGCACAACTGCCGCCCTTGCCAATAGTAATCGAGGTGGTGGCGATTCATCATACGCTCTTCAAAGAATAGACCAGGTTAAAGATGCAGCTCGTGAAGACCTTGAAAGATTAAATGATGTCTATAAAAGACGCTTTAGAAAAATGAGAAACGCTATAATGAACCTTCGTAAGCGAGTTAGAGCTCTTGAAAACAAAGCAGGTGTAACCCCACAAGAAGCAGAAGGTAGCATTGATGAATAAAAAAAAATTAGCCACGATAATTCTGGCATTATTAGGGGCTGCATCACTGAATGCTCAAATGGGCAATAAAATAGAAGAGATTTATGCAAAAGCAGCTATGATGAAAAAGAATATTGCACAACAATCTGCAGAACTAAAAAAATTAAAACCAAAAGTTAGTGCAAAAGCTCAAGCAAGAATTGATAAGTTTTCAAACTGGCTTCAAAAACTCAATCAGAATATTACAAGATTTGAAGAAGGACTACAAGCTGCTATTGAAAAACGATCTCAATGGCTTGCAAGAATGACTACTAACATGGAAAAATTTAATGAACGATTTATTAAATTTCAGGAAAATGTAAAAAGTCACCTAATAAAAAAACAACCATCCCAACCAGTTTCGGAGCAACCAACAAATGAACAAGTAGCCGTTAGCACAACACTGCCAAGTGGAACCGTAAAAAAGACGTTCGTTCATTTTGCCCCTGGCGCAACAGATGAAGAAAAGAAAAAGGCAATTAAGCAAGCTCACCAGAACATTCTTCCTGGCAGTTAATTAAGAATCAATTCAACAAAGCTGACAATACAAATCTTTTATGAATATCACCCAGTAATTCATTAATGAGCTACTGGGTGATATTCATAGATATCAAATTAAAAGCATATCTAATAAAAGCAGAACTCATCTATTTAATTAGTTTCTAGCAAGTTTTAAAATAGTCATGTAAAATCAGCAACCATATAAAACTAACGAACCCTTTATATGGGAACATGATTATGTATAAAAAGATTAGTTCTAGTTTATTTATTTTTATTATTGCTTTTTCTGGATGCAGCTCGCCTCAAAATAAAAAAACTCAACCAAAACAATCAACCCCGACAATTGAGCTCAACAATCTCAATCATAATGAGCCTGTTTCACCAATCGTTATTATTGGTGGTGGCATTGCAGGCTTAACAGCAGCCCTTTACAGCAGCCAGGCATCACTTGAAACTGTTGTTATTGAAGGTAACAAGCAAGGTGGAGCCCTTGCTCAATCCCATTCAGTACGAAATTGGCCAGGAGTAAATGATAAACCAGGCGCGTTGATTGTTGAAGATATCAAAAAACAGATTGAAAACCAAGGTGTATCAATTATTCCAGATGAAGTAATTAATATTAATTTAAACTCATGGCCTTACAGTATCACTACAAAAAATAGTCAAACTGGTAACGTATATTTGCACAAAGCCCTAAGTGTAATCATTGCTATGGGCACAGAACCAAATTATCTTAATATTCCAGGAGAACAAGGAGATAGTGGATACTGGGGTAAAGGAGTAAGTAATTGCGCTGTTTGCGATGGCTCACTATACAAAGGAAAAAAGGTAGCTATTGTTGGAGGAGGAGATGCTGCATTTACTGAAGCCTCATATCTTGCAGATATTGCAAAGCATGTCACCATAATTGTACGTAAAGATCATTTCAAGGCAAAAGATGAAAGAACCAAACTGCGCGTTTTAAATCTGCCAAATGTAACAGTAATTTTTAATACTAGTGTTACTCAAATTCATGGTGACGGAACCAAGGTAACAAAATTAACCCTAGTTAATAATGCTAATCAGTCTATCAGCAATATGGAAGTTGACGGGCTCTTTTTAGCAATTGGATCCCGCCCCAACACTTACCTCTTTAAAAATCTACTAGCACAAGACGAACAAGGATTTTTACTCCTTAAAAATCACCAAGAAACATCAATGCCTGGTATTTTTGCCGCAGGGGATGTCTGTGATAAAGAATTTGTTCAAGCAATTACTGCAGCAGGTCAGGGATGTATGGCTGCTCTTCAAGCAAATAGCTTTTTAGAACACATCGGCTTTAACAATAAAGAATTCATGGAGCAACAAAAACAAATACCTAAAAATATGCAAGCCATTGAACTAAAACATGCAGGACAAGTAAAAGAAATATCAACAAAAGAAGAGTTTAACAAACTTATAAGGCAATCCCCCCTACCTGTTATTCTTGATCTTTACTCAACTTATTGCCAACCATGCAAGGCGCTTTTACCAATAATTGAACAAATAGCACATGAGCAGACAGGGAAAATTGCCTGTTATAAACTTAATGTTAACTCATCTCTTTTATCTGAAGTAACAAGCCTGGGGACTGGAGCAATAGACAGCGTCCCGTTAATTCTTTTCATTGAAAACAACAAGATAAAAGGAAGCTCTCTTGGAAAAAAGACGAAAGAAGAACTTTTAACCTTGACTAAGCGGCTCTTTAACGTCTAGCCAACTATATATGTTGCTAAAGAACCAAGACAACCAATAGCAGAAGAGATACCACCAGTTAAATATTCAACAACACCTGCACATACAAAATACTGACAAGCTTTAACCACAAAAGTTGGCTGTAACTCTTCAGGCTCTTGGTCTTCATTCAAAACTCCAGCAGAGCTCAAAGACACACCATCAGCAGCTAAAGTGCTTGGATTAGCAGCTGAAACGCCCTGACTTCTACTTAATTCTGAAGAAAAAGAAGATGACTCATGCTGATTATCTTCTGCTTCACCTCTCACCAGAACCTCTTCATTTACTAAAGTCTCGCCTACAGGAGTTCTTCTTAATGGCCCTCTTTTCCATAAACCAAAATCTCTAGAAATATCAGATATTAAGGCAAACTGACTTTGTCCAAAGCATAGCGCTTCTTTTGCTTTCTCTATCATATCCCCAACTCTTGACTCATCCTCTCTCAAACTAAGCAGCTCTGAACTCCTAAGCAACAAGTTAAAAGTTGAACGAAGATAAGGAGAATTATGACTATATTTTACTAGTACATCAAAAATAGTGTTTAACCCTTCATCTTCAAATCGCTGAACAAAATCCATAGGAAAAATATCGGCTTTAACTAATTTTGTAATTTTACTATGACAAGCACCATGATCAATTAACAATTTAATAATATCAGCAGGAGCATTCCAACTTGCAGCATATAACAAAATATCTTGATAAAGAGGCTTATTTAACCGAACAATACTCTCACCTTGGTCAACCACATTTCTCGCTTCAAGGAGCAGTTTGACTAGTGGTGTTTTGTGCAGGGCTATTGCTTTATGTAAAACAGTTTCTCCAAGCGAATCTCGTTCATCAACAATTGGAGCAAAACTCACAATTGCTCTTCTCATAAGGTTATTTGAAAAATTTTTATAGAAAAGCAACATCAATGGTGTCTGACAATCTAACTCCTGTCCTCGTTGAACATTTCCAAAATCTTCAAGATTATAATAAATATGATAACGATCATTAATATCATTTTTACTTCTATTTTCACGCCCTCTATTGCTTAAAGCAAGCTCAATCAATTCTTCGTTCTCAGCCATTATAGCATTAAAAAGAAAGCTAGAGTCTCGATAGCTTCTAACAAAGTTATTATCAAAAATACTTTCATTAAAAAATGTAGTAATTTTTCCAATAAAGGCTCCACGCTGAAGCAGCAAGTTAAATATTTCTCGTGATGCCTGACAATTCATAGCATACAACAAAATATCTTTATACATTCCATTTTTATCAGATAAATTAATAGAAAATTCTCTAGTTTGAGGATCTCTAATCTTAAGTAATGCGTCGACAAAATCTTGTCTTCCTTGAGCAATAGCCTTGTGCAAGGCCGTCTCTCCATTTTGATCTTGCTCATTAATAACATTAAAAGAATTACTAACAAGCAGAGGAATAATCCTATTATTAAAGCCTTGTTTGCTTATGGCAATCATTAATGGTGTTTGACCGTCATAAAGGTCATGCAGACTCAACCAGTTATATTCTTCTCGAGGAGTATAACGCAGCAACAGATAAACAAGATCGCGAAGTTCATGATGAATAGCATAAAATAGAAGGCTGTTCCCATTACTATCTCGTGCATTTATATCAACAGTTGGAGAATTATAAACTTCAAGCCCGTTTGATAATAAAACATGCACCAAGTTAGGTAAATTATTCTTCGCAGCACAAAATAATAATGGAAAATCTGTATCATTATCTTTAAAGAAAGACCTGTGCCGAGCTATATCAAAATTTGAAAGGTGACTCATCTTGCGAAAAGAGTTATTAACAGCTCTTAAAATTTGACCCCATTCTCCCTCTGTAACTAATTCAACTAAGCGATTTTTTTGCTTAACTAAGGTAAATAAAAAGTGCTCCCGATCTGTACCAAAAAAAAGATCGAAAGCTTCATTAAATAAATCTTGTTTTAATAACCAAAGCAAGCATGCAATCTGCTGCCTGCAACAGGTGTCAGACGAGTCAGGAGTATAAGTGCATAAATGAATAAAAACTAAATACCAGACATAATTAAAGTCATTATTGTTTTCAGCACCTGAAACAATCGCACGAGATAAAGCTCTCTCGTCTTCCCTAACATACTCTAAAAAATCACCAAATCGTCCATCAGCCAAACAACGAATAATATCGTTAAAAGAGAATTGTGTATTTTGCTGAACCTCTTGATTCTCCTCACTAGAAGCATTCAGGTCTGAGACACCTTCATCAATAATCTCTTCAACTCGAGAAACAGAAGGCTCTTGACCATTGATATTTTGATCTGTTTGCGGAAACTCAAAAACCACATTTACAGCAGAATAAAAATTTCCAACAGACATCAAGCAAAAAGTAACTAAAAAACTTAATACTATAATCATGTAGATAACCCCCAATAAACTACTTTTAATATATCACACGCCTTTAACAGCCTATATTCACCATATTGACATAATAAAATAAAATGACAAACGGCCTAAATAATTTAATAATATAAAATATTATGGCTGTTTTTCTTTAAAAACAGCCTTTTATTGTTAACAATGATAATCCATATTGTTGATATTATTTTAAAAGCTGTTAGCATGTAAGAACTTCGCTTAAAATAAAATTTCCGAAAAAAGTTAAACATTTAAATTAAATAAATATAAGCAAAGAATAAATTAAATAAATGCCTATCAAGATTTTATTATAACTAAGGTCTCAAATGCTTAAAAAGTATTTTAAAGTAATCTTCACTACTCTTATTCTCTGGTGTGGGGCACTGGAGCTTCGGCTCCAGGCCATACCGGATACTCAATCGGTTAAATCTTTTTCTTCAGATGAAATAGATACCATTATTCAAAACGCAGATACTCTTTCCCAACAATATACAGATGAATTTGTTAATGAAATTCTCTTTGACGTTGAAGATAGCTTGCTTGAACAAGAAACGAATGAAAAAAAACAGCAAAATACATCAATTTTCCCACCAATTCAATTCGATAATTATTACATAAGTATATACAATAAAGATATTAATACTCTTACCCCTATTATCACAAGTTATTTTATTGATTTCATGATTTATAAAAATTGGTACATCCAATTAAGTAAAGAAATGATTCGAGGTCTTATTTGCAACCAAGATATTCTTCTTAATCTTGCTCAAGAATTGCTTGAAGTAGAAAACAGTGAAGCCTCTGAGCAAAAAAAAGAGATAACAAGGAAAAAAGTTCACAAAAAAATTAGTGATAATCTGCATACTCATTTTTCTTCCAAAAAAACAAAATTTATTGCATCTTTCTCTTGTGCATCATTTTTTGCAAAATCTATTGTCTCACTTACAAGCTCCTCAGATAGATCACATTTAATAAATTATATTTTTGATTATATTAATCAAGCAATTAGCATAGATCAATATCAAAAAAAGAATTGCGATTTTAGTCCACCAGAAATACATGTAAGTCTAGTATCAATTTTTAGCCTTGCATCATTAATCATTTCATTTCCTACACCATTGTCTCTCAATGATATTGGTGAGTCCTTTCTTCCAGATATTATATCTATGCCTAGCTGGGCAACAGACTGGAAAGCTTTGTTTGCCAAAGAGATCATTAGTCAAGTTAAAATTTATAATGACAATATTAATGAATATATTGAAAATATTACTTATGAAATATCAAGTAAATACTATTCAGAACTTGAGCAACTTCTTAATGCAGAAAAAAATTGTGCGCTTATTGATAAAAAAATAATCATTCAACAAGAGATCAAAGATTTTTATATTCATATAACTTCTCGTTCCTTTATTCATTGGTTAACAACTAGAAAGTCTAAGCAAACAACAATAAATACATTTTTTTATTTAGCGGCACTCTCTCCAAAAATTATTGATTTTGCCCAATGGATTCTTTCACCTTAGCCCATAACTCTACATAATTATCTAGAAATTTAAATATTAAAAAAGCCTTTTTCAAACCGAATAGGAGTTTTATTATGCATATATATATCAAGTACTTTATTTTTTCATTATTATTCTTAGCCAGCAATCTCAATGCAGCTCCCTCAAACAATAATAATAATTCCGCATCCACCGAGAGAGTAACTCGCGATTTTTTTGCAAATCTTGCTAGAGAAGCTGAAGCTGAAATAGCAAGTGAGTTGGATGGCCTTGCTAACTCTGGCATAACTCGAGATGCCCAACGAGAAAAAGCCGCACAAGAATTCTCTCAGGGACTAATGTCGAAAGAAGTATATCAAGAAAAAATTAAGGCTTTTGATAGACAACAGAAGGCAGAAGATGTAATGCTGAATTTTGCTCAACAAGCAGGTCAGACATATTTAGGCCTTATCTCAAGCGGTGCGCAAACCTTTCAAGATATTACGCAAGCTGAGGCAAATAGACGGAAAGAAATTGCCTGCGCAGCAGTTCAGGCTGAGCAAAAGCGAAAAGGTCAACTTGACAATCTTAAACATCTCACTAGCTCTGATGTGATGAATCGGACAGGAGTGATTGTTTCCCTTGCAGGAGCAGGACTTATTCTCTCCTATTTTTCATTCAAACTCTTTTATAATTATGTTATGACCAAAATGGGAGTTCCCCAGCTTGTACGAGAAACATCAATTATTGGCACAAAAGAAAAAATTTATAATGCTTTTTTAGGAAATGAAAAGGCTCATGAACTCTCTTTTAAAGACTTGGTAGTTCATCCGAAACTTGATGAAAAAGTAAAAGCAATTTCATTTGATGCTACATCAAATTATAAGGTGGGCCTCCCTCATAAAAATTTACTTCTTTACGGCCCTCCTGGAACAGGTAAAACAACTATTGCCAAGCTTCTTGCTCGCTATACTGGTATGGACTATGCAATCATGTCTGGAGCTGACTTTGCACAGTTTGCAGATGGGAAAGATGTTGAAGAACTGCATAAACTTTTTGACTGGGCAGAGAATTCTACCAAAGGGCTTATCATTTTCATTGATGAAATTGATGCTTTTGCCCGAGATCGTGCTAAGGCTAGTCAGCGTGCAGTTAATTTGCTTAATGCTTTTTTATCTCGCACAGGAGAACTTTCTACTAAATTTATGATTGTTGGCGCAACTAATCATCGTTACGAACTTGATTCTGCATTTATGAGCCGTATGCATAAGCAACTAGAAGTTAATGCTCCTGGACACAGTGAACGTATTCGATTAATTAATACATATCTTCAAAAATATATTTCTAATGACAGTCGTAAGATTAAAGATATAGATGAAAATGAACACACAGTCACTCTTTCTATTAATAATCATGAAATTGATGACTCTTTTATTTATGATGCAGCTCTTATCATAGAAGGATTTACCGGAAGAGATATTGCCTTTATGGTTGATGAAATGCGTGCAGCATGCTATCGGACTGAAGAATACATACTCAGCCGCAAAATATTTATGAACGTATTTGAACAAAAAGTTGAACAATTTGCAGCTGGCACCAATCAAACAATTTCTATCCCTGAAAAACTCTATAGTGTCGCAAATTAAATAGTTCATTTATCCAAAATTATCACTCTATCATTCACAGTACATCAAAGCCAAATTAGCAACTGTGATTGTGAATGATAGAGTTTAGAGATAGAGTAGCAGTCTAAGGGTAAACCCCTGTATTTTTACAAACTAGATCTTTATTTGCGATAGAGCTTATTTGCAAAGATAACTTTCTCAGTATTAATTTAAAATTTTGTGACCATAGTATTTTTGTAACTGTAGGGGAAGCGTTTGGAATAAGGCGTGCCAGTCACTGCTTAAAAAGAGTCGCTTTTGTTGATGAATTCTACCCTCTGTCTCAATTTTAATAAGCAAAATTAACTGGAGCAAGTCTACAACTCCAAAAGGACTCAGATCTTCACAGTTCCAAATTTTTATAACATTATCCTTAGACCCTGATATAATATTTCCATTTCGATTAACAATTAAAGCATAAATGTCATCATGTACATCAAAAGAAAAAATACTATTGTTAATCGAAGGATGCCAAATTTTAATAGTATGATCTCTAGAAGTTGTTATTATATTTCCCAGTGCAGTTATCGCAACAGCAGTAACAACATCAGCGTGTCCACTCAAAACATTAAGCAATACACCTGTATTTTTATCAATAAGCTCTATTTGACCACTTTGTAAACAAACAATAAGCTGATTATCCTTTTGCACAATATGAGTAATTGGACTCTGTGACTGATAAAGCACCTGATTAAGAACTTTTTTATTGCAACTCCATTGTTTAATTGTTCCATCAAGTGAACAACTTATAATTCCCCCATCAAGCATATCAATAATTCCAGTTACAGCTCCATTATGGCTTATCATACTGTGCTCTACCTGCTTTGTCTCGGAGTTAACCATACAAATTTCGCCAGAAGAACTACCCACAAGTAAAAAACCATCAAGCGTAAAGGTTAGAGAAGTAATGGCACTATTACAACAAACAAGATGATCATCATTCTCTTCTTCATAAAAAACGAGATCCCCACACTCTAGCCCTGCAACAACAGATTTGGGCAATAATTGCAATAATCGAATATCATCATCCATACATAAAAACAGAATAGGCTCTTTCTCTCCTTTTTCATACAGTAATGCCCGATAATCACTTAACAAAATAAATAAATCATTTTCTTGAACAAAAATATTGCATACCTGTTCGTCTGCTGCAATTACCTCAAGAGGAGAAAGCGTACATCGATCCTTAAAGTAATCATGATGAAGATAGTGCTGCAAAAAAGTTGTCATTTTTCGAGCAATTTCTTCTGGTAATGAATCAATAAAAGAAAATATATTTTTTGAGCATGGCTCACTCAGCTGAACATTATCAATACATTGATAAAGACCTTTTCCATATCTCTTTACTTCATCAGAATCTTGAGCTAAGGCACATGAAATAGATAAAGAAAATATAAATATCCACAAAATTACCTTCATAAAACCAACACCCCTTTCTATAGCCAAACAGACCTAACTTGGCAGAGACTTTTCTTTCAAAATCATCACTCTGCAACTCACTTCGTGAATGATTGGGTCTAACGATAGATCCTATCGCTTTGCTTCAAAATAACGACGATAGCGTCCAGGACGTTCCCTAACTTTTTCATCAACTAAATAGTTTTTTGATACAACATACAACATAAGTGCTTTTCTTTATTGTACCAACAATAATTTACAAATATAACATATTTGTAATGTTTGTAATAAAAATCAATACTCTTTCAATCAGATAAAAAAAAATATATCGTAATATATAGAGAAGCTTTACTTTAGACAATGTCCAAAGACTGGATGCTTAACCTTGTCTATTTTTACTCTTCTATAATGAGGACTGGAAAAATATTATTAATACATGGGGAATAGGGGAATTTTTATGAAAATTATTTATATAACTTTTTATGCTATTATAATTACAAGCCCTTTTTCATCGCTATATTCAAGCAAGCCTTGTCCCAATTTAAGACAAAAAAGTTTTATACTCTTTCGCCCGAATGAGAGTATTCAAGTCAAAAGCCAAAGAAGTCAGAGCCTTCTTCAACCACAAAAAAGTAATAATTTTGATATTTTTGTAGAACTAGTCAATCAAGGGAAAATAGAACAGGCGCTTTCAATGTGCGAAGCTCAAGCTCGCAAACAAAATTTAATAGAAAAAACATTTTTACACTATGCAGCAATTCATAATATGAATAAGGTACTTTCTCTACTCCTCAATACAAATATTCAAAAAGATAAAATAGACTCTCAAGGTTGCACGGCCCTCCACTATGCAGCAATGAATATCAATCAAAACTCTGTGATAACCCTTATGAATGCCAATGTTAATACACAAATTAAAGATCAATCTGGACGCACAGCTCTGCACTATGCAGCAATATACCAACGTACAAACAACATTCACCTTTTAAAAGACTCGATTAATATCAATGCACAAGATAATAATGGAAAAACAGCCCTTCATTACGCAGTTATAAATAACACCTACTCTGAAACAAATGGTAAGGAATCTCACGTGCATGTAACAGAGTATCTTATCCAGCAAGGAGCTTTTTCTGATATTGTAGACAATGAAGGAAAAACCCCCTTATATTATGCCGTAACAAGCAACTTCAAATCATTTAACATTTTGAATTCTCTGCTCAGACCACAAGCAGTCAATTTATCATTATATTACCGATATGAAGGAGATCTTTTTAACATAGCAGCTCTTCATTGGCCTGAGTGTATTGAAATCCTTGCCAAAAAAGACCTTGCTCTATTCATACCTGAGTCTGAAAAAATGCTTCCGCCACAAATTAATTTTTCTCAGGAGTAAAATGTTTTAAACCAAGATCTTCAAGCTCTTTTTCAGAAATTAAAGAGGGAGTTTCCATCATCAAACAAGCACCCTTATTTGTTTTTGGAAAAGGAATAACATCCCTAATTGAATTTACACCCGCAAAACTCATAATAAGACGATCAAGGCCAAAAGCTATCCCCCCCTCTGGTGGATAACCAAGCTGAAGAGCCTCCAGAAGAAATGCAAAATTTTGCTCAATTTCAATTTTGCTCAACCCAATCAATGAAAACATTTTTTTTTGCGTCTCATAGTCATGAATACGAATTGATCCTCCACCAACCTCTTCACCATTCCAAACAAGATCATAAGCCCGCGCTTTCATATCCTTTATTTCAAGTTTTTCCCATCCAATTTGCGCAGAGGTAAAGGGATGATGACATGCTTGCCACTTCTTTTGCTCACTATCCCATTCAAAAGAAGGAAAATCTGTCACCCAAAAAAGAGAATGTTCTGCCTCATTAATCAGCTGGAGCGCACGCCCCAGTTTAAGGCGCAGCTGCCCAAGAGCTGCCCAAGCTGTTTTATACTCACCTACAACCATGAAAAGCGTATCATCTTGTGTAAGATCAGGAATAATTTTTGCCAAACGATGAAAAATATCTTCCGGAAGAAATTTAGCAAGAGGTGAACTCACTGATCCATCTTCCTTAAAAAAAAGATAAACTAGGCCACTAGCACCACACTCATCTTTGGCAATTCTTGTCCATTCGTCAAGTTGCTTGCGTGAAAATTTTTGATTTTTTACACATAAAATTCCGGCTCTTCCACCACTCTCAAATACAGAGCTCATAAAATGTACATTAAGAGACTCACATAAAGATGTACAATCCTTTATTTTCATTCCAAATCGTAGATCAGGCTTATCTGATCCATATGAATCAAAAACTTCATCATATGAGTATCGAGCAAAAGGAGATGTGAGTGTAATCCCTAAAATTTTGTCAAACAAGCGAGTAAAAAGACCTTCACTCATTTCATAAATATCTTGTTCTTCAACAAATGACATCTCTATATCAATTTGGGTGAACTCTGGTTGACGATTTGCACGTAAGGCTTCATCACGAAAGCAACGAGCAATTTGATAATAACGATCAACACCACTTGCCATCAAAAGCTGCTTATATACCTGCGGCGACTGAGGCAGCGCATAACCGTACCCCTTACTTGCCCGACTTGGGACAATAAACTCTCGTGCCCCCTCAAGAGTATTACGAGTCAAAATAGGCGTTTCAATATCATAAAACCCAAGCTCTTCTAGGTATGTGCGAGCAATACTACTAATTTTGTGACGCATGTGAAGTAGATCTTGCATAGACTCTCTTCGCAAATCAAGATAGCGATATTTAAGCCTAAGCTCTTCTGAGACAGCAAATGATTTTTCATTAATATTAAACGGTAGTTCTTTTGCTTTATTCAAAATATCAAGCTCTGTTACTACAACTTCGATAGCACCTGTCTTAAGCTTATTATTGATAGCTGCAGGAGAGCGTTTATGCACTGTACCCTTAACAGAAATAACAAACTCATTGCGAACCTGATGAGCGCATTGCCTAAGCTCTTCACTGGCTGCATCATTAATAACAAGCTGTACAGTTCCTGTTCGATCTCGTAATGAAATAAATACAAGGCCACCCAAATCTCTTCTTATATCAACCCATCCATTAAGTGTAACTTTTTGACCAACAAGAAGTTCTGTAATGGTTCCGCACCGCAATTCAGATTGAGCTTGAGTTTTCATGCACCATTTCCCTACAAAGATTCATAATAATTATACTGCCCATCAAGGGTATCATATATTCACACTTTATTTAAGATAAGCACTATGAAAAAAGATACCCATACAGTTCACTTATTTTATCTTCAAAAAAGATTTCTAAATAGGGCTTATACACTTTAAGCGGAGTAGGTCTTTTTGTAGCTAAAGCCTCTGATAAATCTCGAGCCCTAATCAATGCCAAGTCTATTATAGAACATGACACAGCACAACAAGGACAAGTGCATGGCTGTTGCATATTATGTAAGTTAGACTGCATTACAAAATTTTCTTCATCAAAAACAAATGCATGTCCACATGGAAAAATAATACAATGCTGGCCAGAAATTCCCTTACAGGAATAACAATGCTTTATCCTCGTATTATTCTTTTCATAGGTAAAAACAAACGAAATAATAAAGCTTTCATCCTGGACGCCTTGTATGCAAGCTTGTACATCAACATATTGACCATTTTCTTGCACTTCATTTAAAGAGTTAATTATTTTGCGATCATCAGAAGAAAGGCTTGCTTCTTCTTTTTTTAACCACTCATCTCTTGCTAAATAAGAAACAGAAGAACCCTCCTGCGCCATACCAATAACAATTTTTTCTGAAGTAGACTTCATACCACAGTCTCTACAGTTTATCCAACTATTATGAAAAACAAGCTTTTTGTCTGGAATAATTCTAATATGCCCACAAGGTAAAATTGCATAATAATAATCATTTTTATCGACAAAAGGAACTGTGCAAATTAAAAGATTACATTTGGAGTACGAAGAGATAGCAGTATTCCCTTGCTCTAAAATAACTTGATACTGTAACTGCTGGCTAAAAAGACTTAAGTTTTGAAACCTACCATATAACAGATCATCTTCATCATCTTCATCTGTTAGTGAAATGCTAGCATCAAAAAAACCATCAGTAAAACATAAATCTTTCCCATGATCATTTTCATCATAATAAAAAGGTTCATATCTATCTGTTCTATGAACAGGAATCAGTTTTGCAAGCTGGTCCTCAAGAACAGTGCTTGTCATCAATGCACTACTTTGCTCACTAGACTGTGTAATCTCTATCTTGGCAAGACCATGCTCTATTTGATCAAGATCTTTTTTAAATTGCTCATAAAAAGAAGCCCAATCTTGAAAATTATAATAACTTTTTTTATTTAAATGCAATCTTGGCTCAGCAGTAATTTTTAGAATTTCCTCTAAATTATTTTTACTAATAACAAGCACTCGATTTTTTAAGTCATTTTTTTCGTTGAAGAATAGACCTTCGGCTACAAGTGAACGCTCATTTAATATTTCGCTTATATCAGAAAAGGCTTTTATCTCCCCAGAAGGAAAAATAGCATAAAATTTCTGATCCTTAATCATACATCTAGAAATAATAACATCACTTATAGGTTTTTTTGTTTCCAGAACAGGAGAGCTTGCAGCTGTTAACCAAAAATCTCCGCTAAATGCCCCAGGCCACAATCGCACTTGCCCCTCTCTTAATGCCCTGTGCTCAGGAACCCTGACCTCACCAAGAGCATGACTCTCTTTGCCTTGGCAAGCAGTGAGAGGACATTTTTGTGCATCAGAACTTTTTGTCTTAACACAGTGCCCACAAGAATAAATAGTTACAAAAGAATTTGCATGAAACCGATCTCCAGTAAGACCACAGGCTTGCTGAAGAGGCATACATAACTCTTGATGAGGAAGTTGAATAAGAAAGCCCTTAAACCTGCACGTTCTTTTTGAGCAGCCTCGATAATAATATACTTGAATAACATCATGTATCTCATTTAAACTACTGACACCAGCACATAAGCACTCAGTCGTTTTATTTCTATGCAAACCTTCTACTCGTGAGTCATCATCTTTTTTTTTATGCATCGCTTGAATACTTTTATTAGATATTAAAGAAATAAACAGTAAGCATAAAAATAATAAATTTGTCTTCACAAAAACCCTCTCATATATTCTAAAGCAAAGCTCACTTAATTTGGCACAATCTATTTTTCAACACCGTCACCCTAGTATTCACCTCGTGAATGCCAGGGTGACTTCAATATTTGTACAAACTAAAATGTTCTTAGCCATGATAGCTGCAAAATTAAACGTCAACTGCATGAAATATGAAAGATTATCGAACTGCCAAAAAATAGCAATAAAAGATTTTTTGCTCCAGAAAGCAAAGCATCACCCTTGCATATCTGTTAACATTCTTAATTAAAAAATAGTTAGCACCTATCTAAAAACAGCTACTCTAAAGTGCTATCGGTAATGAAAGTTTGATTGCAGAAGCAAGAAGCACAGCAGAAACCAAAAGTAGTAAAATGCCCATAATAATCTTCCCTTTATTCCCATGAGCAGAAACAAAATAATAAATTGAAGCAATAAAAACAATAAGCGAATAAAGCTCAAGCGCTATTTCACGAGGAATAAATACTTCCAAAAAATAGACACAAATCGCAAGCATAACAAAGCCAAAGGCTCGCTTAATCTCATCCATCCAATCACCAGCTTGGGGCAATAAGCTTAATGTACTTGAAAACGTGCCGACTAATACCAGCAAAACTCCCATTCCAACTGAAAAAGCAAAAAGATACAAAAATCCTAATACAGGGTTTGCTGTTTTTGCTGCAAGCCCAAGAACAAGCGCAAGCGCTGGAGTTAAACAGGGAGAAGCCACAGTCCCTGAAATAACACCAAATAAAAAACAATGAAGAAGTGTCCCCTTTTTATCTACGGCGATTTCTCTCCTAAATCGTAAAAATGGAGGAATATAAATATCGTAAAAGCCAAACATTGCAAACGCAAAATATAAAAAAAATAGAATAACAAAGAGAATGAAAAATGGATTACCTAGCCATTGTCCAAAGATAATACTCGTTGTTGCTGCTAAATACCCCAAAACAGAGTATACAAGCGCAATGCCAAGAACATAGGCAAAAGAAGACAAGAAGTTATAAAAAAGTGAGGGACTTGCCTGTGACTGCAAAATACCAATGGTAATAGGAATCATTGGATAAATGCATGGAGTAAAAGATGTTAAAACACCTGCAAAAAAAACCATAAAAATCATGTATAAAGTATTTGAATTATAACCACTCTCCATTGTCTGATCAATCAAAGACTTAACACCTGCAACGCTCTCCTCTCTACTTTGAGCAGTTAAAATTGATCCTTTTTCATCAGTTCTCAGATATGGCGCAGTAAAAGTAATTGCTAACAAAATTGCAAAAGTTACTTTAACAATAAAATGCATCCTCATCCCTTCCCTCGTTAAAAAAGTTACTATCCCTACACTTATAGCCCTAAAAACAAATAAAATACAAGAGTTTCTTTAGTTGCAAAAAAGAAAGCTTTTCACCTAGTATAAAGATAGGAAAACATCAATTAAAACGAAAAGAAAGGACAAAGTATGAAACATACTTATGAAACTATTTTAAGAAAAATTGCCCTAACAATGCTTTTTTCCATACTTATTACTTCTTCGTTTTACAGCAAAAATCATAAAGATCAAAACCTTATTCACCTATCGAGTGAAGGCTTTGCAAACAATAATGCAATACCACAACAATTCGCCTGTCCTGGCTCAAATACATCTCCACCTCTCCATTGGAGTAATATTCCTCAAAAAACAGAAAGTCTTGCCATTATATGCCATGAATCAGAATCTTTAAATGGAGAAAAAGTACACTGGATTATATATAATATTCCCCCAACAACTACATCTCTTGACGCACAAGTGGATGAGGAATCTCTCGGCTTCACACAAGGATTAAATAGTTTTGGTGAAAAGGGATACAGCGGGCCATGCCCAGGACCAAAATCTGGACGCAATCATTATATTTTTACGATCTATGCTCTTAACAGCAAACTCTCTATTCCAGAAAAAAAAATAACTATTTACGGCAAAACAGCAGTTGGCGTATCTCACAGCATGCTTCAAAAAGCAATGATTGGGAAAATTATCGGCAAAGGGTCATTGGTCGGGACATATGAGCGCAAAAAATAGGAGTATCCTCTTATTCGACTCGATTTGCTCAATATGATAGGATTAGCAAGCAAATAACCTAATCAACTCATAGCATCGCGGTAATAATCACTATGGAAAATAAAATAAACTATGTTACTACCAACACTGGCAAATTTAAAGAAGTACAAGACTATATCAATGAACATTATCCAACCATAAATCTTCATGCCGCACCTCTTGATATTACCGAAATTCAAACTCTAGACCAAAAAGCAATAGCTCTTGATAAAGCTCAAAAGGCATGGAACCTTCTTCATGAACCTCTTTTAGTTGACGATTCAGGCCTTTTTATTGATAAATATAATCAGTTCCCAGGAACCATGTCTAAATTTATTATGCATAGCATTGGTTTTTCTGGATACTCACGCCTAAT
>CAYMBP010000023.1:0-20929 GCA_964388745.1 uncultured Pseudomonadota bacterium | reverse complement strand
AATGAAAGTAAAAGATCCTTGCATTCAACGAGGGCATCAAAAACATTAAATTCTGGAATTGAACGGCATGATCCTTTTGCTATTCCTTTTTTATCAAGATGGAACAAAAAAGTTGGGCGTCCAAAGTTGTGCATCAGTTTACCAGCTACTAAACCAATAACGCCGGCAGGCCATTTGTTATCTGAAGCAATGATGACGGCGTCATCTTGCAAATTAATATTTTTATTCACAATTTGTTGCTCAACTTGTTGGTAGATTCGCTGGTCAATTTTTTTTCGCTCTTCATTCATTTCTTTAAGTGTGCGAGCTATTCTGAAGACTTCATTCGTGTCAGCACTAATTAAAAAACGTACCGCCTCTCGTGAATCATCAAGCCGTCCAAGGGCATTGATTTGAGGAGCAATCATAAAACCAACATCAAGTGAGCTGAGCCGCTCTTTATTCAGTTCAGCATTTTCAACAAGAGCAGTCATGGCGGGACTGTATCCTCGATTAACTTTGTGCAGGCCGAACTGCACCCAGTATCTATTTTCCTGGAGCAAAGGAACCACGTCTGCAATAGTGCCAAGCATCAAAAGCTCATAGAGCTTATTCGGTAAATCAGGAAGCCCAAGCTGTTCATAGATCAAACAGATAAGTTTAAAAATAACACCAACACCGGCGAGTTTTTTGAATGGGTAGTTACATTCATCTTGATTAGGATTTACAATACTCAAGGCAATGGGTGGTTCGCCATGTGGGCGGTGGTGATCGGTGATAATCAAATCGATACCAAGCTTATGGGCATGCTTTGCTGCTTCATGAGCGGTGATGCCATTGTCTACCGTAATAATTAATTTGTAGCCACTTCTGTGTGCCCGCTCAACTGCTTTGACAGAAAGGCCATAACCATCTTTTTCTCGATGAGGTAAAAAGTAATTGATATTTGCACCAAGCGGAATGAGTGAGCAAAGCATAACGGCAGATGAGGTAACGCCATCAACGTCGTAGTCACCGAAAATGAGCATTTTTTCTTTGAGCTCTATCGCTTTGATAATACGCAGGGCTGCAACCTCACTGCCTTTCAATTTACTGGGATGAGGAACGTCCTGTTCGAATGAACAAAAAAGAAGTGAGCGAATGGCGGCATCATCGGTAAACCCTCGCTGGTAGAGTGCTTGAACAATGGGAATTGAAAGATGGGCGCGAGCGGCTATTGTCTTAATAGCCTGCTCGTCTACCTTTTTCATTTTCCATTGATACTTGACGCCTGTCACAGTAATGAGGTCGTCATCTATCTCTTTGTCTGTCCCTATTGGCAATTGAGATGGTGATTTTTGTGCCGATTGTTTAATCATACTACTTTCCGCTTAGACGGTTACTCCTCGTGTGTCATTTTAAGTGTTGGAAATAAAATAACATCTTTAATCGATTGAGTATCTGTTAATAGCATAGTGAGTCGATCAATACCAATACCCACGCCAACGGTTGGAGGCAACCCATACTCAAGGGCATGAACGTAATCAGCATCGTAGTGATGTGCCTCATCATCACCAGCTTCACGTGATGCAACCTGGTCTTTAAATCGTGCAGCCTGATCATAAGGATCATTTAGCTCTGAAAAGCCATTTGCAATTTCCATACCGTGCATAAAAAGTTCAAATCGTGTTGCAAGGTGTGGCTGCTCAGGGTCCCGTTTAGCTAATGGAGAGGTTTCAACTGGATGACCGGTGATAAAGGTTGGTTCAATAATTTTATTTTCAACAAGCTCTTCAAATAGTGCAAAAAGCTTTACGCCATATGCAGCATTTTTGACTATCTTGACGTCATGCTTTTCAATCAGCGAGTCAATATGAGCCTCAGATATTTGCTCTTCGGTAAGTCCGGCAATGGCAACAAGTGACTCTGAAACGGTATATTGCTTAAACGGTTGAGAGAAATCAATGGTATGCCCGTTATAAGTTACTGGAGCATTGTTGGCCGCTTTGTGAATAATTTCTTCAGTTAAGGCCATGCCAACTTTATAATCACCATGAGCCATATAAAATTCAAGGGTGGTGAATTCTGGATTATGCTTGGTTGAAATACCTTCATTTCTAAAGCAACGGTTAATTTCAAAGACTCGCTCAAGGCCACCAATAACAAGCCGCTTTAAATAAAGCTCAGGAGCAATTCGTAAATAAAGCTGCATATCATATGTATTGTGATGAGTTACAAATGGTTTTGCTGCAGCTCCACCTGGAATGGGGTGTAGCATTGGAGTTTCGACTTCTAGAAAGTCATGATCCAAAAGTGAATTTCTGATCTTTTGAATAATTTGAGAGCGGCGTTTGAATTTGTCTCGTGAATCTGGATTACTAATTAAATCGAGGTGTCGCTGCCGATAACGTTGCTCAGTGTCAACCAAACCATGATATTTCTCTGGAAGCGGGTGCAGGCATTTACTTAATAAAGTAAGCTCTTGAACATGCAATGTTGTTTCACCCATTTTAGTTACGAAGAGCACTCCCCTTACCCAGATAATATCACCAATATCAATAAATTTTTTGAAGTGCTCGAAAGCTTCATCGCCAAGATCATTTTTTTTAATATAAAGCTGGAGGTTTCCTGAACGGTCTGAAATATTCCCGAAATAGGTTTTTCCATGATCTCGCTTGCTCATTAAGCGTCCAGCGAGGAGAAACTCTGCTGTTGTCTCTTTATTTTCTCCAAAAATGGTATGAGCTTCTTGTGTGGTGTGAGTGACCGCTTTGTAGGTTGGCCAGGCTGATGCACCAACTTTTTCTATTGCACGAACTTTTTCTTCTCGAATAACATGTTCGTTGGATGAACTGAGTTCTTCTGGCTTGTGTTGCTGCTTTTCCATGGTTTTGTCATTTCTGAATGGTTAAACTGCTGAAAGTATAAGATATTGTGTAGTTTACCATGAAGAGGGCTACTCTAGCAAGTTACTGCTTAGAGAAGCATTATGGATTAAGCGTTAAGTAAAAATCAAGCAATTTTAGTATTATTATATTTTTGTATAAGAATTTGTACTGCTTTGCTATTACAGAAAGAAGATCTTTTTTTGAGCGCTTTTTCAAGAGAGCGCATTCAACTTGATTTGTTAGGGTCAGTTTCTAGTAAAAGATCAGAGCTCTTTGTGTAAGAGAGTCTGAGTTTCTATGTCAAACCATCCAATTTTTTGTGGGTTGCGAACTATTTGAATATGTATTGGGAGGAGCATGCTCCTCCCAATACAAGATAATTTATTTTTGATCAAAAAGCATTTTTTCTGCTTCTAGAAGTTCTATTTGGTTCATTTTTGATAGGGCAATCAACTCTGTTAGGGTGACTTTGTCACTTAATGATGTATCTATTCTGAAAAGTGGATGAAGGCGCAAAATATTCACTATAATCTCCAGAGACATAAAAAACATAGATAAATAAAACTATTAGAAATCAATTAATCAATTGTATTATTTTAAAAGAGTATAATCAATTGGGTTTTATTTCTTATGTGAAACAGGATAGACGAGTTTATTGGTAAATCTCATGTTAGAATTAAGGCAGGCTGATTGCTCACAGACAAAATTTTTTTGTTGAGTGAAAAATCCATACTTCTTCTGAAATTTTTTACACTATGCGGTATAGGAGGTCTGTTGTGAGGTGATAATTTATACTTTTTTGCAGATCTTGTGCTTGCTGTACTTTGTTGTTGCACATAAAACAATATTATATCTGCTAGTTCATAGTTGGCCTTAAATGTGTGCGGTTTTTAACTGCTGCTTGAGTAATATTCTACATGAATTTTTAGATGTTAAGTGCAGCAAGGTGGTGTGGTGGTAGTAATTTATATATGCCCTTGTCGTCTTCATATTTAAGCTTATGACCTTTATAAATTTTAAGTGAAAGGATAAGTTGGGCAAGGCTCAGGTCATGTAAAATTTCTTTATTAGAAGGTATCCATTTTTGAGAATAGATTTTTTCGTCTTCGCTATAAAAAATTAATAAATCTTTTTGTTCACTAAATTTTAAGCATTGCGCAGGAAGGTTTTTATTGCAATACAAATATATTTTTTTATCACTAGCATTCAAAGAGTGAATAGTTACAAAATTTTCTATATTTGCAGATGCAAGATTTTGGTTGTCATGCGAAAATGCAAGAGATGTTATTGTTTTATTATTATAGGAATTGAAGCGATGTATTGTTTGCCAGGTTAATGCGTTGTATATGTATATTGTACCGTGACGAGTTCCGATAGCAAGAAGTTTGCTATCGTTAGAAAATGCAAGTATGGTTGCATTGTTATTAAGCGATGTAAGAGGAATAGCTTCAAGTGGTGATGCCTTGTTTTGTTTATAGAGTTGCCAAATTAATAATTTATTTCTTCTTATAAGAAATGGGTTTGACATGTTTTGTTCTTCTTTTACGCCTCCTGCAATGATAAGTGAATTGTCTGGTGCAATGCTAATTATGTCAATGTTGCTATCAAAGGGATTATTAATAAAGATAGATTGATTATTGTGAAAATCATGGATCTGAATATCATTTTTATTTACTATTGCTGAGATAGTTGAAGTACAAGAGCTTTTTGGAAAAAAGGGGACATATGTCTGTTCTATTAAAGTTGTTTCATTAAGGCTATAGTGTTCATAAAAAATATTAAACATATTTAAAATTGTTTGAGTGATGGCGATTGTTGGGAAGGGGAGGGATGTTTGTAGGTCTTGGCTAAGTTCTATACACGAGTATTGAAGTAATTTTTCATTGGTCAGAATAGTTTTAATGGTGTTTTGTATAAGAATATTGTTTGTGTAGGGTTTTAAGGTTTTTTGGGTGATGAGTAAAATAAAAATAACAGCTATCTTTGACTTGTAATGTAGCATTATCTTTTTTCCCCTAAAAAATTGGCCTCATGCAGTGATGCTACTAAAATGAAAAAGAGAGAGTCAAGAGTAAATGTTCACAATAGAAAATAGTGGGCAGTAGCAGTTTGTATATTTTTGGCCTTCTTCATTCTTGAGTTAGAGCAACAATACAATAATTCGCACAAATGTTAGAGCCTTATTATTTACCAAGGTAGGGATTTTGAAAAAAAGGTTTTATCAAGTTAAGTAGCTTTTGCGATAAAAGATATATTAAAAATTAATAAAAAAGTTTTATGGCTGCTGAAAGTCATTTGTTTGATATTAAGTAAATGAGTTCATTAGTGAGTCCCATATTAAGGTCAAGGCGAGCAGATTGTTCTCGAGCAAAATCTTCATGTTTCATGAAAAAATCATATTTACTCTGCAATTGCTCGCATCGTAAGGTATAGCTTTTTTGTTGCTTGGTAATAATTTGAATTTTTTTTTGCAGCTCACGTGCTCGGTCTACTTTATTATTGTGCATAGAATAGTAGACTAATATTATTGCACAAATGGAGTGAAGAAAAATAAGATTTTTTGTTTTTTTTCTCATAGATTACTCTTTACTGATATCGCGATGATTAATAAGAGTGGTAACTCGATTAAATTTTGTTTTATGTAATTTTTCAGTAAATGCAACAGATCTATGTTTTCCTCCTGTGCACCCAATTCCAATACTCATATGAATGTGCCCACCTTCAACATACTGCTTGAGGGTTGGTCTAATGAAGTTAAGTAATGTTTCCCAGTATTGCCAAACTACTTTCTGTGAGAATAAATAATGGGCAATCTTGGCATCTCTGCCGTCAAAAGGTTTAAGTTCAGGAATAAAATAGGGATTGGGAAGAAATCGTAAATCAAAAAGAAGATTACATTCTGTTGGAATGCCATATTTGAGGCCAAAAGAAGTTAGTGTGACTAAAAGCTTGCGTTGCTCGTCATGCGCAAATGTCGTGCGAACCCACTCTCTGAGGCCATGGATAGTAAAAGTGTCAGTATCTAATGTTATATCTGCTAAGCTCATAATTGGTGTTAGCATTGTACGCTCTTTAGCAATTGCTTGAGTAAGGCTGATTGATTGAGCAAGTGGGTGAGCTCGTCGTGTCTCTTGGAACCGCTTTACAAGGGTGTTGTCATGTGCTTTTAAAAAAATGATAGTTAATCGTCGTTGAGAAGGATCTTTCTTTAGATGCTCTATTTCTTGAATGAGGTGGGTGAGGAATTGTTCACTGCGTGAGTCAATTCCTAAGGCAATAGATTCAAGATGCCTCATTTGAGTTGTTAATGTAATAAGAGTTGGTAGTAAAGAGACTGGTAGATTATCAATACAATAAAAATTAAGATCTTCAAGTGCGCGCATAACTCCTGTTTTGCCTGCACCTGAAAGTCCCGTTATAATGACAATATGCTGTTTTGTATTTTGCTTTGTATTCATGGTAATCATAAAAGCCGACTGTCCTTTATAAATAAAAAAGTGTACCTTTAAAAAAATGATATGCTTCGTAACGAGTAACAGTAAATACTATAACTATTTAGTAAAGAGGAGAAAAGGTTATGAAAAAAAAGTTGTTGATTATTCTTATTGGGTATTCAATTATGCACTTTCAGCCTGATGTTAGATGTCAGGCGCAGGAGAGCAATCTTGCCAGTGCAGAAAAAGAAAAAAAAAGCGCAGTGCAAGAGGGTCAGCCTGATGAAGGATTTTTTAAGAAATTATGGAATCGTTGGAAAGGAGGAAAAGGGGGAAAGTCTGGAAAAAAGGGAGGTGAAAATAGTCTGACACAAAAAGGGTCAAATGATCAAAAAAAAGATATTTATCAATGGAGTAAGACTTGCGCAGAAGTTTTTAGCATTATTGAAAATAAAGCATGGCGACAAGTAGATTTTAAAGCAATGATTCAAAAGGCATTAAGTTCTGGGGTTTCGCATATAGATGCTCATTCTTCATTTTTTTCTCAAGAAGGATATCAATCAGTTAAAGAGTCGGTATCTGGAGAATTCTCTGGTATTGGAGTAAGTATCATAGGAAAAGCGCTTGATGATGAGTTTTTATTAATTCTTGATGTGGTGGATGGTGGTCCTGCTCAAAAAGCTGGATTAAAAGCTGGTGATAAAATTATTGAAGTTAATGGTGATAAATTGAAAGGTGTTTCTTCTGATGAAACAATTGCTAAGCTGAAGGGACAAGTTAAATCAAAAGTAAATGTTAAATATTTAAGAAATAAAAAACCACACGAAGCAGTTATTACCCGTGACATTATTAAAGACCAGCAATCAGTTGCCTATCATTTTAAGCCGCAAAATGTTTACTATCTTTCGTTGAAGATGTTTGCAGATAATTCTGCACAGCAGGTATCTGATCTTTTGAAGAAAGCACAAAAAGCAAATGCAACAGGTATTATTCTTGATCTTCGTAGAAACCCTGGAGGAGTTCTTGAATCATCAATCGATATTGCTGGATTATTTTTAGCAAATAAGTCTCTTGTTGTGTCAACTAAAAAGCGAGATGGTCGTGTGGTATCTGAGTATTTTACGTCAACAGATCCTGTTCATAAAGGGGATGTTCCTATTGTTATCTTGACTGATAATTTTACGGCATCTGCTAGTGAAATTTTAGCAGGGGCATTGCAACACTACTCACAAGAGAGTTTTGAAAAAACAAGTAAAAAGCAGCATAAGCTAATGGTTTTTTTGCTTGGCACGCAGACATTTGGTAAGGGCTCAGTTCAAGAGGTAATTCCTATTAGTAATGGATGCGCTTTAAAGCTTACTACAATGCTGTATTATATGCCGAATGGATTTTCTATTCAGGCTCTTGGCATAACTCCTGACTTTGAGGTTAAGCCGCGTCTTGTTCCTACTGAAGAGATTAAATGGATTGTTGATATGTTCGGTAAAGAAAAATCATTGCGTAACCACATTACGGTCAAAGAGGTTGATCGTGTAGGAAAAAATGAGTCTGAAGAAGATAAAAAGGAGGATGATAAAAAAGTTAATGTGGGACAGAGAAAAGATAGTGAAGAAAATGACGACAAAGATGGTAATGAAAAATCTTGGGAAGAGAAGCAAAAAGATGCGCTTGTTAATGATAATCAAGTTCAAGCTGCTGTTAACATGCTGACCTTATTGACAACAGCGCGTAAGCATGCTCCGCGCCTTGTTTCGACCAGAAGTAAAGCATTAGAGTACCTTAAACGGCATGTTATTTCTGATGATAGTAAGGAAATTGTAAAAATTTCATAAAAAGAGGTGAAAAATCTTTGATTTTTAAGCAGAATAGACCTATACTAACAGCACCTAAGTAATTGAACCTGTGTTCAATGAACCGTTGTGGTGGGCGTAGCTCAGTCGGTAGAGCATCAGATTGTGGTTCTGAATGTCGCGGGTTCGATCCCCGTCGCTCACCCCACTTGATATTCTTCTCATTTTTTTAGTGTCGGGGTGTGGCGCAGTTGGTAGCGCACTCGCTTTGGGAGCGAGGGGTCGCCAGTTCGAGTCTGGCCGCCCCGACCATTTTTTTTGTGCCCGTAGCTCAGCTGGATAGAGTAACGGATTTCTAATCCGTAGGTCGCAGGTTCGAGTCCTGCCGGGCACACTCTTTTTTTAAAAATTATTATATTCTGATTTATACCTGCAGCTGTTATATTCTTAGCACTGATTATTTTGAATAATAGGTGTTAGGGTATTTTGTTGTTGAGGTGCAATTTTTTAGGTTGCGTAAAGAGGCTCGTAAGGGTTTGTTTGAGGTACGCTTGGAAGGTTGCTTAATGATGAAAGCGTTTCATGAGGGTGAGAAGATGTATCAAACATATTTCCAACTGATGAGATTGCAGACTGCGTGTTGCTTACTGCTTGACTTGTGGTGTTGATTAGAGATGTTGCATGACTGATGTCACGAATGGTCTCTCGGGAGAACAGAGAAGAAAGGCGGTTTGTAAAGCTCATAGGTTTTATATTTACTGGTGCTTGTCGACAAAGATTTTGAGAATAAGCGTTTAGTTCTTGTATCATTCGACCATATTCTGAGGTGCATGTTTCAATTCGTGCGGTATAGAGTTGTTGAAGATTATCAACTTCATTGTGTAGCTGATTGATATGAGTGGTATGAGAGTGATCAGATTGATTTATTTCTGATTCAAGATTTTGTATGTTTGTTAAAATGGAGTCTATTTGTTCAGTCTTATGATTTAATTGAATAGAAAGGTTATTTATCTTGTTAGAGAGAGTTTGTTGCTGTGCAAGAGATTCTCTTAATTCTTGTCGTAGTTCATTTGTAAGTGGTAATTGTTGTGACATTTCTCTGATTTCTTCAGACATAACTATTTTTTCATCATAAAGTTGTTGTATTTTTTCAATAAGCTTTGGAAGCTTAAGCGCGCAATAGAGAGCGATGCTCAATGATACAAAGAGAAGAAGGGTAATGCAGAGGTCTTTTTTTTTAAAATTTTTTACATTATTCTTTTTTTTGTAATTTTCTTGAGCTGCTAATTTTCTACATTCTTCAATGCATTGTTGAGCCCAGTGTGCGGAGGGAATATTTTTACTAGATGAGGTATACAGGTGTTTTCTGATTTGATGAGCTACTTCAGGAGAATTTTGTTCATTAATAAGCTCGTCTACAGCTTGACTCATATTTTTTATAGGTTTATTAAGTTCTTGATGAAGGTGAAGCAAGTGTGCACTGGTGTAGCCATTAAGTAGGTGTATAGAAGAGAAGATGAGTGTTCCATAAAGAGCTAGAGTTGATATCAAATACACGATATTCTCCAAAAAATATGCATGATTTTTTTATTATGATTCTTTTCTTCTCCACAAATGAATAGTGCCATCACTTAAAGCTATGGCAGCTCTTGTTCCATTTCTGCTGATAGTGTATTTTGTGATTTTAAGAGAAGGTATGTCTTTTATTCTAAGAAGGCATTGTATGTGTTCTTTTGAAGTGTTATTAAATACATTAATAGAGCCAAAGTCCCACCGGTTTTTTTTATAAAAAGAAATATTGAGTTGAGCAAGTGGATCAGTAATTTTTTGAAAGCTTTGATATTCGATATTTTTTATTGGACTCTTAATCTTGGTTGAAAGATTCATAATGCATTCTTGGATAATGTTTTTGCTCTCAGAAGGTCTAGAGAACATTGTTAATTCTTCATTTGTTGCAAGCATAAAAATTACTTTAAAAGGAGCAAAAAACTTCTCTTTAAGTTCATGAGTTATATAATTCCAAATGAGTATATTTTCGCTATCTTTATCTACAACTCTGCTAATAGCAACGAGTGATGAGTGAGGAATCATCACAGTACTGAGTATTGATCCAAAAGTTTGCAGTTTTTTTCTGTCTATGATTATCTGTCTTGGTTGCTCCTCTCTGACGCTCCATAATTCAAATAATCCACATGCTGTTGCTGCAATAAGAAAATTTCCATCAGGAGAAAACTCAAGCACATTAATAATGTCTTGCATATCTGGATGACTTATTTTTTTTCGAAAAGGTGTTTTGTCTTTGACGAACTCAATTTCGTTAATACTGGGTGACATGCTATATAGTAACGAAAAGGTGAAGAGAAAAAGGTATAATAAGTATTTCATAAGGTGCGTTCCTCATTTTCTGTGTACATATAGTTTATAGGTACTTTATTGCAGTGCTTGGTAAATAATATGAGTACCTTTATATTTGTCTCGATACTCCTTATTTTTTTTAATTGTCGTTATATTTTGGACATAGTGTTTTGCAAATAATTTAATGATTTCTGGTAATGTAGTAAATATAGTATTATTGAGAGTATCATTAAAAGGAGCTTGATGGAGCATGTTAATAAAGTTGAGCTGTTGAAGAGAAAGTCCTTTAAGTAGTGTATGATCAAATGAATACCACCAAAAAATACGACCATGATTATCACCTGCTGCAATAAATTTTCCGTTAGGAGAGAGGGCAAGAGTATAAAAATAGCTCTTTGATGCCTTGATAAGGATTTGTATTTCAAAAAGATTACCTACTCCTGGGTCTAAATCGAAAAAGGAGGGATTTAATAAATCCGGGCCAGTTTCAAAAGTACTTAAATGATTGTTGCAGGTCATACCAACAATGAACTTTCCATCTTTACTTGTTCTGTAGCGATTTTTTAAAGGGTTAATAAGTTGGATAAAGTTATTGTCATCAGGATCTTCATCATTTAAGGTTTTTCTTGAGTAAATCTTGTTTGTAAAAATATTTCTATTTTCGATGATAAATCTTTTAGTGTTATTCACAAGCTCTTCGTATAAAAAAGAGATGCCAAGACTACTTGTTTTTATTGCTTGAATAGGTGAGCTCACAGTGATATCTGTAATAAATTCTCCTGTGCGCCAATTCCAGATAGAGGCTTTGCAGTCAAAGCTAGAGACAACGAAAAAGTTACTTTGAGGAATAACTTCTAAATGGTTTATATGCTTCAAATTTATAGGGATTGTGCGATAAAAAGTGCCTGTTGCACAGTGCCAGACCTTAACTTCGCATGGATTGTCTGCTCCAGAAATAAGAAACTCTTCATCTGGGGTAAATTGTAGAGCTTTGATTTGGTTTATGTGGGCACTTGTTGGCGGTAGTCTGTCGATATAGACTTGAGAGAAAAATCCCCCTGAGAATTTGTTATTATCTGGGACCATCGCAAAAATTTTTTTCAATGATGGTGTAATGACTCCAATAATAAGAATAAATGATAGCCTTAATAAATTTTGCATACCTCGATCTTCTTTTTTATATTTTTTAAGGGTTATATTATTATAGCAAAGCAGACTTAATTTGCCACAGTCTTTCTTCTCAAGATCGTCACCGATTATTCACGATAGTATTTGTGCGAACTAAAATGTTCTTAGCTATACAAAAAATAGGTTTAAAGAGTAGCCTTTATTAATATTGTTTGTAGTATTTGCTGCAGTTTATCATAAGTTGATCGACCTTAATATTGGTATAGGCTAAAGCATTTTTTGCTATAAATTAAAGAGCATATACCATATAAGAAGAGTATAGTCAGTAATGTTTTCGCTGGCTATACTCTTCTTAATTTATGTTAAAATAAATAATGTAAAGGCATTAAACCTTTATTTGTTAAGGTATAATGCTACATACCATTTGTTCACCTCCAGCAAGAGCAAAAGCCGTTTGTGTTGCTGCGGCGTTTGAAGCAGAGCGAGCAGCTTGTGCTGAAAAATAAGCAGATTGTTCTGCAAATTGATTTGCAAGGTTTTGAGCAACTGGTGTTACATATTCATTTACAACGGGAACTGCTACTTCTTTTATTTCATCAACAAAAGGGATGTTGCAGCTGCATGGACCGAATGCATTGTATAGTGAATGAACAGTGGTTACTAGGCCTCTGATTGCTGTGTGTATGCCTTCTATTGCAGGGTTTAAATAAAGTTTTTCAATGATAACGTTTGCAGCTGCATTAAATTGTTCTAATCCAGCATTTCCAGTAGCTTCAAGCCCAGGTTTAACAATGTTAAAAAGGGGAATAAGTAGGCTTTGCAATCCTGGTGGTATCATAGTTTCAAGAGGAATGTTGCTTGTGTAGTGGAGTACAAGCATGATACAAAAAACTTTTGCAAGTGGTTTTGCAAAATGTGACCAAAAAGATTTTTCTATTTTATTAGCAACGTTAAGAGCTGTTCCAAGCCCGTATGAGCCAAGGTAAAGTCCATAGCCAGCAATTGAACGACCTGTTTGAAGTGAGTATCCAACTGCATTGACAGCATGTTTTAAAGAGCCTCCTGATTCGCATTTTTTAAGTGCATTTTCAATGATTTTGCTCCCTGATGCAGCATATTGACCAGCTGTACAGGCGTAATTATTTAATGAGCTGAGAGCTCCGGTTAAGGTGAAACTTTTAAGTGGTTCTGACAAGCCAAGAGCTAAAAAAAGAATAGAAATAATAAATCTCTTTTGCATGACAATTCCTCCATCATCATAAAAAATGAAACAATAAGTTTTTTAATACATACTTGTTCTTAAAAGTTATAGAATAGTCATAGTGATAAATCCTCCATGTAGATTATTCACAACCTCACATTTAAGTTTAAAGATAAAAAATGAAGATGCAACAGCGCCTGTTATTCGTTATACTAAAAATATTGTTGACTATGTGAATATGAAAAGTACCATTTAATTTGTGTGTTTTTATGCAAGATAATCTTTATGAAGTCCGTGTATTCAAAATAAAAAGCATCATTTATTTTTTTTGGATAAGTGTAGCATTAATTATGATTCGCCTTGCTTATCTTCAAATAGGAAAAAATAATGAGCTTGAGCAGCTTGGCCGTAAAAATTATACAATAACAGATACGGTTCCAGCATTGCGGGGTAATTTTATTGATTGCAATGGATATTTACTAGTCTCTTGTCGGCCTATTGCAAAATTGTACTGGCAGGGGTCTGGAAATAGATCGTTATCGTTACCTCAGGAAGAATTATTATCTGTTATTTCATCTGCTCTTTCAGCAGGAAGTGAGCTTGCGCAGACAATTCGCCAAGCAGAAAAACAAAAACGTAAGGTTTTATTGCGTGAAGACGTTGATCTTAAAGTAATATCAAAAATTTATGAACAGAGTACTTACAAAGAGAACTTGTTACTTGATCATGGATTTAAACGAGTGTATCCATATGGGTCACTTGCTAGTCATATTATTGGATATCTTAATCGGATTGATGTTGAAGGGCGTGCAGGCCTTGAGAGATATTTTGATAATCAGCTTCAAGGCCAAAAAGGTTATGTGACTCATATTAAAAATGCTGTTGGAAAAAAAGTAATTTTGCAAGATCAGCAGCAGGCGCAATCTGGTTGTACGGTGCAGGTGACACTCGATATTCGATTACAACATTTAGCAGAAAATCTTTTTAATGATAACCAAGTTGGTTCACTCTTGGTGATTGATCCTGAAGATGGAGCTATTCGAGCATCTGTCTCTCATCCTAGCTTTGATCCCAATCTATTCTTGAGGCCTATTTCTACAGAAGCTTGGAAAAATAAAATATGTGTACATAATGCTTTATTGAATAGAGTCTCTTTTGCAACGTATCCGCCAGCTTCTCTTTTTAAATTAATTACACTTGCAGCTGGATGTGAAGAGGGTATTGTTGATTATGATACTAAAATTAACTGTAAGGGATTTGTTGATTTTTGTGGAAGAAAATATCATTGTATGCGTCGCTGGGGGCATGGCTCATTAAATATTAAGCAAGCTCTTGCTCGTTCTTGCAATATTCATTGTTATGAAATTGCTTTAAAAATTGATATTGATACACTCGCTTCTTATGCATTTGAATTTGGACTTGGGCGAAAAAGTAACTTTTTGCTTGGTGAAGATGAAGGGCTTATTCCAACAAGCGCCTGGAAAAAACGAGTAAAAAATGAGAGTTGGTGGCGAGGAGAAACAATATCAGCCAGTATTGGTCAATCGTATATGAAAATTACTCCTCTTCAGGCTGCTCGAATGATTGGGGCAATTTATAAGGGTTTTTTAGTAAAGCCGCGCATTTTAGTTGATGAGCCTATTGAGAAAGAGATGCTTTCTATTTCTCCTCAGACGTTAGAGTTTTTAAAAGACTCAATGCATGAGGCGGTCAAAACAGGTACCGTTAAAACGCTGAATAGCTTAGAAGAATTTGATATTTTTGCAAAAACAGGAACAGCTCAAACCTGTTCACTTGATAAAAAAATAAAAAATAAGACTCGTGAGCAGATAGAGCATGCATGGTTTTCTGGTTGTTTTCAATACAAAGATCATAGGCCGCTGGTAATTGTTGCATTTCTTGAGCATGTTGGCTCTTCGCGCTATGCTCTTATGATGGCGAAAAAGTTTTTTGAAGGTTACAAAAAATTATATGAACAGGTAGATACTTCTTCTCAACGAAAGAATACATGAAACAAAAAACAGTAAGGCTCATGATTCATCCCTTTACAATTATGAAAATAAACTGTTATCAACAAATTAAAAAATATATTTTTCAAGAAAAGATAACTAGAGAAAGGAGTATTGATGAGTGAGGGTGTTAAACAAAAAGAGCAAGATATTTTTAGTGGAAATATTCTTCTTTTTTATGCCTTTGATATAGGAGATGATATTAGCTTTGATATTATTAAAAATCGAGGGTTATTAACAGTTTGTGAGGTGCCACTTTCTGGATATTTTAAACATTATCATGTACCGCTTTCTTTTCGTTTGCAAGATTATGCTATGGAAGATGAAGCTGCGCGAGATATGACCTCTTGCATTGTTAGTAAACTTTATCATTTTGGAGTTGTCTCTTTTTGTTACCGCGTTCCTTTTGAAGGGACTCTTGATGAGCTTAAGACCAAAACAATTCAGGTAAAAAAAGAGTTTGACTATCAGGCGGAGCTTGATGCAAAGCATTGTTTTGAGTCTATTTCATCTGCTATTACATCTCCACATTTTTACAATCAAGATAATAGTTATTTTGCAGTGCAGGTGCATCCTCGTTTTGAGCATGACGTTTCGTCTGAAAAATTTAAAGAAAAATATGGAGGAAAGGTTGCTTCACTGCTCAAGTTAGAACAACAGGCATTATCTGATTATCAAAAAGATAAGATTTTAGCTTCAACTATTGGTTATTATGGAGAAGATTGGATTATTATTGATAGTGAAGGTTCATTTATTTATGATGATGAGTATTTTGAACCATTAGAATTTTTAGAATCAATTAATGTTCAAAAACTTGAATTGCAGTATTTTGATCGCTTGCTAGACCACAAGCTAGAATTTTTTTATGCCCAAAAGCAATACTCTTTGCCCCGCTTTTCTTATATTCCTTTAATGCATGAATATATTGATTCGCCAGTCTCTCGTCTTGCTAAGCTACGTGTTGATATTTCTGTGATTACTGAGCGACTTGAGAACAGTATTAAGTTGGCAGATGATTCTTACTATGCACAAATTTATCACCTTCTTGTTGAGAAGCTTTCAATAAAAGAGTGGCGAGACTCTATTAATCGCAAGCTAGTTATTATTCAAGATTTGTATCGTGTCTATCAAGATCGCTTAGATACCATTCATGAACAAATTCTTACGGTAGTAATTATAGTTTTGATTGCTTTTGAGGCTTTGCTTTTTATTATTTCTCGTTAGTCAAAAGGTATTTGATTTCCCCGAGTAAAAAATACTATCAAGAGAGCAAATGCTTCTGATTTTAGAGTTGCGTATCGAGTCTTGCCCAAGACCTGGATTTTTTTCTTGGTGGGGGTCTTGTGAATTACTGATTGCTAAAGTAGGCCCAAAAGAGTATTTTTTTTTGAAAGTAAATCGAGGGCTTATTGATTTTTTATGTTTACTTGTAAGGCTTTCTTCAGAGTGACGCCGTAATTCAAATGAGGAGGGAAGTTGGTTGCTTGATTTTTCAGTTTTATTTGGGCTCAATTTTATAATTTGTTCTTGGAGCATCTCTTCGCGTTTCATAATGCTTTCATAAAATAGCTTAAGCTGCTCAGGAAGTTTGTTATATGCTAAAAGCCAATAATGTTCATCAATAGGGGGGGGTGCTGTGTCTTTATATGAAAAAGAATTGTTTTTATTTTCAACATAAAAATGATCAGCAGTCTTTATCTCTTTTTTAAAAAATAGCTTTGCAATTAAGATTAATTGTTGAATGCTTAAAGACGAATAATCCATTTTACGACATTTAATACAGATAAAATTTTTGGCTGTTTGGGTTGGTTCGTGCAAATACATTAATGTATAATTAGAAGGGTAACCCTCGTAATCTTTTCGCTCTAAATAAAAAGTGTATTTATCAGAATAATCAGGCAAAGGGATTTCTGCACAAATAGACCCGATTTTTTTGTGCCATATAACTAATATGGGGGGTGAGTTATTATCTATTTTTGGCTCAATAAAGCATATGAAGGGAAAGCTCCATTTTTTCTTATTCTCATTATTGTTATATTCAAGAAGATAGGGGACATGCGGTATTGGCCTAGGGTAATCATGTATTGAGCAAATTTCTCTCTCGCTTTCTGATGATGAAAGAATAATGTTAAAGAGATTGTTTTGTTGTTGGCAGCACTGGACAGTAATATTGTTAGTTGCCTGAGCAACAATATTGAATTCTTCATCTTCTGAGGTAATTCCTGTTGTTGGTGAAAAATAGGGAAGAAGTTTATTGCAAAAATGTTTAATGAGCACAAGTTTAATTATTTTTGCATGACGATCAAAGTAGTCAGTGAGTTTATTAACATTTAAATAGGAGAGATATGAAACTGTATGAAGATTAATATTTTGAATGGTCTCTTTAACAACTTTTATTGCTTCTTCTTCTGTTATTTGTGAAGAGGCCATTGGATTGAGCTCATTGGTTATTGAAAAAAGAAGAAGAGCGAATAAAGGAAAAGAGATAGATGCAAAATATCTAGTCCCCATAATTTTTCTCCCTTTTGACTTGATACTGCAGGTTTTCATTAGATTTTATAGCTAGTTGACTCTTAGCTTCAATTTTTGAAGAAATTAAAGTATCTTTTACCACAGTCTAACAATAAAGTAAAAAAGAAGAAATTGTCGAGTCTTTTTATAAATTATCTTCTTTTAGGAGAGAAAACTTAAAGAAAAAATATGAATTGAGCCCTCAAGCATATATCTTGAGGGCTCAATTTTATGAGATTGGTTTTGTATTATTCAATATCTGTATTAAGACTAGCTTCTACCTTACTCTCTCCAAGTTCTTTTGTTAAAATTTTATGCAATTTTTCCTTGATATGAGATAAGTAGCGTGTTGCATCAAGAAGGGAAACTTTTCTTGTAATATCTTTGACTATGATCTCATTTTCATATTTTTCCAAGATTACATCTTCTGAAGCCATCTTTTCTTTTAATGCTTCAATGGTTATTTTGCCATTTTCTTCAATAAGTTTATCCAAAAGATCTTGTTTTTCTTTTATGAGATATTCTTTAATTTTATCGCTGAATTGTCCATTATATTCTGTCTCTTTTTTTCCTTTTTTAATAAGCCGATAGATTTCTTTTGCGGTGTATTCATCATTAATTTTAAATTTTCTTCCTCCGCTGAGCTCAATGTCACTTAAATTTAAAGCGGTATTGTCTATTTCCCTAGGAAGAGCGTTTTTATCTATTTGAGTATGAAGGAGTTCAACAGTATTAATAATTTCAGGGTCGGTACCTTGTTGTTTGAGTTGGTCTATTTGCTTACCAAAAAGAGTTGTTCGGGCATGATAAATGCTTGGCCTGGATAACCAGAAGCGAGACCTATCTCTTGAGCTTAAATTTGCAGATTTCAAAAGTTTAATATATCTTCTCATTGCAAGAAGGGAGTTCTCATAAACCTTTTCTTTTTTATCGCTTTTTAAAAGTTCTTTTTTTCTTAAAAGGCGACCATCTGGATGATTTTCTTCTCGTGATGAGTAATGCTGTAAGTTTGATTTGTAGTAAGAAATAAGTTCAATAAGTTGTTTTATCGACAAATCTTTAAAGCTTTTCATGTTTTCAATAAAGGCAGGTCTTTTTGGTTCCTCAGTAGCTTGTAATGAAAACCCTATTGATGTAATAAGCAGTGTAATAAAAAGACTAAGAGTTGCTTTTTTTTGGTACTTAATCATTACTTACTCCTTTCTTGTTCAATTTCTTTAAATTCATTTTCTTTCTTGCTTTCATTTTCTGCTGTATCTATGCTGTGTGCTGCTCTACGGCTTACGTAAGAGCTTACAAGTTTCTTAATTTTGGGATTAAGGTCTTTTTTTACAAAGGTAAGAGCATGCTTGAAGGTAATGTCTTCTTTGTCGTTAGGCTTTAGTTCTTTTCTAATCTGTGTTGCCAAAGAAGCCATGCTTCCTTCATTTTCATCAATACTCAAGAGTTCGTCTTTATTGATAATACTCATCTCTTTTTGGTTATTCATAATTATTTCTGCAGGTTCAAATGGAGTCTTTTTCAGGCCAATTTTGATCATTGTTTTAATATCATTACTGGTGTATTCATTGCCTAATGTAAGTTGTTCATTATTGAGCAGGAGTGGTGCATGGCGGATGTGATATAAAATCGAATTTTTCATAGTGCGAAGACGAACGAGATCAAGATATGCATTTTTAAATTCTTCTGCTTTTTCATTATTTTCTTCTGCAGTCATATGTTCAATTTTTGCTTTAAGATTAATATAATCTTGTTTATGCCGAAGATTTTTAATGGTATTTTTAATGAATGCAAGTTCTTTTATTTTCTCAAATGCCTTGTCGCTTTTCTTATATTTTAAGCTTTTTTGAGCATGCTTGAGTGTTTGAAAGCTATTGATAGGAATTGCTATTGTCTGCTTATCTTTGTCCTCGCTCTTTTTTTTCATTTTTTTGAGTTTTTTTTTGAGCATTTTTTTTTGTTGTTTTAAACTTTGAAGCTCTTTATTGACTTCTTTATCCTGTTTTTTCTTCTCTTGTTTGTTCTTTTCTTTGTTCTCCTTTTTAGCCTTTTTTTTCATTTTTTTCTCTTCTTTGCTACGCTTTTCAGCAAGAAGAGTGTTGGTTGGGCTGACTCCAGCAATGCCTAAAAGAACGGCAAGCATGAACAAGGGGCGTTTGTTGAGTTTATGATTTTTCATGTTTTTATCCTTCAATTTTATAAAAGATAAGCCCAGCAAATCCTTTTGCTGGGCTTATCTTTTATTTCATTTTTACTTTATTTCAATTTTATATTTTATACAGCTTCTTCTTCCTCTTCCATTTCTTTACTTGCTTTTTTTAAGTCTTCAGCTATTAGGTATTTTTTAAAGATAGAGCGTAATCTTCTGTTTTCATCAGTCTCTTGTGGTAGGCCAACATTGAGATATTGTCGTGCATTTTTAAATGTAATTGGGTCAAATACATTTTTTAAATTTGCACGTTCATTTTCTTCAGGTTCTCTATCCCAAGCAGAATTTGGGAAAAAGTATTTTAACATGCTTGAAATATGTGGACCATTTACTTCTCGACCACTATAGAAATAAACAGCTTCATCTTTTACTTGTTGAATCATATTCTTAATTTCCTCTTCGTTGTATTCTTGTCCTGGAGTAATATCAAGAATCATTTTACCAGTACCAAATTCCCCACCGAGAATTCCATTACCATCTATAGCTGGTAGCGTTTGCATTGCTGCAATAATCTCTTCTCTTTTCGTAATAGATTCACGAAGTTTTTCTTTCATTTCTTTATCACTTGTTACTTCATTTATTGTGTGCCACTTAATGAGTTTAAGGTTGAATCTAATGTTATTTCGGTGATCATTAAGCTCTTTAATATTATCTTCTCCGTACTTTAAAGCATTGAGCTTGCTTTTTAAAAATGATATGTTGTTGGCAGCAATTAAAGCCAAATTGGACCATGGTCCTTCTTCTACTAATACAATCGAATCTTTATTTGACGAATTTCTGAGATCCTTAATTGCTCTTCTTGAGTCTTTAATATTTTGAACAGCTTCTTCTTTTGATGGAAGAATTGCATGAACACTTGAAGTTGCAAGGCCAAAGAGAGCTACAAGGGTAGCTACATAAAAACGGGTATTTTTCATCATCTATTCTCCTTTATGGAAAATGGGGTTACTATTTGTAGTTTTAACACAAAACTACGTTTTCCTACAAAGCTATTGCAAAGGTTGCAAAAATTACATTTCTATTCTCATAATACCAAAATTAAATTTATATTTGCAATAATATTATAATTTAATTTCTTATTTAAAGTCCAATATTTGTGTGGGATATTTTCTATTAGTCGTCATCATTGGGTTCTATTTCCGCAAGATCTTCTTCGGTTTGTTTGATTTTTGTGTTGTTCATAAATTTTTGAAATGCTCTACGCAGTGAGCGCGTTACATCTTCGCGATCCAATTCTTTTTTGACGCCATGGATGGCATATTCTTTTGCATCTCTAAAGCCAATAGGGCTCTCTTTGCTTTCAAGGTCTGGTCTTTCTTTTTCTTTTGGTCTTTCATATTGTCCATCTTCTGGAAAAAAATAATCTTTCATATCATCGCTGTATAAGCCTGTATAAATTCCTTTGTCTTTAACATCTTTAATAATTTTTTTAATTTGTTTTTCTGT
>CAYMBP010000022.1:0-21923 GCA_964388745.1 uncultured Pseudomonadota bacterium | reverse complement strand
TCTTCAAAAATCTCCCCGTAAGCATTACCATAGAAAAAATTAGACATATTATTTTGGTGAGATAAAAAAGAATGGTATGCACACCGGTGGCCACTTTGACTTTGGTGCCTATGCGCTTCGTAATAATGGAAATTTATTAAATTATGTAAAAACAAAAGTTGGTGGGGTATTAGGGGTAGAAATGCTTTTGTCAAAAGGAACCAAGATTAGCAAGCACTACTTTCCTCATGACAGCTGCGTTGTAGAGTTTTTTAAAGAAATCGCAAACCACCTTAACAGTTATAATGCTTTAAATAAATTAAACAGAGCTAGTATTAATAATAAAAGATTTGACTTTGTAAATTCTAAGGGCATAGACATTGCCATTATTGTCAAGTCTAATAACATGATTATTTCATGTTTTCCAAACATTTAGAGGGGTATTTGTATGACGAAGCTTGAAGAATTAGAAACTCATGATGCTCTTTTTCATAAATCACCAGAAACTCATAAATCTTATTGGATGTCATGGAAGCCCAATAAAGGAGGAGTCTTAGCCTTTTATCTCTATCATGATGGAACGAGTTACTCAAAAGAAAATCTTGATCTATGGCTAGAACAAGGAAAAGATGGAGATGAGTTTTTTGGATTCTACATGTCCTACATTAAAAAAGGAGAAAGTGTTTGCCTCTATGGAGATGATTCAATTTTTGAAGACTACTCGGAGATTCCTGTTTGTTTACCCATTAAAGAACTCAAAGAACTCGTTGCCCGCTGGCAAGAACTCGTTAAAGAATATCCCCCAGCAATCACGCTTCATTGGGAAGGTGAGCATCCGATTCTCACACCATGGTACAATGTTGATTTATCATATAAAGATTAAATTCCTACAGCGCCCGCCTCTCAACAGACCGCCTCCCGGTCGCGTGATTAACCACTAGCTCGTAATACCCTTGTTCAGCATAGCGCTCAAGAAGGGTCCGGTCATGGCTCACCAAAATAATAGTTAATTTTTCATCACGTGTGAGATCATATAAAAATTGCATCACCAAATTTGCATTGCCTTCATCAAGTGTTGCAGTTGGTTCGTCGAGCAAAAGAATATCTGCTTTTTTTTGTAGCATCATCGTAATCGCTAAAATTTGTCGCTGACCGCCAGAGAGCTGTTCCACAGGAATTGAAGTATCAATTCTAAAGCGCTCAACAAACTTAGGCACCGCTTGAATAACAGGCAGCTGCGCACAGCCAGGATATTCAGCAAAAAGAGCAAATGAGCAGTTTTTTTTAAAAGAAAAGGCTGGAGCAATCATTTTATCAAACGTTTGTGGAACCAAGCCAATTGCTTGATGATGCTTTTGCCCAGGGAAAAGGGTACGTGAAACATCATGAACAACTAATTCGCCATTTACTACTTCACTTTTATGAATATCTGCCTGCAGTAGTCGAAGCAAAGTTGACTTTCCTGTTCCATTTTGCCCCTTGATAAAATGAAGACCTCCAGCAGAAAATGACAATGAAAGATTTTCAAAAAAAAGTTTTTGGCCAGGACTAAAGGAAAACGATACATTCACAAGCGCGAGCGCATTGACTTCTTGTGTCACTATTAGACTCCCAGGTTATCAATGCTGTCTGAGCGCATTGTCTTTTTAAAGTGATAAATGAGCAACATCACAACAATGATCGATTGCACCATGGTAAAGTATTTGAGATTAAAACCAACTTTCAACAAAAGCTGCTGCAAAAAGCAGTAGGATCCAATTCCTGCAAGTGGTGTACTGACCGACAAGGGTGGCTGCCAAAAAATAATGGTCTTGCCAATAATCAATGCAGTTACACAAAAAAGAATCATGCCAAAACCGGTATTGATATCAACAAATCCACTGGTCTGTGCAACAAAATAACCAGAAAGCCCAGCAAGCCCGTTTGCCATGATAATACCAGTCAGAAAAACATACCGCTGAGAAATACCGTAGTAACGAAAAAATTCTGGATTGTTTCCGTAAATGGCCAGTGAATAGCCAAGTTGCGTGCACGTCAGCATATACCCAAACAATAAAATAACGCCGGCAACAACAAACATACAGGCAAGCTCAGGGTACTCATGCGCATCATTAATAATTAAAATATTGTGCAGCCCACTCAATGGCATATTTGCCCCACCAAGCAACAACTGGTTAACACCATGAAAAATGCCAGTGGTTAAAATACTAGAAAGCAAATGAGGGAGTCGACCATACTGAGTGAGCAGCCCTGAACAAATGCCAACAAGCATGCCACCAACAACGCTCACCATCAAAACAAGCGGCGCACTTTGCCACAATGGCAGGCCTTGCGTAAAGCTCAACATTTTAGCACCAAGAATAGAGCCACACACAAACGCGGCCTCTAAACTCAGATCTGGCACTTTCAATAACGAAACACTCACGTATGCCCCAACAATCAAGGGGAAATACAAACATATCTGTTCAAGCAGAATAAAAAAGGAGGTAATCACATGGTCCTTTGTTAAAAGTAATTAAAATATTTACGCTCTTAGCCATTTCAAGCCCTACCAACCCTCTTACTCAAAATAGGGATCAAGACTTGAGCCATTGCTATTGCTAGCTCTATTTTTGAGAATAGCCGTTAAGTGAGCCTTGCTTTTTTCAGAGATATTTTTTCCTATACAATCAAGAACGAATAAGCTGATATCACTATCTTGGATGATACTTAAAAATTCATCTTGTTGCTGAGGATTAAGTCTGCAGAAAATGCTTGTTCTATCAAAAAAGGAATAATCAATATTTAGTCGCCCATGTTCCTGAGCGTTACGTGATAACTGATTAAGCACCTTACTAACTATATGAATAAACAAGGGAGAGTAATTAAGAATATCTTGTAACCCTTTATGATTATCAATAACAAAGTCCTGATCGTTTTTAAGTAATCTAACCTTCAGAAGTAAAGAAATGATCTCTTCAAAGCAAGATTTCAGACTTCCAAAAAAAAGCTCCTCATTCTCTATCATCTCACTTATCATAACCTCAATAAGATGATTATCTAATAAATCAATATTATAAATATTTGCGCAACAATTATCCTTAAAATATACGCGCAATGCATCCAAATTAACAAAGGCATCAAAATTATTTGACTGCCTCTGTATAAAACTTGCCAATATATTAAACTCTTGTGATTGATATACTTCTTCATTAAGAAGCCTAAGAATAAGATGTAAATATGATCTAACATAATTGCGCTTTTTTTCTATCTCATATTCTCTATTCTCTGTTACTCCTTCAAATATTGTGCAACAAACAGCAGTCATAGATAGCACACAAGATCCTCCCATGATAACATAAAAAATTACATCCGAAAGCTCTCTTCGTAGTGGATGAAAGCATTGAGAACTTCCGATCATATTTTTTTGCCTGGTTGTTGACTCATTAAACCCTGCTTGCAACATGTCACTCAAATGCCCGCATAGACCTTGAGAAATACCGTTTCGTGTTGGTACACGCAACATGGCCTGTATATGTGAGAACGAAAAAAAAGCTATAATAACAAATAATTTATTTATTATTTTTATGCTTATCACAAAAACCCTTTTATACCTTATTCGAAAACTATCAAACCAAAGATCAACAACCCTGCCCTCAAGCCTATGCCATTTTTTTATTACCGTAAACAATTTTGCTGTATTTATGATTTAATAACCTCAACGTATGCAATCAAATCATGATCACGCGCATCAAGCGAAACATTTTGCCGCTTTGCTGCATCTTCATTAACATACAGCATTAACTCATCAAGCTTTTGAACCGGTAAATCTGCTGGCTTTTTGTGATGAATCAAAATCGAACGCGCCTGTTTACCGGCACGCACGCCATATTCTCGTTGTGGAATACCACAACCCAATGCAGCACCTCTTCTAACTGAATCAGCCTCTGACGCAAAAAGCGTTACTCCATGCCGACTACATAATTTCACAAGCGACTCTATTGCCGAAACAACTGTATTGTCAGTTAACACTAGCACCACGTCAGCCCCTACAATGGCACTTGACGCCTTGTTATAAATTTCACCAGAGCTGAATACCTCAAGTGATTGAAGTGTTATTCCCTTTTTATCAAGAATATTTTTAATCACTTCTTTATTTACCTCAAGACCTGTTCCTTCTTGCGGATTATAAACCAGCAAAATTGATTTCACTTCTGGTTTAACTAAACTCAAAAGCTCAAATTGCCGCTCATAATCTTGCTCATCAGCGACCCCGGTTACGTGATTTTTTGAAGACTCAAATGAGTCAATCAACCCCAATTCAACTGGTCGACTCACTGCCGAAAAAACAATAGGAATATTTTTTTTCTTTTTGGTGGTCATTTCCTTAGCAAGCATGGTTGCCCCCATACCAATGGTGAAGATTAAATCATAATCTGCAGCAACAATTTCATCTGCTAAGGTTCGCATAAGCGTACGATTCCCATTGCCATTAAAAATACTAAAACTCATCGGGACCTTTGAACCAAATTGGATGCTTTCTTTAAATGCATCATTAATGGCATCGATTGACGGATGCGAGGCAGGGAAAAAAAGCGCAACTCTATAGCCAGTACTTATCTTAGTACCAAAGAACAAGCCACAGGTACAAGCAAAAAACATCATTCCCGCACCAACCATTAAGCTTATAAAAGCTAAAATAATTTTATTCATGATACCCATCTTTACAAAGAAAAAAGCAAAAAAGAAAAACTAAGCTACCATGCGCAGCTCATTAACATACAAAAAATGAAATAATAATAGAAAAACAGAAAAATGAGGCGCTTAGCGCCACCAGAACCAAACCCCAAAAAAGGAGTAGATAGAAAAAAAACGTGAAAAAGCAATATATATGGTCTGCATAGTGTAATTCACAACAAGCTCTCAAAATATGTCTAATAAAAAACAACTACATTTTTATATTAGCATGAATAACAAAATCAAACAAATTAACCAACTAAAGCCAACCTCCAGCCTGTTAACTCTCTTTTAAAACATAATTATTGACATATTGCACTTTTTGCCTTATGCTTATTTATTATTTATGTTTATTTATAATTATTTTATGGGGTCGCAATAAATATGGAGGTTATTGTGCAACACTTGCGAAGACTGTTCTTTAAAAAAAATCAACTCGTAATAAATATTATTGGTTTATTACTAGTAAACACAGGGCTTCATTCAATCAATGTAAAAGCATACAAAGACTCATACACCATCTTCAAGCCTGAAAAACAATACCTCTCAGCTATTCATGGCATTCCATTTTATTACACCATTGCTCCGGGTATTTACTCAGTAAAATTTCAAGAACAAGAAACTGCTACGTATAAGCTTTGTAGACAGCTTTTCTATAGCCCTGATGAACAGTTTATATTTGGGCCAACCAGGCTCAATACAGTTATTCCACCACTCACAGGGAAAATCATAGCAGAAATAATTGAACTTCTTGACGATCATAAACTCTTAGAACAAATAAATCATGAATACCTTGCTCAAAAAATAATGCTCATCATTCAACAAGATCAAATCAGCCTCAACAAAGTAAATGATGAAATTAACAGAACAATCTTTCCGAAACTTCTTTCAATAACAACAAAAGCCAATATTCCTCGCAACCTATTTAAAAAAAAACTCACACAGTTAACAATACAAGAATGCAAATATCTTGAAGAAATAATCCTGGAAAAAAGCAATCAACAAAATACAATTAAGGAACTTTTCAGCAGGCTTATTACATTGAATGATGAAAGCAAAAGACTCAAAAAAAACCTTTGGTTTAAACCCTATAAAAATTTAGAACATCCAAATATCAAAAAATTTATTCATAACCTGATTTTATCATGCTATGAATCAGGGCTTTTTAAAGAAAAATGCTCACGCTGCATCTATAACACTTATACCCCGTATCGACTCCTTCAAGCCTTTCTATTTTCTAAATACGCAGATGCTAATGAACTCACAAATTATACCCAGACGCTCAATAAACACCATGAAAAAAATCAAGATAGTAATCAAAATAAGCTATCCCTAGAAAAAATAATCATATCAGAATTTTCTCTTACCCATCTTCCTGAAATTGATGACCACAAAGAAGCAACTTGCACAATTAAAGATTCCCAGCAAAAGATTCTCAAGAAAGGCTCTCTTAGAGACTGCACTGAAAATGTTATCCGCCACCTTATACACCTTCTTGTTTATGATTCAGAAACAGACACGTTTGACAGTGAAAAATTGAAAAAATTCTTGGGCACAGGAAAAGTAATTAATCAAAAATTACTAGCATATTTTAAAAAATTTCCAAATCCAACTGCAGCAAATGCTGAATATTTTTCAAATTCAAATAATGGACATGATGAATGGGTAAACATCACTTCAAATATTAAAGGAGTTGGATACCTGCAAGCATATAATGTCACAACAAACAAACAAAAAACCGGATTATTTATGCATGAATCTATTTTTTCTGCATGCCCACCCCATACAGATAACCTTTCTTTGGAAAACAATACTTTTAAACCCGCAGAAGCTACCTCATACCTTTACGAAGCTCAAGCCTCAATTCGTAATATTATTGTTGTCCTTAATGAGCTTCTTGGCCTTGAACTTTTTGATATAAAAAACAAAGAATTATATCAAGAATTTTTTCAAAACAAGCCAGGATTCCTCTCTAAAAAATTTGTTGAATATTATTGGCAAGAATTATGCAATAAATGCAATTGGGAATTCACACTTTGGGGTAACGAGGATACTCATTCAGATATTATTATTATGCACAACAAAAACACTAAAAATGCAACCCCTGTTTCTCTAAAGCTAAGAAATAATGTACATGCTCAAATTAAGCCGAAACTTCAAAAAAAATCTCTTCCAAAACCAGAAACTATGGCGCCTTTAGATGAACTTACCTATGAGCTTATGCTACATCAACGAGAGCCAAAATATATACTCAAGATTATTAAAAATATACAAAATAACTCTATTTTATCTGATGATCAGCTTAATCAACTCACATGTGATGCATCAATGGCCTACTATCATGCCTTAACCTCTAATAATATTCCATATGACGACTTAACAGAACTTTTTGAAGATAATAAACTTTTAACGATTCCAGCCCTTATAAGCTCTCTTAACAAAATAAAGCAACTTGCACCAGACCTCTTTCTCACAATATGTGTTAATCTTGAAAACGCTAAAAGAGAAAAAGTCATAAAGAGCATAGATTTAGACAACCCCTTATGGCTTAATTCGCTTCAAGCAACGCAAGACTCACACATACCCTCAACAATTATAAAAAATAACCAAGACTTCAATTCCTCAGAAGTAAAGCATGCGCTTAACAATCCTTATGTTCGCACAAGGACAATTATAGAAGCTCTTTCCAGCAATAATAATGTAATACAACAACATTTTTTCACACATCAATCTTTATTGATTGAAAGGTTTATGACTGAAGTAAGCAATGAAAAAACACGCCTGATGCAGGACAGTTCTTTAGAAATGGCACTGCAGTACTCAGACATTCTCTCTTCTGAATCAATCACAAAGATTACACATCATCCCTTATTTAAGGCAAAAACCTTGCTTTTTAGCCTTGTCTCTTTTATTCCAAAAAGAGACATTATAACAAAATGTATTAAGCTCCTTCCCGTTAATCAATACCACCTCATAAAAGAACTAAAACAAGACTTTGACACTGCACAACCATTTGAACAAATGAGAATTATATCAAGCATTCTTAAACTCGAGCCTTTTCTGCCTGAAGAATGGGTTACAACAATTATCTTTCATAAAAAATTTGCAGTAGAACATATTATAAGTCGCCTGCACCTTATCCCTGATCATACGCCAGATACTCCAACCATTATCTCAAAATATGAAAGCCACTTTCGAGAAAAATTCATAAAAGAGATCAATGAAGCAACTCTTGAAAAAAAACATACTAACTTTCTTACACCCATTCTCAAACAACACAAAAAGTTTTCAAGCAATTTTTTGAAAGAGATTATTTCCATAATTCCCATTTCTAAAGAACAAACTTAAGATTTCAATGTAAACCTTTTCATAAAAAATGATTTCTACTCAATAAGCATCAACAGTGAATTTTAGTATAAAACAAGCACTTTTATTCTTAATAGAACGATGGGAAGCATCAGAACGAACAAACACAGATCATCTTATTGTTAGCCTTGCTCAAAACATAGAAGAGCTTACGACAGTCATCGAACATATTGAACAAAGCCAGATACACCATTCTAAGATGTTTGCAGGAGCCCTTCTTTATAACCTCAGGCATACATTAAAACTCATTCAGTCAAAGCTAACTAAAACATCTCCTGAGTTAGATCGTCTTTTGACACGCATCAACTCTGAACAACAACTCCTTAAAGATGGAGCATTTACAACTGCCGATCAATTCAAACAAGCTCTGCTGTCAAAAACCGATGAAGAAATTCAATTAATTTGCGAATATGCAAATTATGGTTACAATAAATACATTCCCGACTTATGGATCAAAGTTCTTCTCGAATACCAAGGAATAGAGCCTTCAATCTTTAGATTCATTATTAATAACTCAGATATTATTATGCGACTTGGAAGGTTATCTCAAGATGACAAAAAATCTCTTCATCGCATACTTTTAGAACAAGTTAAAACAATGCCAGAGAGTGAATTTGTAATGCTCTTGATCAACAGTGATCAACAATTAGAAAAGCTCTCTTCTGAATGGATTAAAGCTATCTCAGCAAGCAATCACCTATCAATTTTGCTTATTTGCACCTGTATCAAGGACATACATATTAAACACTGGATCAAAAACTTGCCCGAAAACCAAAAACCCTTCGTCGAGAATCTAGAAAAAGATATGCAAAAACTAATATCAAGCGAACACGAAATGCTACAATTCCTCTTTGATTTTGCAAGAAAATCGCTAAATCTACCAACGGCATGGAAAGAGGCCATCCTTAACAGCGCCTCCTTATCGCCGAAATTGCTTCTTGAGGCACTTGATAATGGTAGCCCATTTGCGTGGATTGAAGAGCTCCCTCTGGAAAAACGAAAAGCTCATTATCAACGATTTTTTAACTACATTAATACCTTAGGTGAAAACGATCTCGCAACACTTACTGAAAAAATTGTTTGGATGTCAGAAGAAATACCAGACGCTCCCATCGTCTTTCTTTTTACCAAAATCTCACCAGAGATTCTCTCTAACCTTTTAGCAGAAATGGATGAAGACGAAGATGATGACGATGATGAAAAAGACAATGCAAAGAATAACGAATTTTCAAAAAATATCCCCCGCTTGATCAACTTAATTCCAAATAACCGCCCAGAACTCATTGAGCCGCTCACCTCCTATCGCAACTCTCACCAAGAAGAACTCACATCTGAAGAAAACACTGAAATTGCAGCAGCCCTTAATCAAAAAATTGAAGCAATTGAAAATCAGCAATCATCACAAGGCACCAAGCGCTTACGCGATAACAATGAATCGAATTCAAACTCAGAAGATGAAGATAATATGTCTGACGACAATGAAGACGCAGAAGAAGAATCTCCAGCAAAGCGACGACGCACAGCATAATAAATCTACAGGGCAGCTTACGCTGCCCTTCTTACTTTCTCACCAAATCTCACATTCTATGTAAGAAAATATTAGTCAGTTACTATAAAATTTTTGTTGCTTTTATTCTGATTTTTCTTATAATTAAAGCATATTCAAGCATTGGGATTTTTCAATTTTTTGTTAAAAGCCCCATTCTGTCTTGAGTAAAGAGAAGTATATGTACAACAATTTACCCATTCCTAAAGGAGTATTCAATGGTAGGAGCAATCAAGCCTCTTTACGACCGAGTCCTTGTAGAGCGTATAGAAAGTGAAAATATGACAGCTGGCGGCCTTATCATCCCTGATACGGCACAGGAAAAAAAGACCCAATATGGAACAGTTGTATCCGTGGGTCAGGGAAAACTCTCTTCAGAAGGGTCTCTTCGTGAGCTCTCGGTTAAAAGCGGCGATAAAGTTTTATTCGGAAAATACGCAGGCACAGAAATTAAGCTTGATGGCAAAGAATATTTAATTTTACGAGAAGATGAGCTTCTTGGTGTTTTTGAAGATAAATAAAGCTATTCATAACAAAGGCGCCTTGCGCCGCTAAAGGAGTACATAAACAATGGCAAAAAAAATTATATTCGGCGAAGACGCTCGCGCCAAAATTCTCAAGGGCGTTAACACTCTTGCTGATGCAGTTAAAGTAACTCTCGGACCCAAAGGCCGAAACGTTGCCCTTGAAAAATCATTTGGATCTCCATCAATTACTAAAGATGGTGTAACCGTAGCTAAAGATATTGAAATTAAAGATAAGCTTGAAAACATGGGCGCTCAAATGGTGCGTGAAGTTGCTGCCAAAACAGCAGACGTTGCTGGTGATGGAACAACAACGGCTACTGTTCTTGCTCAAGCAATCTACCGCGAAGGCATGAAAAACGTTGCAGCTGGTGCAAACCCAATGGACGTTAAACGTGGCATTGATCAAGCTGTTATTAAAGTTGTTGAGTCACTCAAAGAAAACTCTAAGTCTGTTGATAAAAAAGAAGAAATTGCCCAGGTTGCAACCATTTCAGCAAATAACGATCAATACATTGGTGATCTTATTGCTGACGCAATGGATAAAGTTGGCAAACATGGTGTTATCACTGTTGAAGAAGCAAAGAGCATGGAGAGCTCTCTTGAAGTTGTTGAAGGAATGCAATTTGATCGTGGTTACATCTCTCCTTACTTGGTAACTAACACTGAAAAAATGGAAGCTATTCTTGAAAATCCTGCAATTCTTATCTGCGACAAAAAAATTAGCAGCATGAAAGACTTACTTCCTATCCTTGAGCAATCAGCAAAACAAGGTCATCCGCTCTTAATTATTGCTGAAGACATTGAAGGTGAAGCTCTTGCAACACTTGTTGTTAACAAAATGCGCGGAATTCTTAATGTATCTGCAGTTAAAGCTCCTGGATTTGGTGAACGACGCAAAGCAATGCTTCAAGACATTGCAACACTTACTGGTGGAAAAGTTGTCTCAGATGAGTTGGGTATCAAGCTTGACAGCCTTGCATTTGGAGACCTTGGTAAAGCACACAAAGTACGCGTCACTAAAGATAATTGTGTAATTGTTGACGGTAAAGGTGACGATGAAGGGATAAAAGCTCGTGTCGCTCATATTAAAGCCGAGATTAATAATTCTACATCAGAATATGACAAAGAAAAACTTCAAGAGCGGCTTGCAAAACTTTCAGGCGGTGTAGCTGTTATCAAAATTGGTGCTGCAACTGAAAGCGAAATGAAGGAAAAGAAAGACCGTGTTGAAGATGCTCTTCATGCAACACGTGCTGCTGTTGAAGAAGGCATTGTTCCTGGTGGCGGACTAGCTCTTCTTAGGTCACAAAAAGCGCTTGAAAAACTTGAGCTCAAAGGCGACCAAAAAATTGGTGTTCAAATCATTAAGCGCGCGCTTGAAGAACCTGCTCGAATTATTGTATCCAACGCAGGTCTTGAGCCATCAGTTATTATTGATAAGCTCAAAAACACTGAAGGCACCAAAGGCTTTAATGCTCGCACCGAAGAATATGTTGATCTTGTAGAGGCTGGCGTTGTAGACCCTACCAAAGTATCTCGATCAGCTCTTCAACACGCTGCATCAATTGCTGGCCTTCTATTGACCACAGAAGCAATGGTTTCTGAAATACCTGAAGAAAAAGCTGAGCCTGCTGGCCATAGTCATGGCGGCATGGGCGGTGGTATGGGTGGAATGCCTGGAATGTACTAACGCTTCAAGAACTTAACTACAAAAATATACACAAAAGAGTCTAGGTACCTAGACTCTTTTGTGTAACTAAAAATAAAACAGCCACAGACAAATATCACCTTCCCCCTCCAATCATGCTTGAAAAAATGACGCCCTATGTTAGTCTGTGACTAGAGTTTGACACTCCATTTAGATTGTTAAACCGTAACTATCGTCATATTAATTCATCTTAACCATGAGGAATAATCGATGAATAAGTCAAACGGATTCGTCACACACGGAGTACTTATTGTTATTATTATTGCAATGGGGGCCATGTTATTCAAAGCATATGACCCACTTAATGTATTCTCAAGCAAAAAAGAGTCTGTACAAAAAGTTATCTCGGAAAACAAAACGACTATAACAGAAAAGCAAGATGATAGCCTCGTTCTTTGCCGCATCAACGGAAAACCTGCAATCACTGAAAATGAATTTATTAACAACATCACGCAAATGCTTAATTCAAATCCATATTTCAGAGGAGCTGGTCTTGAAGCACTCCCTGCAGCAATCAAGCGTAAATTTTTTGATGAGCTCATTAAGCAAGCCCTCATTATTGAAAATGCACGTAAAAATAACATTGAAAATGATCCTGAATTTACTAAAGCCCTCAATGACATGCTTGACCTTGTAAAACGGTCTCTTATCGTTCAATTCTTTGAAAAGAAAATTTTTGATAAAATTGATGTTACAGAAAAAAAAGTGGAACAATATTTCACAGAAAATAAAGAAAAATATGTAAAAGTTAACGGTGGTGTTCTTCTTGCAAGTGTATCATTTGATGATGAAGAAACTGCAAAATCTTTTTTGAAAAAAGCATCTGAAAAAATAGATAATTTTGAGCAACTTGCAAAAGATGAATCTGCTGGAACATTTAGAGATTTTGGACGTGTAAATAACATGCCTGATCAGCAAGCATTCAGATTTGAAACTGTGCCTGCACAACTTAAGAAAGCTGCACTTGCAAGCAAAAACCTTCCAGCTCTTAACTCTATTAAAATTGATAATAAGCATTATGTTTACAAGGTTTCAGACAAACAAGAGACTGAATACTTTTCTTTTGATGAAGTGCGCTCTCAAGTTGAAGGAATGATTAAAAATAATGAATTTAAAGAAACACTTGATGAGCGCGTTAACTCTATGCGATCAGAGTATGATGTTTCTATTAATGAAGATTATTTTAAAGATAAAAATGAGACAGAAGAAACTGAAGAAAACTCAGAAGAATCTAATACATCTGGTGCTTCAGCAGCATAATTTAAACAATTAACAAATAGTGCAAGAGCGGGTAGGTTATCATACTGCCCGCTCTTTTACATGCTACAGAGATATTTATTGTACTTTGACAATCTCCTTTTCTACGAAGAAGGACCACAACAATGAGTTACCGCTCTCTTTTTTTTAATGCCTTGCTTCTTACCACAAGTATAACAAGCTTTGCTCGTGACTCTTTTCTTGAAGAAAGAAGTCCAATTCAAAGAGAAGAACCCATTCCCGTTCTTCCCCTTGATGATGCTAATGCAGTAGAAAATTCAACGCCTCCTTCCAAAGGGCGTTGGCTCATTGATCGAATTATTGCTCGAGTTGATGGTGCAAATATTCTTCATTCAGACCTTGGGCTACCTCGTATTGCAAAAGAAGGAGATGTTTATTCACTTGAAGATATGATTATAGAAGAAGTTTTTTTCAGAAGAGCTCAAGAATTTAAAATCGTACCCACAATGATTGACATTGAACGTCAAATTGCTGCTCTTAAAAATGGTATATCTGAAGAAGAATTTAAGAAAGAAGTTGAATCTGCCGGATTAACTATAAATCTATATCGAGAACAACTTATACGCCTGATGGCTGTTGAAAATGTAAAGCGAACTGAGCTTGGTGAAAAATTAGTTATTACTAATCAGGAAATTGAAAACTACTGCTCAAAAAATCCTGAATATCATGATGATGCATATTGGATTAAAATATGCTCCCTACCAAAAGAAAAAGTTGGGCAATTTAAGGAGCTTCTCAAAGACAATAAAATTCACTGGCTTGATCTTTCATGGGTAGACAAAGCAGATATTAGCAAAGAGTTTTCTTTTGTTCATAAAATGAAAGTTGGGCAAGTATCTAAACCATTTAAAAGCAAGAAAAATCCTCAGTACAAAGCGCTCAAGCTTGTTGATAAACGAGCTCGGCGACTCAAATCAGTTGATGAACGTTATACCGCAGTAGAACGCCTTCTTTTCTATGAAAAAAGAGAAAGAAGCTTCTCTTCTCTTAAAGAGCGACTTAAGTCAGAAGCTGTAATCTCAATTTTATAAAGCAGACTGAATTATAAGACAAAATAGCAGAAAAATCTTTCTGTTTTGAATGCTTCTTGCTATTTTGTCATCATTTGCTATCTTTCCCATTGAGTATATTAATCTTAAATACGTCCCCAGCAGGTGTAATAGATGGCCAATGAGATATTAATTATTCTTGGAACTCGACCTGAAGCTATAAAGCTCCTTCCCTTGTATCTTTCTTGCAAAGAACAAGGGGTTCCTGTTCTTTTATGCTCAACATTTCAACACTCAACGCTACTGCAGCAAGTTCTTGATCTTTTTGGCGTAGTTTCTGATTTTCAGCTCTCAATTATGCAACACAATCAATCACTTGCTCATATTACCTCATCAATAATGACAAAGACTCAAGAAATTATTACAAAAGTCGCTCCTTCATTAATTCTTGTTCAAGGAGATACCACAACCGCTTTGACAGGTGCTCTTGCTGGTTTTTATAATCATATTCCTGTAGGTCATGTTGAAGCTGGACTAAGAACATATAATATGCAAGCACCTTTTCCTGAAGAATTTAACCGACAGAGTATTGGAAAAATAGCGTCACTCCACTTTGCCCCAACCCAAGCAAATGCAGAAGCCCTTTACAAAGAAGCTATTCCATCATCACGAGTATTCATTACAGGCAATACTGTTGTAGATGCTCTTGTATGGGTAAAAAATCTTCTCGATAGAAAAAAAGTAACTGTTACCGAACAGCTACTCTCCAAAGTACAAGCAGCTCTCGAGCATAAGAAAAAAATAATTTTATTTACAGCACATCGCAGAGAATCATTTGGCCAAGGCCTTAAAAATATCTTTGGTGCAATAAAACATTTTGCAAAAACTAATCAAGAGGTTATGATATTTTATCCTCTTCATCCAAACCCACATATAGCACACGCACTCCAAGAAGAGGGTCTAGAAGACTGCCATAATATTATCATCATGGCACCCCTGCGCTATGAAGATTTAGTTTTTTTACTCTACAAGTCTAGTTTCGTTGTTACTGACTCTGGCGGAATTCAAGAGGAAGCGGTAAGTATTGGTAAAACAGTTCTTATCTTACGAGAGTTAACTGAACGTAATGAAGGGATACAGGAAGGGCTTGCTCATCTAATTGGAACAGATAAGAAAAAAATAATAGAGGCACTAACTAAGGAGCTCAATCAAGAAAGAATAATCAGGAAAAAGACCTTAGTTTATGGAAATGGCACTGCATGCAATAAAATCATTAAAATCATACAAAGAAGAATGCATTGTCGCGAAAAACAAACAATCTTCCAAGTAGATACCTAGCAAGCCGAGAGTAAATATATAGAAAAAGTTTGAGCTGGTGGAGAAAGCTATGAAGCGAGTTTCTGTTATAGGTTTAGGGTATATAGGTCTTCCAACCGCAATTCTATCAGCGGAGTCTGAATACGATGTATGCGGATTTGATATTAACAAAGAGCGCGTTGAACTTATCAATGCAGGAAATCCCGCAATCTTTGAGCCGGAGATTACTGAACGCCTGTGGAAGGTTCTTAAAAGTGGCAAGTTTAAAGCCTATTCTGACTTACAATTTGCTGACTATTTTATTGTAGCCGTTCCCACTCCGCTTAAAAGTAATAACAAGGTCGACTTAACAGCTGTTTTTGCAGCAATTGAAAGTATCAGTTGGCGTTTACGAAAAGGAAACGTTGTTATTATTGAATCAACAATACCTGTAGGAACTACTGAAAAAATTGCATCAATCCTAGAAGAACATTCAAAGCTGCGTGTATGTGAAGACTTTTTTATTGCTCATTGTCCAGAACGCGTTTTGCCTGGAAAAATTTTTCAAGAACTTGTTGAAAATGACCGTGTAATTGGCGGAATGTGCCAACAAGCATGTGAGAAAACTATTAACTTTTATCTTCGTTTTGTTAAAGGTTTCATGCATATTACGGACGATAAGACAGCAGAAATGGTCAAGCTCGTTGAAAATAGCTCACGTGATTGCCAACTGGCTTTTGCTAACCAAGTTGCTGCAATGGCAGAAGAAGCAGGCCTTGACCCTTATCACGTTATTGATCTTGCAAATAGGCATCCACGAGTTAAACTACTTAAACCATCATGTGGGGTTGGTGGGCACTGCCTTGCTGTTGATCCCTATTTTTTGATTGAGTCTTTCCCAGAAAGCACTCAGTTACTTCAAACTGCTCGAGCAATTAATAATGATAAACCATACACCGTTATTAATAATGTTCTTGAAAGTGTACAAGATGCTACCACAGAAGCAAACCCTCGACCTCGTGTTCTTTGTCTTGGCCTTACCTTTAAACCCGACGTTGATGACATTCGAGAATCACCTGCATTGCTTATTGCTAAAAAACTGTCAGAAAAAGAAAATATGCTTGAGTGCCGCGCATATGACCCCAAAATTAATACTGCACTTATCAAGCAAACCGGAATTGAGTTAACATCAACTCTATGGGAAGGAATTGCATGGGCAGACATCATTGTTATCTTGGTAAAACATAAAGAATTTGAGCTCATAAGAGAAGAGGCTTTTGGAGAAAAAGTTGCCATTGATACATGTGGCCTTTTTCATGATATTCAAATTAAAAGCTCCAAAGATCTTTTAAAAGGAGCAACAAAAACTCACTATGCTTTTGGAAAAAGTAATGTATAAAACATCAATGATTTTTTCACTACGTAAGAGAGGCAAATGAGGCAGATATTAGTGCATAAAGACGCAGTCTTTTTAAAAGAGTTGCCAGAACCCTTACCAAACAAGTTTACCTTAATTGTAAAGGTATACTATTCATTCATTAGTTCTGGTACAGAAAATGCAACCATTAATAACATGCAAGATAGTCTTCTATCAAAAATAAGCAAGCGACCACGAGAATTAACCCAAAAAGTTGTTGCAGCGACAAAAGAACATGGAGCTGCAGGCACGCTCTCTTTAATACAAGAAAACCTCAATAAAGTTGCCCCTCTTGGTTATTCATGCTCTGGCGAAGTTATTTTTGTTGGTGAATCAGTTAAAAATTTTAAAGTAGGTGATTTTGTTGCATGCGCTGGAGCCTCATTCGCTTATCATGCAGACTTTGTTTCAATACCAGAAAATCTTGCTGTTAAAATCACAGACCCTACAATTTTAAAAGATGCTAGTATAACTACCATTGGGGCAATTGCCCTACAAGGAGTAAGGCGAGCTCAATTGCAACTTGGTGAATCTGTTTGCATTATTGGACTTGGCCTCATTGGTCTTATTACCGTTCAACTTGCAAAACAATCTGGCTGCAAAGTAATTGCCGTTGATATTATTGATGATAAACTTGAACGTGCAAAAAAATATGGTGCTGATGTTGTTCTTAATGCAAAAGAATCATTTGTTAATGAAGCTCTTTTTGCAACACAGCATCATGGAGTTGATGCAACAATTATTACAGCAGCATCTCAATATGGAACGCTTATTCAAAATGCAATGGAGGTAACTCGCAAAAAAGGCCGAGTAATTCTTGTTGGTGATGTTAAGCTTGATTTTGATCGCAACCCTTTTTATGTTAAAGAAATTGATTTTCTTATTTCAAGCTCCTATGGCCCAGGCCGATATGATGATAAATATGAACTTGAAGGCAATGACTATCCATATGCTTTTGTTCGCTGGACAGAAAATAGAAACATGCAGCTTTTTGTAGAACTGATTGAGCAAAAAAAGATAGATATCTCTTCACTTATCAGTCATCAATACAATATTGAAGAAGCTGACCAAGCCTATGCTATATTAAAAAAATCAACAGCTCTTGGCATTGTCTTATCTTATGGAGCTGAACAAAGAAAATTCGAGATAAAAACAGCTCATCGACTTGAATTAGAAGAAGAAGAAGCTGTACGATACACGCCTCCTGCTAAGAAAATATTGCTTGGAGTTATTGGCGCTGGAGGTTTCTCTCGGACTAAGTTACTTCCACTTGTCAAAAGAATCCGATCAGTAAGCATTCGCTCAATTATTGACCTTGATATGGTTAATTGCATCAACCTTGCTCGTCATTACAATGCCAATCAAATTAGTAATGATTATCATAAAATTCTCACTGATCATTCTATCAATGCTGTAATTATTGCAACACCCCATGCCTTTCATGCTCAACAGTCACTTGATTGTCTCAAAGCTGGGAAAGCCGTTTTTGTAGAAAAACCAGCTGCTGTTAATGAAGCAGAGTTACAAGGATTAAAAGATTTTCTTGACCTCAATCAGCAAGCACTTTATTGCGTTGATTTTAACAGATCATCATCACCATTCATGAAAAAAATAAAAGATGTTATTAAGCATCGCTCAAATCCAATGATGATCAACTACCGCATGAACGTTCCGTTTTTGCCTCCTGGCCATTGGATACAGTCTGAAGAAAATGGTGGGCGCATCATTGGTGAAGCATGTCACATATTTGAGCTCTTCTGCTTTTTAACTGATGCAGAACCTGTTTCCCTTTCTGTTGGCGTATTAAATGCACCATCACCATATCTTGCAACAGACAACTTCATAACTCATATTCGCATGAGTGATGGCTCACTTTGCTCACTAATTTACACAGCCTTTGGAAATCCCAAGCAAGGCAAAGAACTTATGGAGCTCTCATTTGATGGTAAAACAATTGTAATGGATGACTTTATCAATTTACAAGGATATGGCTTACCGATGTCTTTTAATAAAAAAGCAACAAGAGCTGATAAGGGTCATGCTGAATTAATGCACCAATTCTTTAAAGCAGCACGAGAATTGCCGCTCGTTTCACCAATTCCATTTGAACGCATTGTCTATGCAAGTAAGTTAAGTTTTATTATTACAAAACTTGCACAACAAGGTGGAGGCTTTTGTAACTTACAAGATGAAAGTATCTAAAATTTAAGTCCGCTGAAACTGTTTCGCGATATAACCTTGAGAGAGAGTAAAAATAGTTGGTCTACCATGAACACAAATAAATCGACGCTCAGTTTCTAAAAGGTCAACAATAAGCTGTTCCATTTGTTGGACAGACAAACGATCACCAGCTTTTACTGCTCCCTTGCATGCCATTTCACCATGCATAAATTCATTAAGTTGTTTGCGAAACAATTCTTCATCAAGATGCTCATGTTCTACCATGAATGCTAAAACTTCTTGCATAAACGAAGTAAGTGAGCTGTGCTGAATAATAGGCGGAGCTGCTTTAATAGATAAAGAAAATGACTTTTTTTCATATTCATACAGAATCCCCTGTTGAGAAAAAAAATGCGCATGCCTATTTAAAAGCTCATACTGCTCTTGAGAAATTGATAAAGTCTCTGGAAATAATAATGCAACTCCATCTTTATTCTCAAATTGTTTTCTCATTTTTTCATAAAGTATCCGCTCATGTGCAGCATGTTGATCAATAAACAAACACTCTTTATTTTGTTCAATAATGATATAAGTTGCAAAAAGATGCCCAACAATTTTAAAATTATGTTTATCTTGAGAAACACGCTTTTGCTGATGTCCAGAAAGTATTGACGCACTATTTTTTTGCATATCTGCACTAGCTTCTGAAAATGCTACAGATTGAGTTTGCTCAGCTTTTTGATGACGAGCATACTGCTGTGCAATAGGGTACAAATGATCAAAATTTACCGATGAATGATTATTAACCGCAAAAGGTGATGAAGCGGGCGATATCTCTGGTACTGTCTTGCTACCCATTGATAGATCTTTCAATGTTTCTTCTCTTTTTTCTGTCAATGCTGATGAAAGGTGCTGTTCAAGGGTTTTTGTAACTACCCGAGTTAAAGAAGTATGAACAGTCATTGGCTTAACAAAACGAACTTCTTCTTTTTTTGGGTGCACATTAATATCTACAAAATCTGAATCTACATTTATAAAAATACATCCTGTTGGAAATTTACCAGGAGGCAACACATTAAGATAACCTTTAATAAATGCTTTTGATAACTCAGCATTTTTGATCCATCGATTATTAACAAAGAAAAAGAGAGAATTTCTATTATGGCGCCATGACTGAGGACTTGAAATCATTCCAGAAAATGAAAGCCATGAATAATTATTACCTCCAGAAACATCAAGTTCCTGCATATGCTGAACGATTGAATAACTCCATATTTGACTAATCCGCTCAGAAAGCGAAGAGACTGGAGGAGCATTAAGCATACACTCTTCATCCCGCAATAACTTAAAATGAATTGACTGATGTGTAAGCATACAAGCATGAACTAAATGAGCAATCGCATTATATTCAGTTTCATCTGTTCTCAAAAATTTTTTACGAACAGGAATCGTTGCAAAAAGATCTTCTACTGTGATTGTCGTACCAACTGAAGCTGCAACTTCTTTTTCTGAGTGAAAAACTCCATCTCTATATTCAATACAAACACCCAACCCAGAACCTTCCTCCTGATGGTTCTTGGTTACCAGTCGAACATTACTCACAGCAGCAATACTTGCAAGTGCCTCACCCCGAAAACCATAAGAGCTGATAGAGGTCAGCTCATCAACAGAAGAAAGCTTGCTCGTTGCATGAGGGTAAAAACAGAGCCGTGCATCTTGTCGCTCCATTCCACATCCATTATCCGCAACAAGAATAGAAGTCTTGCCGCCATGATGCACTGCAATAGTAACTTCTCGAGCTCCTGCATCAATACTATTTTCAATAAGTTCTTTTACAATGTGAGCAGGCCTCTCTATTACCTCTCCCGCTGCAATTTTTTGTGCCTGCTCTGGAGAGAGTACTTTAATAATGCTCATGATTTACATTCTTTTTTCAATTTTTTCTGAAAAGCCGAATATCCCTCTAACTCTATAGTTGTCCGGACAGGATCTTCAATCGTACCAAATAACGTTGCATCTAGCGTTTGAAGATTAATCATACCTTTTTCGCCTGAAATATCTAAAGGGACATCTGTTTCTTTCAGCTTTGAGCGGGTAATATGAACACGCCCCTGAAGAAAACAGTCTTGTTCTGGTAACGTAAACACCACATGATCTGCCTTCGCAAATAAGGCTTCACGCTTGATTCTTACATGACCACTCATTTTCACTTGCTTAACTGCAACAGATTCACCCTGAGGTTTCTTATTATGTTTAATAATAATATCAAGTTTATCAGAATGCATTTCAGATCCATCAACTAAGGTCACCTTAACATCATCCTGATATGAAGCAACAACTCCCCGCCCAGCATCACGAACATCTTTGTAAACAACAGCCTTCATGGAAGTAATAACAATCTTAGACAAAGGATTTACTTTGCTTCCAAGATTATTCGTTACAAACACCATCATTATCATACTTACTAATATTCTTATGCTTAAACCTTTTTTTATTAGAAAATAATTGATTAATATAGTGACCAAAATTCTCTCCAATGACTACAAGGATATCTCCAATAACACAAAAGAATTCTCCTCCTTTAGCCATAATGCTTGAACAATAATCCATCAGTTTCTTATTATTTTTACATGCATATGAAGATCTTTGTTTAACAATTTTTTCTAACATTTTCAGCGAAACAATAGATAAGTCCTGGCAATCGGTATCTAAGTACAACACATCAGCGCTGCATTCTTTTATCTCTGCAAGAAGGGCAAGAAAAGTCTCTATATTAGGATGATTGCCCCTAATTACAACCTTTTGACTTTTTTTATCTGATATTAAAAAATATAACTGATCTCGTGTTATTTGAGAAAAATCAGGCATATGACCATGCGCCTTTGACAAAAAAAGTCCTACTAAAAATACTAGGCCTATAAAAGTCGATTTTTTTATCTTC
>CAYMBP010000021.1:14088-22492 GCA_964388745.1 uncultured Pseudomonadota bacterium | reverse complement strand
GTCAGCTTTTTTAAGATCAAGGCCTAATTTTTCTTCAAGCTCTTTTGGTATTTTAACTGCCTTTTCAGCATCTTCATCTTCTACTTCATATACCTTTAAGAAGCCATCAAACATAAGAGTTGAGCCTGTTGCTTTAAAAATATATTTTTTATCATTTATCAACACTTGACGTTGGAAATATTGTGCAGCCTCCATCTGACAAGCAACAAACCGCTTCCAAATTAAAGCATACAAACGCCCCTCATCCTTACCTGCAAATTTGGATACAAACTCTGGAGTCTTTGACGGGTCAATTGGCCGAATTGCTTCGTGAGCGTCTTGTGCGCCACCTTTTTTATAGGCCTTGGCTGACTTAGGCAAGTACTTATCACCATACTCTTTTTTAATAAAACTACGCACCGATTTAATTGCAGAGTCAGCAATTCGCAAAGAATCTGTACGCATATAGGTGATTAGTGCTTCTTGGCTGTTTTTATCAGCCAAAGAAATACCTTCATATAATTTTTGAGCAACAGCCATGGTTTTATCAACAGAAAAACCAAGCTTATTATAAGCATCCTGTTGCAAAGTGCTTGTCATAAAAGGGGGAAGAGGGTTCTTTGCTCGTTTCTTTTCTGTAATTTTTGAAACAGCGTATTCACCTTTTTTTACCTCTTCAAGAATTTTATCAGCCTCTTTTTTATTTTTGAGCTTAAACGCCTTATTGTTTATTTTGAATAATTCAGCCTTAAACTCAGGTACTTTTTTATCACCAAATATTCCTGAAATAGACCATGACTCTTCTGGAACAAAAGTTAAAATTGCCTGCTCACGATCACAAATAAGCATCAGTGCAACTGATTGAACACGACCAGCAGATAACCCTTTGGCTATTTTTCGCCATAAAATAGGAGAAACCTCATACCCCACCCACCGATCAAGCACTCGACGAGCCTGCTGAGCTCCAACTTTGTGCATATCAACATGAGATTTATTTTCAATTGCCGCTTCAACAGCGTCTTTAGTAATTTCGTTAAAGGTAATACGATACATGCGTGATTCATCAGCAAATACTTTTTCTATCTCCTGACCAATATGCCATGAAATAATTTCTCCCTCTCGATCAGGGTCAGAAGCAAGAAAAATTTCACTACTTTTAGAAGCTTGTTTGCAGATGTCTGCAATAACAGAAGATTTATCTTTAATAGGAACATAATCAAGATCAATAGACTTATCATCATGATAAGTAATTCCAAGCTTGCGCTCAGGAAGATCTTTTATATGTCCGAAAGTTGACATAATCTTAAAATTTTTACCAAGAAATTTTGAAATAGTCTTAATTTTTGCAGGAGACTCTACAATTAATAATTTTGGTCCGTTCATATCTATTCTTTTTTTACGTGGCATAATCTCTTCCCTAAGTTTCCCCAATCCCAACTATTTTTAAGAGATTCCATCATGTTATGTATTTTAACACCCGCACCAAGTGGCCTTTTTATCAAGCGTAGCACTTTTGAGTAAAAATAATAACCACCCAGCACTAGTCCCATCATAGTACGCGCAAAATAAAATTGTCAATATGTAAAAAAAATTCTATATTATCCATCATAGCACATGACGAATAAGCTATTTATTGCACAGCACACAGTATTACATATAATAATTAAGACTCAAAATAGTATCATAAAATGAATAAATTACAAAGAGGTAAGGATAATTTATGGAAATAAAGAGCATTCTTTCTGCATGGAAAAATCAGTGGGACTCACTTTCTTATGACCACATGAAGCAATTTTTACGCGACTGCCTTCAACAAACAAAGCAAACCGTTCAGTACATGTGGAACAATAATCGTGGGTTATTAGTAGGTTTATTAATCCCCGTTGCTCTCTGGGCCGGCGTTTTTTGTAGTCCCTCGAACTCACTCATGTTTCCCTTGTTTCGTATTGCTACCATTATAAGCATACTGCCATCTATAATTACCATCGGCTATTATCTTTATCAGCAGTACAAAACAATGTCTAAAAAAATATTGACACAAGAGCCGCATGACTTATCATAAAATCATGAAGCCACTAACTCGCAAAAACATAAAAATTCTTCTTATTAACGATACCAATAAACACTTATTAATGTGCATTGATGATCCAAACAATACGAATCTTGATGATAAACAACGCCCTCATTTTTGGGCACCAGTTGGTGGGAAAATTGAAGAAGGTAAAACAGCTCTGCAAGCAGCAATTCGAGAGTTATTTGAAGAAACGGGCTTATCAGCTCAAGATGTTTCATTTGGACCAATTGTCTGGCATGAACAATTTGAACTTCTTCTTTATGGTGAAAAAACGTTATGTGATCAAGAATTTATTGTTACACAAACAATAAATTCTGAAGTCTCTCTGAACCATCATTTTTATCGCTTGTAAACAAGCAGGAGCTGTAACCTCTTTAGCTTTTACTTGTAGCATCTTCTTCTATCTGGCGTCCACCACAACGATATAGAATAGCACAGCACTTGGGAATACTTTTGCATCCTTCAAGTACATCATTAATATCATCTAATTTATCTTCAATAACAACAATCTCTTTATAAGAAGTAATAGCGCACATTTCAAGAAATTTAATGATCGCTATTTTTTTAGAGCCGTTTGCGCAATATATGATACCTGGATTAGACAAGATAGACAGATTATCAGGAATACCCTCAAGAGGTCCTTGAATAGTAATCATATTATTTAGTGCTGGAGAAGACATTGAAATACCAATTTGCTTAAGTTGGTTCATTGTAATATCATGGCACAAAAATGGACGGCTTGTCATAAAAATAAAATCCCCAAGAGAGCGCAGCTGAGAAACTACATACGATGTTTGCGGTCCTTCTGTAGCAAAGCACTGACAAGCACTGCTCTTAATCCAGTGAGCATAAGCCTCATTGGCCTGCACAATTGTATGAGCATTGCTGGCATCATATATAACATCGTAGCCTTTTTCTTCATGTTGATTTTTGCATGAAAAACACCTAATAATAACATTATTGATAGCACAAATAATCAATCGATCTTCAGGCTTGACCGATGATTTTTTTATAATACCAGTAATGTCGTCAAGATCTTGGATTTTTATAATAGCGTGCTCTGCCAACAAAGAACAAAATAATACAACAACATTAATACCCATTATTATGCGCATTATCATATACAAACCTTTCTGATAAGTAGACAACTCCCCTCAATGAATAAAAGATTATCAAATTCATCATTATGAAAGCAATAAAGCCTATTTATTAGAATTACTATAGAGCTTAGACAACTATCTACGCAATTTACACAAAAATAATTTCAACAAGGCGATTTGAACTCTGTGATAAATAACGTATACTTTTGGTAGCATTGCCGGGCAAAGATGCGCCCTCGAAAAAACAAATAAAAAATATCTAATTTATGAACAGCAGAAATAAAAAAAATATATGGCTTGAAGCATTTTCATGGTTATCGCGCGGTGAGATAACCAAAATAATACTCGCCACTCTTAATAATATTCAACGCTCATACAAGCTCATCATATATTATTTGTGGCATCTTAGCCTTTTAAGCATGTCGTTCTTTTTTGCCTCAGAGATAATCCACTTTTCTGAAAGCACCACTTACTTGAATCGACTCTTCTTCATTGCCATAACAGGAAGAATTTTACAGCATTACACACTAGCTGCTGCAACATCACAAGAGCGTAAAGATAATTTATATTTCTCAAAGGTTAATTGGTACATCGTAGGATGCTGTGCTGTCCAGGCAGCCTTATCTCTTTTTCTTCATGGCTGGCTCTTTTTATCTGCTCCAACATTAATGCTCGTTACTTTTTGGATAAGTATTGCAGCTTTCTTTATTCATGACTTTCCTTCATCTTCAAAAACAATAGTGAAATGCTTCATGAAAAGCTCTAAACTTGCTCTCTATTTTTTTCCCTTTATTGTTATTACGGTTCCACTTATCTCAGCCTTAACGCTTATGGCAGGAACAGTAAGCCTCTATCTTTTATTAGGGCTGCTATGCATAGTAAACATTATATCGCCTTCGAGCTTGCTCCAACTGAGCACTCTTGAACAGGTTATGCTTTTTATCATCTTATATTTTGTAACACCATTTCTTATTTCATTTGCATCAGTACTTCATACTAAAGTAAAATACTCATATTTTTCACTTTTTTATCATAATGAGCACTCATGATTATTCATATCGCCAAACAATGGCTTATCAGCCTTACCTTTCTTTTACCCAATAATATCTTAACTGGTATGGTTAAAACAGTTACGCATTTTGCACGTTCACTTACCTACTTTCTTTTTCACTTTTGGTGGCTCATTTCTATAGAAGTCTTCTTACTCGCAGCAACAGGAACAACAATAAATAAAGCGTTTTCTCACTATATTCAGCACCAAAAAGCTCTCAGCGCCGGTGTTAGTTTTACTATGTCGTTAGTCGGATGCATTGCGCATATAATCACTATGCTGCTTTTTATCTACCTAACTCGAAAAAAGGCAAACGCCATTACAATAAATGAACTTCCTTCATTTATTTTACGTTATGTACAATTAACTATACTTTTGTTGGCTATTCGCTTTTTTGTGATTGCAACATTGTTTTATTTTGGTATTCGCATTTTTCCAGCTCTTCATACAAGTATTATCATCAGTGCCCAGATTATAGAAACAATTCTTTTTATTGCCTGGCTTGAAGATTCAAATAATAATCTTCGCTCTATATCTTCTCTTTTTGAGCAAATTATCAATCTTTACTTTTATAACCTTCCTTTTTTTATTCTTATTGGTTTACTTATTATATTGACACAATCAGGTATTAATACACTGCTTTGCTCAGATATTAATCTTCCAGTTGCAAGCTTAAATAAGCACCCATTGTTTCTTTTTGACCTCGAAAAAGAAATCCCATTATTAAGCGGATACTTATTAATTGCTCTACGCTATATCTATTTATTGCTTTACAGTCTTATTATTGCCGGATTTTATCAGTGGTATATTGATAAAAAATCAGACCGATACTCAAAGCATTATTTTAGTGAAGAATAAGCATGTACCTTATTGTCAGGGTTATCACAAGCTGCATTACTTATATTCTTTGGTTTATTATTACTTTATGCTGCTCGATAGTTGCAATTCCATTATCATTCTTGCCTAAAAAAATCAGCAATCATCACCCTCTCTATTTTTCAGTAATGTCTCTGACTTCTCGATTATTAATTAAAAGCATGTTTATTCCTGTACAAACTATCAATGAAGAATCACTTAAAGAATCACTTAAAACCCCATCTATAATCATAGCTAATCACTCATCTGCAGCAGACATACCTCTTCTTGATGGCCTTATGTACAATGCGCCACGCTTTTGGATTGGCAATCAAAAATATAAGAGGGTTATTCCTCTTGGGATTCTACTGCATCGTATGAATGTTGCAATTGCTCCAGCAAAGCCAAAACAAGCTATTCGAGCACTTGAGCAAGCTGAAAAAAAAGCATTCCAGACTAAGCAACATATTTTAATGTTTCCTGAAGGAACTCGCTATCCAGACGGCTCTATTCATCAATTTAAATCAGGCTTTGCACGCCTTGCTCAAAATTTAAATCGACCAATAATCCCTGTTCTTATAACACATATTAATGAAATTTTTCCTAGATCTGCATACCTCATTCATCGCCCATCACGGCCTGTAACAATGCTTATTGGGCAACCAATGCAACACCATGCAGAAGAAACAAATAAAGATTTCATTGATCGAATAGAAAGATGGTTTAAACTAAATAAGGAAAAATTGTAAGACAACAACTGAGATATGAGGAGCACTATGTTGTTACGCTTTGCGCACCATTGGCTTTTCTTTATAGTAATACCAATTTATTTTTTAATTATTTTATATAAATTTTGGGTTTATCGCTTCCCTGTATATCGATTTCCCTTAGCTAGCTATCTCCATGAACAAGGAGCAATTAATCAAAGTTGGCACCGAATAATTCTTAATTGCTTGCGAGCAATAACGCTTTTTTTGTTACTATTACTGGCTGCTCGTCCACAATGGGTTGATGAAAAATCTCGCATTAATGTTGAAGGGATTGATATCTGTATTGCCCTTGATGTAAGCGGCAGCATGCAACTCTTTGATGATCCTCATGACTCAGCATCTCGTATTGATGTTGCAAAGAGAGAAGCTATTCGCTTTATTGAAAAAAGGAAAAATGACCCAATTGGAATTGTTATTTTTGGAAAAGAATGCCTTTCTCGCTGCCCTACTACCCTTGATAAGCCAATTTTAACTGATATTGTTCGCTCAATTGAACTTGGCATGATTAATCCTGAAGGAACCTTTCTTGGGACAGGTCTTGCTACTGCAATAAACAGCTTAAAAAATTCAAAGGCAAAAAGTCGCATTATAATTTTAATGACTGATGGTATCCCAACTCCTCCAGAGAAAATAGAGCCCGATACCGCAATTACACTTGCTAAAGAATTTGATATCAAGGTATATACGATAGGAATTGGCAACCCAGAAGGATGCTATTTTAAACATCCAGTTTATGGTCTGCAACCTGCTGAAACAAATTTTAATCAAAAACTTCTTGAAAAAATTGCTCACGAAACAGGCGGACAATTTTTTCAAGCACGCAATCCGCAAGAAATGCGGACTATTTACAACACTATAGACAAACTCGAAACAACCGAATATGAAACAGATATATTTCACAACTATTATGAAGCATTCTTTTCCTTCATTTGGATTATTTTGGGGCTCATTGCACTTGAACTTTGTCTTCGCCTTTTTTTCTGGGGAGGGATTTAGTATATGACAGACTTTTTTGGTATTCATTGGGCAGGACTAGATCGAGCGATACTCTTTCCTTTCTTTGCTATCATTATTGGATTAATTATCTATCGACTCAAACAGCAACAACAATTTCTTAAGCTTATTATTCATAAAAAAAACATACAAGTCCTCTTCAAAGGATTCTCACTTAGACGCCAACGAGTAAAAGCTTTTTTACTTATCTCTGGACTTATCATACTCTTTTTTGCCCTTCTTCAGCCACAGTGGGGGAAAAAAGAAGAGACGGTTGTTCAAGAAGGCCGAGATCTTTTAATTATGCTCGATATTTCTCGAAGCATGCTTGCCCAAGACCTCAAACCGAATAGACTTGAATTTGCAAAAATTAAGATAAGAGCACTCCTTGACCGATTACCTGTTGATCGAATAGGACTCATTATTTTTTCTGGTTCAGCTATTGTTCAATGCCCTCTTACTGCAGACCATCATACGGTGCTCTCTTTTTTAAATCAGATTGTTCCAGAAACCATCTCCTCTGGCACTACATCAATTGATGCAGCGCTCACTCAAGCCCTAAGAATTTTTGGCAAATCAGAAGGGCGCAAAAATAAGCTTGGCCTACTGATTACAGATGGTGAAGATTTTTCAACCAATCTCAACACAATACAGCGCAAAGCAATTCAAGAGCAACTTCATCTTTTTGCTCTTGGAATTGGCTCAAAAGAGGGTGCGCCAATACCGATTCTTGATGCACGAGGTAATCAAGTTGGTCATGAGCGCGATGCAACTGGCAATGTTGCCCTCTCTTCTCTAGATGAAAAAAAATTAACAACTCTATGCTCTGCTCTAAGCGGTCATGCAGTTGTTGCTACCTATAATAATCAAGATATTGAACAACTTGGCTCGCTCATTGAACAATATGAAAAAGAGACATTTACCGATAAAAGTATTTCTCGTTATGATGAACAATATCCATGGCTGATTATCTGTTCGTTTGTTCTTCTAGCTCTTGAGTGGATTTTATGAAAAAAAAAGATTCATTAGTCTTTGCACTTTTCTTTGCATGCATTCTGAGTACCTGCAATGCATGGTGGAACCCTTTTACCCCGTATGATTCAAAACAGACAAATCAAGTACTTCAAGAGTTACAAAAAAAGCAAGTTGAGTCACCTAAAGATCCACTAATTAACTATAATTTAGGCGTTGCATTATATAAAGAAGAGCTGTTTGAAGATGCTAAGCATAACTTTCAACGAACTGTTTTAGAGACTGATAACAATCCAGGTTTAAAGCAAAAAGCCCTCTTTAATACCGGAAATAGTGGTTATCACCAAGCACTCTCTCTCTTGCCTGAAGGGTGGCAAGAAAAAAATATTGAGGAAGCTGTTCTTGATAATGCGCTTGAAAACTGTTCTCATGCCATTGAAGCTTTTGAGCGGTTATTAATCATTGTAAGCAATCACCAAGAAGCTGAAGATAATAAAAATCATGTAAAAAATTTGCGAGATAAAATTCTCTCAAAAAAAGAACAACAAAAACAGCAGAACCAAGACAAACAGAACCAAGACAAACAGAACCAAGATAAACAGAACCAAGA
>CAYMBP010000021.1:0-13988 GCA_964388745.1 uncultured Pseudomonadota bacterium | reverse complement strand
AGAACCAAGACAAACAGAACCAAGACAAACAGAACCAAGATAAACAGAACCAAGATAAACAGAACCAAGATAAACAGAATCAAGATAAACAGAAGAACTCAGATCAGCAAGACACCAATGGGAAACAAAATAAAAACCAAAAGAATAATCAAGAAAATCAAAATAACTCCGAACAAGATAATTCAGATTCAAGGCAACAAGAACAACCCAAAAATCAAGGACAAGACAATAAAGACGAGCAACAAGGCAAGGGAGAAGACAGAATCAATGAAAACAAGCAAAAATCTGAACAAGGGATACAAGACGAACTTGACAACAACCAAGGTAAAGATAAACAACAAGAGCAAGTTAATGAGCATAATTCCTCACAAGATAAACAACAACAACTAGCTGATACTTCTGAAAACGATGGTAAGCAAGATGATGAAAAAAATCAAGCAGCCTATGCTCAATCAGAAAAAGATGATAGAGTTAATGATGCACAGCACCGCTATCATAGAGCAATTCTTGATAATCTTAGAGCAGATGAAGATGATTTACAGAAAAAAATGATTGCACGACAACTCTATAATGGTACTTCAGCTTTATCCCCGTCTCAACGACCATGGTAAATAGGCACTCATTGCAAGGAGATTTCATGAAACGTTCACTATTTTTGACAATGCTCATTGCTGTAGGGCCACTCAACGCAGCAATTAAAAATATTATGCTCAACGTTGAGCCTAAAGCAATGATAAAACATTCACCTGACGGAACAGAAACGCCTGTCGTTTTTGTCAATGAACCCTTTCGAGTTACGGTAACCGTTGAGGGAAATAAAGATGCCTCTCAAAAAGTAATAATCAACGGCATCAATCAATTTACCCTTAAAAGTCATTCTCAATCAAACAATGTTTCTATCATTAATGGAACTCTCTCTTCAAAAATAACACATGAGTATGAGCTTATTTCAAATGAAATTGGACGATTCAACCTTGGTCCTGCAGAGCTTAGTGCTAATAAAAAAAAATTATCTAATGAGGTAGAGGTAACTGTTATTAAAAAACCTGCAAATTTTAAACCTCAATCAACACAAAACGCAGGTGTCGATGTACAAGTTGAATTCAAAACACTTAAAGAAAAGCTTGTTGTTGGAGAGCCAGCCCTTGTCACACTTGTCGTCAAATCTCATGGGCCAGTACTCAATATTGCAGCAGAACCTGCTGAGTTTCCGGGTTTTATTACCAAACTTCTTCAGAATGAAGAACAAGCACAAGAGACCATTGATAATAAAGAATACCAAGTTATTAAGCGACACTACCTTGTAATTCCTATGCAAACAGGAGATCGGACTCTTGGCCCAATAAATGTTGTATATACACATCGAGTGGCACGTCCACGTCCACAACATCGAACATCTAGTTTTTTCGGTAATCTTTTTGATGACTTTGCAGGCCATCGAGTTGAACAACAAAGTGCATCATCTAATGAAATTCCTATAGAAATCTCACCCATCCCCGTAACTAAAAAGCCATATAGTGGTATTGGCTCATTTGAAGAATTTTCAATTAAAATTGATAAAAACAAAGCACAAGAACATGAGCCTATAATGGTTTTTGCTGAAATAAAAGGCGTTGGAAACCTAGATCAACTTTCTTCCCCCCAGCTTACGTTACCTAATGGATGGAAAGCCTATGAGTCTAAACAAAACATTGACGAAGAAAGCATTACCTCGCAGGGACAAAAAGGTCGTAAGTTTTTTGAATTTGTTCTACAAGTACCTCAGAGTGGTTCATGGGAACTACCACCACAAACTTTTCACTTTTATGATCCAATAGCTAAGCAGTTTAAAATGCTGCAGAGTGCTCCGATTTCCTTAACAATTACACCAGATAGACAAGAAGCTTCTATTAAACCAACTTCTTTATCAACAAATACTATAACATCACCAGAATCACCAGAACCAGAAAATATTTCTAATGACATTCACTTTATTAATGATGAAGAAATTACAAGCACTCAGCAAAGCGCTGCACTAAGCTGGTGGGTTTTTTTTCTTCTAATTATTGCACCAACGCTTCTTCTCAGCCAATCTTTTCTTGAAAAGTTACGCGCATATTTTACTACAGATCAAGATAGAATCAATGAACATTGTAAAAAAATAGAAGCAGCCATTAAGCAAGAAAATGCAAGCGCACTTTATGATCTTTTTAAAGGATTACTTGCTGAAAAATTTAATCAGCCTATTTATGCCATGACTCATGATATGATTGGCTCTCAACTTCTAAACAATGGCATGAAGCACGACAAAGTAGAAGAATTTCTAGAATTTTTAAATGAATGCGCTCGCTTTCATTTTATTCAAGAAACCAGAAATAGTTTTGAACAAAAAAGCATTATCAAGAAAGGTACCTATTGGATTGTCTTTCTTACTCAAACAAGCAAGGAGCAATCATGAATAAAACATCTTTAATCGTTATTGTAACACTTTTACTTTCTGAGCTCTTTTGTCTTGCTGATCATACACCAGATATCTTACTATTTACTCAAGCAAACCAATTATATAAAACAGGGAATTTTGAACAAGCTCTTGCAGCTTATGAAAAAATACCAGAGAAATCAAATGTGGTTTACTACAACATGGGCAATTGTTTTTACAAACTTCAAAATTATGGAAAAGCTCTCGCCGCATGGAAAAGAGCTGAGCATGACTGGGGATGGTTTGATCACACTGAACTCACAAACAATATTAAGCTTGTTCGTAAAACAATGCTAAACGATTCAGCAGAGGCAGCAAGTCTTAAAGCCTCTCTTAATGAGCTTACCTTGACAATAACTTCATTTATCAATAGAACGCCTCTTCTTTGGTTTCAGATACTTGTTCTTATTATTTGGATTTTTCTCTTTATTTATTTAACCTATCTTCATCAGCGGGGCAAAAAGCTCATCATTAGCTTGCTTTTTTCTCTTTTAGCCCTAGCTGCAAGTTTGCTTGGCATAAAATATAGCCTAACCACTCAAACTCGCGGTATTGTCATTTCATCATCAGCAACTGTCCGTTCTGGCCCAGGAGAAAATTTTCAACTTCTTCTAAATTTACCAGAAGTCAAAGAGGTAACCATCAAACAAGCAAGTGATAGTTATTTTAAAATCTCATTTCATGGCAATATTATCGGATGGATGAAACAAGAAGATATTGAAATTATTTAAGTTCAATATCAATAGCTTCTATAAGCAGATTATTAACTTTCAATTCGTCTTGGGTATTTTGTAAAAGTAAGTTAACAGCCTGCAATTCTGTACTGTTCTTTATTGCAGCTTCAGATTCGTTAGCGACATCAACAAGTTGGATTATTTTTTCATTATATTCGTCAAGCTTCTGATTATATTGCTTTTTTATTTGCGCTTCTTTTTTAGTAGTATTTTTTCTTTGAGTAGAGGCAACTTTAAGCTGCTCTTCTGCTTGATCTTCTTTTTTTAATGTACTATTTAAACGCTCTACAAACTTCATACTTTCATCCAGTCTTTTTTTACGATATGAACTATGCTTTTCTGCATATAGTTGAGCATGTTTCTTTTCTTGTTCTTGAGCACTCATTAAAGCTTCATTTAACTTTGGCCTCAATCGTTTACGTTCAGCCACTTCTACTTGCAATGAAGTTTCAATAGCTTTAAAATATTTTTTTGATTCTTGCAATAACTGAAGCGCATCACTTAAATTCGTAAGCTCTTCCCTCATGCCTTCTACTTCTTTTACCAGAACCTCATGCTTATCTGAAAGCTGAATTAATAAATCCGAACGTAACTGATTAAGCCTTACAAGCTCATCTTCCTGTAGATTCTTATACCGTTGTAACTTTAAACGTTCAGTCTCTAACTTTACTTTTTTCAAAGAATTATCTATTTTTAGGGTTAATTGATTATTATTTTTTTTCAATTTTTTTTGATTTTTGCTAATTATTTGCAATGCCTTATTAATTTCTTGAGTCTCTTGATCATTTAAATTATCCTGAAGTTTTTTTTGTAGTTCCTCTTTTTTTTGTTCAAGACTATCGATAACCCTTTGAAGTTTAATTTGATCATTTTTGAAACTCAAAATATCAAGCTTTGCATTGATAACTTTTATTTGAGTATTGTTTTCATCAAGCTCTCTTTTTTCTTGAAACCCATCATTTATCAATTGTTCTAACAATATGGAGCGCTCATTCTCTAATTGAGTAAGGTCATTTCTTAAAAGGCGTTTTTGCTTATTAAGATGAACTAATACTTGATCCTCAACACCTTCTTGATCAATTCTTCTATACTGATCACCACCACTCTTATAATTTAATCCCTGAGATGCAGAAAATGATAACCCTCTTGGCTGTATATTCAATGATGAAGCCTTAGCTGCTTCTGCAAAAGGTGATTTTTCTTCTTTATTAACCTGATCAGACTTTGGTAAAAAATTTTCATCCTCAACAACCTTATTATACGGCTGTTTTATACCCATATCTTTTAACTCATTACTATCAGGCTTTATTCTATTTCTTCTTCCGCTTATTTTTAAATCTGATAAAAGCAAAGAAAAATGAATAATCATCACAATAAATAGACCAAGCTTCTTCATCATATACAATCCTTAATTCCCATAACTTACATTAATAAATAAAATCTATCTTAAAAATACCAAATTTAAACACACTATTTGAATTAATTTATTAAAATAATTCTTTTAATAACAATTTTATATTTTATTTTTACAAAATTCTTGATTATAGACTTACCCCTATGATAATTTAACAATAGAATTAAAAAATGTTATGTGTTGATATTTATATTACATAAAGGAGAATATACATGGAAAAAAAGATTCAATTACTTTCGTTATTCAGTATTTTGGCTCTTTGTAGTCTCACGCTTCCAAGTTGTACAAAAAAAGAAAAAACTCTTTCTGGTGCAGTTATTGGTGGTGCTGCAGGTGGCGGTATCGGTGCAGCAGCAGGTGGTGCTCCAGGAGCAGCCATTGGTGTAGGAGCAGGGGCTCTTGCTGGAGGACTAATAGGCAATAATATTGAAGATAAAGAAGATAAATAACTTTGCGACTGATCATTAAATAACCTAAAAATGAGCCGGGATCCTTTCTTCCCCTAGGATCCCGGCTCGATCTCTTGCGCTGGCCTTGATTGATCCTTATACTAAAGATACTTTGAATTTGCACAGGATCTTACACGCATAACAAATAAGGCTTTTCGTGAATAATCTACTCAACATCAAACAATTGCACGTTGCGGTTGAAAACAAAGATATTATTAAAGGAATTGATCTTACAATTGCTGAAGGATCAATTCATGCCATTATGGGACCAAACGGTTCAGGAAAAAGCTCTCTTGCTTACACGCTTATGGGACATCCTCGTTACAACATTAACTCCGGTTCAATTATCTTTAAAAATGAAAAAATTAATGAGCTTAGTCCCGACAAACGAGCCAAGCTTGGTATGTTTCTTGCTATGCAACATCCATATGAAGTTGAAGGAATTCCTTATAAAGAATTCTTACGCTTTGCCTACAACGCATTGTATGATGGCACAGACAAGCAACTGAGGATTAAAGAGTTCAATCAACTACTTGAAAAAACCCTTAATCTTCTCAAAATGGATCCAGCTTTTGCTGATCGCTCAATCAATGTTGGTTTCTCTGGTGGAGAAAAAAAACGAGCAGAAATTTTACAACTTGCAATCCTAAAACCATCACTTGCTATTCTTGATGAAATTGATTCTGGTCTTGATATTGATGCCCTCAGAATTGTATGTGAAGGGATTAAGGCTGTTAAGCAAGAGAACCCGTCAATGGCAATTTTGCTCATCACCCACTATCAGCGTATTTTAAATTACATTACGCCAGATACTGTTCATGTAATGAATAACGGAGTTATCGCCCAAACGGGAGATGCCTCACTTGCTCAACAACTTGAAAAACAAGGGTATGAGCAAAACTAAGAAGCATTTTTTTCATGATACTCAAGATCATTGAGTAAACGCTTAAGATCGACCTCGTGCTTTACTTCATCATCTAATATTTTAACGATCATGTCGTACGTAACGGGGTCAGCATCTCCTATAAATTCAAGAATTTCATTATACTCACGAATAGCACACTGCTCTCCTTTAATGTTTTCTTCAAGAACAGCACGGACATAGGCATTTTTAGTTGCATCATACCCACAACCAGCATGAGTTGACCACTGTTCGTGAGATAATACAGGAATTCCCCCAAGTTCAATAATTCGATCCGCAAGCAAACGAGCATGCTCATACTCTTCTCTGGCATGTTCTTCAAGCTCTTCAACAACAGCCGGTCTAATTGGACCTTCAACTAATTTAGCGCAAAGCCAATATTGATAATAAGCAATCCATTCATCAGCAAAGGCTCGGTTTAGTTTTTTGAGTAATTTTTGAATATCAAGCGTAACAATTTTTTGACCCTGTGTACCAGTTATTGGCGGCTTCATTGCATTTCCTTTATAAAAAAACAGTATACTTTTTTCTCTTGAAAAGAGTATAACAAAGGCCCGGACAAAATCACAATTGAGCTTAAGCTTTTTTAATTAACTCATTAAAACTCTTGCTTAAATGCTTCAACTTACCTTACTCTAAAAATATAAATTTATTTATAATATGAATTTACAAGAGGGTAGATCATGAAAAATAACATGTTTTTTATTTTATTACTAGTCACTTTGTCAGTTCCAGCTTTTGCATACCCAGATGAATATGAGGTCCAAACAGAGACGATATCTGAAAACAAACTGTTACCAAACCCTGCAATAAGTCATACACAGCCTGTCTCCCTAGAGAACCTATTCTTGTTACCAATTAATTATTTCAAAACAATTAGCGAACAGTATATCCACGATAAATTTAAAGATAAAGCACTAATTCTTTACAATAAGCTTATCAAACAACTCAATAAAAGTGCCTTGCTCATTTCTACAGGTATTAAAAATCTTGAATACTATGGACTTCTTAAGCAAGGAAGCGCTGAACAACTAGAAACAAAATGGAATGGAATTATTGAGCCAATATTAGAAGCCTATCTAAAGGGCAGATATTCTCTATATCTTACACAAGAAAATGAGCATGTTCACTTAAAAGTACAAAATGCAATTCCTCAAGACCTCCTTGACAAAAATATGGAAGCACGAGAAAGTCTTCGCCAGCTTCAAGAGCGCATGGAAAAAGCGATGAATGAACAAAATGAAAAATCACTTGCAGAGTTTGTTCAAGGACTTAGCAAACAATCACTCTCTTCTTTTCATAAAACCTTTAAAAAAGTAGAAGAAATTGGAGCTAAAACAACAGCCGATATGCTTATTGTCAAATTATCTGATCACGAAAACAATCAGACAATTCCTAACCAGGACAAAGAAGCCATCATTAAGGAATATCAAGATGGAGTTCAAAATATTATTCTTAAAGCTATTCAAGATACATCTCTTCATATTCTTAAAAAAATGTATAGGCAATATTCTTTAATAACCAACGCACTTAAAAAAGCGCTTCCAGAATCACTTTCAAACATTCAGATAGACATCATTCCTGAAGTAGTTGATGGACCAAGCATAACAACTCCGCCAATACAAGATAGAAACAATAATGCTTCATCAGAAGATATAATCAAAGATGCAGAAAAATTATAGCCTCACAATAAACATCAGAAAGTAATGATAATATCAGAACTGAAAAAAACAAGGCAAAAGTCATCACTCGATCACACACCACTTTCTCTAAGGCTTCAGGAAAAAAAGTCCAAAAATCCCTTATCCAACCTAGGCCAAACTCTGACTCTGAATTAAAAATTATTAATAGCCCAAAAGACCTTCCTATCGAAAAAATAAATGAAAAGAGAAACTCGAGGCATTTACCAAGCAAATTAAATCAAAAGAAAAACCTCAAAAAATAGATACTCAGGAATTGAAAAGTTAGCCAAAATCGTAAACCAAGCCTGGAGTAAAAAAAAACAATTCAAATATTATTGAAAAATAGAAAAAAAATATGGTATTATTTTTCTATAATATTGTTTATTTATTTTATATGAGTTTTAGAGTATCAAGGGGAGAGGGATAACAATGAAGAAATTGCTTGGATTACCGGAGGTAAGTATTTTTTTTGTCATGGTTCTTGTGACAGTGATGCTTCTTGCTGGAAGTGTGAAATGTTTGATCGGAGCAAAGAAGACTCCAGATTCTTCAACTCAAGAACCTGTAAAGGGGTACTCTCAAGATAGAGAAGCATATAAGCAAGCCAAGCGACAATACTATGCACGCTATCAAGTCAAACCAAAACGAGAAAAAACTGGTATCGAAAAAGGCTCTGAAGAGGATATTGCAAGCATGAAGAGAGCACAAGATACATGGAAACCAGAAGCTAAGCAAAGTACTTTAAATGTTAATAATCTTCAAAGTACAAGCAAAATTTCTGATAGCGCACGAACAATATATCAAAATTACAAACAAGAACCAGGATTTTTTCCTCAAAAGCCCGTTCGTGATGTGGGTGCATTATCTTTAAATATACTGGCTAAAGTTAAAAATGGTACTATTAATGATAGCGAAATCGAAACATTAACTGCTAACCAGGCTGTTACAGCAATGAAAACATTTACTGAGAACCTCAATAATGGCAATCTTGCCTCCTCAGATAACAATATAGATACATTTAATAAATTATCTAAACAATACGAAGATCAAATTAACGAGTATAACAAAACCCTTAATGACCCAGAAAAAGCAGGTAAACTCACCGTAGCTCAAAAAATAGCATTTTTTGAAGCAATCAATGCCTCAAAAAAATCGCCATATCTAAAAAACGGCAAAGCAGTCACCTTAATCAAAATGAGCGATGTAACAAAAAAAGCTAAAAATGAAGGTGAAATCAGACGCCTCAGTGAAGCCCTTGAAAATAACAATAACCAGAGAAAAGAACTCGAAGACCTTAAAATTCCAAGAGAATATGAAGATCATAGATTCAAAAGCTCATATACGCCTACAACTCCAGACTACACACTTAAACCGGGAGAAACTGTAAGGGACTTAATAAATAGATTTAACAAACAACCTGAAGAACCAACCAAGCCTAAAGGCTCTCCTCAAAAATTAGATTTTGGTCAAAACAATAATAAAGGTCAAACAAACGAATCAAAATCAATAAGTAAAGAAAGAGATTTTATGAAAAAAGCTGAAATGAGTCCACTTCTTGAATCACCAGAAAAAAAATATATAAGAGAATTAACAGAATCTAATTTACTACCTGATGAGAAAGTAGAAAATGTCAGACAGTATTTTGAAAATAAACAAGAGGATATAGAGAACCAAATTAATACGGCAAGCTCTCCAAAAGAAAAAGCTTGGATCAAAAAGAACTGGAAATCACTTCTAGGGGCCTTTGCCCTCTTTGCAGCCGGCGTTGGCGTAGGAATTGGCATCGGCTACCTCCTTTTTGACGAAGATGATGAAGGTGAAGAAGAAACAGAAACCATAGAAGAGACAAATGCAGAAGTTGCCCCTGTAGTTGAAGTAATAGAAGTGACAGGAGGTGATTTACTTACAACGCCAGCTCCGCTCATGCCTGAATCAGCGTCAGAGCCAATAGAAAATAACAGACCAGTTTCTCAACCTATTAAGACAGAAATAACTAAAGAAATGCTTGCCGAATTCACGGCAGACTTACTTGAGGATACAAAATCAGAGCCACAACCTCAGCCAGTCAGCCTCCCTCCTCCTGCACCAAAAACAGAACAACCTCGTACATCAATTGAAATGAACATTCTCAGTGAAATTGGAGGCAGCGACACTCCTAGTGAGCTCATGGAAATTATTGGAACAGAAGAACTTATTGGAAGATAGTAAAAAATAACACCTGGTTAAACACGTAAGTATTTAACCAGGTCCTTTTTAAGTATGGGAGAAATCTAAAGTGAGTAAGAGAAAAAATATTTTCACATACCATCTCCGCATACTCTTTATGCTTGGCATAGCTTTACCTTCTCATGGCAACACTGCCCCTCAAAGCTCTAATCAAAAGATCAATCCTAATTTTTTTACTAACATGACTAAAGAAGAAGCTAAAGAACTCGCAGCAAAATACGAAGCAGAACTTAAATTTTATGCTCTAAAAAATGCTCAAGAAGAGCAGAAAAAAAAAGAAAAAAAAGAGCAGAAAAAAAAAGAAAAAAAAGAATGGAAAACAAGCCTTGGAACAAAAGCAATTGAAAAATTAACAGGCAAAGAAGATTTTTCTGTGTATAGAGATATCTGGAAACCAGTCAAAAAAAAGCTTCCATCTGGCTCCCAACTTAAAACAGTAAGTCAAACTCTTGGTACTCTTACCGGAGCAACACTCGGAGGACTTCTCGCTTACAAAATGATTGCTGGATCTTCAGGAAGTAGTTCTCCAAGCGAATACATGATGCAACAACCCTATGCCTTTCTTGAAGAAGAGAAACAGTCAGGAACTGATGAGTATGGCTCAACGATTGATGAAACAACAAATTATCACCTAAGCAAGGGAATTATTTTACCTGTAGAAGGAAGTGTAAATCCTCCTTTTCTTATTAAGCTAACATCGCATAATCCTAAACAGAAACCTCAAGAGATTATGGACCACAAAGTAACGCTTGCTGAGAAATATCATATTCTTCCTCAACAAGAAGAGAGCCCAGAGGACCAAGACCAGCCGAAACCTGAATCATTTAAGCTGGAACTTGAACAAATTGTTAGCGGGTACCGAACATTTGAAGAACAGCAGCAACAACTTATTGAAGAACTTCACGAAGCTCAAGATATTACAAGTATCATAAATATTAAAGAAAAATTTATTGCTCTTGAAAACTCACAACAAGAATTATTACAAAAAGCTATCGAACTCTATCCAGACTCACAACCACAAGCAGCACCAGAGGAGATACAACTTCAAAAAACATTTACTGCACTTTTTGCAAATAAAAAGCAGTCTCTTGCAGAAAACAACCCTTTAGCTTCATCAATGGAAACGCCCACTTCACCGCCTAAGCAACCAAGCGATCAACCACCTTCAAGGCTTCCAGAACCGATAACACTCCCAGAAACTCCAACAGCCCCAAACAGCAATTTTTCATCAGACTCATCATTTTTTAAATTCTCAAAACAAGCGACTGAGCCACCAAAAACATTTGATGAAAGAATGCAAGAAAATATCCAAAAAGAGGAAATGCTCCTTGGCAGACGACTGTCGGTTAGTGAAATTGTACAGCTCTCTCATAAACTTAAAAATGAGACCAAGCAATAGGAGAATTATTATGAAACAATCAGGGCACACACTTCTTGAACTTATGGTTGTTGTCGGAATTATTGCTGTTCTTGTTGCTATTGCTGTACCCAGTTATGCTGGCTATCAAGCACGAGCTCGTCAGACAGAAGCAGCCATTATGCTTGCCTCACTCCATACCGCAGAAATGTCCTATTTTGCCCAACATGGGACCTTTTCACCAATTCTTAACGGTGAAGGAGGCATTGGATGGAAACCACAAGGCTATAAAGGTGGTGGCAGCCAGGAGGACTTTTACTACACCTACGGCTTTAACGTCCCCGGCGCACAAGAAGGTATTCACTACTTTACCGGAAAGCTCAATACACCTAAAGAGTCTCTCGGTTCAACAATTGCAGATAAGCAACAATTTTCTGTAGGGGCAGCAGCTCACCTTATTACAAAAGAAAAAATTGACGTCTGGCAGATAGACCAGAACAGAAAGCTTAATCACATCAGTGATGGGATTAACTAAAATTAATCCCTTAAAGTCATACTAAAATATTCTTAAGACCAAGATAAATATGAATATTCAATCAAAGAAGAGTTATCCTCAAAAAACCTAGTAAAAAAAGCGTTTAGCTATATAAGCATGCACTTCGCTCTAGCATGATCAGTGCTAGAGCGAAGCCTTGAAGAATAATTAAAAAACAAAATACTATTTTGTATAGAAACGTTAGGCTCCACGCCATTTACAATAACCCAGGATGGCAATTAAAAACAAATAAGCAACCCTCGTTATAGAATTTTATTCTCACTAACTTAAAAAAATTTAGTAATAATAATCGGTACAATCATTAACACAGTCTCTGTGGTAAATACTCCAGCAGCAAAGGGCAAACTCTTCTCTTTATTACGAAATATACGAGTCAACAATGCTCCAGCAACCAACCCACTAATTAATTTATTTGGCATTAATAACCCACCAAGAGTCATTGTTGGACTAATTCGCAATTTTTTAAGCAAAACGCCATAAATAAAACCACAAATCAAAATAAACGGCTCAAAGTGTAGCGCCTGCACAAGTAAAGCTTTTGTTTTTCCTCGCTGAGCAAAAAGCTCTGCTGAGCCAAGCTCATAATGAGAGAAGACTAACCACAAAATCATTCCTACACTTAATGAGGCAACGACAAGCCCCAGCCACTGATGAAGCTTGACTTTATCAGTTGGCATATGAGCAAGCTGAAAAATTTTATAATCAAATAAAAGGTCAGAAGACGTTGCTGCACATAAACTAAAAAAGAGCCCTACTGTTGTTATTTGAAGCGCATTAAGATTGAAAAGTGCCATCATAATAATGATTACGAATGTTGAAAAACGTCCAAATTGGATCATACCAATCTCTCCCCCAATCAGACAAATATAATAAGTTGCAATAGTTGTTGAAGCAAGCAACACAAACTGCATTGGTAAAGAAAAGCCTAAAAATGAAAGCATGATAACAGACATACCTAGTACACAAGCCAATTCAAAACTATGAGGTACAAGATTATGACAAAGTCCCTTCAGGCGCTCATAAAAGCGAAATGCTCGCTGCCAATTAATTAACTCACCAGTTACTTGCCGCCACCAAGATGGCAAACTTCCTATACGCTGGAGAAAGATCATTAATGATGGTAAAAGCCCCATAATAATTTCAGACAAAATAAGCCCGGTGCAAAAACCAGTCAATATATTTTCAGCTGTCGGCCTATATGATGAATAAGCAATAACCCATGCATTTCTTTCATGAAGTAAAAAAACAAATAACATTTTTGAAAGCGCTCCAACAAGCAAAGGAAATGCTATTTTTAATCCTGCAGTAAAACCAAGCGACCATGAAAGTGGACTCAACGCCAAGACTATTCCTTGGGCATATGATGGAGGTACCAGAGTAATCGCAAATGGCAAAAAAGCAGGTATAACAAAAAAGCCATGCTGTAAAATGTAAATCAAACAAGCCGTAAGGCACCCAAGAAAAAGGTTCCATGCATGTTGAATGTTGCTTGATGATTTAATAACGTTATAAGTAATACTACTTGCTGGAAACGGCAACTCTTGAACCATAACTAAATTATTAGTGAATAATGAACCAAGTGTAATGCCAAGCCCTCCAGCTGCCAAACAAGAGAACCCGAACTTAAGAGAGAAAACAAAGGGGTCTGCAAGAAGCTCTTGGAACAATGCTTGGTCAAGGAAATAAAGCATGGGAAAAGTAAATCCAATACCAATCCCAAGAGCCCCTCCTCCTGCTGCAACTGATTGAATAATGGCAAGATACTGATTTACCCTTACTCGAGAAGTACCACGCATTGCTAATGCTAAAAAACCAGAAGAAAAAAGGACTAAAGTCGGTGCAATCCACGGGCCAATCATTGTTGCAATTGAAATATAGACTAAAGTCGCCGTCGAAATTACCGTCAAAAAAATACTTAAAAGAAGAATAAAAAGATTCATGTAACTCCCTTATCACATAACGGTAAATGTTTTTGAAAATCTACCTAAAGGATATATGTTTAAACAGACCACAATAATAAAGTCTGTGATAGTGTATCGATAAAATAAGATGAAGTAAAACGCTTTAGAAATAGGGAAAAAGCTTATTGACGATATCACTTTACCAAAAAAGATGATGATAGACCCGAAAATAACTTCAAGGTTTATACAAGCGATAATATTTTTATTTTATTGCAAAAATCATTCGCAA
>CAYMBP010000020.1:0-24948 GCA_964388745.1 uncultured Pseudomonadota bacterium | reverse complement strand
TTAACTGATTGAGTCCTGAGAAAATGCTTGTGCGTGAAAAGCGACTTACGCCAGTAAGAAAGAGAAAGCGAAGATAATGATCAAGGTCTTTTAAGACGACGTAAAAATTATGTAATTCATCTCGCACATGAGTCATCTCAGGTTGATTAATAACATCTAAAATTGGTTTATCATACTCATCAATAAGGATAACTACTCTGGTGTTATATTTTTGATTAAGGCGTTGAACCAGCCGAATAAGAAAGCGACCAGGAGATGAGGTTTCTTCAATTTCAATACCATGAAATTGTGCACAATCTGAAAGCATTTCAAAGATCGGCTTGTTTAAGCTCTTGTCCTTCTGGATTTTAATATTGGACATGGTGAGTTTGATAATGGGATGATGCTGCCAATCGTAGTCAAACTGATCTATAGCAAGTCCAGAAAAGAGCTCCCGTTTACCTTCAAAGATTGCTTGCATGGTTGAAAGCAAAAGAGATTTGCCAAATCTGCGAGGGCGAGCTATAAAGCTGGCATTTTGTGTTTGGATAAGATCAAGGATAAGCTGAGTCTTATCAATATAAAGATAATCTCCTTTTAGTATCTTATCAAATGCTTGAAGGCCAATGGGTAATTTTTTCAGCTCTGCCATGGTTTGGTTCCTCTAATCCTTGTTAATGGTTTTTTAACAAGTTAAGTTTAGCATATAAATAGTATCTTAATATGGTGAGTGAGTTTAGAGTGGTTGTGAGTTAAAGATCCTTTATTTCTTAAGGCACACAATAGTGAGCTGTCTTCCTGCTTTTCCTCCATCTCGTCGATATGAGTGGTATTCTTTATTGTGAATTGTGCAATGATTATAAAGGCTTGAGATCTGCTGTTCTTTTATTCCTAGCTGTTTTAGAAGGTGTATGTTGAGTTGTGCATTATCAAAATAATATTGTTCGTTTGAGCGCGGCATAATAAGAGCAAGCTCTTCTTCTTCAAGTCTGAAGTGAGCAAGGTTATCACGAAAGTTTTCTTCTACTTTATAGCAACATGGGCCAGCATTTGGACCAAAGAAGAGCTTGAGGTTTTCATGTTGAGTATTATATACCGCAATCATTTTTTGAAGAACGTGCTCAACGATATTTTGTGTTGAGCCTCGCCAGCCAGCATGAGCAAGGGCAATTGCATTATTATCACTATCATAAAAAATAATGGGCAAGCAGTCAGCAGTTGCAACTGCAAGAGCTGTATTTTTTTTGTCTGTTGTTAAAAAGTCGCCAGGTTGTTCAAAAAGATGAAGAGGTGATGCTCCAGTTTGCTCGTACGTAATCTGGTATCCATTAACGCCATGTGTCTGTTGAAGCAACGTGAGACTATCAAAGCTGTATTCTGTGCAGAAAGTGTGGCAATAGTCAGAGAATTGTTCCAACTTGATTGATTCTTGATAATCACTTTTTTGTCCAAAGCAGAAGAGATAGTTGTTTTTTTGATGAATAATCATAACGGATCCTTTTACGAAAGTTTGATAAACTCTTTTTTTATTGTTATCAACTTGTCTCGAGACAGATCGTTAATAATGCCATTAATTCGTTCTTCTTCATGCGGGCGGTTAAGAAGAGTGGGTAGCGTTTGTATGTTTAATACTGTTGAATGATCAAGTAGTGCCTGCAGTATTTGTCCCCTGAGTTGTCTGTCAGATCCCTCAAATCGAGACTGCGTATTATAGTGTGCACTAAGACGGCATAAGTTTCCTATAGTTTTCTTTAACATGACACCATAGTCCATTAATGCGTAATACCAATCTCGAGGATTTTTTTTATCAAGCATCTGTTCAATCAGAATGAGCAGGTCTTTATCATGAATATCTTTGATGTCATGATAAAAACAGTAAATAAAAACAGTACGGATATTTGTTTCAATAAAAACTGTTGGTCTATTAAATGCAAATGCACAGATTGATGCAGCTGTTGCAAGGCCAATTCCTTTGAGGGTGACCAATAAGTCTGGATCATTTGGTAATTGACCATTGTGTTGCAGTGTAATCACTTTTGCAATTTCATGAAGTGCCTGAGCTCGTCTGTTGTATCCAAGCCCTTTCCACACGCGCAAGACCTCTTCAAATGATGCAGTAGCAAGATCCTCGAAAGAGGGAAAGTGGGTGATAAATTTTTCGAATTTTTGTGTGACGCGGTCTGTTTGTGTTTGCTGCAGCATAATTTCAGAGACAACCACTCGGTAAGGTGATCGTTCATCACGCCATGCAAAGGGTCGTCGATTATAGTGGTAGTAATCATAGATGATTTCATTGAAGCGTTGTTTGATAGTAGCAATAGGCTTTTTTGCCTGATGCGCTTTTCTTAACTCTAAGATTTTTTCGTAGCTATGATTGACAATCGAGAGATTATAGTTTTGTTTCATAAGGGCCTTGTTTTTAAATTTTCAAATTTTAAAAAAATTTTTATAGACGTAAGACAAAAGGCGTTTGTTCACGTATACTAAATTATTATGTAAGTATAACAGTAACTTTGGGGCTGGCGGTATAAATATGTTAATGATTTTTTTAGGATTTGCTCTTCTTGCCAGTGCAATAACGGCCAATAAAATGCTCTTGGCAACATTTTCACCAATGTTTTTCGTCGGCATTCGTATGTTAACAGCTGGTATTATTCTCTCTTTTTTGTATTATAGAAATTATTCATTTTCATGGAAAGCGATTAAGCAAAATTGGACAAGGCTCATTGTTGCTGCTTTATTTACTACTTTTTTTCAATCAATACTCAAGGCTTATGCCCTCAAGTATCTTTTTTCATCAAAGGCTGTTTTTATTGGCTCACTTGATCCTTTTGTGACTGCGTTATTGGCTTATATATTGTTTAATGAACGTTTAAGCTTGCAAAAATTGTGTGGAATATCTATTGGATTTGTTGGGTCTTGTTATCTGTGTACGAGCTCTTCTCTGTTTGAAACAACGTTTGCCTCATTTGCGATATTTTCTTTGCCTGAGCTCGCTGCTTTTGCTGCAATGGTCATTGGTCGTTATGGGTGGCTTCAGGCGCAACAGTTATTGCGTCGTAGTCGCTTTGCTCCTATTGAATTAAATGGTATTATGATGCTTATTTCAGGGGCAACTTCACTTGCAGCTTCATTTTTTGTTGAAAATTTATCTTATTTAAGTTGTTCTGTTGTTACTGTAAATAATATACTACTTTTTATGTATACAGTTGTTATTGGTAACATTATTGCTTACTCAATGTATGCAAACTTTCTTAAAAATCATAGTGCAAGCTTTGTTTCTCTTGCTGGTTTTTCGGTCCCTCTTTTTGTAAGTTTTTATGGGTGGCTTATACTTGGTGAGCCAATTACACAGACCCTTATTGTTGCAGCACTTATTATTTTGAGTGGAGTTATGCTCTTTTATAATAAAGAATTTAGACGAGGCTAATACAAACCTTTACTTTTTTCAGAGTCGGGTGTCATACTAAAAGCATATTATTTTTGTATTGTAAAAAAATAAAAAAATATATAGCAAAGAGTTTTGCCGTTGAGATAACTACTATGATTTAAAAATACATTGCTATAGGCCAAAAGGGGATAGTTATGAAGATTCAAAATATTACTTTTTTAATATTTTTTATTTGTTTAACTGTTACAGGCATTCAAGCTTCAAAGCCTGATCGGAAGACAAATCCTGTTCACGGGATGAGTGCTCAAAAAAATAAATTGCAAAAAACTCTTCACAAAGAAAAAGTATATGACTGGGCTGTTGTTGGTGCTGGACCTGCAGGGCTTATTGCTGTAGGAGCACTCTTAGACAGTGGGGTTGAGGCATCTAAAATTTTATTGATTGATCCTGACTTTTGTGCTGGAGCTCTTCTGAAGTGTGGAGAAGTTGTTAGCAACACAACTGTGCAGGCCTACCTTGATAGTTTTTCTAAGCTTAAGTCATTTCACTCTGACTTAACAGAAAAAGGACTTGAGAATTTAAGAAAATTTCCTCGCAATGAAGGTTGTTCCTTGCAGCATATTGCTGATTCACTCAAGACAGTCTCTGATCATTTAAGGAAAAAAGTTGTTGCAGCGCAAGTGTCTGTTGAGCAAATAGAGCAGCATGATGATTATTGGAAAATAAAGACTAGCCTTGGTTGTTCGTGTTGTGCTCATAAGGTAATTTTGGCATGTGGTTCTCATCCAAAAGAGCTCAACTTTGAAAAAGATAAAGTGATTCCTCTTTATGATTGTTTTCGTCAAGATAGGCGATCTGAAATTTTTTCAGAAGATGATATTGTTGCAGTATTTGGCAATGCCCATTCTGCCATTTTAATTATGCAGAAACTTTTAGAACAGGGAGTTCAAAAAATTATTAATTTTTATAGAACAACACTTAATGATAGTGAGTCAAGTAAGTATCATTATTTAGCAGAATATTTAACCGAAGACTTACTCGGTTGGTTGAATACTGTTATTTTAAGGGATGTACCTAATAATCTTATTCAAGTGTCAAATACTGCAGAAAACTGTGATTTCTATAGAAATGAGATAACTAAAGTTGTTTATGCTATCGGTTTTGAACGAAATTTTTTACCTATTAAAAATAGAAAAAATGAAGAAATTACTTGCTTTGATAATGAGACAGGAGTTATTGAAAAAAACTTATTTGGCATCGGTATTGCTTATCCGCGGGTTGCATTTAATAACGGACAATTAGAAGACCAAGTTTCAATACCTGAGTTTGTTAATCGTATTCATGCTGTACTGCCAAGTTGGTTAGCAAGTTAAGTAATGCTTAGCTTAATATATCAAGAGAGAGGTCTGAGAATTTTTTTTGAGCTGCTTTATAACTTCCAACAAAGGCAATCATGCCTCCATTATCAGTTGAAAAGCGTGGAGGAGAAGAAAAAAATTTTTTATTGCGCTGTGCTGCAAAAGAGAAAAATCGTTCTTTTATATATTGATTACAGGCAACACCTCCAACAAATACAAAGCTTGTAACTTCTGGATAACGGTCAAGAGCATGCCCAATGTTTTGTTCGAAGATATCAGTAACACATACAAGTAGCGAACTTGCAACTTGTTGTTCAAGCTCTTTGGTAAGTACTGTAAGAAGGGGGCCTTTTTCAAGATCATATACGCCTTTTTCAACAAGGTCATATAAAACGGCTGTTTTAATGCCTGAAAAACTATAAAAAATTTCTTTTTTACTACGTTTAGTTCGTGGATATTTGAAAAAATCTTTAAATTGAACAGATCGAGCAAGCTGTTCAATTTTTGCTCCTCCAGGATAGCTATGACCAATCATTTTAGCAACTTTGTCAAAGAGCTCTCCAGCTGCGTCATCAATTGTTTCTCCAATAATTTCATAATCACCAAAATCCCGGACATAGTAAAGAGCTGTATGTCCACCAGATGCTGACTGAGCGATAAAAGGAAATGTAAGGTCTTGATTAAAGGTTCCATCTTGATTAAGAAATGCCGAAAAAATATGCCCCTCAAGATGATCAACACCAATAAGAGGCTTTTCAAGTGACCAAGCCAGTCCCTTTGCAAATGAGACTCCAACTAAAAGAGAGCCTGCAAGTCCTGGGCGATTAGTGACTGCAATACAATCAAGATCATGAACATTGAGTTGTGCTTCAATCAGAACTTGATCTGTAATTTCACTTATTTTTTCAAGATGTGATCGAGATGCTATTTCAGGAACAACCCCACCATAAAGAGCATGTTCATCAATTTGGGAAAAAAGCAAGCTAGAAAGCACTCGATTTTTGGTTGTATCAAAGATAGCAATTGCAGTCTCATCACATGACGTTTCTATACCAAGAATAAAGCGATACATAAAAATTATTTTTCACCACTTTTGCGCTTGAGCATAAGATCCCAGAACTCAGCATTACTTTTTGTTTTTCTTACTTTATCAAGTAAGAATTCCATTCCTTCGATAGTATTCATACTCGAAATAAATTTTTGGAGCACCCACATATTTTTAACCTCTTCTTGCGTCATCATAAGCTCTTCGCGACGAGTTCCAGATGACTGAAGATCAAATGCAGGATAAATACGGCGATTAGACAACTTACGTGTAAGATGAATCTCCATGTTGCCGGTTCCCTTAAACTCTTCAAAAATTACTTCATCCATACGAGAACCAGTTTCAACTAATGCTGTTGCAAGAATAGTTAAAGAACCACCTTCTTCAACATTCCGCGCTGCACCAAAAAATCTCTTTGGTCGTTGTAATGCATTAGCATCAATACCACCGGTTAATACTTTACCAGAGGATGGCGCCATAGTATTGTAGGCTCGAGCAAGACGCGTCAGAGAATCAAGAAAGATAACTACATCATGTCCACACTCAACGAGTCTTTTTGCTTTTTCAAGTACTATTTCTGCAACCTGGATATGTCTTGTAGCATACTCATCAAAAGTAGAGCTAACTACTTCTGCATTAACTGAACGCTCCATATCAGTTACTTCTTCTGGACGCTCATCAATATTGAGCAAAATCATTTTGATTTCAGGATGATTTTTTTGAATAGTATTGGCAATCTCTTTTAGAATACTTGTTTTTCCTGTCCGTGGAGGTGCAACAATCAGACCTCGTTGTCCTTTACCAATAGGAACAAGCATGTCCATAATTCGAGTGGAAACAATCCAAGGTTCACCTTCTAAATTGAGCTTTGAATCAGGAAAAAGAGGTGTTAAATTTTCAAAAACGGTTCTATTTGCAGCTTGTGAAGGTGTTTGATAATTAACGGTATCTACCCGTTGAAGAGCAAAATATTTTTCTGTCTCACGGGGTTTTCTGATTGTTCCCCGTACTACGTCGCCTGTTCGAAGGCTAAGCTTCTTGATGTGGACTGGTGATACATAGATATCGTCTGGCCCTGGTACATAGTTAAATTTTGGGGAACGAAGAAACCCAAAGCCATCGGGTAATTTCTCTAAGATTCCTTCACAAAAAATTTCTACTTTTTGCTCAGATTGTGATTCAAGAATTTTAAAAATTAATTCTTGTTTTTTATAGGAATGAATATCATTCAGCCCAATAGATTGTGCATAAGTAATAAGGGCTTTGATATTCATTTCTTTCAGCTCTTGCACATTAATTGTTGACTTGGGCTGTGAAGAGCTTGTAGATGCATTGCGTTGTTCATTGGTTGAAGTATTGCGCTGTTCTCGATTGTGGCGATTTGTATATGGCCTACTGTTTTTACGAGATGACGAACTACTAGATCCTTGACTCTGTTTATCTGTGTTTAAGTTATTTGAAGATGACTTTGATCCTGATGACTGAGTACCTTTTTTTACAGATGAAGAAGGAGCTTTTGCATTTTCTTGCTTCTTTGTTGTTGCCTTGGTTGATTCTGGAGCAGGAGTAGAGTCGACGTTATTTCCATTGTTATTTGTCATAAGTACATGTAATGTAAGGGATTAAACAAATTTTGACCACATCGTGAGGTGCGCAAGTAAGTTGATTAACGATTAAGGAATTTGCCAAGAGCAAGCATAACAGGACTAGCAATGTAAATTGAAGAGTATGTACCAACGACAATTCCAACAAGCATAACTGATGCAAATCCCCATAAAGCTTCTCCCCCTAAAACAAGAAGTGCTGCAACAGCAAGAAATGTTGAAATACTGGTGAGCAAGGTTCGTGTTAGGGTTTCATTAATGCTAAGATTTGTTATAGCTGTTTCGCTTTCACCTGGATGCTTTGCCTTATTGTTTCTAATTTTGCTAAAAATGACAATTGTATCATTCATAGAGTAGCCTAGCATTGCAAGAATTGAACCGAGCACAGGTAGGGAAAAGGGCTCGCCAGTTATGAGTATAAATGTCATAACTGCAAGAAGATCATGAGCTAATGCCAAAATTGCACCAAGACCAAACTTTAACTCAAATCGCATTGCAATGTATAGTAAAAGAACAAGAAGAGAAAGAAGAACGGCTTTGATTGCATTCCATGTTGTATCGCCACCTACTTCAGCACCAACAGACGTGATATTTTCTACACGCATGTTATTTTGCTCAATACTTTTACTAAAAGCTGACCTAACTTGATTTTCAGTATTTTCTTCAATTGTTCGAACACGAATTATGAAGCTTGTGTTGTCTGCGCCAATACTTTGAATCGGAACATCTTTAAACCCATTTTCACTCAATGCTTTTCGAACATTACTGATTGCAACAGGTTTATCAAAGGCTATGCGCATTTCAGTTCCGCCGGTGAATTCAATATGATAATTGATTCCACCTCGATAAACATAAGCAGCAGCTCCAGCCAAAAAGTAACACAATGATATGGCAAGCCAAACATATTGATACTTTAAAAAATCAAACTTGAATTTAGTCATTGGTGTGGTTTGCATTATTTCTCCATCACACTTAAAGAAAATACTCTCACGTATACGAGAGGCCTACCGCTTTTTAAGAGCTAAGAACAGCTACGTAACGTTTTCCTTTTAGACCACTATGAAATTTGACAGATCCATGAGCAACAGCGAAGATCGTGTCATCTTTTCCTATCATTGTGCCTTTTCCTGGGTGAATTCTGGTGCCTCGTTGTCGGACAAGTATATTACCAGGCTTTACGATTTGACCATCAAATCGCTTACAACCAAGTCGTTTACTATGACTATCGCGACCATTACTCGTCGAGCCACCACTTTTACTCGTTGCCATGTTTATTCCTTATGCTAAAATGTATGGTTACTTTGATAACGAAGAACATCATTAATAGCGACGATGCTCACGAATTGCTTTTATGATATAAAAATTATGAACGTTTTTTATTAAAAGTCAAAAGTTTATTTACTAATCGCCTCCCAGCTAGCACCCGTTCTTATAGTGACTGCAAGAGGAATTTCCCATTGTACAATATTTTCCATTGTCTCTTGAAGGAGGGCAATTGTTTCATTTGCTTCTAAGTTAGGTGTCTCAAGAATGATTTCATCGTGAATTTGGAGAGCAAAAAATCCACTTAATTTTTCGTTGCGTAATCTTTTATCGATTTCTAGCATACATATCTTCATAAGATCGGCTTGAGTTCCTTGAACTGGTGAGTTAATTGCAATTCTACGGGCAGCCTCAAAAAGATTTTTATTGCGCTCATTAATTTGAGGAATGCGTCGTCGGCGGCCATAGAGTGTTTCAACGTAGCCATATTGTTTGGCAAAGGCAACTGTGCTGTTCATCCAGGATGCAATACCGGGGTATTGTTCAAAATAGCTTGAAATATAAGTTTTTGCTTCGCTTGGAGTGATGTTAAGGTCTTGAGAAAGGCCGTATGGTGTTAGGCCGTAAAGAATACTAAAGTTGATTTTTTTGCCTAATTGTCTCTGCTCGTGTGTGACTTTGCTCAGTTCAACGTTAAAAAGTTGGGCTGCTGTTTGAGCATGAACGTCGAGATTTTTTTGAAAGATCTCTTTTAAAGAAGGGTCTTCGCTCATATGCGCTAAGATGCGCAGTTCTATTTGTGAGTAATCAGCAGATATGAGTATTTTGCCCTGAGGGGCTTTGAAGGCTGAGCGTAGCTCCATGCCTGCTCCTTGAGATGCGGGAATGTTTTGTAAATTAGGTTCAGAGCTTGAAAGCCGTCCTGTTATAACTGAGGTTTGACTAAAGCTTGTGTGGATGCGTCCAGTTAGTGGATTGAGGTGTTTAGGAAGTGAGTCTAGGTAGGTGTTTTTCAGTTTAGCGTATTCGCGGTGTTGAACAATCATGCCGGGTATGGGATGGATATCGCGTAACTTTAGAAGAACTTCCTGATCAGTTGAGCGTGATCCTTTTGAGCTTTTTTTAATCGGTGTAAGTCCAAGAATGTCAAAAAGTAAGACTTCAATTTGGCGAGGAGCGTTAAGATTAAGGTTGGGTAGTTTGCCAGGTGCAAGGTCTTCTATGGTTGCAAGGAGTTTTTTTTCAATAGCTTCATTTTTAGCTTCTATTTTTTTATTGAGTTCTTGAATGGTTTTTATATCGACAGCAATTCCATGAAACTCCATCGTGCGGAGTATGTTGTGAAAGGGCATATCAATTTCTTCAAATAATTTTTTGAGCTTTGGCTCATTATTGAGTTTTTTTTCAAGAATATGTTTCAATTTGAGTGTTTGAAGTGAGTCGTAGGCTCCGTATGTAGCAGCTTCATCAATTGGAACATGGCCAAAGTGAGCTCTTTTCTTGAGTACTTCCTTAAATTTTTTCATTGGCTCATTAAGGTAAAGCAATGACAAGGCTTTTAAGTTGATGCGCTCCTGATCTTTAAAAAGGTTGGCAGCAAGAAGTGTATCAAAGCTTGTACCCTCAGGTTTGATGCCTTGATTCATTAAAACAAGTTCATCATATTTAGCATGGTGTAGAAATTTTTTTATGTTAGGATCTTCAAGAAGAGGTCGTAATTTTTTTAGAACATATTTCTTATTAAGCTGACCAGTGCAAAGCTCCTTTTTTTCAGTTTGTTCACCAATGCTTAACTGTCGTGCTTGTTCATGGCCAACAGGTATGTAGTAAGCTTCTTGTTCATCAACCGCAAATGATATTCCAATCAGACTTGTTTGCATAACGGGAACACCATCAGTTTCAGTGTCGAGTGCGCAAAAGCCAGTTCTTTTAATGAGCTTAATCATATCATCAAGTGCCTGCTCATCTTGAATGGTGATACAAGTCCAAGGTTTTTCTTCAGGCTCTTTTTGTACCATTTGTGGGGGAGGAGTGTCTCCTGCCAATTGTTTAAATTCAAACTGAGCAAACAAAGGTTTGGCGTTATCCCAGTTCTTTTTATTAAAAATGCATGAAGCTACATCGTAGGTCATATCGATTGGCTCAAGCTTGAAAAGCTTTTTACTCAAGTAAGCATTCTCTTTTTGATCAATTAATTTTTGCTGTACGCCCTTGGGTGTGACTTGTTCAATTTTTTCATAAAGATTATCAAGTGAATTATAGATGGTAAATAATTTTTGAGCGCCTTTTGCTCCAATTCCTTTTACTCCAGGAATATTGTCACTGGCATCACCAAGAAGAGCAAAGTAATCTGGTAAGCGATTAATCGGGAATCCTATTTTTTGTTCATAAGATTCTTGTGATATCAAGGTCTCTTTGAATGGGTCAAGAATAATCAAATCTTTGCGCAAAAGCTGATACATATCTTTGTCTGGGCAGATTAAGACTACTTGTCGTTTTATTTCATTATGTGCAATCGTTGCAATAATATCATCTGCCTCAAAGCCTTCTTGAGTGAGTTGGCAAATATTCATAGAAGTTAAAATTTCTTGAATAGACTTTTTTTGCTCACTAAGATCACTAGGGGCAGCCTGCCTTGTTGCTTTATATTCAGGATATATCTCTGATCGGAAAGTTTTTTTCTTACCGTCCCAGACAATGACAAGCGCTTGAGGATCATACTCATCAATAATTTTTTTAAGTGTTCGAACGAAGCCATAGATGGCTTGTGTTGGGACTCCTTTTGATGTTTTGAGCGGAGAGAGGCCATAATAAGAACGATAAAGAAGGTAAGATCCATCAAGGATAAAAAGGGCATTTGCATTGATTTTTGGCATATTCAAAGTACATTCCTTATTGCTTGTAGGTTTGATTTGGCTTAGGAATTTACCTTACCATTAATTGCTTGCAATATCTATGGAGCATAGCGATTGTAAAGAGCTGTAATAAGAGTAATAATATTGCAATCGTTTGAATCGCATGCGAGCTCTAGAGCTCTTTTATTAAATCGATCACGAGAAGAGAGTATCCTGCCAATCATTTTTTGATTATTTGCTTGAAGGAGCGCTTGAATAATTATTCTTATGTTATTGACTCTCTTTTGATAGATCGCTTCCATGAGAGCGTTCATGTCACTCCAGGTATATTGGATGGAAAGGTCTTCAAGAAGTTCTCTCTCATGTCCTTCGTATTTTTTAATAATACAGTGAAGAATGGTACAGTTTGAGTTAATAGCGGCTAAATTAAGCGCGTTACATTTTCTTGAGGTACAGTATCTCAGGTCCTCAAAAAGAGTAGAAGGAGAATGTTCTTCGTATATGGTGATAATAATTTTAAAGAGTTCAAAGTTGCCCTGCTCAATTATTTTTAAGAGACAGTTAAAGCCTGAAGGGCTGCTTTTTATGCGTAGATCATGAAAAAGTTTATCTCGTTTGTTTCCATATGCTTGAACAAGAATTTGAAATGTTTTTGGGGCAATTCGCCACAAAGAAGATAGCAAGATATTGGTGGAATCATCAGGGTTTTGATGACTAAGTTTTTCAAGAAGAGTCGTATTATTTTGTTCGTATGCTGCAATAATAATTTTGAGATGTTCAGGGGAGCAGTGATGAGCAGCATAGGACAAGGCGCACATTCCACTTTTTTGCGTTGTTTGTATTATTTGTAAAAGAGAGTCAGGATTATTCTTGAATGAATTAATAATTTCTTGTAAAAACTGAGGATTTTTAACTTTCAATGCGCTGAGCAGTATATTCTCTTCATTGTTAAAATAATTGATATTTGAGGGGTAGATTCCTGCCTCTTTGTGTGAATGAATTGTTTTTTTTAAATGAGCAATGCTCTCTATTTTGGTTGCAAGATTGATTTCTTCATGAAGTGTTTTTGCTGTTAATTTTTCAGTATCATTTGCGGAACAATTGTTAAGCATTGAGGTGAGTGTAAAAATAAGTATAGGAGTAAGGGGGAGCATAGTAACCTTTTTACTATATTTGTTTTATCGAAGGTGTTGGGGGTGGAGGTATTGGATCGTAAACTACTTGTTCCTCTTCCCTGAGCTGGTCGCGAGTGAGTAAGTGATTGTGAGTGAGACGGGCAATCAGGTCTATGATATTAAGAGAAAGAGTTTTGATAGATTTAAAAAGAAGAATAGTTGCATCTTTAAGTTCTATAGCAAAGAGTTGGTGGTCATGAGAAAACTCCAGTGCTGTGATTTTTGCATGAGTAGTGTATAGGTGTTGTTGTTGTGTTCCATACTGTAAAAATATTTTTTTATTTTGAGTAGCACATGCAAAGATGTCTTCAGCTTGTGAAAAGCTTATAAGTGATACAGCTTGATTGATAATGTTATGCATTTCAGGAATTTTTGGATAAGCATTGTCTAAGCCTAGAACAAGAGGATCATTCCCAGGAAACAAGCTATCAATTTTTGTAGGCAGAGAAGAGCTATTGCTCGGATCTAGTTTTTGTACATAGAGGTATGGACTGGTTTGGGGATAGGGGTTCATATTAAAAAGTGACCAGATGTGAAAGTTCTGACCCTGTAGGCATGTTGTAAAGAATCTTCCGTGTGGAGAAATGGCAATTGTTTGTTCATTTTTAGTAAGTTCTTGAAAAGTTATTGCTTCAAAAGGTACTTCTTTTACGGGTAGAATCGATTTTTTTTTATTCTGAATATTGAGGTAGTTCATTGCTTGAACACTTTGATTATTTGCTAAGATTAGTGTGAGAGATAAACGGATAAAAAAATTTTTCATTATTGAGGGTACACTTCTTTTAATAGAGGTATTATTTCATTAAGCTCAAAAAAAATTGCAATATCTTGTGCATGAAGCCATTTCAGAGAGGCTTTGCATCGTTTTTTTTCTTGGATTTCAAGCGATTGATAGTTTAAAAAAGAAGTTACAGATGTTACTTGGTAGAGCGCTTCAGCGGTATAAAAACCGTAGTGGAGTAATTCTGTATCATTTTTACAGAACTTTTTTGTGTCATTTATTAATGTTTGATAGTATGCTACTGTTTTTGTGCAGTTTTTTCCTACAGCATGACACAGCGCATTGCCATAGATTCCATGGTCGATAAGTGCCTCTATAATATCTTTCCAGCGACAGAAAAAAAGAGGGATGATTGTTTTAATGGATTCAATGCAGTTGCTTCCAAAGGCTTCACTAAGAGCATTGTTGCCTCGTTTGTTTTTGTGGCGTAGGGCTTTGTTGCTTGCATTGTAAACTATAGAACAATACTCTTGTCGTTCGTTATCATTTAAACTAGCAAGATTTTTATTCTCTAAGAATTTACCTTTGTACATGTTACAGATGAGTTTAAGATGTCCAAGCAAGTTTTCTGATTGAGTTGCATGAGTTAAGCAGGTGTCTCCTGCCTGATTAATATGAGAGAGGGCTAGGTAGAGGGCATCATAATGATCTTTAAATGCACTCAGAAAAATGTCCAAGAGCTTGAGGCTCTCTTTTGATGCGTGATTAATAATATACAGCGCAAGTCCACCATGTTCGTTAGACCATGTGAGATCTTCACGGAGTTTTTTTGTATCTTCGTATGATGCAAGAACGCGCTCCAGCTCTTCAGCTCCTTGATCAATTGCTTCTTTGATTCGGTTTTCACCTATTGTATCAGTGCGCATTATTTCTGGAGAGGAAGAGGGCAGGCTGGTCATGCCCAGCACGGTGCTTATTGGCAGAGAAAGAATAAGCGAGCAAGCGAAAAGCTTAATGAGAGAAATGTTTTTTTTCATAGCTAAATCTCTTGCTTGAATGTATGTAACATATGGTCATAGGTGTATTTGGGAGGTATATAAGGGAGTGTGTAATTTCCTGTTGACTGATCAGGTATGGTATGTCCAAAATAGGCGTACATGCTTTTGAGAAAATCAATAACTTTCTCACATTCAAGCACACGAGCTACTTCAAGGGCATTGCATTTAACATTTTTTAGTTGTTCTTTCCAATGGTCTAGAGGGTTGGCTTCCCATGGTTTTTTATCTGGATTAATAGATCCTCTAGCTTTTTTAAAAAGCTCAATTTGCTTGCTTTCTCCTTGATCATCAATGATTGGTCCCATTGAGAAGCGATTAAAGAGAAGTTCGTTTACTGAGTTAATAAACCAGGCCCAATCTTCATCATTTTTGCAAATACCATCAATGTTCTTTAAGACATTAAAAATAATCTCAAGAGAATGAGTGTTTCTCCTATACTTAGCATATTCAATGTTTACTTGTGCTGCATAGCCTACTGCGGCAGTAAGGGCATTGCCTGTTTCTCCTGTGGCATTCAGGTCTTCAAGTAATGCTTTCCAGTTATTGCCATAAGCCATTATTATTTTTATCAATCTTTCTGGTCGATCTCTTTGTATTGCAAGATGAGTGATATTAGAGCTTTTGACCTGTGGCTTACGAAAGGCGTTAAGAAGTGCCTTCCTGTATCTTCTTTGAATTTGGTGAGGGGTTTTAAACTCTAGCTTTTGGGTAAACATTCCGTTGTACGCTGCAAGAACAAGATCAAGCGCTTCTTCTTTCGATGACTTCATAGTGGCCATTACTAAGCAGGTTCCACCGGATTGGTTTGCCGCTTCTAATCCTTGCACCAGGCTTTTATAATCATCTTTATATGCGGATGCAAGTATCTTGAATGATTGATAGTTTTCACGAGCTCCCCATACCAACGCATACACAAGATTGCTTCCATCCTTATCAGACCAATTGAGATCTCTAACAAGTTCATTGTGATCTTGATAGGAGTTTATAATTTCTTTTAGTTCTTTTGTTGGTTTATGCTTGAGCGCTTCTCTGATGGGGTTTGTAGTCTGCGAGCTTGACATGCTCAAAAGATGAGCGGGTGCACAAAAAAATAGGGATAAAAGAATGTCTGCTATAGATAAAGAGATGTTATTGTTCACAGTTATCCTTTTCATCTAACAAGTCTTCTTTATAAAATGGTCGAAGCATGTTTATTATTTTGCCATTATTCTTCCATTGAGCGATCTCAAAAGCATTATAACCAGAATAGGAACTAGAACCGCACTTGGTATAAAGAAGTTCTTTTATTTTACTTTTATACTTTTTAATCATTGAAGACGGTGAGCGAAGAATTGTGCTTAACTCTTCAAGAAGGAAAGCTATGGTGTCAGCAGCATTTGCGCATACTGCGGCCGTAAGAGCATTGTGATATTCTGTTATTTTATTGAGATGTTCTAGCATTTTTATCCTTCCTCCAAAATTGCTATATATTGCAATGATTTTTCTTAGAATTGGAACATTATTCCTTTTTAAAGCGGTATGGATGACTCCTGGAGAATTACCTGCAGATAGACTGTTGTATAAAAGGAAATCAGCATCTTTTTGTGTTGCAGTATCATGCAAAATCATTTGATATTGAGCAAGAATCACATTAACCACCTCTGGCCAAACCTGATCAACAGCTAAATGAAGACAGTTGAGACCCTGTTTATTTGGAGTTGCAATTAAACTTAAACGTCGTTGCCAGCTCATTTTGCGATAAGTTCTCATCATCATTTGAAAAAGCTCTATCCCATCTGCTCCGCCGTATTCCAATGCATAAAGCACATTATTTCCATCTTCATTGGACCACTCAAGATCATTCTCTAAGATGCTTGGATTATTATAGGATCGAATAACTTGAGTAAGTTCCTCAGGTCCTACTCGTAGTGCATCTCGAATTTTATTTCCACAACTTTCTACATTGCACTCGTAAGGTTGCATGCTCCAGAGATGAGTGGGTATACAAAAGAATAGAGATAAAAGAATGCTGACTTTTGATACGTTGAGTTTCTTATTCATGTTACTACTTTCCTTACTTGGTTGATGGGATTGCTTCAAGGCGTTAACATACTTTATCATTGATTCTTGATTGTGAGAAGAAGTCAATATTGTGGAGTTTGTAAAATTTGATACGATATGGTCAGATTATTATAAAACTTTGTCAAAATTAAGAAGGAGTAAAGCTATGTTAAAAAAAACGATGTTTGCTTATGGAGCAATGATGACCTCAGTTCTTCTAGCTGGCAATACATATATTAGAACTGATCATTTATGGAAGGAGCTGGTTGTTTATAATAGCCATGGAGTGCAGGAGTATGGTTCTCAGATACTTCATTTTAATACAAAAAATCGACAGCCTCGAATAGCTGATCAGTCTGGAGAAACAGCTCGGTACATGGATGAAAATTTTAAAAATTGCAAAGTGTGTTCTTCTGATGCTGAGATTTTGAAATATGCGGTTGAAGCGGGCCTAAAAGACTTTGAGCAAAATGGAGGAGCATTTCTAGAATTTGGTGTAGGAGTAGGAAAAACAACAAACTTTATCGCCGCATTAGTTCCTCACAATTTTGTTCATGGATTCGACTCATTCAAAGGACTTCCTGAATATTGGAAGTCTGGTCTTGATAAGGGGGCGTAGAGGGGCAATTACCACCATTGCATGCAAATGTATTTTTACATATCGGTCTTTTCGATGATGTTCTTCCAGCATTTAAAGAAGAGTGGAAAGATAAGCATCGAATTTCATTCTTGCATGTTGATTGTGATATTTATTCATCAACAAAATCAATTTTTGACTATCTTGGTGACTGGATTGGAGAGGGGACCATAATTATTTTTGATGAATATTATGGTTATAATGATTGGAAAAAGCATGAGTTTAAGGCTTTTCAAGAGTACATTGCAGAAATGGGATACGAATATGAGTACTTAGCTTATAATCAATATTATGAGCAAGTTGTTGTTCGTATAAAGTAAACTTAAATATGATACATTTTTCAAAAATTAATTAAGGGCTTCAAGGGTTGGCGGAAGTTGTGAATTTATCTCCCCAACCCATCCATCAATTTTGTAAGGAAAATCTGCAATGAAATCAACGCAGTTTTTTCCGTCGCAGCAATTTCTTACGAATAAATCATTTTCAAGTTCCGCTTTGTTCTCGTCATAGGCCTGAATAATGAGATTTATAAGATCGGCTGAATCGTGGTGTTTTATTAAAGCGAACATTAAGGTATTTGTACCTTTGGGTGATTGGTAGCTTAGTACTTGGAGCAAGAGACCTTCTTCTTTGTAGAGTTCAATGAGCGTTTTAACAATGTTCAAATTACCTTCATAAATTGCTGTCATAAGAGGTGTTATGCAACCAAAGTCGAGCCACTTAAGTGCTTGCCTTAAAAGACCTTCTCTTTTATATGCGCTTACAATTTCGCTGAAAACCAGCTCATTGTTTGATTGGATTGCGCGTGAAAAAATGCTTACGCCATGATCACTTTCGGTTTTGATATAACCTTTATCTTGTTTGGTGAGTTTTGTTTTGAGCAGGTTATGATCTTCATATATTGTTATTACGTGCTTTACTACTTGCATTTGTCTTTTTTGATCTTGTTCTCTTGCTTTCTGTACAGCATCTGGCCATATTGTGCAATTATAATCTCTATTTATTGGTTCAAGAACATAGCGAAAAAGATTTGATCTTTCAAGTTCTTCTGTAAGTAGATTGAATTCTGAATAGACGCAAATCATTGTATTAAAAGCCTGTATTCCTTTATCATGCATGTTGGGCTTCAGTGCATGATCTATGGCGTTTTGAAAAGCGTTACAAAGAGGAAGGATATTTGCAAGAAGACCTTCTTGTCGGTAAAGAGCGATAATGATATCAAGCTTGTCAGAGTCTATCCCTTCACGAAACATGCTCATATAATTATTTTTAAGACTTGAGTACAAGATGCCATGTATTGTATAGAGGCAAATAAAGTAGTTAAAGAAATCTTGATTATAAAGTTTAATGGCATAGTAAAGCATGTTTATACGGCTTTTAAAGTCATGCTTGCCTGTGTAGCCACACATTCCTTCAAGAGCTACGACCAGAAAATTATGCTGCTCATACAAAGAGACAATTTTTTTAGGATGTCGATGTTTTTACTCATGAAAGCACCATAGATGAAGCCATTTGTATCGTGCTGAAGAACATCTTTGAGGACGTGCCTATTTATACCATTTATAGAAATAGTGGGATTAAGTAATTGGTCAAAGAACTGACTGTTTTTTTCTTGTATTGCTTCATCAATGATTTTACAGCATAAGCTGTAGTCTTGATTATAAGCTCGTTGCTCTTCTGTTAATGGCTTTTGCTTCATTCCTAAAAGAGTTACTGGGATGCTAAAAGTGATGATAAAAAGAACGGCTATTTTTAATAAATGGATGTTCAATTTCATAAGTATGATTTTCCTTCAATAAAGAGAGGCTTTGATCGGTCGAGTTGCTCGTTATAAGTTGCCCCAAGTATATCATCGGCTTTATCTTAAGATGAAGCTTTATCTTTTAACCTTATTGATTTTTATTTCAAATATAAATTAAAATAAGGGGGGGGGGTAGCATATTGTATATAATTCATTTTTTATGAAAATATGAGACTAATCTGCTAGGTTTCGTTTTTTTGTTAAAAGAGAATACTTTTTTTGGGGTAATAAGGCCATAAAGAGAAGGAGATGGCGTGAGAGTAGTAGAGTTGTTACTTGTGGGAGTCTTAATTAGTGGGCAGGTCTCAGGCATGTCTCGTGCCGATAGGCAAAGAAGGGGACAGTGGAATGAGGCGATAAGTCGTGATGCTCAAGAAGTCTTGCGTTTGCGTCGGGTGGCTGATCAGAGTCAGTCTTACCAGGAAATGAGGCGTGAGCATGATGCTATTCGTCAAGCATCGAGACAACAAGTGGCAGAAGATCGTTTGCGATCACGCACCATTGAGCATGGAGCACCCTTTGGTGGATTTCATGCAAATAGAGCTCAGCAGCATGCACAAGGGGTTCATCGTGCTCATCACCAGAATACTCATTCAAATGTTCGTATGCAGCATTCTCGTCAGGGTCGGTCTGTTCGTCCCATTCATGATGGTTCACAAGGAGAATGGCCACACTTTTATCAATTAATAAGAACTATGAAACTGTATAAAACTACTAACTTTAACCAATTCGCTGGTCACGTGTATGAACATTCACTCTGGACAGCGATGACGATACATCAGTGGTTTGAGGAGGGTAATGCTTGGAGAACTGACATTGATAACAGTCAACAGGATCTGCTTGTTCTTGCTGGTCTTCTTCATACCATTGGTAAAATCTCTCAAGATGCTGATGCCTATGCTGTTGGGTTTGATTCATCTTTTGATACCGTATTACCTCGTCTTGATGCTTATCCATATCCTATTGAAGATCAAGATTATGCCATTGATGCCTTTGAGGTATTGCGTTCAGGCAACCACAAAAAAGTTCCAATAATAACGCCGGAATCAGTGTATGATGCAACTCAAATTAATGAATTGCTTGTCAGAGATCGTTTAAGCATGCTTCAGTCGCTTGAAGCTCATCAATTATCAACATTAACCTCGTATATCTTTGATTATCTTTCTCGTGATCATTCAAGTCGTTCAGGTGTACGCGTTGCGGTGCAGGATATTGTCAATGCATTCTCATTTGAGGGATTAAGCCGGCTTGATCTTTCAGTTGACCAAAAGCAGGCTATAGAAAATATTCTTACAGATCTGATCTCTTCTTGTTTTAAAACCTTTATTAATGAAGGGTCGCTCAGACATAGAAGTTTGCTTGATATGAGAGTTGTTCTGGGTGAACTTGGCTTAGATGATCAGAGCAGAAAGTTGCTTGCCATTGTTGCAGGTGTTACCCCTCATGTTGAGAATCTTATTAATAATTTTAGGGCAGGCTCTGACCAAGATGCTCATTATAAAAGCTTTCTTGATCAGCTTAGTCAGCTTGCTTATCAAGCAGGGTATAACAATGGAGAAGTGACCAGAGAGCTGGTATGCTCAGCATTGATTGTTGGTGCTGCAAGTGTCAATGCGCGCCATGTCAATGGTCGTTCGATGAATGATGATTTTGAGTTAGCATATAACGACTTTAGAAATTCATGTAAGTGGGTAAAGCATCGACCAGATCTTTTTGAAACGCCGCGAGAACATGGCACTCCTTCAGAAATTACTTCTGTAAGAAACGTTGAACATCATGGGACTGACGTGCGTGATGCAGTTATTAATTATCTTGAGCGTCTTGGTGGTACATGTACAAATTTATCACTGCAACGCGTTGCTCGTGCGGACCAATTGCGCGCAGGGGCTCCTTCTGGGCAGTTTTATGATAGGCGTCATGTTCGGTCTCAAGTGCGGCAGTCACAAGGCCCTTCTTTACCACCTCAAGAAAGAAGAGATAGTTCTAATCATGAACTGAGAAGAGTGCATGACTCTCGAGTTCTTCGGCATCGGCGATTTGCATCGTAGTCTGATAGTCATGATCTCTATCTGTTGATGTTGTTTATTCAACTGTTATAATTGTAGTAAAGTGGCCTGGAGAAAGTTCTTCAGGCCACTTCTATTGTTTTACCACATTAACGGGATAGTACATGAAAATTATGTCACTTGATCTTGGTGATGCCTGGGTAGGCTCAGCTCTTTCCGATCCCTTGGGAATTACTTGTAAGCCGTATCAGACCGTAGAGCTTGATGGGCTCACAGGCTTCTTGCGCAACGCATTAACCAATGAACCTATTTCAAAAATTGTTATTGGATTACCAACAACTTTTTCAGGGGCTCAAAGTGCTCAGACAGAAAAGATTGTTCAGCAAAAAGAGGAGCTTGAAAAACTCTTTGCGCAAAGTCACCCTGCCGTTGTCTGGGAGCTTTGGGATGAGCGATTAAGCAGCAAACGAGCAGATACCATGTCTCAAGGCAAGCGCTTAGACAAAGAAGCAAAGCGTCGACAGCACTCAGTTGCCGCTGCGTTTATTTTACAAAGTTATCTCGATCGTCAGGCATTTACGCGTCAGCTCACAGAAGAGTGACCTGACCTCATCTTTTGTTGCGCATAGCTAAAATTCTCATACTCACGGTGTTCGCTGAGAATGATCAATAGGTAGAGTTGTGCTTGGTGGAACAAAAGGTTTTTGCGTGAGTAGTGCCTGCCGCAATTGTCCAATATGGTTAACATTACCAACTAAGCAAAATCCTTTGAGTTTTCCTTCTTGGATTAGGTAGGTATGATGATACCCATCACCATAATCTGAGAACTCTTGGTAGTTAATTTTTTGGTTATTAATTGGTCCACAGGTAACAAAGGTAGTGCCAAAAATATGCGAGCTTGTGATGATTAACGCTCCCTTGTATGGCTTTGGCTGGTTGCTCATGGTATGAGCTGCTGCAAAGCCCTGCAAGATCGCATCCGTCCATAGACAGCTTTGAACAAACTCTCCGCTGAGCACATCTTTGATTCTACAGACATCACCTCCTGCAAAAATATTTGCAACAGATGTTCTCATCTCTTCATCAACAACAATGCCGCCATCTTCACAAACAATACCTGCATCATGAGCAAGATCACTATTAACTTTTCCTCCAACAGCAAAGATGACCATGTTGGTTTCAAGTGTTTTGCCAGAGGTAAGAGTTACGCCGCAAACGGCACCATTGTGGGTAGTAATTGATGCAACTGACTCATGTGGCATGACTGAGACACCTTGTTTTTGCATGCATTTTTCTAGACAGGTGGCACCTTGTTGGTCTAACTGATTCGGTAGTGTGTGAGGGCCTTGTTCTATGATGGTTGAGGTAATGGTCTGTCCTGCAAGAGCGTCAGCACACTCAATGCCAGAAAGTCCTGCACCAATAATAACGGCATGTTGGACTGGTTCTGTTTTTATAAAATTAAGAATGCTGTTGGTGTCATTCAAGTCATAAAAGGCAAAAACACCACGCGCATTATGACCGGGAAGGGGCAGTATCCGGGACGACCGTCCAACCCCTAAAAAGAGTTGATCGTAGCTTACCTGTTCACCCGACGCTAAAACAACCAGTTGGTCATTGGCAAGCAGTTTGACAACTTTGCTATTCAGTTTAAGCGTGATATTATTTTCAGTAAAAAATTCCTCTTTTTTGGTAGCAATTTCTTTAAGTTCTTTAACACTAGCCAAATAGTCAGCCAAAAGACACCGATTATATGGCATCTCTTGTTCAGCCGTTATAATCGTGATTGATGTCTCTTTATCAAGGGTTCTGAGTTTTACGGCGGCTCCAATGCCTGCAGCGCTGGAGCCGATTATGAGAATGTTTTTTTTCATATGATCAGTTTACTCTTTTATTTCAAATCCTTCAAAGACCTCAAATAAGCAGTTATGTCTCCATCCCTCTCTGCCAATGCCAGCCTTTTGAGCTAGGGCCTCAAGAGTTTGCTCACGGTTCCACTGTTGCCCGGGCGCGACTTGTGGCAAGAAGACTGCGCTTGCTTGAGTAGATCGGGTTTCTGGGTTAATACGTTTGAGAATAATGCCATGCTTGCCAATAATGAAATCTTTGTATGAATCAATTTGTTTTGGTGGTGTAAGAATTGAAATATCAATAATAAGATTACTTAATTCTTTTGCCTCAACAGGTTTGAATCGGGAATCGTTAAAAGCTGCTGAGTTGGTCATATTAACTATTGTTTTATACAACGGTTCACTTGTAACAATTTTGCCAATACAGCCGCGTAGATTACCTTCTTTTTTATTGAGTGTGACAAAGGCTCCATGATTTTCAAATAAATGATTGCTTAGTACTGGTAGAAGCAGATTTTGATCACGAGGTTGAGGCTTTAAGCTATTGGTTAAAATATCACGAGACATGGTGATAAGCCCTTTTTTTTCATAACCCGTGAAACGATCAGACTTTCGAGTAACTATAGGTTTGTCTTTTGTGAAAACAATTCCAAAGTAGCTGACACTTCGCTGAGCCTGTTCATCGCGTGGCGTTGTAAAGAGGTGCTTGGTGGTAATTCGTGAATTATCAGGTTTTCGAGCCTGTTCAAGATGTGCGGAGGTGTAGTAGCAGCTTAGATGTGGGTAGTAAGATTGATAATCGGAATGCTCGATAAATGCGAGCAAAAGCTTAATTGGTTCTTGTCCACATATTGTTGATCCTGTCTCACGTAGTATTCTATTAAATTGATTAATATTTTTATTCATGATGCTTTGTAAGACAAGGGAGTCAATTTGTCGTACATTATCAAGGATGTCTTTTTCAAATGGCTTGTATTGATAATCATCTCCATGGTGCGTAAAGTCAGAGCTAATAACAATGAGCGTTTCATCATCAACAATCTTTTTAATTTGCTTTAAAACATCAGGATAATGAGGATAAGGTAAGTAGCCCATAATTAATGGAACAAGCTCAAATCGTTCAATTGTTTGTTGCAAGAAGGGGAGTTCTACTTCAAGTGAGTGCTCAAGATCATGAACGCCGGCATTCGTTAAGAATTGATTATTTTTTCCAAGGTGTCTGATCGCTTCTTTGTCAACTGGAATGGTACCAAGTGGGGTAGCGTAGTGAGTGTAGTCAGGAAGTGCAAATCCGGCGATATATTTGCGGTGGCTTGGTCCAATCAGGATTACACGCTTGATTCGTTTATTTTTGCTTCCATCTTTTTCAAGCAGTGTCTGGTAGCTTGTTGCCGCACATAGGCCAGAAAAGTAATGGCCAGCATGAGGGACAATCATTGCTCGCACTTCTTCTTCATGCACATGTACCGGAAATTCTTGCTGAGCTTGTTTAAGATAGCTTTGTATTTCGCTTACTAATTTTGAAGGGTCTTTTGAGTACCATCCTCGTGTAAGATGAGCTTCATGAATAATAGTCAGCTCTGGCTCTTTGTTTTTTTCTCTCTTGCCTGTGCATGAGGAGCATGCGGGAAAAATAATGAGGGTAAAAATGAGGAGCCGATACATCTATATTCCTTTCAATTTTTTCTGCAAAGTTCTATTTTCTCGTAACATATTAATTTTTTTATTGACTTAGAGAGAGAGTATATTTAATGCCGAATAGGTATAGGTAATCCATTGAGCTTGATTCATGAAAAAGATATACCGTATTTTTGGATATTTTATACGATGGAGCTCTTATTGGCAATGAAGAGAAGAAGATTGAATTGATATGCTTCATTGCCGTCGCTTGGTTGCAATATGAAATATTTAAGAAAGGGGCCTTTGCCTTAATATTTATTATTTGATAAAATAAAAATACTAAATCAACTGAAGTATTATGACAAAATGTTATTTTTAAAAAATAAATGGGGGTTATAGTTATGACTACTTTCTTTAAGAAAAGAGTATGTGTTGCTCTTGGATTTATTGGTTTTACTGGCGCTAATCTTGGCGCAATGAACAATGTTGCACAAAATCAATGTACAGCACTTGTTCCTTATCAAGATTCTAAAAAAATTATTGAA
>CAYMBP010000019.1:11939-29731 GCA_964388745.1 uncultured Pseudomonadota bacterium | reverse complement strand
GAATACCAATAAGGTTCATCAGTATGAAACATTCTTTGATTTTGGTGTTTTAAGAGACGCTTGTGCACAAAATAGTTATGTGATTTAAAATTTTTATTTTGATGAAGAGAATGGGAGTATGTGGCGGAAGGATAGTAAAGGGAAAGGTAAGGCCCCTGGAAAGCCAGGAAAGGAAGATGGTTTTGTTCCTCCTGAGACTTCAGTAGAAAAAGGGGGTGCTGAAGGAAAAGAAGATAAAGAAGGAGTATCAGATAATAAAGGAGGAGCCAAGGCACCAGGGAAGCCTTCAGAGGAAGACGGTTTTATTCCTCCGAAGAAATGGAATGGGCAACAATCTAGACATGAAGATAGTGGAAGATTTGGCTGGAAAGATAAGAAGGGTAATCACTGGATTCCTTCTGGTCCAAATGGGCATGGTGGGCCTCATTGGGATGTTCAGCTTCGAGATGGTGGTTATAAAAACATATTGCCTGGAGGTAAGGTAAGGGGCGCGAAATAGGTGAGGCTGCTTACATTCAAAATAAATTTTAAATAGGGAGATTAAAATTGAATGACATTATTTTAGTTTGCAAAGAGCTTGCTTTTTACTCACAGCGTGATCAAGAAATTTTTCTTGAGTGGGTTTCTCGTCTTGACTGTATTCAGCAGGTTTCTGGTTCAGGCAATGAGTTACTTTTGCATCTTGGAAGTAATATGCCGGCTGATTGGCAGTTGCGAGAGCTCATTGGTCTTTTCTATCGTTACAAGATAGATATGAGTCAATTAAGTATATTTCTGACAGACGAAAACAAGATCTGGTTTTGTAATCAAGATTCAAAGGAATTTTGGTATCAAGATATTTTTAAGGAATCTATTGAGTAATATTATTTTAGAAAATTAAAAATAGCGAGAGTTGTATGAATTGGTCACAGGACAGAGGCGCACTTAATTTTATTTTACGTCTTAATTTATCATCGCTTCCAGGTTTACCAAAACAAGAAAATGGATATATTCAGTCGGATAAGACTCTGTTAAAAAGAGTTAAAAATTCTTTCGGTAAGGGATATGGTTGGCTTGATCAAAAAGGAGCATTATGGGTCCCTTCTGGTAAAAATACCTACGAAAAACTTAACTGGAAGGTGTATAGTCCAAGCGGACATTATGAGCTTGTTTTTCCTTCATTAGATGATGAGGCTATTGTTCAAAAAGAGAGGGCTATAAGTTTTGATCAGCAAGCCGAAGAAGGCTGGCCCGATGAATCAGGAGCAATTTGGTTTCCAGCAGGGGATAATGCGTATATTAGGACGCATTGGAACGTATGTTATCCTGATGGATTCCATAAAAATGTTTTTCCTAAAGGTGATGAAAAACGAGAAGATCATCTCATAGATCAAGGAATAGTTTTAGTGTGCGAAGATGTTATTTTTTGTTCACCATATGATGAGTCTGCATTTTTTGAATGGGTTGCGCGTATTGACTGCATAGAAGGTTTATCTGCATTGACGAATTCCATGTTCTTGCACATTGTTTCTTCTGATCTACATGATCAGGATGTCAATGACTTAATGAGCCTTTTTCATCGTTACAAAATTGACATGAAGCAGCTGCAGCAGTTCGTCACTCCTGGTGATCCAAGGGATGGCTTATTAAGCAGATATATATCTAGTTGTGAATGATTTATTTTGTATCTTTATTTTCAGTGGCCGGGCTGCTTATTTTTTCAACAATTGAGCTTGCATCTTTCCAGCCTATAACATTGCCTTGCTTGCGAATTTGCTTTTGGTCATTGGCATACACGAGATAGGCATTTTGAGGATCTCCTTTTGCCAGGCTATTCCAAAAATCAAGTCCAGTGAAGAAGTTATTTGTTATGGTCTTGCCTGACTTAATTTCAATAGGGTAACAGATATTTCCTTGATCAAGGATGCAATCGACTTCATGTGCACCACCAGTATCTCGCCAAAAATAAAGAGATGGTCTCATGCCTAAGTTGCAATATTGTTTATATAAATCAGCAATAATCCAATTTTCAAAAAGAGCTCCGTAAAAATGAGAGAGTTTTAGGGTATCTGCTGAATCAATTCTTAAGAGTGAACAGGCAAGGCCAGTATCAAAAAAATAAAGCTTTGGAGATTTAACAAGTCGTTTATTAAAATTATTAAAGTGTGGCTCTAAGAAAAAAATGATGTAACTTGCTTCTAGCATTGAAAGCCACTCTCGTGCGGTAGGAGCAGAAATGCCTGTTTCAACGGCAAGGGCATTGATATTGCATAATTGACCAGCTCTTCCTGCACAAAGTTGAACAAAACGATGAAATGTTGTCATGTTCTTGACATTAATCAGTTGTCCAACATCACGTTGAATATATGACAAAATATAAGATGGGTAGAGCTCGGTTGGTAAGAAATTTTCATCATAAATGCGCGGATAACCTCCTTGAAAGATAAGTTGATTCGGGTCATTGGGCGCAATATTATTGTCAAGGAGCTCTTGATTCGAAAAGGGCAGAAGATTTAAGATACCAATTCTTCCTGCAAGCGATTCTGTAATTGCTTTGTTCATTAAAAAATTTTGAGAACCGGTTAAAATGAAATAGCCTGGTCGTTTCTTTTTATCTACTTCAAGCTTGATGGCTGTTGTTAATTGTGGAGCATATTGAAATTCATCAAGAATAATACCATGCTCATTTTCATGGCTCAAAAGAAAGTTTTCAGGATCTTCTAACGCAAAAGCTCTGGTTACCTCATGATCAAGGCTCAAAAAAGTATGATTTGGAAATGCTATTTGAGCCAGCGTGGTTTTTCCAGATTGTCGAGGGCCAAGCAAGGCAACTGCGGGGAATTTGGCATAGCGCTGAAGTGTTTTGTATAGGGCTCTTTGAAACATTTCTTTATCTTTCTTTATAATGTGAGAAGATTTGTCTATTTTAAAGTGCCACTTTAGATCTGTCAATATATTGCTAAAAGGGCAATTATTAAGTGTTTTTTATATAAAAAGTCTTGCAAACCTTTCTTTTGGGTGGTTCACTAAGAAAGGATAACGGCTTAACCTTTCTTGGTGGAATACCTTAAAAAATACATCTTGCATAAAATATACATAGAGTTTATGAAGCTATCATTTGATTTTTATAATCGTTATGTTGTTGATGTTGCTAAAGATCTTCTTGGTAAAGAATTAATTGTTGGCAAGCATCGTGGCATTATTACTGCAACAGAAGCTTACCGTGGGTACGATGATGAAGCTTCTCATGCTTTCAAAGGTCCCACAAAGCGGTCGCAAATTATGTTTGGTCCGCCCGGTCATGTGTATGTCTACATGATCTATGGTATGTATTTTTGTTTGAATATTGTTGTTGAGCATGAAGGGCAAGCAGGAGCGGTGTTGATTCGTGGCATCAAAACAGAGAGACAGTATCTTCGTGGGCCCGGCAAAGTCTGCCGGGCTTTTGGGATTACTACTAAGCAAAACAATCTCAATACCATAACATCACAGGAGATATATATTGCTTATGGAGATGAGGTATCCTCATGGCATGCAACAACACGCATTGGTGTTAAAAAAGCTCAAGATAAGCTTTGGCGGTTTGTGGCTGGGACATCTCTGAACGGAAACCAATCTGCATTGTAGATGGAGTCGGGAAGTATCTGCCAGAGAAGTGTTAGTAATCGCCAGCGCTTAGGTACAAAGAGACGAGAGGTTTTGTCTTCAATTGCCTGACAAATATCATGTGCGGCTTGTTCTGCAGCAATAACCCAAAAGGTATCTGGAAAATCACTAAATTTTACTTTTTCAAGATCAACCCAACCTGGAAGAACGTCAGTAATATGTATTGGAATATCATTTTGCGACATATAGTTTCTGATACCATCAAGGTATGTAGAGACAAAGGCTTTTGCTGCAGAAAAGACAGGGTCTTGAGAATTACCTCGGACACTGTCAACAGAAGAAATCCCAATAAGATGCCCATGGCGCTGTTGTTTAAAGAATTTAACAATATGATGTGCAACATTATAAAAACCAAGAAGATCGATGTTGATGGTATCTTTATCTGCTGTGCCATTTGGTGAATAGGCAGTAACGCTAATAACAATCACATCAAGTCCGCCGACCTCCTTAATGAGCTCATCAAGTTTAGTATGAACATCAGGAGCTTGTGTTACATCAAGTGATTTAATAAAAACTTTTGGTGGGGTTTTTTGGCTGCTTGAGCTCTCTTCGCTAGATTTGAGATCAGCATAGTATTCATCACTAATTTCTTGTCCTAATGATTCAAGAAGTTCTGTCCGTCGTGCTGCAATGCCAATATCATATCCCTTTTGAGCAAGCTGTTTCGCCGTTGCCCGACCAATGCCAGAGCTTGCGCCAATTACAATAGCCTTTGGTCTTTGAGCTGGTGGTAAGCTACTCTGTTCAACTTGTTTAGCAGGTTGAGCCTTACAGTTTACTCCGAGAGCCACAAATAAGAAGAAAAGAAGATATGGATGATATGCCATTGTGAAGATTCCTTATGTAAAATAAAAGAGTATTATTATTGTTCACTAAAAAATACCTGTTTATTTCTTAATTAATGCAAGCACTTAGTTCTTGATATGGATCAAGGCTTCTTTCATGTTATAGGTTATTATTGAAATATTATTTTTTGAGCTTGTTTTTTATGTTCATTAGTTATGGTCTTAAAGGTAAAAAACTCTGGTTTTTCTTGCTCAGAATGTTTGAAAATAATGCTGACATCATGAACATCAATCATAATCTGATTGAGCTGTGAGTGGTAGAAAATTTTTGAATTTTGCGGGTATATAATAATTTTGTGATTACCGATAAGTTGTGAAATTGCTGAGAATCCTGATTGTGTTCTAATTAAACAGTTAAAGCGGGACATATTATATAAATCGTCAAGAATATCTTGCTCGCTGGCATCTCGTCCTTCTGGGTCTTCATGGTTGTAGTCAAAGGTTATATTGTCTAGAGGGATTCTTTTTTGAAGTCGTTGAATAATTTTTTCTGGATGTTTATCATCGGTAAACAGATAAATATACAAGGGTGGGTGATTTAAGACTTCAGATAGCTTGATAATTTGATCAACATAAAATTGCTCGCTAGGAACACGCAATGGAAAACGAAGGTCGCATCCATCGGAGAGCTTTGGATTTTTTATTTTATGCGCAATAATTTCATTCCACTCATCTCGATATTGAATAGAAACGGGATAGGCATCCCGGTCACTTGCCTTGCGAACATGAACAGCAACGGTAATCTTATCGTGTGGCAAATTAAGTGTCCGTGCGGTTTTTTGTGGAGTTAAACCGTTGCGCAGCTCTTTGCCAAACTCGGGATGTTCGTGAGAGAAAAAGTATATGCTTGAGTGTACATCTGGCCAGTGAAAATTCATTGCCAGCTCTCCTGGATGTTCAAAAACAGATGCAAAAGTGATAACACACAGTGTTGACTCAGTGCCGGTGCGCAGTATTTTTATTAGTTCATCTTCGCTTGAGATATCAACTGTTTTAAAATTCTTCGCAAAAGATTTTTTATATGGGATGTCGATGCGATCACATGAAAAAAGATTAGAATGTTTAAACGGTGAGAAGAAAAAAGGAATGTCATATTTATATGAATACCATTTTGCCGTACAGTAAGATAAAACGTTATCACCCAGTCGGCTTGTGGTGTGGCTCATATCTTTTATCGTTAAAAGACATGTCTGAGGGACTTCTGGTTCAGATTCTTGAGCTGAAGTAGGGGGAGTGATGGAAGCACTTTTACATATACCAGAATGTTCAGGATTTTGTTTTTTTGATTGTGCAAGAAGCAGATCAAATGCCTGTTTTTGGTGGCTTTCATGGATATTATTAAAGCTCTGAAAATTGGTTGTTTTTTTATTGGGGTCATGAAAAATAATGCTAACATCATCAACATCTATCATTACTTGATTGAGGTCTGATCTGGAGTATATTTTTGAGTTTTGTGGATAAATGATAAGTTTGTGGTTGCCGATGAACTGTGAGGTTAATGCAAAGCCAGATTCAGCTTTGATTAGGCAATCAAATTGTGCCATGTTGTATACATCATCAATGATGCTACTTTTTTTCCATGAGCGTTCTTCACCTCCAGACTCCTCACAAGCAAAGGTAATATTTTTCAAATTAATTCTTTGTTTAAAGCGATCAACAATTTTTTGGGGATGTTTGTTATCTGTAAAAATACGTACAAATAGTGGCGCGTGACCAAGTAAGTAAGATAATTTAATAATTTGATTAACATAAAATTGCTCTGGTGGCAGCTTGAGAGGAAAGTGAAGATCGGATGAGTAAGGAATAAAGTCTTTAGATTTCTTATTTTTTGTAATTTTTTCCCATTCATCAAGGTATTGTATCGAGGCAGGAGGAGTATCTGGGCCACTTCCAGAGCGCACATGAACAGCAACAGAAATCATGTTGTCTGGTAAGTCAATCGACTTAATTGGTGTTTTAAGCATTACTCCTTGGCGCACTTTTTTTTCAATAGTAGGATGAGCTCTAAAATAATAATACATACTTGTCCAGATATCTGGCCAATTGAAATTAGCAATGAGCTCCCCTGGATAGTGAAAAATAGTTGAGTAGCTGATAGTTAGTAACTTAGGAAGAGATTCTGTTCTTAAAATTTTAATAAGATCATTTTCGCTTTCAATATTAACAGATTCAAACATAGTTGTGATTTTTTGTTGCAGAAGAGGATCGACTTCATCAAATGAGAATGCTTTTGATCTATCAAAAGAGGGTGCAAAAAGTGGAATGTCATATTTGTAGGAGAGCCATTGTGCAATGCAATATGAGGTTATAGTATCACCAAGGCGGCTGTGGCCACTAGGGGTAATGATGTGATTACAGGTTGGTTTATGATAGCGTGCAGATAAGGGGTTTTCTGCTGAAAAAATAATGAGTATGATGAGTAAAAATAGCATGGTTCATCTCCTTTTTTAAAATATTTTTTGAACGTTTATGAGTTTAATTTTTTCTTATCTTGACGTCTAGTTAATTTGTGGGGTATTTTCAGGACATTGGGTTACTTTTTTTGATCATTGACGTAAAATTTTAGAATTTACTTCTGTCATTACCAATTCATTTTCATTAGATGATGCAACCCTGGGTTTAGTGCCGAATTAGTTTTATGGGAAGGTTCCAAATTAAGTGGTTACAAGGTTATCATCTATGATTGAATTAATTTTGTGCTAAAAGGGAGAAAGAAATGGGTTGCTTTAAGTTATTGTTCATAGGTCTATTTTTTCTTAGTACAGAGTCTTTTTGTGGCAGTGTTAATAGACCACTCTATAAACAATATCCTATTCTAAATCAAAAGCTACCTTGCAAGGAATTTGCTCAGCTTCCTACGCCTATTGCAAAAATGGAAGCGTTAGGAAGAGAACTAGGGTTAGATCAGTTTTATATAAAAGATGATGGTAAATCTGCAGAGCGCTTTGGAGGGAACAAGGTTCGGAAGCTAGAGTTCGCTTTTGGAGACGCCCAGTCGAAAGGATGTCGATCTGTATTGACTATCGGCGCAGCTGGTTCAAATCATGCGGCCGCAACAGCTGCTCACGCACAAGAAAATGGGTTTGATTGTTTTTTATTTTTAACCCCGCAGCAAATGACATCAAATGTCAAAAGAAATTTACCTTTGATGCAAGTATTTGGTGCAGAAATAAAGTATTATAAAACTCGTCCAAAGCGAGATGAAGATATTGAAAAAATGCAAAAAAAAGAGATTGAAGAGTATGGGGCTCCTCTTTATTTTATACCTGGAGGGGCTTCAGATGGGGTTGGTTCTATAGGATTTGTAAATGCCATTTTTGAATTGAAAAGTCAGATTGAGCAAGGGGTTATGCCAAAGCCTGACGTTATTTATGTTCCTGGTGGTTCTTTTGGAACGGCTGCAGGGTTGTTATTGGGATGTAAGTTAGCCAATCTTGATACATTAATTATGGTTATACAGGTGAGGCCTGATTTATCCACTATGGATTGCAATGAGTACATTCGACAGTATTTTGAAGAAGGCTGTAAGTTGCTTCATGAGAAATCTTTAGGTGAAATTCCTTTAGTATCCTTTAAGGATTATGATGGATATCAGTTGCGTAAAGATTTTATTGGAGATGGGTATACTTTTATTTCGCAAAAAAGTGGGGAGGCAGTAAAGTTAGTTAAGAGTCTTGAAGGTCTAAACCTTGATACAACATATTCAGGCAAGTGTTTTGCAGCATTGATTCATGATGCTCTGCAGAAAAAAATTCAAATGTTTACCGATAAAGAAAATCCCGTTGTACTTTTCTGGAATACATTTTTTGGAGACCCTGCAAACGATCTTGTTGCTCAAGCAGATATAGAAAAAATTCCTGAAGATATTAGATCATATTTGACCATGGACCTTCAGGAATTTGATATTCCAATAGCTTGATTTTTTATTGTTATTTTCAGACACGCGTTTGGAGTTGATTCTCCTTGACAGGCCTGTGATTTGTCAAGTAGCCTGGAGACATTGGGCCGAAGTATGTTGGTTATCATATATTACATTGGCAAGTTCGCAATTACTGTGCGCGAATCAATCTCCGACATGGACCCCATGCCCAATATTTTTTGTCTTTGCTTGTTATTATAAAAATAAGAAAGTAAAACCAGTGCGCTTAACAAATTACCAATTACAATCGATAAAGAGTGCATTTTTAAAAAATTTTACGCCACAAGACCATATTTGGCTTTTTGGTTCTCGAGTAGATGAAGGCCAAAAGGGTGGCGATCTTGATCTTTATATCGAGGTGGCAAACTTGGATGCTGATGTTGTTGCTCAGAAAAAAATATCATTTCTTGTTGATCTTAAAAAGATGATAGGCGATCAAAAAATAGATGTGGTTATTAATCATTTAAATCACTCTGCGCACTTGCTGATTTATGATGAGGCAAAAAATAATGGGGTAAAGTTAATATGAACCAGAAAGATTTATTAATTCAGTATTCTTCTATTGCTGATATTCATGCAAGAAGGTTGGTCCTTGCTCTTGAGCGCGTGAGTCACCTTGCTCCTTTTAATGCTCAAAAATGTGAGGAGCTTACTGATGATGAGGTTGCTTTTTTTGATATGTTAACAACTCGATTTAGTAAGTTGCAAGATGTTATTGGAGCAAAGCTGTTTCCGTTGTTGCTTGATATTCTTGGAGAGGATGCGAAATCTTTTATTGATAAGCTGAATCGATTAGAAAAACTAGATTATCTTGATGATGCTGATTGGTGGATGAGATTGCGTGAGGTAAGAAATCAAATTGCGCATGATTATCCAGATGATTATGAGCAGATAGCTCGACATGCAAATAATTTTGTTGCTATGGCTCGTGAATTGTTGGATTTTTGGCAAGAATTTAAAGCAAAGTGTAATCTTTAAGTTTGGTAACCTTTAAGAATTATGATGGATACCAGCTATGAAAAGATTTTATTGAAGATGGGTAGGCCTGAAAGTGGGGAGGCGGTAAAATTAGTTAAGAGTCTTGAAGGTTTAAACCTTGATACAACATATTCAGGCAAGTGTTTTGCAGCATTGATTCATGATGCTCTGCAGAAAAAAATTCAAATGTTTACCGATAAAGAAAATCCCGTTGTACTTTTCTGGAATACATTTTTTGGAGACCCTGCAAACGATCTTGTTGCTCAAGCAGATATAGAAAAAATTCCTGAAGATATTAGATCATATTTGACCATGGACCTTCAGGAATTTGATATTTAAATAGATTGATCTTTTAATTTTTTCTAACTGATCGAAAGAGATGTTAAGTGTTAATATAAAATATGCCAAAAAAAGAAGAGGGTTAGAATAATCATTGATGGTCTCCTTGTTTAAGTTGAGTGATGCATTGTGCAATTATATTTTTTTTGGCTAAAAATGGTTTTTTAAAAAATGTTCCAAATGAGATAGTAAAATTCTGAAAGATTTCTGAGCTAAAAGTGTCTCCTGTTTTGATGTGTTCAAAGTTTTCTCCAAAGTAAATGGTTGCGGGTTGTTCTCGTGTGCGGGCATACTGAACAATGAAGTCACGGTCTTTTTTATTATCTTTACCACCAGCGTAATACACTTCTATGAAAGACATTGCGCCATTATTATTGAGTCCGGCATACATGAAGATATGGTTGATTTTTGTGCCGTTTCGCATTTTAGTAATATAGACAATGTCTGCAGGTTGAAGGTCATTAATGCTTTTAAGCTCTATAGAAAAATTTGATTGGTCTGTTGCATCTCGAGGAATAAGTTGGTTAATGCTTGCATAGGCCATTTTTATGAGGCCAGAGCAATCAACACCTGTTGGGCATCCAGCAAAATGTTCATTAACTAGAGATGCCCCTCCCCAAAGATATGGCTTATCAATAAATGCTCGAGCAGCATCAATAACTCCTTGTCGTAGCGTTTCTTCTTTATATCGAGGATTATGTTCGCAGGTATCAACTATGTGACAAAAATGTTCTTCATCGCATTCTATGATATCATTTTTATTGACCCATCCTGTAAAAAATGAGAGCTCTTCTTTTGCAGGATCTTGTTCATGCTTGGAGTGGCATTTGACTTGAAAAGGTGCAGTGACTTTGGTAAATGTTAAGTCGTTGTATGAACATTCTTCATTCCATATAAAAACAGGTTCGTTTTGCATGAGTTGAGTGTCGATATTGCTGGCTTCTTGGAAGCGGAGAGGAAGATGACGGTATTCTGCGGGAACAAGTTTGTCACCTTCTTCTACCATAATTGGTTTGGGTTTTGATAAGAGGTTTGTTGCATGTGTATTTACAAAGCCACAATGAAAGTCTTTGCCGATTAATGATCTATTGCTTTGCAGCTGCAAACATGATATTGCTAATATGATTAGATATCTCATTGACTTCTCCCCCTAGGAAAAAACAAAAAAAGTATGCTTGAAAAATGATAGCATGAGCGAAAAAAATTTTTCAATACTTCTATACAAAGGGTCAATAGTCACTATTTGCACTCAATAGTACATGACAAGAACTACTGTTTTTAATAATTCGATGAAAAGGGATGATAGTGGACAAGACGGCAGGAATTTTTTTGTTTAAGCAAAAGATAGGCATATTTGTGGGCGATTAAGCGATTGAAAAGGGGCTTGATGGGTGAGCATTTTAGGTAATATTTGTAAAAAAAAGAAAAATCTTTATCTTTTTGCAAAATAATATATGATTAGTAGTAATCATATGTTATTTTCATTATTTTTTTAAGTTTCTCATGCAAGGCAAATTTTGGATAGTTAAAGCCATAAGATGCTTTGCCAATCTTAAGGTTTATTATGCAAAATTTCCGATCATTTGGATTGTCGCAAAAGTTAATTGATTCTTTGGACTATCTCAAGTTTGATACTCCAACTCCTATTCAGGAAAAAGTGATTCCATTAGCGCTTGACGGCAAAGATATTCTTGGTTCTGCTCAAACAGGAACCGGTAAAACAGGTGCTTTTGGCATTCCGCTAGTTGAAAAATTATTACAATCTTCTCGCGGGTCTGCTTTGATTATGACGCCAACCCGAGAGCTTGCCGTACAGGTAATGCGTTCACTTGAAGGTTTTTTGGGTAAACAAAAGACTGTTATTAAAACAGCATTGCTTATTGGTGGAGAGTCGGTTTTTAAGCAAATTCAACAGCTCAGAAAACGACCTCGTTTGATTGTTGGAACACCAGGGCGCATTAATGATCATCTTGATCGAGGAACTCTTAAGCTACATGATACGGGCTTTCTTGTTCTTGATGAAACTGATCGTATGCTTGATATGGGTTTTGTTAATCAGATTGACACCATTGTTAAATATATGCCAAAGCAGCGGCAAACGCTTCTTTTTTCTGCGACGCTTCCTAAAAATATTATTACTCTTTCAGAAAAATATCTTCACATGCCTGAGCGTGTAGCACTTGGGGAGACAACTGTTGCTGCTGAAAATATTAAGCAAGAGGTGCTTCACGTTGCAGATGAAGATAAAAAAGATATTTTAATTGAGCAGCTTGATAAGCGCGAGGGTTCAGTTATTATTTTTGTTAAGACCAAGATTGGCGCTGACAAAATGGCTCGTCGTTTGCGAAAAGACAATCATAGTGCAGAGGCTATTCACGGTAATTTGAGCCATCATAAGCGTGAGCGTGTAATTTCTGGATTTAGACATTCAAAGTATCGTATTTTAGTGGCCACAGATATTGCAGCACGAGGTCTTGATATTTCTCATGTTAAGCATGTGGTTAATTATGATTTGCCGCAGTGTCCTGAGGATTATATTCATCGTATTGGTCGTACTGCCCGAGCTGGTGCAGAAGGGTCTGCAATTTGTTTTGTTTCATCTGCTGATAAATCAAAATGGCGAGCTATTAATCGGTTGATGAATGGTGAAGAGGCTGAGCCTCCTCGTCCGCGACGTCGTCCGTATCAAGGTGGTGGCAATAAGGGCCGTCGTTCATTTGGTAGGGGCAATAGTGGTTATCGTCGAAGTAATTCTGACAAGCGTCCTCCGCGTGATGGAGCCCGTCGAAAATCTTCATCATATACATCTGCTGGAGCTCAGTAGAAATAAAAATTTATTATTTTTGAAAAAATTAAACCGACTAAGGAAGATATCCTTGGTCGGTTTTTTATTGGCTACGGGATTTGGCGAAAGATAATTAAATACAAAATTATGTTGCTTACAGGTTTAGTCTCTTTGAGATATTATCAGCAATAAAAGTAAATCGAGGCTTTTTTGCTCCATTAACTTCAGCTTGTTCGGAGAACATGACAGCTGGTCGGATCCAAAGGCCGCGATCTCCATAGAGGGCTCGATAGACGACTACAGCCTCTTCTGTCTCAGTGTGTTGCGCTTTTCCAATTACTTCGTAATAATTTCCTTTGTAGTGTTGATAGACGCCTGGCTTGATTGTTTCCATGCTCATTTCCTCTAAGTAGGTTTATTTATCAAGTTAATAAAATATGTTCATCATCTTTTCTTGTGGCAATTCCATACAGAGCATATGGTTTGTTTTTTACATATGCCCATGCCTTATCGCCATAGCTAAAATGCGGCCATTCAAAAACGTAGTTTACTAATCCAGCTTGTGTTGCTGCGTTAAGTAAGATAAGGCGATTAACTTTTTGTTTTTCTGTTTCGTACGTAAGGTAATGTTGAAGTAATCTTTTTATTAACTTCTTCTATTGAAATAATGCGAGAATTATTGAGTTCAAGTAAGTTTATTTTTTATTTCGATAGAGGTAACGCTAGGATGAGCAATGGGCAACATTGATAGCAAAAAATGATATAGGATTTTCATCTTCTTTTCCTAGTAGATTAAGGGATTATGATTGTTGATAGATTGTATAAATAATAGCCAACAATAAAAAGCGTGCAGCCTTTAATAAAAATGTCCGTTAAAAATATCTTTTTTTCTCGTCCGAATAGATCATTGGGATAGGGCACTTTTTGTTCATTAGATATGTTAATTTCTTCTATGCACTTATCTTCATCAATAAGATGTGTGATATCATGTGGCAATTCATATTTTTTAAGAAGAGTATGTAATTGATTAAGGTATTGTGGTTTTTGGAGTAAATTTATAGATTCACTTGAATCAATAGAAATAAAGTGGTTATTAAGTCCACAAAGCTGGGCTTCTGCATGTAAAAACCGGGCATCATGATAGTTTGACTGAAGATCGTGAAGAGAGTGAATCATAATAATTGGAATTCTTTTTGAAATATGGCGAATTGTATTAATTGGTTGTATTCCTGTTGGATTATAGCGAAAGAACCTAAGGCGGGCAAGTTCAGGAAGCAGGTATGTAGCAAGGGGAATTTGTGCTAATTGAGGATAGATTTTGTTTTTTGTATAATGAGTAATTGTGCTATTGGCCGAAGCGATAGCTGACTCTATAATAATGCCAGTAATTTTTTCATGCGGAAACATTCCTGCATAATTAATAACCGTTGCTGAGCCTTGTCCTGCTCCGAATAAAATAATGCTTTCAACGCTTTCTTTGGACAAAAGTGGTTCTATTGTATCATGGAGGCACTTCATGCAGGATTCTTGTCCAAAATCAGTAAAATAAGGAGTAGAAGCTTTGTGAATATTATCTTTGCTAAGGATTTTGCTAAAAATAGACTTAATATCATTACCCCCTTTATATTGCTGGTTTGGAACAATGACAAGATGTGTTTTTGAATAATCATGTAGATTGTTATTTTGCATGCTGAGCAAATTATTAGTAATCAAAAAAAATAGAGTTAAAAAAAAAGTGACCATCTTTCTCCCTTTTGAATTCTGTTTAGTAAGACGAATATTTTTTAATTGATTAAGACATGGCCTGGGTGATGATTCATTTTTATGTATATCATGATTGATGTCAACTTTTATGATGTTGGTGGTATGTAGTCCGGTAAAAAAAGTAGTTATCGTAGGGTGAGCTTGAAGTAGTGTTGAGCTTGCCTTGCTGTTTGGAGAACTAGAGGTATGATTCGAATTATGGCTGATGGGGGTAGTATTTTCAAAAACAGTTGGTCTTGATTGTGGAGGGTTTATATTAAATGATTGTGTTTGATGAGGAGTGTTTACTTAGCAAAATTTAATAAATACTTTTTTTATTTGTTAAGCTATAATTTGTATGATTGCTTAATTTTATGTATACCATGATAGACTTCAATCGTAGTAGTATAAAAAAGTAGCAATTTTAATATAATAGCTTCAGAATATCATCCTGGGCTTCTATCGTTTTCATTCTGGAACAAGCTGAGTAATCGTCTATGTTATTCCTTTTTCAAGATTATTCTAGTAGCTCAGAAGATGCTGCGTTAACATTCTGATATTCATGTGTAGCTATTGCTGTGGATAATTTATTGTCATAACCTTGCTATTTTTTATATTAAGAAGAGGATATTGTATGGATATAAAAAAAATTCGTATAACTTTAGTTTTAATATTTACTACAAATATTGTGAATGCATTTGCGATTAAGGTTACGTTTAATCCGTTGGCGAATAGGCTTCATCTGCTTGATCAGATTTCAAAGAGCCTTCCGGATTTCTTCTGTATTCCAGAATATGAAAAAAGTTTAGGAAAATTTTTTAATAACTGTGAAGTGTTACATCGGTATCAAAACTTGCGAAAGAGAAGGCAGCTTTTGCCTTTGGTGTTTATTCAGAATGTCTTACATGATAACCTTTTTGCACCACATCCAAAATCAATTACCGATGAAATTTTTAATGCATTTTTTATGTTTAATATGTCAGATAATGCCATTGATAACCTGGAGCAAATAATTGGAACAGAAGATGTAAATATTTTAAAGAATGTCCTTGATTTCTATGTACCGGTATTTACTCTTTTAGAAGGTGATTATGCTCTTACAATGAGATATAATGAGCGAATTTTACAATCTTCTATAAATCAACGAAGTATTAATGAGTATTTAAAAAAAATATCTTTATTTTACAATACTAAGATCTTTAATTTAAGATCTATTACTCTTTTATGGAGCCCTTCATCCCATAGTATTTGTGGAAGAATATATGGAGAACACTTAATGCTGATTGTGCCAAATAAAAAAATCAGCAATCCTCAAGAGATTTCTCTTTTACAAAGTATTCTGATTCGTGAAGCAACGCGTTATATATCTGGGATTGTTGCAGAGGAACTTAAAAAAAATCGCTCTTCTGTTTTTTTACAACACATAAGTCAAGCCCTTCCAAAAAATGAGCGCTATCTTTTTGTTCTTGAAGAGCCAATTGCTCTTGCAGTTCAAATGCTTTTTATTAAACAATATTTTAAAGATTCATATGATGAAGGTGTAAAACATTTTAATACTCCTTTAGCTTTAAGAATACTTCCTTTATTAGAAGAGTATATTGCAAAAACTAGGTCAATTGATGAAGATTTTATAAAAAAATGCGCAAAATTTTTTAATGCAAGTGATGTAAATTATTTACATTAAAAAATTTTACATTAAAAACAGTGTTTGATTGAGTCTGTTAAAGAGGTTGGGCGCAAGTTGAGAGGTATGTTGCACAGTAGTATCCAGTAACTGAAAAAGTGATTTAATTATTTCATGCCCTTGTAATGAGCGATGGTAGGCTGAGAGTTAAGCCAATGTGGGAAAGAATTTTTCTAGATTGATCGCGGACGATTGATCCTAAACAACGTAAGATTCTTGAATTTTTTAAAAAATATGATGTTGTAACCAGTAGACAAATTGATGATTTATTTGGGTTGCAACAACGTACAAGTTCTGCGTTGTGTAAAAATGGGTAAAGCAAGGGTTTTTGGAGATTGTTGATAGCAGCTTGAAGGCGAAAAAGTATCAGTTTTTATCAAAAAAATTAATTGTAAAAAGTTGACAATCTGAATAATTTGGTTATAGTAAGAGCATGTTGTTAGTGAGCTGAGCTTTGCTTGCTCGTGTTCAGTGAGGGATTGCTCAGGAATTATTATCGGTTGTACCATGTATGGAGGTTATTATGGTTACATGTCGTTCATTAGTGCTTTGTGCATCGCTTATCTTCTCGTTTTATACTGTATCCCCTGTTATTTCAAGAGAGTTTAAAATAAAGCTTCAATCTCTTTCACAAGATGAAAAAGTAGCATTGTTACGCTTTGCAGAAACAGGAAAAAGTACACATCAGAATCTTGAACAAGAGTTCTTGTCAAGTGATGAGACTGTTGAAGAGCTTGAAATGATCCTTTTTCCACAGGGCTATTTTGAAAAAATGATTACTTTTTTTTCAGAAGATCAAAAGCAAGAGTTGCTTGATGAGGTTAAACAAGGTAATGCTGACCGCACCAACTTTGCAGAAATACTACAAGATATGTCTGTAGAAGAACTTGAAAAGATATTGTTTCCAGAAAGAAGCAAAATAATTCAAGCTCAAGAATCTAAAGATGTAGAAAATAATGATGTGGTGTCATCACAAGCTTCAGCAAACAAAGCAAGCGGCAAGGTTACATCTCAATTTCTTGAAAAATTACAAGCAGTATTCAAAAAATATAAAAAAGAATTAGATTTGACGGCTGAGGGACAAGCAGAATCAAATATACTTGGTTGGCTGATTCAGATCAAAAATACCCTTTTACACTTAGCTGTGGATAGTTCATTAGATGTTGCGAGCATAACAAAATCTGAAGAAGGAAATCAGAATTATACACCTCAACAGATGATAGACATAATAGAGGAATTACTCCAAAAAATTATTATAGCCCCATCCCCATCTAAAAAGCGCACAGCTGATGATGCTCAACTAGATGTTAATGCAAATGACATTCCTCAAGTTTATGATACCAATGCAAATGATATAGAGCCATCTAAAAAGAAAGTTAAGGCTGAGAGCACTTTACATACTTCAGGAAGTCAACACGCAGAATGTTTAAAGCTTCTTAAAAATGTTAATGAAAAAGTATCAAAGTCTTCTGAAGAAGAAAATAAGCTAGATATCTCTGCTTGTGGCAAAGGAGTTCAGGGACTTGTTGATATTATTAGGGGATCAAATGTTGTTGCAGCTCAAGGACAAGTGCAGAGACAAGTTGCTTCTGCTCAAGCGTTTGCCACAACGACAGTGCCAACAGTGGCCTACGTCCAACCTCAACAAATTATGATGCAACCAGTACAGCAGGTTGTTCAAGGTCAGGTTCAAGCGGTTAACATAGTACAATCTCCAGTTATGCAGCCGGTACAACAGTATGTAACGATGCAGGTGCCAACCATGATGCAAACACAAGCACAACAAGTTCTTATGCAGCCAGTACAGCAAGCAGTTCAAGGTCAGGCTCAAGTAGTTAACACAGTACAATCTCC
>CAYMBP010000019.1:0-11839 GCA_964388745.1 uncultured Pseudomonadota bacterium | reverse complement strand
AGTTATGCAGCCGGTACAACAGTATGTAACGATGCAGGCACCAACCATGATGCAATCCCAAGCGCAACAAGTTCTTATGCAGCCAATGCAGCAAGCAGTTCAAGGTCAGGCTCAAGTAGTTAACACAGTACAATCTCCAGTTATGCAGCCGGTACAACAGTATGTAACGATGCAGGCACCAACCATGATGCAAACACAAGCGCAACAAGTTCTTATGCAACCAATGCAACAAGCAGTTCAAGGTCAGCAGGTTCAAGTTCAAACGGCAAGTCAACTTATGCAAATTGCTCCTGGCCAGCAGCCATTCAATCCTACAGAAGAACAGCAAGTGACAACTGCTCAAGTAGCAGTACCAGGTCAGCAGGCTTAAGTTCAAACAGCAAGTCAACTTATGAAAATTGCTCCTGGTCAACAGCCTTTCAACCCTGCAGAAGCACAACAAATACCAGCAGCTTATCAAGAGCCAGTACTAGGGCAGCAAAATCCATTTGTAAAATAATAATCGATAAATTATGTGAATATAACCCCATTATTTTGGTGATATAATTATCATCGGAGTGATGGGGTTATTTTTGTTCAAACGGCTTACTATCAAAAAAGAGCTCTATTGAATAAATGAGTTCATCTTTAAAGTGTATTAAAACAGCTGCTCGTAACATACCAATCGGTTCAGTTAGAATAAAATTATAGGCAAGCATTACCTGATTATTCGCACCTAATTTTGAGCGAAAGACAATGTCTTTGAGTATATCAGTTAAACTTTGTGCAGCCTCAACAACAACCTCTTTGCCCGATATGGTTGAAAGAGGGCTTGTTAAAGCAACCTCTGGGTGAAGATAAGCCTCCATGCCTTCAAAGTCTTTTGCCAGCATGCAGCGATAATAATTTATAGCAGCATCGATATTTTTTTGAGTCTGTTCAAAATTTGTATTCATGGCGTCCTTTCGTTATAGTATACAATATAAATATATTGTCAAAATAATATAAGGGCCCTGATATGTCAAGATCTGAACGCAAAGAATTTGTTGGAATTGGTTATAAACTTAAACTAGCACAGCATGCTTTGCGTATGTGCATGGATGATGCTTTAAGAGTACTTGGGCTTACAACGCCTCAGTATGCGGTGCTTTCACAGCTTGAGTTAAAACCGGGTATTTCTAATGCTGCACTAGCGCGAGCTTCATTTATTACAGCACAAACAATGCATGGTATTGTTTCAAATCTTGAAAAACAGGGATTATTGAAACGAAAGCAAGATGCCTCTCATGGAAGAATCTTGCGAACAGTATTAACAAAAAAAGGTCATGATCTTGTTGTTAGGGCTCATACAGTTGTTGCTGAAGCAGAGGATATGATGATGTCTTCAATGAGTCAAGAAAGGAAGATTCTTTTGGAGAAGTTGCTTGTTGAGTGTATTAATAATCTTAATTTAGCTGAGATGAGGAAGGGATAGAGTTTAATGTTATGAAATACTTTCATATTCTGGAAGTTCTTTGTGAAAAATATTCCACTTTGATGTTCCATTGGTTGACATCAAGTGCTTCAGGGATTATTGTTTGTGGTCGAATATGCTATGAAGAAAGGGTGTAATTTCAGTGTGGAGCATCATAAAAATCATTGCTAAGTCTATAACAAAGGGTATATAGGGTATTCTTTTGTGGAGTCGATAGAGATTTTCAGATCATTATCAATGGGGTTAATTCGTACAAGGTGAAGCCAGCCATCACAGCTTTTCGTTATAGTCTTTTCTTTACAAATGCTCTTACCGATTGAGTCTTGAGGTAAATTTTAAATTTCAGGGAAAACTATGGCCCGGTATAATGCTTTGCACGCTACTTGGTGATTAAGATTAGGTTGTAGCTAAATTTTGCTATTAGCAAAATTAGCAAAGATAGATGGTGCCGAAGGTCGGACTCGAACCGACACAGTGTCTCCACCGCGGGATTTTGAGTCCCGTGCGTCTACCAATTTCGCCACTTCGGCATATTTGTGAAGATTTGGTAGGAATAAGGTTACCAAAAGGATAAATAGCGTCAAGAAAAAAACTGTAATAAAAATATTATCGAGGTACTGTTGCCATGGTGAAAATAGGAACGTAGATTGCAATTAAAATGCCAACAACTAACAGACCAAGTAGGATAATGGCAATCGGATTAACAAGAGTAGTGAGTAGATTGAGCCGACGTGATAGGTTGCGATTCATTAGCTCTTTTGCTTGAATAATAGCATCAGGCAATTTACCTGTTGAGCTGCCAAGTTGAATGAGTACGGTGGCTGATGAAGAAAAATTATGCTCATGTCTTTTAAGAGCCGTATGAAAGGGAGCTCCTTGCAATAATTGGTTTATGATATCTTGAAGCATTGCTTGAGTAAGGAGAGATTTTTCTTGTTGCTCAAGGCTTTGAAGTGAATTAAGTAAAGGGTTTCCCGCAATGAGGAAAAGAGAAAGATTGTGAAGTAAAAGAATAATTTCTTGTTCGGCAATTATGTTGCCGATGAGTGGTAACTTTCTTATAGCACGGGCAATGGTTGTTGATTTGCGAATTATCATACAAAGAGTAATCAATAAAGAGAAGATTGCTATTAAGCATAAAGCTCCTTGTGTTGAGCGTAAGAAATTGCTAAATGCAAAGAGCAATACAGTTGCTCCAGGGAGAGAGCTCCCCATTTGATGCATGATATTTTCAAGTTGCGGGACAATAATGACTACAATGCATAATGAAAGAGTAAGGGCAAATGCTAGTGTTATGCATGGGGCAAGAAGTGCCTTTTTAACTTGAGATTTTACTGCCTCTTCTTTTTTAATTCGCTCAGCGAGGTGAAGGAGCATATCGCTTAGTGTCCCTGTCTGTTCAGCAACAGCAAGAAGTGTGCTGGTGTGTGCAGGTAGTGTACTACTGTATTGTTGACAAGCTTCGCTTAGCTTTTTCCCGGATGAAATATCATTGATTAGATGATCAATAAAGGGAGTAAGATGAATACCTTGAAATGTTTTTCGGCAAGTTTCAAGCGTTGATATTATATCAATACCACTTTCAAGCAAGGTGCCAGAATACTCAAAAAAACGTTCAAGTTCGATTAGAGGTAATGACCTTTTTTGGATAAAAAATGAGAATAGAAGATGCTTATTTGCTGGCTTGATGAGAAGTGGGGCAATTTGTTGTGCAAGAAGTTGCAACTTTGCTTCTTCATAAGATGTGGCATTCAGATACCCAGTCTGTGTAACTCCTTGATTATTCATCCCTTTCCAGGAGTAGTATGGCATTAATGCTCCTTGAATAATGATTTTTGGTAATCAATGCCTAGTTTTTGGTATATTTCTGCAAGGGTAAGGCCAACATCAAGGTGAATTATTTTTTTGCGTGATGTGAGTCCATGAATAATCTCAATCAAAAATTGAGCAATGCCAAGTTTTTTTGCCAGAAGTGCAATGAGTTCTCGGTTAGCCATGCCTTTTTTAGGTTGATTTTTTAAAAAGCATTTTAATTCTTTTTTTTTGCTTGCAATTATTCTTTGTTTGGCCGATCCTGTCGATATTTTCAGCGTTATCGTAATGCTCATTATACATGCTTTATCCATAAAAATTTAAAAAATAACGATATTTATGACTTTCTACTCTATACTTTTGGTTGTTTTTTTACTACAATTCTAATGAAAAAGTTAATTACACCTTTTTTGTATGCGCCCATAGCTCAATTGGATAGAGTACCAGACTACGAATCTGGCGGTTAGAGGTTCGACTCCTCTTGGGCGCACCATTACTTTGATATTTTTTAGGTAGAGTTAAAAGCTATACTTTGCTGGAGAGTTTGACGGAGAGATGGCTGAGTGGTCGAAAGCGCTTGCCTGCTAAGCAAGTATCTGGGGAAACTCGGATCGAGGGTTCGAATCCCTCTCTCTCCACCATGAAAAGTATGTTTTGAAGTCTTTAAAATTATCGTTATTACCACCACGAAGCTTTTTTAAGCAGCGTGAATGCGTCACGGAGAGGTGGCAGAGTGGTTGAATGCAGCGGTCTTGAAAACCGCCATCTCGTGAGAGCGGGATCGTGGGTTCGAATCCCACCCTCTCCACCATTAACTGTTTTAGACAAATAAAGTTAATGTAAAATGCTTAATGCAAAAAGTTTAACTAGTTCGTTAATAATCTTGATTATTAGTCTCTAGGTTGTGAAAGGCTTGTTGTGAGTGAGTCATGCATTTTTTGTAAAATCATTGCAGGATCAATTTCGTGTGATGTTGTGCGTGACGATGAGCATGTATTAACCATTAAAGATATTAATCCCAAGGCTCCAGTTCATTTTCTTATACTGCCTAAAATTCATGTTACGGATATGAGTGATCCTATTCTTAATAAGAATCAGATTGCGCAGCCGTTTTTTGAAGCAGTTCAATTATTGGCTCAAGAGTATGCTTTTGGAAATGCTTTTAATCTTATCTCAAACAATGGAGAGTTGGCAGGGCAGAGTGTGTATCATATGCACTGGCATTTTCTTGCAGGAAAAAATATTTATGATGGTGGGTTAATTTTGTGAGTCGAGCTGGTTCTTTTATTCTTTGTAGCCTGATTTTTTTTATCTCTTTGAGTTTAGTCGCGCTTGTTCTTTCTTGGTATTCGGTTAATTTTTTGGTGCATCGGCATGATTTTATGATGTATGGAAGAAAGGCTTCAGAGATTGCTTTTGAGTTAAGAAAAAAACTTCTTTCTCGTGAAGATACAAGTTTAGTTCACTTTATTACTAATGATCGATTTCAGTTGGCAGGTCTTTTGGTTAGGCGTCCGAATGCAAGATCAAATGTGGTTGTTGCGCACGGGTATCTTATGTCAAAAGAGGTGCATCATGACTTTATTACTATTTTTCCAGATAGTAATCTTTTATTGTTTGACACACGTTCCCATGGGCAGAGTGAGGGGTCTCTTATTTCACTTGGGTATTATGAGTCTCGTGATGTTAAGGCTGCTGTTAATTTTATGAAGCAAGAGCTTTCTTGTCATGAAAAAAAGAATCTTCCTATGATTTTAGTTGGTGTATCAATGGGAGGAGCTGCAGCTCTTCGTGCTGTGCATGATGATTCATCGTTGTGTGATGCATTAGTAATTGATTCAACATATAGCTCTTTAAGAAAAACAATGCACAATACATTGGCATATAAAACAAAGTTGCCATCTTTCCCTTTTTATCCAATTATGATTAGACTTTTTAAGTATTTTACTGCTTGTGATGTAGACAATATGGATTCTGTTGAGCTGGTTAAGCATATTAAGCAGCCGATTTTATTTATTCATTCAAAGAATGATTTTTTTGTTCGTCCTGAACATAGTATTGAGCTTTATGATAATGCAAAGCATCCGCTCAGTAAGCTTTGTATTGGGCCTCGTTCTCGCCATGGATTTCTTAGTGGTCATTATCCTGCATGGTATCAAAGTAAAGTAAGCAAGTTTTTGTCAAAAAGCCATTTTTCTTAGGTTGTTGATAAAAGCTTTTAAGAGGCCATTTGACCTTGCTATTCATTATTGGTAAATTTATATTTTCTAGTATCTAATTTACTTTTCACATTTTTTGGGGGTTATTTTTATGATGTATATATTCTTTATGCTATTCTTTTTTTGTTTAAATTATTCTTCATTGTCCAATGCAATTAACGATAGGCCCATACCTGAGTTTTTTGTAGATCAAATTTTACAGAATGTAATAGAGGCTGAAGGCGAAGAATCTGATTCTGAAGGAGAATGGGAAGAAGATGTTCGTCGTGAGGTTGAGTTAGAACGAATAGACTGCGAGCAAATTCCAGATAACATAGCAATACAGCAAAAAAGACTTTTACTTGAGGCACAGCAGAATAACTTTGATAATGTTATGATTTATCTTGAATTGATAAATCGAGAGCTTACGACTATTGAAAATAATAATCCTGAAGATATACATTCGTTTAATAATGTAAATTTTTTATTTGGTGGGTTTTTACTTTGGAAAACATACGCTGGATGCTCTCTTTTTATGCAGGCTGTGATTTATAACAGGCTTGATGTCATTAATCGTATTTTTCATCTAGTTAATCGACTATATAATTTTAATATTTCAGTTAGACAATTGATGTATATTCTTTTGGTTGTTCGAGATAATAACGGAGATACTCCTTTGCTTTATGCCGCAAAGCATAACAAAGAGTCTGTGATTAGACTAATAGTGATGTTCTTAGAGCCTTATTTTTACTATATCTTTGATGATGAGTTTACAAAAGAGTTTCTTCAGGAGTCTTCTTTTTTAAAAGATAATACCCCTGCTCAACCTGCTTTATTTTATCTTGTAGAGCAGGGTAGCGAGAGTGCTGTTCGAAATATTGTGGTGTTTTTGGTTCATCTTGAAGAGCAAGAGATTCTTGACTTACATGATATTGTTTTTTTGATGGATACATCAGGAGCTGAGGGATGCAATCTTTTGGGAATAGCAAGATATTCGGGTTATGAAGATATCGTTAAAACTCTAAGTGATTATACTTTGGGATACTTTATTTTTTATCTTATTAATAGTGGTCAGTTAGAAAGAGCGGAATTCTGTATTAAAGAGGCATGTCAAAAGTACTCATCAGGAGAAAAAACTATTGAGTGGCTTTACAGTGTCCTTAAAACCTGTAATAAAAGAATGACTTCTGTATTGATGCTTGCGGTACAAAATAATCATTATATTATTGCAGAAAAGATATTGATTGCACTAGGTGTAGTAGCAAGAATGCTGCCGACAAGTAATGCTTTTACGCATGAAGTTTTTGAACGTAAGAATAACAATAACAGTTCTGTAGCTTTGCTCGTTGCTCGGGGTAGAAATAATACGATGATTGAGCTTTTCAATCGTCACACTCTGTTTGTATGCCACCAAACATTTAGAGATGCTGGATCTGAAGAAGTTCGTCAGGAGCTTGATGGCTATCAAACAGTAAACCAGGGTCAACAGGTATTAGCGCCAGCTTTGCCATTGCGGGAGGAAGAAGAGCAGAGACTAGTAGAAACTCGAGGCGTTGTAGAATATGGGCTTGAGGATTATGTATCTGATAACTTATTTGATATTTTTGAGTATTCAAGTGATAGTGATGATGAAATAGATCTCGATTCTTTTTTTGAGTAAAGTATATAGCTAAGAACATTCTCGTTTGCACAAATACTGTGGTCACTCAGGACTCTATCGCTTTACTCTAGAGGGTGACGATCTTGAAAAAACAGGCTGTACCAAGCTAAGTCTGCTCTGCTATAAAACAGAAAGAGGTTATAAATTTTTAAAGCATATAATATCGGGGGTGTATTCTTCATGCACCCCCGATATTATATGCTTATAGATAAGGTTATAGCTAAAGATCTTTAGCTTGATACATAGACTAAAGTATTTTTTGCTATATATTACCTGCTTTATGGTGCTTGAAAATATTCAGTAACACCTTCTTTGGTTGCTTTCATTCCTTTTTTACCGGATGTCCAGTTAACAGGGCAGACTTCACCAACTTTTTCAACGTGAATGAGTGAGTCAACAATTCTCAAGAGTTCATCGATATTTCTACCAAGAGAGAGGTTGTTAATACTCATGTATTGAATAATATTGTTTTTATCAAGTAAAAAGGCTCCTCGAAATGCAACACCTACTTCGTCATTTAATACGCCGTAGTCTGATGAAATTGTTTTATGAATATCTGAAAGAAGGGGATAGGAAATACCTTTAATACCACCTTCGGACTTAGGCATTGCAAGCCACGCTAAATGGCTATGTATTGAGTCGATTGATGTTCCTAAAAGAACAACATTTCGTTTGTCAAACTCTTCCTTGTTTTCTTCAAGGGCATGAAGTTCTGTTGGGCAAACAAAAGTAAAATCAAGTGGATAGAAAAATAATAATTTATACTTGCCTGCAAAATCATCAAGGGAAATATTTTGTGCAACACCATTGATAACAGCTTCGCAAGAGATGCTTGGAGCTTTTTTCCCTATTTTAATCATGAAAATCCTCATAACATTGTAAAAAAACTATGATACACTAAAACACCTTTATTTTGAGTATAAAGGCTTTTTGACATTGTGCCTAATAAAGAACTATATCATTGTATAAAGGAAAAAATTATGCATTACACATTGGCAATTATTGGTTCAGGGCCAGCTGGTCTTACTGCAGGAATATATGCTTCACGAGCAAAAATACAGGCAGCAGTGTTTGAAGGAAATCAACCAGGGGGTCAGTTAACAACAACAACAGCTGTTGAAAACTGGCCTGGTGATGAGTCTGTGCAAGGTCCTGATTTAATGGAGCGAATGAGATCTCATGCACAGAAGTGTGGCGCAACGATTATTCAGGAAAACATTATCAATGTTGATTTTTCACAGCGTCCTTTTACATTACAAACAGAGTCTAAAAAAAAGTTTACTGCTGACTCTATCATTATTTCAACAGGTTCTTCAAATAAAAAGCTCGGTTGTACAGGAGAAGATGAGTATTTTTCAAAGGGTGTTTCAACATGTGCAACGTGTGATGGTGCATTCTATGGAGATCGGGAGGTTGTGGTTGTAGGAGGCGGCAACACGGCAATGACCGAGGCTGAGCATTTGCTTCATTTTGCAAAAAAAGTAACAGTTGTGCATATTCTTGATAAAGTTACAGCAAATGATCCAATTAAGGATAAGGTGTTAGAAAATAATAAAGCTACATTTATTTATAACTCAACTGTTGCTGAAATTAAAGGTGATGGTAATAAGGTGACTGAAGTTGTAGTTGAAAATCAAAAAGATGGAAAACGTACAACAATTCCTGCCGATGGTGTTTTTGTCGCTATTGGATTTAACCCGAATACTAAGTTATTTAAAGGAAAGCTTGAGATGGATGAGTACGGGTATCTCAAGCTTAATGGGCAGACTAAAACAAGCATGGAGGGTGTTTTTGCTGCAGGAGATGTTGCAGATTTTGTTTATCGTCAGGCAATTACTTCAGCAGGAATGGGATGTATGGCTGCACTTGATTGTCAAAACTATCTTGCAAAAAAAGATATTAAAGCTGACGAGTAACTAATTCAACTATTTCATTCATTGGCTTATTGCTGATAATTCCCGCTGCGTTTTTATGCCCACCTCCTCCAAATTGTTGGGCAAGAGCATTTACATTACGTGTGCGAGAGCGCAGCGAGACTTTTGTCTTTCCGTCTTCTGTCTCATAAAAAAGTGCAGTTACATCAACTGAGCTAATGCTGGCTAAAAAATTTACAAAGCCAGCTAGAGAAGAAAGCTCAACATTGTACGATTTTAGCATTTCTTGAGTGAGGCATACCCATGCAGCATGACCACTGTTAGTGATTTGAACGCCACTTAGAATAGTTCCCCACAATTGAATAACATGGAGACTCTTAGTTTTTAATAATTCATCTTTAAGTTGAGTAAGCGATGCACCATGATCCATAAGCATTGCTGCGATTTTAAGTGTTTTATCCGTTGTTGATGTGGTTTGAAAGACTTGTGTATCATATAAAATACCGTATAAAAGAGCACTTGCTTGCCATTGATTAATTGAGGAGTTGTGCCAGAGAGTCATAAGTTCATAGACTATTTCACAAGTGCTTGAAGCATCTGCATTTACAAAATTGAAATCTCCTCGTAACTCATTAGCTATGTGGTGATCAATATTTATAAGGGGGATTTCTAAAAATTCTTTTGGATAGTAGAGCCGTGCATAATTTGCGGTATCACAAGCAATAATAAGATCTGGTAGTTGAGTGTGGCTCATAATTAATTCTTTACGTGGTGTTCGAGCAATTGAGAAATCTGATGCTGTTGGATATATTGTTTCACATTGTTTGTCCATTTCCTCAAATAAAGATGAAAGAGCTGCGCAGGCTGAAATTCCATCGCCATCTGGTTTGTAGTGTGTTAAAAAGGTGATTTTAGTAGCTTTTTTGATTGCATTCCATGCAAGAGAAGCGTGACTCGTATTAATGGCATATAAGTTCATATATCCGCCTTTATTTTCTATATGAAAAACATTATTGCTTCTTCTGTATATTTTTACTTTATTAAGCATCTTTACAAAGGTGAGACTTTTTTGATTTTTGAGTATAAAACCCATTTATAGCAAGGCTTTTACACTATTTACTATGAATGAACCCTTTTTGTCAATTTTTATTATATAAAAAAGCCTAATTAATACAGGTTTGACAATTGACAAAAGATTTCCTATGATCAACATACCTATTAAGATAATATTGCACATTAGACATATACAAAAATGATATGATAATAAAATAAAATAAATCTGTATAACCGAGTGTTATATAGAGAGTTATATGTGATGAAATAAAATCATCATACTAAAAAGGGATGGCCATGATAAATAGTGTAGAACAAGTAAAAAAGCGGTCTACAACCTCTTCAGGAAAAGCTCGTAGCTACAATGAAGTTGTGGAGTTTCTTGAGCGTCTTGATCATATTGATTATAGCCAGGCGGCTGTTGAGCGTATGAAGAAGCTTGATCAGGTATGTGATAATGTCTCAAGTAAATTAGATATTATTCTTGTTGGTGGAACCAATGGGAAAAGCTCCTCTATTCATTTTGCAACTAAGTTGCTTAAGGAAGAAGGGTTTAAAGTAGGCTCAACACTTTCAACACATATTTTAACGCCAAATGAGCGCATCTCTGCAGATACACAAGGCATTTCAAATAAGGCGTTTGCTGATACGTTAAATGATGTAATTAACAAGGCTGAATTAAATAGTGTTAAAGCTACAAGTTTTGAATTAATTACTATAGCTTCTTTACTTTATTATGTTCAAGAGAAGATGAATGTTGCACTTCTTGAAGTGGGATATGGTGGAAAGTATGATGCAACGGCTGCCTTTAATCCTAAGATTGTTGCAATTACTCGGGTTGCTGAAGACCATATTGGTCTTCTTGATAAAGATTTAGATAATGTTGCTCTTGAGATGGTTGAAATAGCAAAGCCTGGTTCTTGGTTTATTTCAGCAGAGCAGAGTAAAATTAGATTACAAAAAATGAAGGTTTGGGGCGAAGAGCGTAATATTTTATGGGCTATGCCAATTCGAAAGCTTGCAGCACTTCCTTATATTTTTGAGCAGCTTTATGGGCGAATTGCTTCTCTTGGTGAGCGTATTGCTCAGATTTATGTTGAAGAGGTTAAGCAAAAATTTTCTCCTTTTCTTCGTGGAAATTTGCTTGCAACGCAGAAAGGTCAGCGTGGTCGTCCAACGCTTGAAGCAAAGCGGCATGCTGAACTTAATCCAATTAAGACTCTTAAGAGTTTTTGGAATGAACAATTTGATTTATTAAGAGGTCGTTTTGAATTGCTTGATAAAGAAAAGCCATCTTTATTGCTTGACAATGCGGGTAATTTAGATGCATTAACAAATCTCTTTCTTGGTATTCGGTTGCTTCATTATCAAAAACCACTTAAAGGTCTTACGTTATTAATTGGTTTAAGCAAGACAATTAATCCGCTTGAAGCTATTAAACTTACTCGTTATTTATTAAAAAAAGTTAGTGGGCAAATTTTCTTTGTACCTCTTTCTGACAAAGAGCCATGTCATGATCCAATTGATCTTGCAAACATAGCCAAAGAACTCAATGTAAAGGCTAAAGGATGTAAGACATTTGCTGAAGCCTATGAGCAAGCAAAAATTTCAATTGATGAGCGTGATGGTCTTTTAGTAATTTCGGGTTCCAATTCTTTAGTTACTGAGTATTGGAAATACAGAAGTATTAAGCGTTTCTAAGATAAAGCATTTAAGTTAATTATTGAACCGGCAATGACAAATCATTGCCGGTTTTTTTATTTTATAGCTAAACACTTTTAGCTTGGTA
>CAYMBP010000018.1:0-32010 GCA_964388745.1 uncultured Pseudomonadota bacterium | reverse complement strand
TAAGGAAATTGTTTTATCTTTGAGAAGTGATAATTTTTTGTTTAACATAGTTGATAACAAGTAGCGATAGAATCTATCGCTAGACCCTATCACTCACTAGGTTCGTTCCAGGGTGACGTTCTATAACTATCATATTAAAAGTTATCTTGCTATATCTCTTTCAAAAAAGTCATTTTTTGAACCTTTTTATATAATCTAAACTTTCGTTACTACAAAATTAGGATGAATATCGCACAAAGGCTCTAGAGCGTCAAGAAACTCTAACATTACAAAAATAATAATTGACATGAGAAGGTAATTCGTTTATAAAATAGTCATTAAGTTTGATATAAAGTTGGGCACGGTAAGTGGCTACGACACACAAACTGTCAGGTCCGGAAGGAAGCAGCAGAGGTGTCAAAGCTCTGTATCGTGCCCTTTTTTATTAGGGGTACTCGTATCATGACTAAGCCATCTCGTATTTATGCCGTACTTGCCAACCATAATCCATCATCTCTGAGCAGCAAGCTTTTTGCTCATGCAACAGATCACCTTGAACGGCAAGGCGCATTTGTCGATCGGCTTGACCTTTATAAACATCACGCAGATATTCCTTTTTATTTCCCTCACAAACCGATTGAAGAGCATGGTATTCCTGCGCTACAGGAGTTCCCTTTCTTTCATGAAAATAAAGAACGGTTTATGGAAGCTGACTATCTGTTGATTGTCTATCCTATTTACTGGTATTCAACACCAGGTATTCTCAAAACCTGGATTGATTTGATTACCAACTTTGCCTGGCAACATAAAGGTGGCTCTCGAGCGCAAGCACTTCATAAAATTAAACATGCATTGGTGGTTCAAAGCTCCTTTCAACCATTGTGGCGACGACGCTGGCTTGACGGTGATCTTGAACGTCGGCAGCTGAGCAAAACCTTTGATTTTATTGGCATAAAGCAGTACACTTTTTATGATATTGGCAGTGTTCACAAACTCTCACCAGATGATATTGAAAAACATGCCACGTCACTGGTAAAGCAATGCTCAAAACAGTTTTTACAGTCAAAGTAGCATGTCACAAGAATCGACCACAATAACGCATCTCAATCTTGCACGAAAATATCGTCCAACAACGCTTGATACCATTGTTGGGCAAGAAACCCCGTTGCGTATGCTGAAAAATAGCCTGTACCGGAACATCTTCTTTCCGGTCTATCTTTTTTCTGGACAGCGAGGATGTGGCAAAACATCAACAGCTCGTATTTTTGCAAGGGCAGTCAATTGTGATGCTCTTGAGCAATTTCAAAAGGCGCCAACCACGCAACAGCTTCCCTGTATGAATTGTCAATCATGCACCTCTGTTACCCATGGCAACCATCCTGACTTTATTGAAATTGATGGAGCCTCACATACTGGTGTTGATAATGTTCGTACTATTATTGAAGCATCAAGTTACTTCCCTGTCATTGGACGCAAAAAAGTCTACCTGATTGACGAAGCTCACATGCTGAGCAAGGCAGCGTTTAATGCTTTTTTAAAAATTTTAGAAGAGCCACCAAATTCAGTTATTTTTATCTTAGCTACTACCGAACTACAAAAAATTCCAGCAACCGTTCTTTCTCGCTGCTTTCAGGCGCAATTTCCCTCTTTAAAAGATGAAGATCTCATCACAATTCTTCGCTATGTTTGCATAAGTGAAGAGATTCCAATTGAAGAAAATGCATTAAGCATTCTTGCCCGAGAAGCAGGAGGCTCTGCCCGCGATGCACTTAACTTGCTTGAACAAGTACGCTTACATGATACTTCTATTACACACAAATCCGTTACAGCTGTACTTGGTAACGTCAATGCTTCGTTTATTATTGCGATCATTTCTTCCTTATTCCATGAAAGCTCAGAAGAATTACTCACTGTTTTGCAAGAACATAATTTTGAACAACATAACCCAACAGACCTATGGGACTCAATTTATAATGGTATTCGCTCTTGTATCTGGCTCAAGCATAATTTAGCACTATCTGGTATCTGCACTCTATCTGAAGGAATTGATAAGAATCTCTTATCAAAAATTTCTCTTCATCATCTCTATAACATGCTTCAACTTATGGGACACCAAGAAGAAATTTTTATGAGAACAAGCAAAAAACATGCAACGCTTGAACTCACACTGCTGTTACTCTGTAATCAAATTAATAACCCTAACGCTCATGAACAGCTTAAAACAGCAGGTACCGAAGTTAATCATCAAGCACCAAGTAGTCGCTCATCTCAAAATGCAACACAAAAAAGTCAATCAACAAACTCAGGGCAACCTCAATCAGTACGCCATCAGGCCCCTGCACCAGAACAAACAAAAAAGCCAGCCCCGCAAGCAAAAAGCATCCAAGCTGCCTCTCCATGGCAACAGTTTATTAATGAACTGCAACAGGCAGACCTTATGCTGCACTCAATTTTTGCAAGTGCACAATTCCATGGCTTTGATGAGGCAACACAGACCTGTACGATCACGCTGAAAACAAACAATACCTTTATCACTGAATCAATCAATGATAAAGAGCCAACCTGGAAACCACTTATCAAAAAACAATTTTCATCCTTTGAGCAATTTACTTACCAAAAATCTTCAAGCAGCCTTAAGCCAACTCTACGTCCGGTTGCTCAATTGCCCGAACAAACTGAAAAGCCGGCTCAAGCAGCTCCGCAGACACCAACACCCAAACCATATCAGCGATCCAGCACCTACCAAAAAACCTCTAATAATCGGCAATCCGCTGCGCAAGCTGCGCCGGTAGATATCAAAAATAAAGATAAATGGCCTCAAGCTCACTTGCTAATTTCTTATTTTCCCGGTACAATTAAGAAAAATATTGACAATTAAAAAATCACCTGTTTGTAAATATCCTTATTCGCACCATACTGGCAATTATTATGAATATAACAAAAAAATTACCGACTGTTCTACTTGTTGGACGAACTAACGTCGGCAAATCAACTCTTTTTAACCGCCTTGCAGAAGAGAAAAAAAGCATTGTTTTTTCTCGTTCTGGTGTTACTCGTGACGCGCTCAATACAACTGTTAACTGGGATAATAAACAATTTTCTCTTGTTGACACAGGTGGTATGACTTTTAGAAAAAACACTGATGAAATTCAGCGCAAAGTACAAGAAAAAGTTATCAACTTAATGCAACAAGGTGATTTGTTATTATTTATTTGTGATGGCAAAGATGGACTTACCTATGAAGATAAAGAAATTGCTCGCATTGTACATCGCGCTCAAAAACCAACATTGCTTGTCATCAACAAATCAGATAATATTAATCGTATGTATGAAAATGAGCATGAGTTTTATCAGCTTGGGTTTAAGGAGCGTCTTAATATTTCCAGTATTCATGGAACCGGGATTGCAGATCTTCTTGATTACGTTACCGCACAACTTCCTGAGCCAAAAACAATTGTTGAAGAGAAGTGTCGATACAACATTGTGATTATCGGCAAACCAAACGTGGGTAAATCATCACTCATGAATATTCTGACCAAACAGGAACGATCAATTGTCTCAGACATTGCTGGTACCACACGAGAAGCAATTGCTGAAACCATCAAGTATCATGGTGAGTCAATTAAGTTAATTGACACCGCAGGGGTACGAAGAAAACGACGTGTTAATGATGACCTTGAAGAGCTCATGGTAAAAAGTTCGCTTGAATCTATTCGAACAACAGACACAGTCATTTTGATGATTGATGGTTCTCAAGCAAGCATCAGTGATCAAGAATTGAAACTTCTTTTTTACGCTTATGAAGAAAAGAAAAACATTTTGGTTATCATCAATAAGACAGATATTATGGATGAAGCAATCCGTTATAGCATTGACGTAAATTTGGCAGAATATGATTTTATTTTTAGAAAAATTCCTATTCTCTATACTTCATGTATGACGAAAAAAAATATTGGCAAAATTTTCAAAGAGCTTGATACCATTCATCAACGAGCACAACAACCACTCAACTCTTCTGAGGTGAATGAGCATGTTCAAGAAGCGCTCAAGCGCAAGCCGCTTTATCACAACCGCCAACCATTGCGCCTGTTTAAAATTCGCAATGTTCCGGGTAAAGTCCCTTCATTTGTTCTTCATGTCAACCACCCAGAGTGGTTTGATGATGCAGCACTTGGTTGTATTGAAAATATTTTACGAGATAAGTACGATTTTAAAGGGTGCCCTCTTCAGCTAATGACGCGTAAGGTCTAAAAAACGTGTTAAAGATAACATCACTCAATTATACAGCGGGGAACACAACGTTACTCACTGATATCAGCCTAAATGCTCAGGCTGGAGTAGTAACTGCACTTCTTGGACCAAATGGTGCAGGTAAAACAACTCTTTTAAAAAATATTATGGGACTTTATCGCAACCCTAAAGCTCAAACGTCAATAAACCGCATTTTATTTAAAGAATATCTGATTAATCATCTTGATGTTTCTGCACGGGTTAATCTTGGACTTTCATATTTAGCACAACAATCATCACTTTTTGTTGATTTTTCAGTTGAAGATAATCTTAAACTTGTCTATGAATATCATGATTATTGGCAAGGAAAAAATAAAAAAGAATTTATTGAACAAATGGAATATTGGCTTGAAAAAACTTCTTTACAAAATCGCATAAAGCAATCTGCAGGCACTTTATCTGGCGGACAAAAAAGAAAACTTGAAGTCGCTCGCACACTTCTTATGCACCCTAGCATGATTTTACTTGATGAACCCTTTGCTGGAGTAGACCCAAAATCAATTTATGAACTCAAAGATATTTTTTCAAGTATTGCTCAGAAAAAAATTGGTCTAATATTGTCTGACCATCATGTTGATCAACTTTTTTCAATTGCAGATACAGTCTTTGTTATTATGTCAGGCAGAGTAATTACATCAGGCAATATTCATGATATCCTACAAAATGAAGAGACTAAGTCATCATATCTTGGTAATCAGTTTTATGATGAAATGGTTAACAAATTTACAGCAAAGAAGGAATCATTATAATATCTCAATAAAGAAGGATTGTTATGAGTATTAAAATTACTTTCCACAATATGGAACACTCAAACCCACTTGAGCAACATGTTCATCAAAAACTTGAGCGAATTCATGATATTTTAAGAGATGAAGCTCAGCACACTCCATTCTCTCTTGAGATCTGGCTCAAAGCAAACAGCCTTCACCCACATCATTCTGTTGAGTTTCATTTACGAACTAAACATTATAATCTTAATGCTCATGACGAAGGTACAGATATGTACGTAGCAGTTGATGATTGTATTGACAAAATGTTTGGCCAAATAAGAAAAGAGAAAGAGAAACTTCGTGATGCACATCAAAAACATGAAACAGAAAAAACTCGCTTTACGAAGAGCTAAGTAAATTTCCCCCCTTCTTGATGCTGCAAAGCAACTTCGGTAGAAGGGGGGTTCTCTATTGTGGTGCTCACATACCAATAGACAAAAAGCGGCATTATACTAAAAGCACAAATCCGCGCGAATGTACGCTTCCACCACGATGTATATCCAGAAACACTATCACTAAGCATACAATAACTTGACGCAAAACCAAGAAAAAATAATGCCCCCAAAACAACCATAAAAGAACACTTATCCCATTGAATAAACGGATAAAGCCCACAAAAAATAATAAGTATCATACAAAAAAAAGTCTCGTTTGAAGTCTTATACCCTCCCAAATTCATACAAAAAAGTAAGATAAATAAAAACACCCAGCAACGATATAAAAAACGATACAAATACCAGACTCGATTAATAAGTGAAGAAGGAAAAAACACTGCTGTAGTACTAACTTCTTGAGCACTTTGCTCAACGCTCTTTGCTTGACTCTTTGGGCTACCCATAATCCCCCTTTTTTTTCGAAAACAGGGCGCAACTTTAACTTCTGCTTTATTTGTCTTGTTAGCATAAAGTACAACTGATGAGACAAGTAACATAATAGGAATTGACTCATCAAAATTTTTAGATAAAAGGCAAGAGACAATAAGGCTTATATGTTGATTGTAAAACTGTCGCTGCTTTTTAAACGAAGGAATATATCGAGAAATTGGTGTTCCCTTAACCTTATACTGAATATCATTACAACCAGGATGAATTAAAGAGCTCTCAAAACCCTCTAAATATAAACCTTCTTCATGCTCTTCAAGCTCTACTTCACAACGAAAGTAAGTACGCCCAGCCTTTTGTCCTATTTCACTACATTTTTTAAGTTCAAAGCTAAGCAAGAAACAAGAAAAATTCCATACAAAAAAACATAAGAGAATAATCACTTTATAGTAAATTCTATAAAACACTTCTCTTTTTCTTAAAAAGCACTCTACTCTAATCATAAAAAATTATAGCCCTTTAAAACAGAGGAGCCTTAATGAAAAAATCACTTCTCGCACTTTACTTTATATTCGGTATTTGTTCAAGCATCATGACCAAACCTCCCAGCCTTACCGTCGTCATTATTTTGGATCAAGGAGCATATCATTTTTTCCCTAAACTTAAACACCATTTAACCGGCGGAATCAAACAGATGATGAAACAAGCAACATTTTATCAGCGAGCCTATTTTCCACATGGTATTCCTGAAACAACTCCAGGCCATCATACGCTCAGTACTGCTGTTTTACCCAAAGATCATGGTGCCATTACTAATCAGTGGATTCACCCAGAAACCTATGAAAAAATTATTTATGAAGAGACAACTATTAATGGAAACAGACAAGAATCATCACAACGAACAATGATCGATGGTCTTTCAGATCAATTTATATTGCATTCCCCTCTAGGAAAAAAGCACAAATCTATAGCTCTTTCAATAAAAGACCACCCAGCAATTTCTATGGCTCATCAGCTTGGTAAAGCTGTATGGTTTAATACTAAAACAGGGAAAATGGATTCAACGCCATCTTTTTATAAAACACTTCCAAACTGGGCAGCAAAAACAAATGCCGAAGATTATTTAACAACAGCATCACACTTTTCGTGGAAGCTTGCTTATCCTGACAATAAAGCAGCATATGACTTTCCTTTTGCTAATGATTATCGTTTTGCTGGATATGACTTTGTTATGGCCGGCAATGAGGCAATTCCTATCAAAAACAATAAATCAAATGCATATGAGTATTTTTCTAAAGCACCGCAAGCAAGCCAAATGCTTCTTGATGTTGCTCTCTCATGCGTTGAAGAAGAATCAGCTGATGGTTCATCACTTCTTTTATGGATATCTTTAAGCAACTTTGATCTTGCCGGCCATATTTATGGACCAGACTCCAAAGAGCATATTGACCTCTTTTACCATATAGACAAACAACTTGGTGCCTTTTTTAAAAAATTAACTCACCATGTAGACCCATCTAATCTTCTTATTGTTTTTACAGCAGATCATGGCATTGCCCCAATCCCAGAAATTACGCAAGCAAAAGGATACTCAAAAGCTCATCGCTTAGTAGCGGATGAACTTATTAAAACACTTAATAACGATTTAATAAACAAGTGTAAGCTTCAACAAAATGATCATATTATTATGAAATATGAACCAACAAGCTTTACACTTAACAAAAAAATACTTCGGTCAAAAAAAAGATCTGAACGAACGAAGATAGAGAAAACATTATGTAATCTTCTTAAGCAAAGACCTGGCATAAAAAATGCCTGGCGAGCAGATGATCTTAAGCAACTCTCCTTGCAAGAAAAAGATCTTGAACAGTTTTATAAAAATCAATTATATTATGAACGTTCAGGCGATATTATTATTCAACCATCACCCTACTGCCTCATTACTAACTATCCCAAAGGAACATCTCATATGACCCCTTACGAATATGATACTCATGTCCCACTCATGATTTACCGCAAAGGGCGAATTACCCACAATGTTATTCATGAAAAAGTATACATGCCTCAATTACCTATCACACTTGCACACCTTCTTAATATCGATATTCCATCTGCATCAACCTATGACCCTCTTCCTGGAATACCTTACAATCCTGACGGATCATAACCTTTTTTATCATTTCACAGCTATCACTGAATTACAAAATGTCCAGACTTCATACTATGAAGTCTGGACATTTTCGCATAGCTAAGCATCCTTAACTTGATACAATTTATTGCTCTTAATAACTACTCTATACGCAATAAAGATCCTTCTAACGCTAGACGAGCTCCTGGAAAAAACTCTACGGTCAATGATTCATCAAAAACAATAGGATTATTCGTTGATGATCTAAAAACATTAGCTCCATTAAATAAAATAGTCCCTTGATTAGCACCAGAAGCGCCAATTCTTATTTCATCAGTTCCTGTACTAATGAAATCTATAATACAATTATTTAAATCCAAAGTTGAATTTTCAAAATTAACATTTAATTCTTTAAGCCTTAACAAAGCTCCTGATCCAATACCACTTCGCCCATTAATATTAAGAGCTTCCATACTTATAGGGTCTGCAGCATCAACAACCGTTGAATTAAAAGATACTTCTGGATTGAGAAAAGTAACTGCTGTTCTAGATGTAACTCGAGTTTGTACAAATGCGAGTGAGCTTGGAAAAGCCGTTGACGTAATAACATCATCATTCATCAATACAGTTCCCCCCCTAAAACTAAAATCCCCATTTACAGAAGAAAGATCAAAGCCATTTCGAATATTTATAGGTGCTTGAGATAAAGAAATCATACTACCAGGAGAAAGTATTTTTATATAACCTGTACCAACTAAAAAATTTTTATTTACACTATGATACACATTATTTTCATCAAGATCAAAGAATCCTGTACCAGTAACTTCTGCATCATTAACAAATGTCAAACTCTGCCCTAATTGAATGGTTCCACCATTTAAAAAAACATCACCATCAACAAAACCAGAGTCCATAATAAATATAGCTGTTGTTCCAGGCGTCAATGAAAAGCCATCATGAAGATACACATTTCCTAAAGCTGATTCTCCATCAGTAAATGTATAGTGCGAATAGACATGCAAAATAGAAGAACGTCCGTCTAAAATCGGCCAAATAGATGAAGTATAAATATTGCAGGCCAAAAAAACTACCATAGATAATTTTTTGTTCCAATTCATTACTCTCTTTTTCATCATTCTCCTTTTTAAGAATTAGAAATATTTTGAATAAGAAATAAATATTTTACTCAGTAAACTTTGCACATATTAACATGCTTTTCTATTAACCCTTTCTCCTTTTAGTAATCTTTAATAAAAATATTACTCGAACATTAAGACATTAAAACCTCAACATCTATCTCTTTCATAAGATCCTGAATCGGCATATCAACTTTTTCTGGACCGTACTCATAGCGAAGAGATCCCTGCTCAATGCACCATAACTTATTGCCAACATATTGAGCAATAATTGGATTATGTGTAATAAGAATAATAGGAATATCAGTACGAGTCACACGCTTTAGCAACTCTGTTGCTGCATTTGTATCAAGAGCTGCTGTTGGCTCATCAAGTAAAAGTAACGCTGGCCGAGTTTTCACTAAAAGCGCAAAAGATAATAATTGACGCTCTCCTCCTGATAAATTCCATGCAGATGAATCAAGTAATGGCTCTAATTCAAAAGGTAAAAAATCTTGCAAGTCTTGTAAAATCTTTTTTGATACTTCATGCCTACTCATTCGCGGAAAACGCCCCTTACTTAAGGTTAATAAAATATTTTCTCGCACGGTCATAGACGGCGCAGTATTCAGCGAAGGATCTTGAAAAAGACAACCTATCATACTTGCACGTTCTTTCTCAGTCCAAAAAGTAATATCTTTTCCTTCTAAGAAAATAGATCCTTGTTGTGGAATACAGCGACCACCAATTAAATCAAGAAATGTGCTTTTCCCTGCACCATTATGTCCTATCAATGTTACACAGTCTGACGTACCAAGCGAACAGGAGACATCATTAAGAATTGATCTAACACCATCATATGAATAAGAAACATTTTCAATCTTGAGCATGTGACCCTCGCTCACTTAAGCGTTTAATAACCAGTAACAAAATAATAAAAAGAGCTTTAAGTAAATTATTAAAAATTGGATCAAGATTTAATTCAACAACTAGGGTAAAAACTAAATGATATAAAACGGTACCAACAATAAGCCCCCAATAGCCAACATTAAATAATATTTCACCAAGAATAAGAGCTGTTAACCCTGTTACCAAAACACCAATTCGTCCAGTAATTGAAAAAAATCCAGCCCATTGAACAAAAAGAGAACCAGAAAGCGCGGCACATCCATTTGCAATAGCAAGTGAAATCAAAGTCATTAAATGATGGCTATGCCCAAGATTGGTAACAAATTGTTTATTATCACCAGACGCCTTCAACAAAAGACCCAACTCTGTAAGAGAAAACCAATACAGAGCTGTAAAGACAAGACCAACAAAGACAAGCAATACAAGTGCAGGGTGAATTGATGAAGCAAGGCTAAATAGTGTTGTATGATGCACAAGCGATTGATGAGACTCAGCAAAATAAAGATTAAATGAAAAAAGTCCCGTTGTCACAACCAGACCACAGATAAGTGGAGAAATCCGCAAGTATCTATAAATAGTCGCAGTCATCATACCTGCAAGAACACCAGCACACATAGCTAAAAACATAGTTGGGACACAAGGAATCTGTTTTTTTATAAGAAAATAAACAGTCAGCGCTCCACCTAAAGAGAAAGATCCCTCTAGGGTAAAATCATCAAACCGAGCAACACGTGACGATAAATGCACCCCAAGCGTTACTAGGGAATAAATAAGCCCTAGCTCTAATGCACTTACTAATAATGGAACAATAGACATCATTACTTTTTCTCCTCATCAATAAGATCAACCCCTTCAATTAAGGGTAAATTCAAATCTTTACTTCGCTGCTTGTGCTGAACAATAAATGAACGCGACTTAGTAATACCTAGTTCTGCAGGCTGCCGCAAGCCAATTAACAAGTCATGCGCAACCCGAGCTGCAAGGCGCCCAGCCTTTTTGTAGTCAACACCACACGCAGCAGTCGCTCCTTTGCTTGCAAGCAAAATGTCACTTGCAATAAATGGTTTATGTAACTTCTCAGTAAGCACTGAGATACGATCAATACTTAAAGCAACCATATTGTCTGTTGGCGCCAAAAAGAAATCAACCTTCCGGCTTGCTGATGTCATAGCCTGTGTAATCTCCTGCTCATGATAGACTCCAACATGCTGCACACTTATTCCCTTTTCATTAAGCGCTTCTTCCATTTCTCGAGCTAACAACACAGAATTAATTTCACTTGGATTATAAACAATTCCTGCTCGTTTTGCATTAGGTAAAATACCAGAAATGAGCTTCATCATTTTAGCAATATCAATACGATCTTCAAATCCACAGACATTTATTTGATCTGCTCCAATATCTAGCACCGATGAGTCTGTCACTGCGGTTAAAATAATTGGCTTTTCTGTCTCTTTATTCACTATCGCTTGTGCTGCCGATGTAGCAATACTCAATATAAGCTTAATCTCATCATTAGTATGAAAACTTTGCGCAATAGTCTGCGCTTCAGACATTGCACCTTGTGCATTTTGCCACTTCAACTTTGGCGGCACATCAAATAAGTGCTTGAGCTCATCCTCAAACCCATCATAAATAGCATCTAATGCTGGATGAGAAGCTGCCTGCAATACCCCAATAACAACCTGAGGCTCTTGCCCTTGCTTCATAAATTTTAATACAGCAAGAAGACTTCCAATCAAAACAATTAACATAAAAGGCAGCAAAAATGATTTATTTTTCATATTCATAACTCCACAATACTATTACCAGAGTTTAATACAACAACAATAAACAGATATCCAAATGGATAAACAAAAGAATACCATAAATTAAAAGAAATAATTCTTAGAACATAAGAATACGCGATAGTGTATCAATAATAATATACACAAGAATCGTCATAGAGATAGCATGCACAAGAAGCACTTCTTGCTGAAAAAGAATTAACCTGTGGCCTTATCCAATGCATAGGGCAAGAAACGTGCATCCATAACATAACAATACTCCAACTAGTTTAATAATACTGAAAAAAGAATAATCTATGTGCGGGTAATTATACAGATAGAAAACTATGCCGTCAAGAACCATTCTAATAACAAAGTGACTTATTTAGTCATTTTTAGAAACCTACAGAATAAATAGCACCATAAAAAAATACGCACATTTAGATAATCATAACGACATCAACAATTTCTCATGACAGTTGCTATTTTAAGAATAGATTAATAACTATTGATTTGAAAACATCTTTTATGTAACAATCAAATATAGCATATAATTATTTATACCATGTAACTATTGTCTTTCGGGTGGGCCGGAGAAAACATGATGTTTTTTGTATGGCTTATCAACGCCACTCTCTTTACAATAACAACCTCACTTTTGCCATCAAGGCAAGACCTTAAACCACAGCTTACCATTATACTTGTAGTTGACCAGCTTTCAGCTCATCAACTAAAAAAAACAACGCCTTTTTTATCTGGTGGCATTCACGAAATGCTTAAACACGGCACCGTATATACGAATACCCGACATCCTCATGGATTCCCAACAACCGCAACCGGACATACAGCACTCAACACAGGTGCATTTGGTAAAGACCATGGCATTCCCTTGAATGGCTGGCATGGGCCAAACGGTAAAATAAACTGCTTTGTTGATGATAGACCGGAAGCTCAAATTTTTGAACGCAATAATGTATGTAACTATGGTGCCAGCGCTGACAATGTAATGGCTGAAGGCCTTTCTGATCAGTTTGTAAAAGTATCAACAAAAAAATTTCCTCATCAAGCCATTACGCTCTCTCATAAATGTCGAGCTGCTATTGGCCTTTCTGGTAAACAAGGCAAACCAATATGGCTTGATCCTCACACACTTGAATTTACTTCAAGCAAATCTTTTTTTGATAAAATACCAGATTGGATTACAGACTTTAATAGAAAACATGCTATTAAAAATAATACAACAATTAAATGGCCCCTTGCATTTCATAAAAATCACAAAGCATACGATATTCCTCTTATCTCTAATTATCAATGGGCCAACAGCAAAATACCTCTAGCAGGCAAAACCGTTACCCTCCCAGCACAACATCGAACTGAGAAAAAAATTAAACGAGACGGCCTCCCTCGCTCATCGACGTTTACTATCACCCCAGCATCAAATCAATTACTACTTGATCTTGCAACATCCTGCCTTGAACAGACACTCACATCGCCAAATAATCATTTACTTTTGTGGGTATCTCTCTCTCCTCTTGATCGAATTGGTCATACTTTTGGTCCCTACAGTCGCGAAGCTCTTGATATGATTTACCACCTTGACCAGCAAATTGGAATTTTTATGAAAAATGTAATAAAAAACTTTAAACAATACCGCCCCTATTTTGTACTTACAGCAGATCATGGCGTAATGCCACTTCCTGAAAAGTCTGAATCTCTCGGCTTTCCAAAAGGACAGCGAGTCAATAGCGAACTTTTAACCCACTCATTAAATGAACATGGTCAAAAAAAATATGGTGTAAAAAATATCATTACAGGATGCATATCAAATAATTTTTTTATCAATCATAATATTTTTGATCAACTCACCCTAACGAATCAAAGCCAACTCCTCAATGAACTTAAACAGATAATTGCCCATACCCCTGGTATCAAAAAAGTTTGGACATCAAAAGAACTTGCCGCAGAATCATTCAAAAAATTAAGTCCAGAGTATTGCCTTCAAAAACAGCTTTATCCTGGTCGCACCGGCGATCTTATCTGCTTAACAGAAGAATGGGCAACGCTCAGTAAGCGCAATTCAGGAGCTTCTCATAAAAGCCCCTATCAAATTGACACACATGTCCCCCTCATTATGTATGACTCCTGCAATAAACAACATAAATCCATTTCCCAAGCAACCTTTATTCCTCAACTATCGGTAACGCTTGCCGATAAGCTCGGCGTCGCTCGCCCTCCCAAAGCTACTTTTGGCCCCTTACCATAATGTTCTTTTATATTAGCAATTATTGACAAATAGAATGATCAATGATCATACTTGTTATAAGAGTAAATAGGAGACTCGTCATATTTTAATACAGGATGAGAGTTATGAATAAGTGTAGATTATTAGGGATATTCATTTTCTTTGTACAAACTATGATCTTACATCAACAAGTATATGGCATTGATCCTATTAAAAGATTACGCAAGTCTGAAGCACAATGGAGATTATCGCAAGAAACAAGTAAACAATTTACAGGAAATAAAGAACAAGAAGAAAATCAACAGTTTCGCAACATTGTTGCTGAAGGTGCAGAAACTAGCCAAGAACTACAAAATCAAGCTGAAAGCTTAACCGTTACCGCAAATAAAGACAGCGATGCTCCTGCAAAATCTGAGAATCAAGGAGATGAAGAAGATAACGGAGGAGAGCGTAAAATTACCCGTATCCGCAACCTCAAACTCAGCGACATCAAATATGATCAAGGAGAAATGAGACAAGTCCTTGGAGCTGGAGGTGGTATGACTGCCATGGCCGGGCTTCAAATGGGGCTTGGTGAACTTATTGGCACAGCTCCATCAGGAAAAAAAGATCCAAAAGCTGACTCATGGAAAAAAGAAGAACTTAATATCACGTCCAAAGATCTTATGATCAGAGAACCAAAGGGAAAAGTTACTAAAAGTCCAGAGAGCTCTACAAGTCAAGCAGCAGAAGCAGCAGCAGAAAATGCTGCATCAACAAAACAATGGTTTTCGGGTGAAAAAAATCCAGAAGAAATAAAAGCTCGAGCACGAGCTGAAGGCGTGTATCAAAGCATGCCATTTGAAGCGTTTGAGGGAGAATAAATAATGAAAAAGCTGATCAAATTAATACTTTTTTTAACACTTGCAAACGTAGCTCACTCTCTTACAGGAGCTGGAAGCAAAGTCGATAAGTTACTCGATACAGGAAAAATAGGAGGCAAAGATGATTCTTCACCGAGCCGAGAAGAGACTGTCGTTAACAGGGAAGAAACGATGAAGCAACTCAGAGATGACCAAAAAAATATAACACAACAAATGAGAAGAGCTGCTGCTGATCAAATTGTTAAAGCCGTTACTGGACAACAAACAGGGTTTAAAAAAATGTCAGGTTATGAAAAATTTGTAAGTCCTGCAGATCTTTCATCTTTTAAAATACAAAAACTTATTTTAAAAACACAAGCGGGAGATAAACAAGCAGAAAAAGATCTTGTTGACGAAGTAGAAAAGACCATTGAACAAAAAGAAGAAGAAAAACAAGCAAATAAAGAACAAAAGGCAGATGCTGCAGCTGCACTTCAAGCACAGTTAGAAGGAGAAGCTGCAGGCAGTGATAATGCTGAACTGACAATAACCGTAGATGGTCAAGAAGTCTCTCTTGAAGAAGCTCGATCAAATTATGCTCTTTATAGAGGGCTATCAGACAGAGAAAAAAGGGAGCAATATCCTCATAAAACAAGTTCAAACTTAATCAAAGCTATGGAAGAATGAAGAAAAATATAGGCTCCTTACTCCTCATCTCCACCTTCACACTCTGGCCCCTCTCGGCCCTTCATGGACAAAAAGAAAAAGGGCAAAGAATGGCTGGACTCAAGACGGATAATGAAACTCGAGAACTTGAAGAAGAAAGCGGTAACATTTTCTATGAAGGCTTAAAGAAACAAAGAAAAGATTTCAAAGAAAAAAGAAAATCAACAAAAGCCGACAGAGAAATGATCTCAAGACAAGCATTTATTAAAAACGTCAGAAGCGGCGGAGGTCCTCAGCTCCTTAAAATGGGAACATGGGGTAACCTTTCAGAAAAAAGCGAATCACTTAGCAAACGACAAGAAAGCATTACCAATTTTCTTGAAACGCTTAAGGGTACAACAAAGAAAAAAGATGCCAAAACAGGCGAAGAAAAAGAAGTAACAATTTATCAACTTGATCAAAAAACAAGAGACGAAGTCGAGAAATTCGCCAAGGAAACCGAGGAAATACTCAAGACACTTGAGAGCAATACTAGCGCTAAAGAACTAGCTCGTAAAGCCTTGGGAGCCGAAAAAGAAGCCGTTCAAAAAACCCTTCAACAACTCAAGGAAATTCTAGCACAAGGTGACGTACGAGAAATGCCAACCAAAGAAGAAGTTAAAGAAAAAGAGAAACAAATTGAAAACAAAGAAGCTGAAGTAAAAGAGTTGAGAAAAGAATTGAATCAATTAATTAAAAAATTTCAAGCCCCAATCAAGGAAGCTGATAAAAAAATTGAGGCTCTCAAAAAAGATATAGAAAATCTTAAGCAAAATGCTCCGGAGTTTAAAGAACAAAAAGAAGCACTTGAAAAAAAAATTGAAGAGGCACAAGCAGAACGAAAAACAGCCGTCATACAAATGAACGAAAACGAAAAAATAAAAGAAATACTAGATAAAGAAGCTGAAATTAAAGAGCTTAAGGCAGACATAGAATTCGCTAAAGCACCAGAGGGTCTTGCAGAAGCACTTGAGTCCTACAAAAAATTAGCATCTGCCAGTGAGTGGTCACAGAAACGAAAAGTTTTAAGCGTCTTAGGCCTTATCGCTGTAGCCGGTGTTGGATCACTTATCTTTACTATGGCTGGCGGTGTTGGCACAGATATTGATATTGGAGAGCAACCTGGTGTTTTTTTTGATGAAGGAACGCGAGAGGTTGATATGGACCGCTTTGGTGACGTTGCCGATGTTGAAGACCAATTTGCTCAACAAGGTGGCTACGTCCAAATGGGAGCCTTTGGCGGTGCACAAATCGGAGCTGTAGGAGAAGTAACGCCTCTTGAAAATACCGGCCCTCGAGAACCAACAGCAGAAGAAATTGCTCAAGAACAGGTGGACAACATCAATCAAACAGAGGCATACGGCCGCCTCCTTAATGAGGGTGAACAAAAAGAGCTGCTTGATCTCTTTATCAGAAAGCACCAACGAACAAAAGCACTTGCTCAATTAACAGAAACAACTGGGGTCCTAAGTAAAAGTGAAAAAATAAAAGCAGCAGAACGCCGAGAAGAAATAAGAAAAATCATGTTTGATATCTACATGAAAGAATTAAATATTCGTTACAACCATGACAATGGCTCTCTTGTAAGGCTCAAAGAATACTCAGAATCTATTAAGCTTCTTGATAATGAGCTCAAAGAACTCGCCCCTCAACTACAAGACCTAGAGGAAAAGCAAAAAATCCTGACAAATGCTTTAACGGATAATAAGTATGATAAAGATATGCAAGAAAAGATTAAGTATGGCGTAGAAAAACTAACACAACAAATCAACCAAACAACTGGAATAATGCGCAATATAGCTAATGAAAAAAAATACTTACAACTTAATGAAAAAATATATAAAGGTGAATTAACAGACCAAGCAATGTATGAACAATTATCTGCAGATCCTAGCTTTATGCGCAATACCAGTGAGTCATATGAAAGTAGTCGTATTCGACGGCTTGTATCGGATCACCTACGTAATATCAATAACTTTGAAGAGGAAAAATGATAAAATATTTATTCCTCATGATACTTATTTTGAATATATCTCAGTCCCTCTGCTCAAATAAAGAAAAAGCTTTTCTAGAAACGAACGAAGAATCTCCCCTTAAAAAGATCATTGATCTTTCCAACAGGCATTTTTTTGCACGAAAAATTTATGCGCAGGAAGCAATCAGGGGAGCATCAATTATTAATAATATTAAGATGCTTTCAAAAGAAATAATGAACATTGCAGATCCATCTGACTATTCTTACAAAACACTTCAAAAAGCTCTTGAAAAAAAATATGTTGATTTTTCTCTTTTTGAACTTGATATCAGATTTAGCAATGATGACGGATCTGTTGTTACCACTGAGCAATACAGAAAAACGCTGCGCCGCACTCATAATGAATACAAGATTGTTGCCGCAAAGTATACCTCTCTTAATCAAAAGCGAGAAGTATTTATTAAGAATCAAGATCTATCGCAAAAAGAGATTAATGCGCTGCTTATAAACCTTAAAACTTATAAGGATATTCTTGAAAAAGAATCTACCTATCTTTCTATAAGGCTTATTGCGCAAGAACACTATGATGCACTAAAAAAACAATTAAGTCCTGACAATGACCTTGCTCGTATCTTAAAAGAATCTATAGCCAAATTACATCTAAAAAAAGCCTATAATCATCATGTTTTTCAAAGAGTAGCGTTAATAAACCACAATAGTAAACGAACAGAAGATCGCCTTATTTCTAAGATATTTTTATCTCAAGGAGAAAAATAATGAAAAAACATAGTTATATTTTATTGCTTACAGCCCTTGCTCACCTATATCCCTCAATAAACAAGGCCGAAGACATCGGACAAAAGAACCCAAGTACTTATGAATTTTTACGGAAAAAAGCAGCATCTAATATCTCCTCTTTTGGCTCAGGAGTAAGTAACCTTATCTCCGGAGTTTCAAGCATACCAAGCGTTATTTTTGGAACTATTTATAGCAGTTTTTCAACAGAGGAGAGAGAGCAACTCTCACGACAAAGCGAAATGCTGAGCAAAGATTATGAGTCAAACTTCAACCCAATGATTGTTAAAATTTCCAATGAAGAACTCTTTGGCCGTAAACTTACAAATGACGAAATGTCATTTCTCACCAATGTTGTATATCGCATTGAGCTTGCACAAGCAAATTTACTTAACCTCCAAAAAAGAGCTGACTCTCAAGACAAAACCGTATTTAGCGAAGAAGAAAAAGAGCAATGCGAGCATTATTTACAAAAAAAACAATTAAGCGAACAAGATTTTTACCTTAAAGAACTTGATATACGCTATGAAGATCGAAATAACATTCCCTATGATATCCGCAACAAAGAATATGAACAAATTAGTAACAAGTTACTCGTTAATTTAATGCACTATCAAACAGCACTCAGGCGAGAAATGCTTTCATTAAAAGGGTCTGAGGCTCGGAGAAAAGAACTACAAGGGATTGTGAACAATTTAAACTTTGAATTTCATTATTTGCGCATTAAACATAAAATAGAGCGTGCCATTTATGAAGCCCATCGTCAATCACACAGCATTATATACATTTATCAAAAATCACGAGACGAAGAGAGAGCAAAACTCAATGCAAAATATCAGCAAATCATTGCAGATGGGCGACAAGAGCTTCTCACATTTGCCCCAATGATACGTGATGTACGAGAACCATTTTCTCACAGTAAGCGCAGAACTCGAAGTGAGCTAGCGAGCCTTAAAGAGGCAGAAGAAGTCGCTCACATTGAAGAAATTCAAGGCAATGAAAAATAAAAATTATTTCAAAAAAAGAGGAGAATCCATGAAAAAAACACTCCTTTTTTTACTCTTTATAATAAGCCAAATCATAACTAATCAAGCCTTTGGCATGAAGAATATTATATCAACTATTAATCCAAGCAAAGAACAAAAAGAAAAAAGGCTCTCTTCTCAAATTAGACATGAAAAAGCTGTCGCTCAAGGAGAAAGAAAAGACATTTTTCGACACCTAAAAAATCTAAAAATGAAAAAGGAATATAACCCAATAAAAGAGCTTAATCAAACATTAAACTCCTACGAAAATAAGAAAAAAAATCCTGCTATTTTAACAATATGGTCAAAGCCGTCACAATCTAAAAACCAGGAAGACCAAGAATCCAATTTATCTCGATTCAAAGTCGAAGATGATGCTGAAGAAGCTCACCTGCGCCAACTCACTCTAAAGCGACTTTCTCTCTCAAGTCTTACAGAATACGTCGAAAAAATGAAAAAGTTTGAAGGAAAAAATACACCATCTGAAAAAAATAGCTTCACAGAAAAAAAAGATATGCTCCAAAAAGAGATTGACAATATGAATTCAGAAGTCGTTAATATTTTTTATAAAGCGTTTTTTCAATCAGAAGATGGAAGTACGGCCGAAAAAAGAAATCGAATAAAAGAAAAACTTTTAAACCAAGAAGGCTGGAAAGAAAAAAATAATGAGCAACTAATTAACGGTATTAATGCATACAAAGAAATGATACGACGAGAGCAATATCAAAAAGTCTTAAAAAAACATAATATAATTAAATTCCCTCTTAGACTTCTTTTAAGCACTATCCCTCTTTTTGCCTACCTTGGTCTTAAATCTCTGTTCAGCTCAGCAATAATTCAATCTGACATTGCCAAAAATAAAAAAAATAAGGCAAGCAAAGAGATAGATCTTTCCATTTTCAATAAAAATATCCTAGAAAAAACAAACAAAAAAAATAAAAAAGTTCTTGGAGACCTAGCATCAGATATTCACCCCTTTGCCCAAAAAGCATCTGACCTGGAATATATGGGTCGCCCTCTAACTGAAGATGAAATAGGAACCATCAGCATTATTGCTCACCAATTAGATATACTCAAAAATAAATCGATAAAACTAGAAGAAAATCTCGATGAATTATCAGAAGACGCCCTCACTCAAAAAAGAAGTGAACTCAAAATGTCGCTCGCTCTCCTAAATCAGCAACTTTTTATGTATGAACTCAATATTCGCTACGCTCCGATAATAAAGGAAGATGGTTCTATATCTCAAGCTCTTGATCAACACAAAGATATTTTTCAAATCTTAGAAAAAAAACTTGAACAATTAAATTCTCAACTTAGCTCTGAAAATATTATGCAAGCAATTAAACGTGAAAATGAAAATAGTAAGCAACAAAAAAATTTAAATGTTGAGCAAGAACTTACTCTTCTTAAAAGCAAAATTGCCAACATTAATACAGAGCTTACTTACCTCAACCTTCGCATGGCTGCAGAACAGAACATTATTAAGAGCAAACCAGCCAAAAGCGTTGATTTGCCTGAATGGGAAAAAGAATTTTTAGCGAAAAAAGAGGATATTATAACAGTAATACGAGAAGCAATTATAAATGACGAAACTATACAACGAGATAGACAAGAACCGTATGAGGCAAGCAGAGACCGAACAACTGAAGTGCTTCTTAAACTTAAACCACCGTACAAAGAGCGCACCATGACAAAACAAAAATGAAAAGCGTAGTTAATACTGTTAAAAATTTAGCACTTGTGTAAATCGTCACACAATTAAACAAGAAAGAAAATAATGAAGAACAAAATTCTCGCTTTTTTCCTTTTTACTACACTTAATACCAGCCCCTCAATCTATTGCTCAAAAACACCCGACAAACAAGAGACATCCTCAGCAGAAACTCCTTCTCGGGTAGAAAATTTCTTTTCAGCTGATATTAGCGAGAAAGAACTTGAGAAGCGCCTTAAGAAGGAAAAAGATAAAAAACCAAAACTCACAGAAAAACAAAAACAAAGCCTTAAGGCAGAAGGTGAACAAAGAGAACTCGATGAAAAAGAACTCAACCTTCGCTGGCAGCTTCAAAAACAAGACACAAGCAGCATTCAAAAATTTGTTGATACACTTTCAGGTAAAAAGAAAACTGCAGAAAATACTGAACTGGCAAGGTATCAACGAAGAATAAAATCATTTGAAGAATTTACAAAACAAAATGAAATGGTTACGATCTCACGCGAACAATTCAAGGAACAAGTAACAAAAATGTCCGATGAAGATAAAAAGATTATTGCTAGTATCTTTAACATAAGAGAACAAGATCTTATAAATTATTTAGGAAAGAAGGTTTCAGAAAATGATACGGATTTTTCTTTCAAAATGCAAAAAGCTATTGAAGACTATGAAAAACTTGTCCGCGACGAAGCCTACGGCAAAATCTTCGGCCGCCAAAAACGTGTAGAGTCTATCCTCAAGGGTCTTTTGGCGATAGGAGCATTTGCCGCATTCACCGGGATCATGATCTCAATGGTTATTGTTCCTGCAGCACAACAAGTAGCTGAGCAAAAAGAAAAACTGAAAAAGCTCAAAGAGCTTGACCTTGGCGCTCTTCAAAAAAACAAAGAGATGCTTACCCAACTCAAAACCGGCAACATACAGGCTCTTGGCGCAGGAGCTGGAGGTATGCACCCATTCGCTCAAAAAGTTGATATACAAAAGCTATTTGGTCGCAATCTTCAACAGAGTGAAATAGAATCTTTAAGCGCTCTTTCCTTTAGAAAAGATGCAATCGCCAAAGAAGAAGGCGATCTTACTCAAAATCCAGGCAATATGTCTCCAGAAGATATCACGACTAAGCTTGCAGAGCTTAAAATGAGTAAGGGGCTGGTCGACCAGCAAATAGCATTGCAAGAATTTGATACACGATACTCTCCTCACGTTAATGATGATCACCCCCCCCAAGAGGCTCTTGCCCAACGAAAAGAGCTTATTGCAAAGCTTGAAGAGAAAATTCCAAACCTTGAAGAACTCATGCAAAAGAAAAAAATAGAAATGGCTACCGGCCAACAAGCTGGAGAGGGAGACCAAGAACAACTCGAAATGCTTGATGGAACCATTAATAACCTTGGCGCAGAAATAGATTATCTAAAAAAGCGACTCGTTGCTGAGCAAGAACTTGTTTCAGTTAACATCCAACCGGATGAAAGCATCACTGACTGGCAAAAACGCATTGACGAAAAAGAAGAAGCGGTGTTGAGTACCATGCGGGAAAAAATCATGGAAGAAGGAATCATCATGCGTGATGAACGAGAACCGTATGAGACAAGTAAACTCCGCACAACTCAACTCCTCTTGAAGCTTAAATCACTAAAACAACAAAGAGAAAAGGATGATCTTACTCCGGAGCAAGGTAATACCGTAGAAGAACAGACAGTCGAGCAAGATACTCAAGTAGCAACATATACAGAAAGTGGCTCAGAAGAAAACACCCTTGAGCTAACATAATAAGCCCAAATAATAATGCCATCATAAACTCTATTGCTGCGCTCCAGAATTGTAAGTAGCAATAAAATCTGTCGCTAGACCCTATCATTTTGCTGCCCTCATTTCAGGGTGAAATCAGGTTGAAACACAAAGTTACATTATAGTCTCACACCAAATTCATAACTAAATTCTGAACTAAACGGCAATAAACTGATGCCTTCATTTACTTTTCCAACATATTGTAGTATACAGGTCAGATGGGAGTAGTGGAACGTCAACAGATGCTGTGAACACCAATGTAGAACCAATACAGAATCATGAGGTGAGTCTATGAAAACATTATCATATAAGCCGGGGAAGATACTCGTGAATGATCGTGGAGATTCGATAAAATCAATTCTTAGTTACTGGCTTCCTGAAGTGATTACAGCAACTGTTCTCTATTCGCTAAGCCCAATGCTTGATGGCTACTTTGTTGCACAGCTTGGCTCACTTGCAACATTTGGAGCTCTTGGTGTTACCAACAGCATAATTCACCTCCTCATTAAACTCGCAGAAGGGATCCCTGCTGCATCAATTGCCCTAATTGGAAAATATAATGGCGCTCAAGAGTATGAAGAGTGTGGCACCAGCTTTGGAACCACTTTTTGGGCAACATTTATTATTGGATTTAGTCAATTAATTATTATTATGCTTGGCGCTGAATACATCTTTCAATGGATGGGAGTTCCAGATGCAATGATACCAATCGGCACTCCCTTTTTACGGCTCAAGTCACTTGGCATCTTTTTACTTTTTTCATCACTCGCTCTTGTCAGCTTTATGAAAGCAGTAAAAAACACCCATATCCCAATGATCATTAACCTTATTGGAATCACCGCTTTTATCTTTTTTGATTATAGCCTAATTTTAGGAAAAATGGGTTTTACCAAATATGGCCTTTTGGGCTCTGCTATTGCCTCTGTTATTCAATACGGCATTATGAATGCTGTTGCCATTACCTATATTTTAAGCAATTCTGAATATAAAAAATATTTCAAAAAAACTTTTTTTAGACTTTTTTCACTTGAACGAACAAAACAATTACTCCACTTAAGCTGGCCAATCATTATTGATAAAGGAACTATGGCAATTGGTTATGTTTGGCTCAACAAGATGATTACCCCTATGGGAATGGCTGCTATTGGGTCATATGAAGCGATTCAACGGCTTGAGCGACTCGCCTTTATTCCAGCAATTGCCTTTGCTCAAATTATTGTCTTTCTTGTCAGTAACCGCATTGGTTCAAGTGATTATCAAGGCGCTTTTGCCAATGTAAAAAAAACCTGGTTTTTGGGGGCTTTTTTCACTACGCTCTCCCTCCTAACACTTTCAACATACGCTGAATATTTTGTTAGCTTTTACGACACTACGAATGAATTCTCTCATATTGCCGTCCCAGCGCTTCAGCTGGTTAGCCTCTTTGTTGTTTTTGATTTAACACAAGTTATTCTTGCAGGAGCTCTGCGAGGCGCACATGATGTGAAAACAGTTATGCTTGGAAGGGCTGCTTCTATTTTCCTGTTCTTTATTCCAGTCTCTTATTTTATTTCACAATCTGCATTTACTCAGCTTGCCACAAAATTGATTGTCATTTACGGGACATTGTATCTTACAACTGGTATAATGGGTATTATCTTCCTGTGGCGAATAAAAGGAAGAGCCTGGTATCACATCTCAAGATAGGAAATTTGTTATGAACGACATTTCACGACAAGAACTTCATGATATTGCCCTCGTTGCTGGACTAGAAATTAATGATGAAGAATGTGCTCTCTTTGCTGAGGAAATTCGCTCTGTTTTGACGTACATTGAAGAACTCAATCAAGTTGATATTACACCATGCGAACTCAACAATGATCAACAAAAACCTCTCATGCGCGAAGATCAAGCATGCGTTAACGATGAAGCTTATCAGCAACAAGCAAAAAGCCTCATTCAAAATGCGCCTGTACATGAAGATTCTTATTTTGTTGTTCCACAAATGATTCGTAAGACAAGAAGTTAAGGATAATCAATGAAAGCTCAATCAACAATCGCAACACTTCTTGCTGGCTACAAAAATAAAGAATTTACACCAGAAGAAGTATTTTCTTTTTATAAAAAGCGTATTGAAAAATATAACCCAGATCTTAACTGTGTTATTGAAACTTATCAAAATACTGACTACCAAAAAAATGGACCCCTTCAGGGCATTCCATGCTTAATTAAAGATAATATCTGTGTTAAAAATCAAATCACATCTGCAGCTTCTCGTATGCTCCGTGATTACAAAGCTCCATACGACGCTTCAGTTATTGAGCGCCTCAAAAAAGCGGGCTCTTGCCTTCTTGGACGATCAAATATGGATGAATTTGCCATGGGTGGAAGTGGTGAATTTTCTTTTTATGGTGCAACAAAAAATCCTTGGGATACAACTCGATCTCCTGGTGGATCAAGCTCAGGTTCAGCATCAGCTGTTGCGGCTGGACTCATTCCTTTTGCACTCGGTTCTGAAACTGGAGGATCTGTTCGTCAACCATCATCATTTTGTAACCTTGTTGGAATGTACCCATCATATGGTAGAGTTCCTCGCTTTGGCTTAATGGCATTTGCCTCATCAACTGATCAGATTGGTTTAATGGCTCGCACAGTTGAAGATAGTGCACTTGCTATGAGTATTATTTCAGGGCATGATGAACGCGATGCTACAAGCATTCAAAAACCTGCGCCTGACTTTACCAAAGCACTGACAGGGAAACTTCCTGAAGGAATTCGTATTGGAATTATTAAAGATGCTGTTGAGAGTGAGGGTATTGACCCACAAGTCAGACAACGCTTTAATGAAGCAATTAAAACTGTTGAGCAACTTGGTGCAAAAATTTCATATATTGATTTGCCCCACTTAAAATACTCTATTGCGCTTTACTTTGTTATTAACTATGAAGAAGCTGCATCAAACTTGTCTCGCTTTGATGGCTCATTATATGGCCACACTAACCGAGATGGTGATGCTCTTACTGAAATGTATATTAAAACACGAGGTGAAGGACTTGGCCACGAGGTCCAACGCCGCATTTTGCTTGGCAATTACGTACTTTCAGCAAGCCATCGTACAGAATATTATGAACGGGCACAAAAAATTCGCCAAATGATTCGTCGTGAATTTGAAGAAGCATTTAACGATGTTGATGTGCTCATGAGCCCAACAACTCCATCACTTCCGTTCAAACTTGGTGAACTCAACAAAGATCCTTTGACCATGTACATGGCTGACTATTTTAATGTTCCTAACTGTATGATTGGAACCCCAGCAATTTCTGTTCCTGCCGGCTTTTCTACAGAAAGATTGCCGATTGGTGTCCAGTTTCTTGGACCACGATATTCTGAAGAACGTTTGTATACGGTTGCTCATGCATTTGAGCAAAAGACAGGCTTTTATACTCAATTCCCGGATGGTTATGAATAATTTTTGGACTGAAAAAATAGATATTGGAGGCGGGGTCAAGGTATCCCGCTTTATGGCTGCCCCACTTGACGGCATTACGGACTCTCCCCTGCGACAATTGATTCGAGAGTTTTCCCCTGAAGAATTATTGTTTGGTGAAATGCGACATATTTCATGCGTAAGCAATGAAAAACAACCACGCACAGTTACTTACAAACAAACAGAACAACCGCTAGCTTTTCAATTTTCAGCAAATCGTCTTGACTTCATGGAAGACGCAATTGAAAAGGTACTTTCTCATGGCTTTATGGCAATTAACCTTAACTGTGGATGCCCTGCTCCTGCTGTAACTCGATCAGGCTCTGGATCTGCATTGATGGCCGACTTGCCTCGCCTTAAATTATTAATTAATAATTTTATGAAAATTATTAATGGCCGAGTACCCTTTTCCATTAAAATTCGAGCAGGTTTTAAACAAAAAAATGCAATTGAAGTTGCTCGACTTGCTGAAGACAATGGGGCTCAAATGATCATTATTCACCCTCGCACTCAACCAGAAGGCTTTACATCTCGGCTTGATTATGACCTTGTTTCTCAAATCAAAAAAGTAATTTCTATTCCTGTTGTATTTTCAGGAAACCTGAATCGTTTTGCATCTGTTGAAAAGGTATATAATTTGACAGGTTGTGATGGCTTCATGATTGGACGAGCGCTGTGGGGTGCTCCTTGGAAAATGCGTGAAATTACCGATGAAGCACAAGGCAAAAAATTTAGTATTGATACTAAAACAGCCCTAGAATATACATTTAAACACCTTGATTTAAACATTCAACACTATGGTAAGTATGGATTTAGTGCATTTAAAAAACAATTGCCTCAATATATTCGTACAGTTCATAATGCTTCACAATGGCGAGGCTCTCTTTTGAGAACACAATCTGAAGAAGAGATGAGAAATTTATTGACTCAAGTTGTTACTGAAAACAGTGTTATTCATAACCCAGAATAAGCTTTATCATCTAATTATCTCTGTGCCAAGACCTTGGCAAGATTAGATCATATAATTTAATTTTAAAAGGGCCATCTTCGCTGAAGATGGCCCTTTTGTTAAGATTTTTTATTTTTCAAATAAGTTTCCTTGACTAAATACCTCAATCGCCCGAGCAAGTGACATTTCTTGTCCATCAATACCTGTAATAACAGTCTCTTCTTCAGTTGATTCTTCACTTTGCTCATCAGCAAGAACAGCTCGCTTCTGACGTTCTTTTTGGCTTAACTTTTCTATAATAATTTCTCTATCTTCATCCTTTTTTAATTTTATTTTGTACTTCAATAATTTAGAGCTCAAAAAACCTTTAACAGCTTCATCTGTCAAACAATTAATATAATCCTCCGCATTTTTTACGTACGTATCGAGAAACAGCTGGCGCTCTGCTTCATCTTCTATTAGATACAAACTTATTTCCCGATAAGCGTTCATATAAATACGCTTCCTAACTCCATCCAAAAAGACCGTCCCATCATCTTCACGAAAATTAAGTAGCTCCAAGCATAAATAACGATCCTTCAACTTCTTTTTAAATGAATTAAATCCTGCTGCCACCCGATTGTCACCATACAACAAATACTCATTTAATTTTTTTTGCATACTAATTATATCTTGATTTTGAGATCCAGTTATAATTGGAAAGATTTGCTGATAGACTGAAGAAATAAAAAATGTAGTAATTAAAAAAAGACGAACCATAGAAGGCCCTTTCACTCTAAAAAGCCAGATATAACAAAAAATATTTTATACTTAGAAGGTTAGTATAGTAATAAAATAACTTTTTGCAAATTAAAAAATTGAAATATGTTTTATGCTTAACAAAACAAGGAGCAATATTCGTGACTAGCAAAGCATCGGTTACTAAAAAAAGATATTATCTTCTCTCTTTTTTCGCTCTTATTTTTCTTGGCTACAAAATTCTTTTTTTACATCATGGTGCTTTTGAACGAGTTACTGCCAGCATTACCTATCCCTTTATTATAACCAGCGCCTATACTGTTGATATGATCGAGTCAATAGGCAATTATTTTCATTCATACCAGACCCTTGCCTGTGAACATAAAAGACTAAAGGAAAAATATAATGAGCTCCTTGAATCAGTAACAATTACCCTTGGCACCCAGCAATATATGGAAGAAACAGACGATTTGCGTGATTTCAAAAAACGCTATCAACTTAGCTCTAGCATTTTAGGGAAGATTATAGTTAAAAGACTTTCTTCCCAAGAACAAATAATTCTTATCAACAAAGGATCTGCGCATGGGATTGCTTCTGATATGATTGCACTCTATAAACTACAAATTATTGGACGAGTTATTGAAGTTTACGATTATTACTGCAAAGTACTATTAATTACTGATAAGCGATGTAAAGTAGCTTCTTACACAAACACAACTCAAGCACATGGCATTATTGAAGGTAAAAACGATATCTCCACATGCAATATGTCACTTGTCAACCATTTGCAGCCAATTGGTCGAAACGACTTTGTATTTTCAAGCGGCGAAGGCCGCATTTTTCCTGAAGGATTTTGTCTTGGTATTATCTCTGACTATGAAAAAAAACCAGAAGATCTTTATTATTTAATAACCATTAAACCAATGGTTGACATTGAAGAACTTACTCATTGCCTTTTAACAAATAATGCAAAAATCTCACTCCATACAACTAAATAATTTTAACTTGATACCCACAAAATTATTGTTCCATAGTTACAGAACATCACCCTGAAACGAACACAGTGAGTGATAGGGTCTAGCGATAGAGTCCAATACGTAGGATACTTGTTATATGAAAAAATCATTAACAAGCATAAGAGGAACTAACCCATGGCAAAGCTAAAGAAATTACTCATTGGCCTTCAAGCACTTGATAAGATACTGAAAGAAAATTATCTTTATATCGATAAAACTCAACTTATCCTTGATCTTATCCAAACACAAAATGCCAGCTTCATAGCTCGCCCTCGCAGATTTAGTAAATCTCTTTTGCTTTCAACCATGCAAGCAATCTTTGTTAGCTATAAAACCGTTATAAATGCTTGAATAAGAATAATTAGAATATTTGGGCAAATTAAAATGGCTTTTGCTATAATTGGTTTATGCAGAATTAACTAATCTTTATAAGCTGTTTTATCTGATTTATAACTAGCATTTTCACTTTTTTTATGCTATAAAATTATACGTAGTCAATTAAGACATGCGCCTGTAGCTCAATTGGATAGAGTATCGGACTTCGAATCCGCAGGTTGCAGGTTCGAATCCTGCCAGGCGCACCACTCATTAGAGCAGGTAATCTAAAAGTATGATGTGCCTATAGCTCAGGTGGATAGAGCGAGCGATTCCTAATCGCTAGGCCACAGGTTCGAGTCCTGTTAGGCACACCACCAAAACTTCATTTTTCACCTCTTATCAATATTTAACAATCACAATAATACACTTTCAAGAAATTCTTTCATCTTTTCAGGAAAAGTCTTAAATGTCTCTGATTTTTTATAACTTTCATCTCTATTCTCATTAAACCAAAGCATAAAAATGATTTGCCTTAGCGTCAAATTGCTTAAACATTTTTTACTGCAACGCCTTGCAAAAAATATCTCTCCCTCTCGAGAGCCAAGTGCTAAATACTGTCCATCAGGAGAAAATGCCACTGAATTGAGTGAGTCTAATTGATTAGAAAAAACTTGTACAAGAGATCCATCTTGCAAGCGCTTAAGACAGAAATTTCCATGAGAAATATATCCCATATACAGACCAGAAGCATCAAAAGCAAATGAGCAATCACCTGCAATCGCCCTTCCTGCATAGCTTAAAGAATATGTTAATTTTTCACTTTTAACATTATAAATAAAAATATCTCCATTCATTATACGTGCAGCTAAATAACGATAATCAGCCGAGGTTGTAAGAGCCCTTGCTCCTCTAGTAAGAATTGTTTCATTACAAATATCACGAACACAATTTTCAGCAGAGTCCCACAATAAAAAATCCCCTTCTCTTGTACACATTATCAATTTTCCTGAACACAAAAACTTTAACGCATGAACTTCATCATAGTTCCTGTTGAGAGGAACTTTTTTAATATAGTTACCAGAAGAACTCTCTATTATAAAAACAGAACCATCATATGAATATGCACAAAAAGCTCCATCATTTGATACAGCATAAGACAAAACCTGTTTATCAGAAATGGCTGAGACGTGAGAAAATACAAAACTTAATTTATCTTGAATCAGCAAGTTTCCATTATCCATTCCAAGAAGAACCTGACCCTCTGCGTTGAAGGAGAGACTTAAAGGAATAAAGCGCTGGATTTGATTACTGCATAATATCTCTTCTATGTTTCGCTCTGCAAGATCACACCACTCAACTTTATAAGAATTTCGTCCTGACCATGCAAGCTTTTTGCTATCAGCAGAGAAAGTAAGTAGAGAGACGCTCTTTCCATTAAGCACGCTTTTTTTATCAAAAATATAAAAACATTCAGGAAAAAGATGACTCTCATCAATAACATTATGTACAAACCACTCAAGCGAACAACCTGCTCTTTTAAGAGCATCTTCTAGAACTTGAATATCACCGTATCCTGTAAGTATATTATTTAAGACTACTTTAAATTGATCAATATCCAAACGTTCCCATTGCTCCATTTTCATAGCAGATATCGATGAAGTAATTAACAGAATTCCTAAAAAGCCTTTAATCCATAAAAAGCATATTTTTTTCATCATAATAATCGACTCCCCTATGAACCGTGCTCTTTGCTTACTGCTTACTTTAGTATTTTTAAAAGTACCATAGCATTCAATCATTATTCAAATAGCGTATAAATTCAATACATAGATAGCAAATATAAAACCTTTATAGAATAGACTCATTGAAATAATTCTTTATATTAGGGATAAAAACAACTATTAAATTGCAATTATGAAATAATTGTTGATATAATCTATTTAACAAGGAATATATTATTTTAGATTAATAACCCCATTACTCACAGGGAGAAAACCTATGAAAAATACTCGTTTTTATATTACAGCATTTACTGCGCTTTTTGGCTTAGTCAGCCAAAATGCTTACAGTTCAAATGCAGATAAAATCCAAAAGACAAAAGATATTGCCGAAAATGCGATTAAAGAAGCAAGGCGAGGGAAAAAAAACCTGAGAAGCTTTAATAGACAAAATACAATTGTCTTACTTAATGAGGATGATCTCTCTTCTGATGCCACTTTAGAATCATTAAGCAAAATAAGCACCTTACAAAGTTTTTTGGACACCCTCAAATATGGAGATAATACCGAAAAACTTAATGAATACCGTACCACTATAAAAAATAATACGGATAAAATCCGGTCATTAATTGCCCTTGAAATAGTAACAAAAGAAGATGAAGTAGGTATCCTCAGCTCACTTTTAAGCATATATGCTAAACGCCAAAATGTTCTTAATAACATGAAATCGCTCCCCGCTCGCACAGCAGAAGGCGAACTGGTTTTTCAACCAAAAGCATATGTTGAACAAGGACTTTTGAGCTTTAATGAACAAAGCGGAGAGTACTCAGCAACAGAAAAACAAATTAGAAAAATTATTAAAGATGTTAAAGAAAAAGGAATTTATACAGGATTATACAGCGATGATATGAAAGATTATTTTTTTCCAGAAGATGGACAAT
>CAYMBP010000017.1:0-34644 GCA_964388745.1 uncultured Pseudomonadota bacterium | reverse complement strand
AAGGAGGATTTTTCTGATCAGGATTTAGTCGGGACAGGAGCAACAATAAATAGTCACTATGATCAGCCAATAAAAGCAATTGAGGGAAGATCTGTCAATAACAATTCAACAACCATACTCTCCATCTCCTTTAATCAAGGAAGCATTCTTTGGTCAAGCTATCATAACTATGAACTAAGTAGCTGCACCATTCAAGAGGAACTTTTACTCTCTTCACATGTAACACTAGACCAAGAGGGAGAGACAATTGCTTACAACATTAATTATAACCCTAACGTTCTCAAGTCTATTCCTGACAAAAGTATTTCCTATTGTACTTATCCATTTGCTTTTTCTCCGGATAGAAGATTTTTTAACCATGATATTAGCTCTTTACAGTTCATAACTATTAACGGTAAAAAACAACTTTTTTGTGGATGTCATACAGGAGAAATTGTCGCCATTCATTTTGATAATAACTATTTCAGAGAAACACTAATACCAACAAACCACAAATACAACTATGCAACGACTATTCTTAACAATAAAGAAGTTAAACTTGGCAGTATTAAAAAAATGAGACCTTCCCCTGATAAACTTTTTCTTTTTTTTATTAGCTATACCCCCAACACAACTAGTCGAATATGGGTGTTAGATATACAATCAAAAGCTCTCTGCCTGTTAAAGGAACACCAAGAATATCCCGTAACTCATCTTTACTGCATTCATGATGAGCATTTTTATTATCTTGTTTATGGTCTTTCAAATGGATCAGTTTATTCTTTGCCTATATACAAGCCATATAACTTGAGCCCTAGCCAACAAAACGAAATAATCAGTACTCCCGAAACACCCAATACAGAATTGTTTTTTATTTATCAAAAAATACAAAATTTTATTACAACACAGCAACAGACGCTACCCCCCAATTAACAATAAAGACATTAATCAAAATATCTTGAAGCTTTAAAGCTCACTTAAGTCACCTGACAAATTCTTAGTATTTGATATACTAGAGCAAGATTATATGAAAAACTCCAGTCTTGCACAAATACAGAGACTCTACCAAATTAAGTATGTTTAGTTAGGCTATACTCAAAAAATTAGTGGCGGCAAATGTCCATTCCTCGGTGAAAAATTTGAAAAATAATCGTTAAAATAATGAAAAAATACTGTACCTCGTTAACATTATTAAGCAATAAGAATAAAGCTTTCACCTTGACATAAAATATAAATTTTTCAAAAATCAAAATAATAAAATTAGAAAAAATAGTTATCTATCATTTCACATAAACCATGCAAGAATCCTATGTTAATCGATGAATTAAGAGAACAACTCAAATCTGTTGAGCCAGATATCACCGCTCTAACTCACTATTGGCAACAAGAGAATATTGATCATAAATTTAAGACACTTGATGAACAAGTTAATCATGAAGAATTCTGGAAGCACGCTCAACGCGATAAAATTGCATCAGAGCATCGCTCCTTGCGTCAACTTATTGAAGAGTACAATCTAGTTACGAAGCAGTTTCACGATGAACAAGAATTAGTTGAGCTTTTTGCTGATAGTGAAGAAGAATTAGAAAAAATTAAAAGCTCAGTTTTTTCTTTAAATAAAAAGGTCAGAAAGCTCAAGCTTCTTATTTTGTTAAACGAGGAATCTGACAAAAAAGATTGCTACGTAAGCATTAATGCTGGAGCAGGAGGAACAGAGTCTCAAGATTGGGCCGATATGTTATTACGCATGTATTTACGCTTTTGTGAGCGCTCCCATTTTAAAGTTGCAATGATAGACTATCAATCAGGAGAAGAGGCTGGTATTAAATCTGCAACTCTTGCCATTAAAGGAAATTATGCCTATGGGATCCTTAAGGCAGAAATTGGCATCCATCGCCTGGTACGCATTTCACCCTTTGATTCAAACAAGCGACGCCACACTTCTTTTGCTGGCATTACGATTGTTCCAGAGGCTGAAAATGAAAAAATTACAATTGATGAAAATGACCTGCGTATCGATACGTATCGAGCTGGAGGCGCTGGCGGCCAACATGTTAATAAAACAGATTCAGCGGTGCGAATTACACATATTCCTACAAACATTGTAGTTCAGTGTCAAAATGAACGCTCACAACTCCAAAATAAACAAACAGCCATGAAGTTATTAATGGCAAAGCTTGTTCAAAAACAAGAAGAAGAACAGCGAGCAAAGGATAGCGCTGTAAAAAAACAAAAAATTGAATGGGGTTCTCAAATTCGCTCTTACGTCTTACATCCATATAAAATGGTAAAGGATCATCGGACTAGTTTTGAATCTCCACGACCAGATGATGTTCTTGATGGCGATTTGATGCCTTTTATTGAAGCTTATTTATATGAAAAATAACAAAACGTTTACAGAACTTTCTTCTCTCGTGCCTCAAACTAGTAGGCTTTTCATAAAAATTATGCAGGAAAAAAAAGTTGAAAAACTTAATATTATTGCAGGGCTTTCTGGTGGACCAGACTCAGTGCTTCTTCTCGAATTGCTGTTGCTGGTCCAAAAAGACCTTACCAATCGCATAACTATTGCTGCGGCTGCTCACCTTAATCATGGCTGGCGGGATAATGCACATGATGATGAGCTACTATGCAAAAATGTATGTGCTAATCATTGCTTGCCATTAGAAGTTGGCCATGGAGCTGATATTATAACGAATCGTTCTCACAAAGGCTCACGTGAAGATGAAGGCCGTCACAAGAGGCGTCTATTTTTCGAACAATGCCGCAAAAAATACAAAGCCGACCTTATCGCCCTTGGTCATCATCAAGATGATCAGCTTGAAACCTTTTTTATTCGCCTCACACGTGGAACCAGCCTGAGTGGGCTCGGTTGCATGAAACCGTGGAGCGATCCCTATATCAGGCCATTACTTAGCCTACGCAAAAAAACAATTCTTGGATTGTGCGCTTCACACAAATTACTCTTCACCCATGATAAAAGCAACGAAGATCCTGCATTTCTACGGAACCGGGTAAGACATGAACTTCTTCCTGTTCTTGATCATATTGATGATCGATTCACCAATAATATTATTCGCACCATTGATCAATTACAACAGGATCAAGAGCTACTTGAAATAGTAACTGAAACAGTTTTTAATATAGTTTTTTATAACGATGAATCTGAGTACGAAGGAAAACAAAAAGAATTTATAGACCAACCTGCCCGCATGCAACAACGACTGATCATGATGTGGCTTATTAAATCTGGCGTACCATTTACCCCTTCACGTGGACATATCAATGAGATACTTTTTTTTCTTAAAAATCCTCAAGGCGGCAGACACTTGCTTCATCAATGTTGGTGTATTGAAAAAAAACAACAACGCTTTAAAATTCTTCGCTTCTCTTAATATAATCCAAGTATAGTGAAAAAGATTCTCATCAACATAGACCTTGCGCAAAACAATTGATTTACTCAAAAAAACAATAATCATTTCGAATAATATGCAGGAGTAGGTATACTAAAAATAGATGATCATTACATGTTTTCCCTGGAGAGAGGTAGTTGAGAGCTATATGAAAGAATGGATTTCACGCGCAGAAAAAAAAAGAGTGCATCGACCAAAGACATCTCTGATTATTTCACTGCTCATTCACCTGATGCTTCTTCTCCTTTTTTTCTTATTTTCTTTTCAACCAGACTCACGATTTCAACTAAAGCAAAATAAAGAGCAGGAAGTTTTCATATTTGAGGAATCTCCAGAAAAAAAAGAAGAAATATCAGAAAAACCAGAACTTCCTCAACCTGACAAACAAAAAGAAATTCAAGCAACAACTGAACTACCCTCTCTGCATGCCCAAGAGACCAATAGAGGTTTTCTTGATGGACAAGAGCTCGTTGAAGAGGGCAAAGCAAGTGATACTCTTGAAAATCATATCTATGATTTACCATACGAAGAAAAAGAACAAGAAGAGGCTCATCCCGATAAATCTGAATTACCACTTGAGTTTACAGCAATGAAAGAGCTCCAACCAGAAGAACTAACTCCAGTCGCAGAAAATGAATATATTCCAGACATTATTAATCAAAAAACAGATCAGTTTACCCCCCCCCGACAACAAGAAGAGTTAATTGATGAGCAAACTGCAAAAAAACAATCAGAAACATTTCTTGATGAAAAACGGATTAAACAACTTAAGAAGCAATATGCAGACAAAATAAAAAATATTAGAGCGCGTAAAAAGAAAATTAATGAAATTATTGAATATGATAAAGGAATGAAAGAGCAACTTGAGCGCATTAAAGCAGAAGAAAAATTAGCAAGCGATTTACAACAACCAAAGAAAAAATCAAATATCCTTGCTCGCACTAAAGGATTTATTGAGTCATGGTCAAAGCTTAGTGGTAATGATGCTTTTTCTTACTCAGGACTTAACAAACCAACAACAGGCTTTGAAGACTATAAGCAACAATATTACGATGCTCTTATTTTTTGGAAAGCACAAAAATCCTGGTACTTTTATAAGTTATACGAGCGGGAATCACTGACAAAATCAGTCTTTATTATTATTGAATGCACTATAGATTCATATGGAAATTTTCTTTCATTTAAAGTTATCAAATCAACTGGAAATCGAAAAATTGATCAGTTAATTGAAGAATCATACAAAAAGGCATCTCCGTTCAACCCAATCCCCAAACATCTTAATAAAAACATCCATCAGCACAAAAGCTCTATTATTGTTAATGTAGAAAACCCTAAAGGTACTTGGCAGTAAACCACGACATTATTCAGGCTCACTTCATAAAGAATTATAAATTAAATTTGCAAGAACAAAGCACCTCATGGCCTTGTTTTTTATTGTATTAAGGACTATACTGAAAAAAGTTAAGTGTATAAGACTCAGATTTTATGAGCCCCATTTAGTACTACTTCCCCCTCTAAAACTGGATTTAAAAGCCTATGTCAAAAAAAGATTATTATGATATTCTGGGTGTATCTCGCTCAGCATCTCAAGATGAAATAAAAAAGAACTATCGCAAACTTGCAATGAAATACCACCCGGACAAAAATCCGGATAATGCTGAAGCTGAAGCAAAGTTTAAAGAAGCTGCAGAAGCTTATGAGGTCCTTTCTGATCCTCAAAAACGTCAGAAATATGACCAACATGGTCATGAAGGTCTTCATGCTGGTGCTGATTATCATACCAACATGTCAGATATATTTGAAAGTTTTGGCGACATTTTTGGCAATATTTTTGGCCAACAAGGCAGACAACGTGGCCAAGCCTCCATTGCTCAACCAGGACATGACTTAAGTCAGCAAATTACTATATCACTTGAAGAGTCTTACCTTGGGGTAAACAAAGAAATTAAGCTTTATCATTATCAACAATGTGAGACTTGCTCAGGATCAGGGTGTAAGGGAAATAGCAAACCATCTGTTTGTACTGACTGCAGAGGGCAAGGCTCTGTTCATATGCAACGAGGTTTTTTTACTTATGCTCAGCAGTGTACCCCATGTCAAGGTCGTGGGTTTACCATCACAAATCCATGCTCTACTTGCAAGGGACAATCACGCGTCTCTGTTCATACTACCTTCAAGCCGAATATCCCTGCTGGCATTTATCATGGAGCTGAAATTCGCTACAGCAATCGTGGTGACGCGGGTACTTTTGGCGGCCCTGCTGGAAATCTATACCTGACTATTCTTATTGCTCCGGATAAAAACTTTAGTCGTCGAGACAATGATTTAATTACCACCCTCAATCTTACCTATCCTCAGCTTGTCTTAGGTTGTCAAATTGAAATTACACTTATTGATGGCTCAAAGGAGACATTAAAAATTCCACGAGGTTGCCCTGTTGGCAAAGAACTTAAAATTATAGGAAAAGGATTTCCCTCTCTCAAAGGAACAAAGACACGAGGTAATTGTACAGTTATCACTCAATGTGAAATACCAAGTAAACTTTCAGCAAGCGCGAAAGAAAGTCTTCTTGATTATGCTCAAAAGCTTGACGATCAACAGAAAAGCTCAAGTGGTATTTATGGGTTTTTTAAAAAATTTCTTGGGTAGCTTTTAAAAGAATTATACCCAAAAAAATAAAATGTCGGTATTCTTTTAATGTTAATCAAAATGCTTGATAAAAAAAGGAATGCCGACATGATTATTAATCGTTTTTGTTTTTTAATTTTTTTAATCTCTTTATTAATTGAATCTACTTGCTCTGCTCAAATTAAAGAACTATCTTTTAAAGAAAAAACCACCCTTCTTAACTCTCTTCTTTTTACAAAAAATCACAACCCCTTAGGTTCTCAACCATTTTTTTTTCAAATAGAGCAATGTGCAACTAAACATAACCTAGAAAAAGCATTTCCTCTTCTCAATAAAACAGCAACCCTCTCTGGTAGTTTTTATCTACTTAACTCTCTTTGCAGACCACTTTATTCAATCGAAACTGCCAGCAAAAGAGAAGAAGCCATTACTACATTAATTAATGATACAACAACTCGGCATCAATTGTTGACACTTCTCAAAAATCTACATGAAAATGAACAAGTCGCTCTTTCTTTTTGGCATAACTATAACGATTATACTCAGCGCCTAATTCACGAAAGCCAGTATTTCACTCAATCTTGGATGAAAAAATTCAATTTAAATCCAACCCTTTTAGACATAGAGAGCATGCGCACATCAGTTATTAACCCACTACTTGTTATCTGTTCACCCGTTATTAGTTTAGCATGTATTAGCCTCGTTATTTCTTTATATGAAAAATATACTGATAATCAAGAGCATATAAACGTCGGTAATCTTATTCAGGCACTCTATAATATCATTATCAAACCACTTCAAGAAGACAAAGAAGCATCAACATGGAGCGAAAAAACAACTGCTATCATTTCGCTATGTTCAATTAGCGGAACCTATGGTTATCTTGTTTATAGAAGTCTTTATTATGCCTTGCTTAATCACTCTATTCAAAAACACATTCACTCAATGACTCAAGCACTCATTACCTGTATATCAACATTATCTGAAATCATGACGATTATTGTTGAACATCCAAGCCTTCATATTCTTAAAAATGAGCTTGTTCCTCTTTATGCACAAATAAATAGTAATTTACCCATTAATAAACAAGAAAATAGCGATTGGCCAACTTATAACACAGATGCACTTTCTACAGGCGAAGCTCTCGCTCTCTTCAAAAAAATTGCATCTTATCGGGAGAACAGCTCATGCTTATTTCACTTTATTGGTATTTGCGATGCATATGTTAGCATGGCTCAACTCTATGCTGAGCATGCTGACCGAAAAAACTCATTTTGCAAAGTGCAATTTAATCAACACTTTTTTGAAACAGAACAGATGTGGCTTATACAAAATCATGAAAAAACATGGACTATTAATCCACATGACATTGCAATAACTCAAAGTGCAGATTACAATCAATTTCTCTTAGCTCAAGCATTGGCGCTTACTCTTGCTCTCAATTGGGGTATAGCCCCTGCTAAAAGTTTCTTCCTGCCAACAGAGTGTAAAGAACTTCTTGAAGATCTGCAAAGTAAAATCAATATCCCTCATCCTTTATAAAAATACTCTTTTTGATGTATAATACACCTTAATTAGAAAATTGATTTTGAATATATTCTTTTACATCTTCGCTAGCAAAGGAACTAAGATGTTGAGATAATACCTCCTTGGCAACTTCTTTGAATAATGGCACACTGCTTAATTCTTGAATAACTTTTTTAAACTTATTATTAATTTCTTGCAACAAAACAATTCTTTTAAAAAAATTATTAAAAAAAATTACTATTTTATCCTTATCGATAATATTTTCATACTTTTTTTGCAAAAAAATAAAAATTTCTACATAACCGCGGGAGCTCCACATAGCATAATTCTTTTTTTGATTCAGATAATACTCAATCTCTTTTTTTCGTTTATCTAAAGGTAAATCATCTAATTTCTCACTCATTAAATTCTTAATCTGACTAAAAGTAACCTCTTTTACTTCTAAATTAAGTATCAAAGAATCATAGATTTTGATAGCTTGAATAAAGCTTATAAGATCTCTATAGGTATCAAAGAAAAAAAGAAGTAATTCTCCTTTATCTTCAGCATTTTTTACAAAATTATTTATAGCTTCATTCTTATTTGGACCGAATAAACGATTTATTTCGGTATCAACAGCCTCCTTTAATTTATCATGAGCCAAAAGACATTTAATCATTCCAATATGTGAAGATCGTAAAAAAGTCTCAATTACTGACTTTGAATTACCCAGTTTTTTGTTAGTCAATATTGCTTCAAGTGCTTTTATATCATTACGGTAAAAATTAATAAGAGCCCTCATATAATCTTGGTTGTCAGTTCTAAGAACATGCAACGGTGATCCTTTGCAAGCGACTTTAAGATCACCTATTATTTTAATGTTATTTCTCTGAGTTGAAAGTAAGGTCTTTACCTTTTCATCACCAAGTTTTTCTTTCCACTTATTAAATGATTCAGTTAATCCTCCACGTACTACAACTTCAATAAAGAACTTCTCTTTTTGCTCCTCTTGCATTTTTGAAAAATCAAGGTCTTTTACGGCACTATCCATAAGAGCAACTTGTTGACTTTTTGGAATATAATTTAGCAATAGATATACTTTATTTAAGTCTTCTTCTTGATTTTTATTAATCAAATTCTGAATTCCTGTCTGACCTTCTTTGTTTTTATAGAATAATCTCTTAATAATAATTGCCTTTTCTTCTTGAGACTTAGCTCCATTATCACCACCTTCAAGCATTGCCTTAATACTACCCCTCTCCTCTATCTGCTGAATAACGTCAGAAGCCTGTTCTTCTGTATCAAGGTCGTACCGCAAGGCCCCAAGTCCCTTAGACAATTCTTTTAATCTTCCTGATAAACTCTCTAACTTTCCCTTAAGCATTTCAAGTGATTGTTGAATGCTTAAAGCAGAAGAGATTTCAGGATAGAGACAAGAAACAAACATGGTAAAAATCTGCAGCAACAATATATTTGGTCTAATTTTCATATAGCAATCCTAATTTCTAAAATTACTGAAATTATAGCAAAGAACTATTTAGCTTGCACAAATATTGAGTGTATTATGACAAAAATTTTAAATTTTTCTTGAAAACTTCATCTTTTTTAACAATTGGACTGTATTCTAAAATTTTTCATTATTGTCAGCAGACTAAATAGGAAAGAATTAACATTATTACCATAAAAAAATATACTTTACATATTACAGCTCATCCTTCTTATTAAGTTATTGCGCTTACAGCTCTTTCATTTATGAACATCTACTTTACCATACAAGAAGCTTGCTTTCATCGGCAATACTTTTATCACAACAAAAAATCCCAAGCTTCCACAAGTCACTGAGATCTTCTAAGCTCTATCACTACTCACTTCATGAATTCCAAAGAGGTGGCCTTGAAATAAGACTGGCTCCATCAAGGTTAGAATACTTAGCTACATATTCTTGAATATCAACAACTTTATTCATATAAAAAGTATTCTAGTCTTTGCTCAATTTTTTTCATGCAAAGCTCCCATATTATTACTATTTTATTTATTTTTTATCTTGTCTCTTCTCTACTCAGTGAAAAATACGTACACTATCATCATGATGATAATTAGACTCCTTTTAGTATAAGACGTAAGAAGGGATCTTATGGTACTTTCCTATTTTCAAAATATTTTTTGGATACTTTCTATTGTTACTTCCTCAATTGGCACTTTATATAGTAAGGCGATAAAAAACACTCTTCCCTCTATGGCTGACCAAAAAAAAATACCTTTATGCACACTCAAAACTACAACAACATTTTGCGAATTCCCTCAAAATTATAAACCGACACGACATCTTAAGAATAAAAAGTGGGCGCTTATTGCTTCTGTTATGCTTAAAAGCAAAATCGCCCTTCACCTTGAAAGTTTAACACTTCAATGGCGAGGAAAACCACTACACCACATTAACGCTTCTTTATATAGCAAACGAGAAACCGATGATAAAGTAATTCCCATAGAAGATAATTTGGTCTGTGATGGTGAGTGGAATGATCTTACTCAACGGGTAATTTTTTACCCTGATAAAAAAATTACGGCAATAGATGAACTTTATCTCGTTTTAAGTTATCCCAAAAAACAAGAGCCTGATATTAAAATGGGCAAATTCGTTTTTCCAAGCCAAAAAAGTGCATCTCTTTCTCCTATCCGATAAAGCGTATGGCAATTTGCCTTATAGCCGCATCATGGTACACTGGCAAAGAGTTTAATGAACAAACAAAGTAGAGCAATGCCAGTTATCTGAAAAAAGGAGAAGGCATGGCAGACATTGTCATCCTTGGGGCTGGTCTTACCGGCCTTTCGACAGCATATCATCTTGAAAAAAATGGTTTTTCAAACTTTATATGTTACGAAAAAACAAATCGCCCTGGAGGGCTTTTGAAATCAGTAGAAATTGATGGATTTACCTTTGACCATACGGGTCATCTTTTGCACATCAATGATGATTATTTTAAATCTTTTCTTGATACAATTGCCAATCTTAATCAAAATTTTTCTTATATTCAACGTAAATCAGCAATCTATTCACACAATGTCATGAGCCACTACCCATTTCAAATGAATCTATATGGTTTGCCAGCTTCTGTTATTACAGAATGTATAAAAGGTTTTGTTGAAAGAGAAGCATCTCGTAAAAATACATCAAGCTTTCATGAATGGGTTCTTAAATACTTTGGACAAGGTTTTTCTAAATACTTTTTCACGCCTTACAATAATAAGCTGCTTGCTTATGATATTAAAGAAATTACTCCCAGCTGGACCGGACGATTTGTTCCTCAAACAACGCTTGAATCTGTCATTGAAGGAGCTCTTATCAATCGGCATGAAGGCAATATTGGCTACAATAGTTATTTTTATTATCCCAAAAAAGGTGGTATTGAATTTTTAATAAAACAAATCAATAAACAATTAAAAATGCCAATTTACACCAACCGATGTGCTCAAGCAATTGACATTAAAAAAAAGATTGTCTACTTTTCAGATGGCCACAAAGAGCCGTATACCTATCTCATCTCAACTATACCTCTTAATCACCTTCTATCATCACTTATTGAGCCTACTTCAAGTTTTCTTTCAACAGCTTCTAAATATCTTGAATGCAATAGTGTAATTAATATGAACCTTGGATTAAAAAAAGAGACTAAACTTGACAAGCATTGGATCTATTTTCCTGAGAAAAAATTTACTTTTTATCGAATGGGGCTATGGCATAATATCTGTCAGCAACTATCCCCCAAAGGAAAAACATCAATTTATGCAGAAACATCTTATCTTCCTTCAAGGACTAACTCAAAAGAAATTGAGCAACTTGTTGATAAAACACGCAAGCAAATTCTTACCTTCATGGATCAATCAGAACAGGATATTGTCGTTGAAAAAACACTACACCTTAAGCATGCCTACGTTATCTATAATCAATGGCGAGAACAAAACCTGCATCTATTACTTAACCAACTTGAAAAAAATCAAATTTACTCAATAGGTCGATTTGGTGCCTGGAAATACTCAAGCATGCAAGAAGCAATTCTTGAAGGAAAAGAAATGGCCCATATAATGGCAACAGCATTTGATCATTATCTGCCGACAACCCAAAAGCACATTAATAATAAAAAAGCTCCCTGTAATAATTAATTGAAATTATATTATGAAATGTTTTTTAATATTTCATCACATTATTTTTGAATAAGTAAGGAGTGAGGTAATGACTGATATGGCAAGCATATATTCCAACAAAAAAGTGTTAATAACAGGAGGGGCAGGATTCATTGGCTCACATTTAGCAGAATCACTTGTTGCCTGTGGAGCACACGTAACCATTCTTGACAATTTTTCAACAGGAAAACTACAAAATCTTGTTTCTATTTTACCCTTTTTAACTATTATTCATGCAGATATTAGGCAAGGATATAGTTTAAAAAAAGCAACACGGGCAATTGACTATGTCTTTCATCTTGCTGCCTGTACTTCTGTACCTCGCTCAATAAAATATCCCCAAGAATGCTTTGATATTAATATAAAAGGGACTCAGCTTTTACTTGAGGCATGCATTGAAAACAACGTTTCTCGACTAATTTTCGCCTCTTCATCGGCTGTGTATGGCCCAGAAAATAAAATTCATTGCGAAACAGATGCTCTCAATGCCTGCTCTCCCTATGCTCAAAGTAAGATTGAAGGAGAAAATTTATGCATAGAATATGGAAAAAAATATCCAATTATCACCACTTGCCTGCGCTATTTTAATGTATACGGAGCTCGCCAAAATCCGCAAGGGCATTATGCAGCTGTCGTTGCTCGCTTTACTCAACAACTTAAAAATCACGAGCCTATCATCATTTTTGGTGATGGCCAACAAACACGAGATTTCATTTCTGTACAAGAAGTAACCAAAGCAAATATGATTCTTGGAGCTCATAATCATCATGCTGGAGACTGTTTTAATGTCGCAACAGGAGAAAGCATCACGATCTTAAAACTACTTGAAAATTTAGAGCAAGAAACAAATACTCCACGCACAGCAATAACGTTTGCTCCTGCTCGAGAAGGAGACATTATTTATTCACAAGCAAGTTGTGAAAAGTATAAAAACGCGCTAAAATTAGGATAGTTCTTAATATATGCCGAGGTGGTGAAATTGGTAGACACGCTAGATTCAGGTTCTAGTCCCTTTGGTGGGATAGGGGTTCGAGTCCCCTCTTCGGCACCAGCCTATGCTCTCAATAACTTTAAAACTCATCTTTTTGAGTCTCTTCTGGAAATTTTGGAGTTTTATCATACTTGATAATACTAAGAACATCTCTAATATTTTTAAGATATTCTTGACTTCGTTGATCTTTAGGCCAATTTGATCGAGCTTTCCAAACTAATTCCATTGCTTTAACAATCACTTCAAAAAAACTTTCATCTAATTTTTTTGCTTTATATCTATAATCTTGATCTCTAAAAAAACCAGAAAGAGTATCCCACCATCGCCGATTTGTATCAGCTTTTTCAATCAAAAGCTGTTCTAACATCTCAGAAAGATCTTGTAATTTTTCAGTACCAATTTGTTCATTATCTCGATTAATTGCCTCATCAAGCATACTGATAACTTTTTTTTGATCATCAGAGATGTCAACAGGCTTATAATCACCAAGGCTTCCTTTAATAGCTTGATTCCAAAGAGTCCCAACAATATGACGAGGGAATCCTGACAAGAAATCAATATTTTTTTCGAATAGAGGATTAGTCTCAGACTTCAGTAAAAGCTTTCTCATTAAAGGCCAAAAATTGCGCCGCATGGTAATATAATATTTTTTGATTCTTTGTGGATCGGTAAAAATTATTGAAAATGGCTCTTGAGTGAAAAGCTTATCACGCATGATTTTCAGATACGCATATAAAGAAGCTTGATTTTCTTGCTTTAATCCTTCTATATACGGCTTATCACGACCAAGACAAGCTCTAAAAAAAATAGCTACTTTGGAAATAGCACCTTCAATAAAATTAGAAATATAGTAAAATGAAATATCTCTTTCTTTTTTAAAAGTCTGAATAAATTCTTCGAGTTTGTCATGAATATACTTAACACTCTGACTTGGTGTTAATTGTTCATTAAAAATAATTCCTGTCAGCTCATCAAGTAGCTCGCCTACCTTCAAAGCCTTCTTTGCTTTTTGATCAAGCCACTCTTCTTCTTTTTGTTGATTTAGCTTCTCTTGCTCACGTATAACTTCATTCAATAGCTCTTCTCTTTTCGCCTTTTTAATGTGAAGTCTTGGTTCTTCATAAATCCAATCATTCTCTTCATATCTTTTTTTTATTTCATTAATTGCTATCTTTAACTTCATCCATTGATTTTTTATTAAGAAATCTCTATCTTCCATCACCCTTTTTTTATCAGATTCAATCTGTTTTAAAAAATCTATATTATGATGACTCTGTGCAATCATTTCCACAGGATACCAAGAAAATGCATCCTTAAGGTTGCGCTTAATAACTTTTTGAGCATGCGATAAATAGGATATAAAAGCACCAAGCATCTTCTCTCTTGTTTTAACTTCATCTTCAATAATATTCAAAGAGAGTCGCACATTATCAGCAAACGCTCTATCTTGAGGCACTTTTTTACTATCATTTCGTAAAGAAGCTGCTTTTTCAAGCAATGCCTTAAATCTATTTTCAGAACTCTTTAATTTATCTTCAAGCGGTTTTTTAATAAAAGAGTTTTCTGCTTTTTGAATTTCTATAAGTTTTTCTTTTTTAATATCACCTCTTGATTGCAAATAACCCCAGCTGTTCGGCTTATGTTGGTCATCTCCTGAGTTTTTCCAAAAATCAGTAGCAACTAACTCAACTACTTCTTGGGGAGGACTCAACTTTTCATATAACTGTTTAACAAAGTCAGAGCGCTTCTCTTTAAAACTCTCCTTTAAACCAATATCATCTTCAAAGTCACTTATATCAAACATGATAGGATATATTGCAGACTCAATCAAAAATAAAAGCTTTTGCATGCCCTGTAAATACTTAATCTTTTTCTCAGGTGTTAAACTCTTATCAGATTCATACTTTTTCTTTTCTTCATCATACGTTAAAGCAAGACCTACTGCCTCCTGTAAGGCTGCGGCAATTTGAAGCTTGTTAATATTTTCTCTGATACGACTAGAAGTTATATAAAATTGATTTCTTTCATACTTACCAAGATCGTTAATAATAGGCTTCACCTCAGCAGAAGCTTTCTCTTTTAATGCATCTTTTGGCATAGGTAAATCTGATTCAACATCAATAATCATTTTAGACTGAGGTTGCAATTGAGGAATAACTTGAACACTTGGTGTTAAAACAGGAACTAAAACCGGACTTAACTCGTTTTGTTCTGATGAAGGTTCCTGAATCAATCTAATCACAGGCTTGAAAGGAGTAAGTACAGGAGTTAACACAGGCTTTAGCGAAGAAGCCTTTTCCTTTTCCTCTAAAGATAATTGCAATAAATTAAGGTTTTTTTTTAAGTTGTTAAGCTCTCTTTTTAGAACTTGCAACCTTTCGTTAAGTTGATCCAGAGAAATTTTAAGAGAATCATTGGGATATGCATAATTAGCAGTTAAAAAAATTATAATGATGAAAAAAAATTTCATTTCTATCACTAATTAGAACCAAAGAACCAAGAAATCCACCCTCTATTTCTTGAATTACTGTCGTCTTCAGAGGCCTCACTATCTATACTTTTGAATGCTTCATCAAACTCATTTTCAAATTCTTTTGTTTCTTTTTCAAGCAATTTCTTTCTCTGTTCATCTAACATCTGTATAAGTTGATTAGAAGTAAGGCGAAATGAACGAAGAAGATTCTCTTTCTCTGAAGCAATATTAAAGTTATTTTTCATCTCTTGAGCTTGTTTCGGTACGAATTGAGATTCTGTAATTTCAATGATCTTTTTTTCCATATTTTCACATGCTTGCGTATACGAACACTCAAGTATCGTCACTCTCTCTAAAAAATTACGCAAAAGAGATCGCAATTCTTCAATTTTTTCTTTTTGAAAAGTAAGAGAACTCTTTGGATCTAACTTTTTTAGATTTTTATACAATTCAAAAATTTTTTCAGCCACCTCCTCTAATGCTGCAAATTCATCTTGCTCAGCTTTTTTTGCTTCTATATCATCTCCAGTTATTTTTGAGCGCAATAAATTAAGATTACTTTTTAGTGTAACTAATTTTTTTTGAAAATCTTGTAATTTTAGATTTAAACGGTTAAGAGTCGTTTCCATTGCGCCCAATGAACATTGATCAGATAGAAAAAATATAGCCAGGCAGATGAACAATCTTTTTAACATGTTCAATCCTTTCTTAATTAAGACATTTTTTATAATATCTTTTACTCTTTTGAGTTATTAGCTTACAAATTATGAAATAAAAAAAGCAATACATTTTAAAAGCTATAGTAAAGACTATTCTAATTTGAACACATAGTAGAGTCATCATAAACTCTATCGCCCGCACTCTTGAACAAAGCAATGCACCCCAAAGAACTAGTGGCAATAAGATCTATCGCTCAACTCTGAAATTCATTTCGCGAAGACCTGGATAGTAATCTCAAAAAAATAAACTGTACCTATGCAATATTTTTTTAATTTTTGCTCCTTAATTATTAAAGAATAAAACTAAAAAAATAATAAAAGATTTGACTTTTTATCATTAAATAATTCATGGTAAGAACAATAGCTATTACCACCCTACTTATTCAATGGAGATAATATGATGAAATTTGTATACACAATGCTGATAACACTTACCATGCAAAATTCAATTTCTTTTTTACATGGTGATAATAAATTAGGTGACAAGCAAAAAATTGAAATCCAACATGCCCTTAAAGATCTTCTTAATGACTGCATCAAACGAAGAAATAATCAAATAAAGCATCTTTCCATTCAAGGCCAAGTAACTATTGATAGCACTTCAAAAGAAAGTGAAGCCAAGATAGATCAAAGCAGCGTCGTACAATTGACCACAAAAATAGCAACGTTAGAAGAAGATGAATCCTGGCAAAAGGTTATAAAAAGCTCTATTGACGCTCAAGACTTGAGAGAACAAGTTACATTTCTTACAAAAAAAGTTAAAATCTTAAACGAAAGAAAATCAGCAATTAATGACAACTATGTAGATAACTATCTACATCAAAAGACACAAGAAGCAAATGATCAAATTAGTCAAGACCTTTCATCAACTTCAAAAAAAACAAAAGCTATAGTTGCAGGAGGTATCGCTGTAGCAGCTATTATTGGATCAGCCTGGTATCTTGGTTGTAATCATAGCTGGTTCAATGATAAATTTAACGAATCAAAAAATTATATAACTAACATGTATCAAGATTACTTTGGTGAAAGTAGCCTTGATAAAACAGTTTCAGAAAAAGCAGCACAATTACTTGCTGATGATCAATTTCATGAAATACAGGCAGAACGCTTAATTGAAAAAGCAAAGCTTGGCCGACTCTCACGAGCAACTCTCGGAAAGACATTACGAAAAATTACCCAAGAAGAAAATTCTGATATCGATAATATTGCCGAGGAAATAGCTGATACGTCTCTTTTTAAAGAAATTGACGCGGATAATAAAACAACAGAACCAGATATAAAAATGAACCTAAAAAATAAAATTAAAAAAGCAATTGATGAACTCAAGATTAATCATAATGCACGCAATTCTTTTATAAAAGTAAAAGAAATCAATAATGAAAGCCTAAATAATCTACAAAATATATACGAAAACCCTGAAAAAATAAGTAATGCAACAGCTCTATCAATTACCAAAGAAAAAAATGAAGAACTTACCAAGAAACTTAATGAGTTGGGAGTTGATGATAGTAAAAAAGACAAGTTGCTTATGCAATACAAAGCAGCGACAGAAGAACAATTACTTGAACTTATAGAATCACCAAATGAAGCCGAAACCTCAGTTGCTAATCGAACGCTTAACCACCTTGAAGATCTTGCAGACAACAAGACCCTCAGCAACCAGGCTCGTCAGGCCATCAATAACGAAATAAAAAAAGCCATATCTTCTGACGAAAGCAATAATATTCTTACAGCACAAAAGCAACAGATTGAAGAACTCGGTCTGCAAGACAAATTAACCCTTATTCTCCAAAGAAAATTTCAAGGTACAAGGAGTGATTTTGAAGAAGTACAAAAATTTGCAAAAATACTTACCACTGATGAAATTAATAATCTTAAAAGCATTCAAAAAAGTGGCGATGCCTTTATCTTTACACTAACACAACAAGAAATTATATTTGAATCAGCATCTAATAATGTTCTCAAGACTCTTAATGATAAAATTGAAAAGGTTAATTTACCCAAAGAAGTTATTACAAACTATATTAATCTTCTCTCTGAAGATGAGCGAAACAATATTTTAAACATTAAAAAGCAAGGTAACAACCTTATTTTTGAACTTAAAGAAAATAATGCTATCATGTTCACTCTTTATAGACCAAGCAAAGAGGTAGCCCTTGAAACATTTTTAGAAAGCAAGCTTCAGGATTTTTCTCCTGAGAAGCTTAAAACAGTAGTGGAACAAACCAAGAACCTTAATAACCAAGAAATCAATAAGATTAAAGGAATTATGGAGTCCCAAGGAAGGGTTACTTTTGAACTTGCAGATGACACCATTTCTATTGTTGGAGACTCAGAGAAATTTAATCAAGAAAATGAGCTTAGAGAATTACTTCTGAAGAAAACAGGTGTAAACGAAGCAAACATTGATAAAGTTATAAAACAAGCAAAAAAGCTTACACGTGATGACGTTAATAATATAACAGAAGTCTCAACAATAAACGAAAATATATTGATTGAAATTAAAAATAATGAAAAAAATCGACTCTTCATGCATCGAGACACAGATAATGAAGATAAAATAAAAGATCTCCTTAAATCAAAATTTAACATAGAAATGAATAATAAAAATGAAAAGGTAGTACAATATGCAAAACAATTCAGTGATCAAGATTTAACAAATATTGATACAATTAATGCAGAAGACAACAAGATAAAATTTGTTTTAAAAAAAGGCAAGGAAATGACTTTTACAAAGAAAATAGCCAAGATAGCAGAAGAGGCAAAAGACTCTTTTGATGCTTCCAAAATCACTAACATTCCAATAAATTTTTTTGGTGCCCTGTTTACCGACGGACCTGCAAAACTCCTCAAAAAAATAACAATGTCTTTTGATACGGCAAGTGAATTAATGCCAATAGCTGAAAATCCTGAAAAATAAGAATCAATGGGCAAAAATAGCAGACTGCTTCATTGCGCGACGCGCATTAACCAGTGCTGGAAAATATTTCAAAGCGATCTCCGCTGCACCAGGAGAATCTTTTAAATCAAACTCTTTTCCCTGAATATTCATAGGAATGGTAACGTCAGAAACACTATCATCACTCTGTTTATGATAACGAATTAATTTAAGCGTCATCTTAACTGGATCTTCTATTCCCATACTCATTACATTCTGGTACACCTCTTCAACCTTTCCTTTCTCACCTCTGATGCCTTTTTTCATAAGAAAAAAATCTTTTATTTCAGATCCTGAACCGAGAAGTCCTTTAAGCATATCACCCCAAGACTCTCCAGCCTTAATATCTTCCATTTTTTGATTCTTTGCATAATCCACTAAAAAAAGGCCCATACTCCCCAACGTTAAAGGAAAAGATGCTCCAGCATACAACGCGGTAGTGAAATTACGCACAAAATTTTTACTCGTTTTTGAAAATGCTGTTGTCTGCTCTTTTTTAAGCATTTTTTCTCCAAGATCAAACATTCCCATATAAAGCATCCCAGATAGCAAGTAATAAATATGACCCCCTGTAATAGTCATAAACCCAAGCGGCAAAAATGATACGCTAGAAAATGTTCCAGCAAGAAGAGTCATCATTACTTGTTTCCAGTAATTCATAACCACAAAATTTGACCAAAGCTTCATCTTTTGTAAAGGAGTAAGAGTCGTTGTTTTATTTTTATAATTTTCCAGAGAGGTGGCAAGTTTAGTTTTAAACTCTTTCAGATCTAACTCAGAAAAAATATTAATACTTGGTTTTTCAAGTTCTTTAATAAAAGTATCAAGCTGCTGTAATTTAAAATATATTGGATGATCATTAAGCACATCTTCAACAACAGCTCTGCCGCTAGATACATAAACTAACATTATTACAATAAATAGCCATATTTTACATGCCATCATTCACCTTCCTCATAAACTATTACTCTTAGTCTCTTTGAAGTTTGTAAGCATCTGGTTTATAGCAAATAACACTCTAAATTGCACCAATATTGGAACCTATCACCATTATTCTCAAGTAAAACAATAGAGTCTATTCTTAGATCTTATCATTCACTTCCTCCGAGCGAAATTTCAGTTGTTGCAGCATCGCCTAATAAAAAATTGGCACACAGCGGATATGAATTTCAACGTGATTAACTTGATCAAGTTAAGTCTGCTTAGACTATAAATCAGCTTTTCCTTAGAAATCATACAGACTGGTTCCTCGTAAAAATAACAAAAACGAATGAATTGTTTACAAAGCCTTTTTTAATTCTTTTAAATGTCTTTTAAGACCATTAAGCTGTTCTGTAAGTTTTGCTAATTTTTCTTTGAGTGTGCTCAGTGAATTAGTAAGAAAATTAGGATTTTTATCTATAATTTTTTTAGCGATATACCCCTGCAGCTCCATCTCCTTTCGTGAGCTTAAACTCCTCCAATAATTTTTAATATCTTCAGGATTAATACTTTTTAACTCTTCATAATGATGAGTTAATACTCGAAGATTGTCTTCTGTTTTAAGGTTACTCATAATCGTTGAATATTTTTTTAGTATTTTTTGAGACTCATTATCTAACATATTAAAATAATCATTTAATTCAGCTTTCAAAGGAGTCTTCTCATTTAACATTTTTTGATGTTCATTTTCTGACTTTTTTATCATTTCTGAGACTGTCTGTAGTGCTTCAATGATAATATCAGTATTATATAAAGCATCTAGTGCCTTAAAGTACTTAGAGTACTCTGTAAAATCCTTATCAGGAAAAAATTCTATTATATCCCTGCTAGAACCATATGTATTTATTATTTCAAACCAATGCTTACTAGGAACTACAATAATATCATTGCCTTCAAGCTTTTCTTTTTCATTTTCGTAGTCATTCATCAGACTTTTCTTATTTTTATTATGAGAATCCAAAATTTTAGCAAGATTTTCATGCTTATCTTTGAAAAAAATCTCATTAACTTTAGCTTTCACTTTTTCATCTTTTTGTTTAATAATATGCTCAATCTTTTCTAGCGCTCGCTTTTTTGTCTCATTTTCATCTTCCACTTTTTTTGCCATGAATAAACCAGCTTTTTTATCTTCAGTAATCTTGGAGAGAACAACCTTTAAAGCCTCTTTATCAATTTGTACATGAAATAGGTCATCAAGGTTCTTCAAATAAATATCAAATATAAGAATATTGCCTTCTTCCTCTTCACTCGTTGGGAGAGGGGGAATCTCTGGCAATACTTCTTTTACTAAGTCAGAGTATCCGTATGTCCCCACTAGCCTAAACCAATAATTCGCAAGTAAAGCAGACTTTTGATACTTCTCATCTAAGGCTTTTGCTGACTTATTTAAAGTATCATCAAGATTTTTCTTCTCTGTAAAGAGTTTATTAAGTAATATCTTGGCCTCCTTTTCTGTCATTGCTTGCTTACAATACTCATGTACTTTTTCCTTTATCAGTTCATTCTTTTTTTTAAGTAAATTACCACTTTCCTCATGAGCTTTTTTAATGAGGTCTGGATACTGTTTCATTAGTTTAAGCAAGTTTGTTCGAAACTGAGGCGTATCTTTTTCATCTCGCATTTTTTTAACGTCATCATACAAGTCAAATATTTGAAAAGTTAATGGAATATCTTCTCTATACCCTGGAACTTGAATAAAATCTGTCCAGTCATATGCCCCAGACTTTTTGCTTTCCTCATAAAGCCTGTTATATATATTTTTTACCTGATAAAAGCTCTTTTTTTCAAACTTCCATGAAAAACCATTTTTATCACCTTCACTTCGCATACGCTCATCAAATTCTAATAACCAGTACTCATCACCTTGCGGACTATTCCACCAAACCTCATAACGGAACAAAACTGTTACCTTATTTAAATTATTGGTATTATTTTCAGAAAAAAATGATTCAGTTTCAACAAGTACATCATGAAAGGTAATCGGTTGATTATAATCTCTACCAAACTCAATAAAATTACTAAATAAATGAGGTCCTTTATAGAAAAAATCATCAGGAATTTTGTTCAGATGATTAATAATTATTTTCATAATATTTTCAATATTATTTACCTCACTATAAAGACTCAAATCATCATATGCTACTAATTCTTTAATAAAAAATGTCTTTTTTGACAACCTGTTATAAGGAGATAAAAGAGCATAATAAAGAAAGTTTAAAAACCCAGCATTACGCCATGTTGCTTTATTTTGGTCATAATCTAGCATAGCTGATTTTTCAACAATTGACTTTTTTTCAGGTAGCTCATCTTTAACTTCAATAAAAGTCTTTTTATACGATTTAGGAGGGCTAAGCTTAATTTTCTTAAAAGCATGAAACCCTGATTTATTATGCATCGACATAAGGTAAGGAAATCGACAAAAATAACTTGCGTCATTAAGCTTATCCCCAGATGGCGGTATTGGTAAAAGATTTAATTCTTCTATGAGTTTACTATTGGTCCAGCGTATAAGTTTCAAATCATTCTGACATATCCATAAAGAAGGAATATTATCTGTCATAGAAGGAACAAGCCGCTTTGCTTTTTCAAATGCAGCCGCAAACTCAAAATTCACACCTGTATACTGCTCAATTTGTGGGGTAATCTGTATTGGCTGATCTATAATTTCAGGGTAGATAAACAACATTTTTTTTTGTTCAAATTTATTTTTCAGAGATAAAGATTGCGATTGTTCATTTTTATCAGAAGAAAGCTGCCTTAAATATACATCATTAATAACACCAATGCTTTTATTAAAGAGTGAAGTAAAATCATCATTATGACTGGTGCGAACAGGAAGAAGAATTTTAAAATCATTAGCACCTGGCAGCAAATATTGAGGAATATTTCCAACTACATTTGAAACAATTTCTTTTCCAAAAGAGGATAGGGCCCGTTGAAGCCAATTTGGATCAGGCACTTTCTGCTTTGATTGATCAATTATAGAAAAATAATCACTTATTTGTGTGCGGGCAGGATCTAATGATACAATAACAACACGATCAGACCCCGAGAGCATTGCAATGGTATAATTGTAACGCCCTTGTATGTACCTATTAAATGCCGGAGTAATATAGTTTCTATTAGCACCTCCAGAATAACAAGAAATCAATGTAACGGTAAAAACATTAAGCTTATTAAAAAATGACAATGCTTCTTGCAATGTTTCTGTTTCTGTACCACAAATCATACGCTCAATAGAAACAGTCGTAAACTTATCACCCAAGACAATACTCTTAGATAAATTAATTTCACTATTCAAAACATTCATAGAACCATGCCCAGTCCATAAAATATTAAAAGGCCTTTGATGGCGGGCTACATAATCATAAAAGGGTTCACGCTGAATAAACTGCCCGGGCTTATTCAAAACCTTTAAATCTTGTTTAGGAATAGAGCTTAAATTTTTATTAACTTTATCAAAAAATTGACTAGTCAGCGTCTTTATATCTTCGCTCAATACACTTTCGTTAGCATTGCTATATCTATCTGAAAATTTTTTGATCATTTCTACTTCAGAATCATTCGCCTGTGAAAAATTATTTTTATCTGACAAAAACTCTAACCTATCTATATAACTCGAAACTAAATCATTAAAAGTATTTTTGTCATCCTCGTTATAAATAAACTCTTTCAATGCATCCCAATGCTGTGCTTTTATCCTATCTAAAACTAAAGCTGGATAATGATCAAAAAACCCACCAAATCTATGTTTTTGATTTCGATAACGTCTCTCAATTTCTTGAAGAATAGTAAAATTGATACGATCTCTATTTTTACTCAAGAACCCACTCTCCTTGAAAAATAATGCTAGATCAAATAAATCTTCTAACTTCGTATCTTCATACAAAATATGATGAACCAAAAGCCTTCTCAAGGCCTTAGAACTAAATGATTTTTTATTTTGAACTATCTTTAAACCTTTAAACAAGGTAAATGGATATAGAAACTCTTCATTGACAATATGCATACCAATTTTATGATCAATAACCTTTAGTAAATCTTCTTTTTTTGATGTAGCTTGATTCAATTCTATTCTCTCACACATAGAAAGATTAAAGAGAGGCAACTCATTATTCGCTACAGATCCCTGTTTATGTAACAATAAAAAAAGAAAACTTTCTGGAATATAATAACAATCCCACTCATGAAAAATATCTTTTTCTTTTTCTCCTAAGTTATCAAGTAATGAATACATAAATGAAGCAGAACATATTACTGGAGCAGATTTTTCCCAAAGAGCCTGTCTTAAAATGGGATAAAGCGTAGTTTTTTTAAAATCAGTAAGACTTTCATCAATTAATAAAATTAACCTATTCTGCTTATCAGCAGATTTCTTGTGAGAAACCTTGCTTTCCTTTAGTGCATTAAATGATGCTTGCCGCTCTGATTCAAGCGCTTCTTCACTTTTCCTTTTTCGACTCTCTCTAAGCTTGTTAAACCATTCAAAATTTTTATTATGTGCCTTACTCTGTTCAATTTGTGAAAAGAGCTTTTCAGAATAAAGATGTAAAGAAAGGAAAGATACTATCAAAAAACGTACTAACACTATTCACACTCCTTTTCTATACAAAATTATTCATTCCAAAACCATTGTCACTATAATCTCCTGATAAAAGTAGAGTCAAGTAACTTTCTTATGTCAGTCTAAACTGAACAAAGCTCAAGAATTTTTTAAAAAAATATAAACATAACAAATTACATTTATTTAGATAAATAACATCAAAAAACTCAGCATGAATACATAGAAAAAAAAATTAGATTCTATTTGCGACCAAAATAGTATAATATATTTGAAGTGACAAAATTATTCATTTTTTCATCTCCACAAATAGGGTTACAATGTTAAATAATAAAAAAGTTACTATCGCTGTTCTTTTCGTTCTCTTATCTGCACACAATCCAATCTCAGCTTTTTGCTGTATGCCCGATTTTCATTTCTCTGAATATGATCAAGAGTTTGTTACTAATATTGACAATACGACTAAACAAACCGCTGAACGCTATTTAAGTAACAACACTCAATTTTCCCAACACTCGCTTCCATGGCAATTTTCAGCAGAATTTAAACAACACCTTGATGAAGCAATCAACTATGTACGAAGTCACTACGGAACCTTGCGTGTTACTCAAGAGAACATTTACCGAGCAGTACACTATAAATTTGAAGCATTTTGTAAAACACTTAACTCTTTGATTATAAAAAATAATCTTTCTTCAACCATTAATGATAAAATTCATTTTTACTTGAACAATCAAGGACTAAGCGAATTTAATATCCCTACACATTATATGGCAAACTATCGAGAACATACTGATATGATCAAAGGCCGTGCATTATCAATTATGAGTACTGATAAAAAAGAATATATCAGGAATCACGAGCTTGATAAAATTATTGATGATGAGCTACGCTCATTTGTTCGCAAGGTAAAAGATTACAACTCATCAAGCTATTCTACCCCATCTTATTCAACATCAAGCACTTATGAAGAATCTCAAAAAATTTATATGTCAGATCTTGAAAAAAAAGTAACAGGGCTTATTCACAAGCACCTTGTTGCAAGCAATCTTTCTCCTGATACTCTTCCTGCAGAAATTATCAGTAATTATCATGATAGAACTTCAAACATTTTCACTACCTTACGTAATAAAATGTCTGTACACGGACGCTCATTCGTTACCGTTGCAGAAGCAGAGCTTTTGATTAAACAAGAACTTGAATCAATTATTGCTTCTGCTAAAAAAATGAACCGATCAAGACTATAACTAGAATGACATAAAGCTGTTTCTTAACAGTGCAACAAAAAAGGGCTAACTTCTACGAGTTAGCCCTTTTTTACAGCTATCGCAAAAAAGAGTATTTTTGCAAAAATACTATGGGCATAATTTTTTAGTAACAATCTTAGGGTAATCATAAAAATAAAAATTATACCTCCAAAGAAGGGCTCTTGTCATTTTTAAAGCAACATCATACAATAAATAGATACTATAATCAAAGCATCTTATAATACCCATTTACCAAGAAGGCCTTCTTACAATGATCGATCTTACCCTGCTTCGTAGCAATCCAGCATTTGTACAAGAACATATCAATAAAAAAGAGCCATCCTTTGATGTCGATAGCCTTATTTCAGCAGATCAAAAAATGCGCAACTGCCAAATAGCAGTAGAAGAAATTCGCAAAGAAAAAAATGAATTAGCGAAAAAAGGGGCAGGCGGAATTGACTCTTCTATGCGTGAAAAAGCTATTGATCTTGGCAAAAAACTCAAAAAAAAAGAGACTGAACTTAAAGAGATTGAAGTCGCATTTAAAAAACTCTATCTTAATTGCCCCAATATTCCCGATGCAGATTTACCGTCTGGCAACAAAGAAGAAAATCTCATTATTAAAGAACATGGTCACCAACCAACTTTCACTTTTGATGTCAAACACCACCTTGATCTTAATACAAACAATAACTGGTTTGACCTTGATGCAGCAAGCGAAATGTCTGGTGGTCAGTTTGTTCTATACAAAGAGCAAGGAACCAAGGTTTTATATGCATTAACACAAATGATGCTTAAAAACAATGTGAAGCACGGCTTTTCACCAATTATGCCCCCCGTACTTGTTCGTGAGCAGGCTCTGTATAATGCTGGCAACTTACCAAAGTTTGAAGGAGATTTCTATCGTATTAATGATGATGAGCTCTGCTTAATCCCCACAGCAGAAGTCAGCTTAACTAATTTATATGCTCATAAAATTTTATCTGCAGATCAATTACCTGTTCGACACACTGCATGGACAAGCTGCTTCAGACGAGAGGCTGGCGGCTACGGCTCACAAGAGCGAGGCCTTATTCGCATTCATCAATTTGAAAAGGTTGAGCTCTATGCGCTCACTAGACCCGAAGAGTCACAAAATGAGCTTGCCCGTATGATTGCTTGTGCAGAGCAACTACTGCAAGACCTTGAGCTACCCTACAGGATTACTCTTTTAGCTGGCCAAGATTGCTCATTCCCTTCAGCTCGAACCTATGATATTGAAGTATGGCTTGCAGGACAAGGTAAATATTATGAAGTATCATCATGTAGCAACTGTACCGACTTTCAAGCGCGACGTTCAGGTATCCGGTATCGACCAGCCCCAGAAGCAAAACCTCAACTCGTTCACACTCTCAATGGTTCATCTCTTGCTCTACCTCGCCTCATGGTTGCACTTATGGAAAATAATCAACAGTCAGATGGATCAATTTCCCTACCAACAAAGCTCAAAAGTATAATGAATAATTTGTGGTAAAATTTTTTTTAAGCTTTAGTTATCGAGCTCACTTACAATAGGAGAACGATATCATGATTAACAATTCAATAAGAAATAAGATTAAGCGTATTAAGATTTATACAAAGCGAGTTATGCATAGCGCACTAAGTGGTGACTATCTCTCTGCTTTTAAAGGCGCAGGTCTTGAGTTTGACCAAATACGTGAGTATCAAATGGGTGACGATATTCGCATGATTGACTGGAATAGTTCAGCTAAAATGAATAAAATCATGGTCAAACAATATCGTGAAGAGCGTGACCGTACTGTTATTCTTGCTATTGACATCTCTTCTTCTACTGAATATTCATCGCAAGAAGAACAACGTTATGAGTTAATTCAACAGCTCTCTGCGTCACTCGCTTACCTTGCATCTGAAGGAAAAGATAAAGTTGGGGCCGTTTTCTTTTCTGATCATATTGAAAAGTGGATTCCCCCATCACGAGGCTCAGCACACAATAGTCGTATTTTAGAAACAATTTTTTCTCAATCAACTGATAATAAAAAAACAGACATTGCTGGAGCTCTCAAGTTTTTAATTAAACAAAAACAACGAAATGCTGTTTTATTTTTTATCTCAGATTGGATTGACAGCAACCCTTCAATTCCTAAGTTGCTACGTGTTGCCGGATGCGAATACGATTTTATCTCCATTCGTCTACTTGACTTATGTGAAAAGCAGCTACCTTCCTTCGGTATGCTTGATATTCAGGATCCAGAAACAGGTGCTATCTATTCTCTCTCTTGTCGTCAATCATCATCTCAAGGCATTAACCAGCTCTTACTAAAAAGAGCAAATGACCAAAAACGTCTCTTTAATAAATGTAAAATTGATAGCCTTGATCTTATTGTTGGTCACTCTTTCATTAACCCTCTTCTTTCATTCTTTCGCCAAAGAACAAGGAGACAGATATGAACATGCCAGCCCATATCACTGATACTATGCCTACATTTCATGATATTTATAGCTACCATTACCCACCAATATGGCAAACAAGTATCTTTTATTCTATTCTTTTTTTCGTTTTTTTAATTATTATAAGCATTATTGCTATTTTTGTTTTTTATAAAAAAAGAGGACAAATCTCTCCTGAAGAATGGGCATTTAGCCAGCTAAAAGAAATCAAAAGAGTATCTCGACAATCAAAGCAAGAATATCAACAACTTTACTTTTCTTTAACAAAAATGATTAAAGGATACCTCTTTAAACGATTTGAATGGCGAACCATAAACAAAACAGATAAGGAGCTCCTTGACTATCTTGAACAGCAAGGATTTGATCAGCAACTCCTTGAAAAACTGCAAGCAACACTACAAGGAGCAACTCGAATTAAATTTGCCAATGAAGAAGCCCTACAAGAGCAAGCTCAACGTGATTTTGCAACAACTGAAGAATTGATAAGTATGTGCACCCCCAAGAAATCTAATGAAAAATAATATATGATTAACGCCCCCTCCTTTTCATCAGCACCAGAGCATCTCTATATACATTGGCCCTTTTGTAGTAAAAAATGTTACTATTGTGATTTTGTAGCTCTAGAACAACATGAATCATTTCAAGATGCCTACTTTAAAAGCCTAAGCAATGAGATCTTTTTATTTGCCAAACAACAACCACAAATTCCACTGAAAACAATCTACTTGGGTGGGGGCACACCAAGCTTATTTCCAATTGAAGACATTACAAAATTATACCAACAATTATATAATCAATTTGATTGCTCACAATTGATTGAAAGCGTTATTGAAACCAATCCTGCAGACATCACAGAAGAACGCCTTGATGCTTGGTTAGATTGTGGCATCAATCGATTGAGTGTTGGCATTCAAGCACTTGATGATGACGTTTTATTAAAATTAAATAGACGACAACGAATTCATGATGTTCAAAACGTTATGAAAATTGCACCAAAATATTTTAAAAATATTTCAGCAGACTTTATCTTAGGTCTTCCTGGAATTAGCGAAAAGCGTTGGAAAGAGACATTGCAAGCAGCTGTTTTATGGCCTATTACTCATATTTCAATTTACTTTTTGACAATTCACGAAAAAACACCTCTCTATTTTAAAGTTGAGCGAGGAGAAATGGACATAGCAACAGACGAATCCTTTATAAGACAATATAAATATACCATTGAATTCTTAGCTCAGCATGGTTTTGAGCAATATGAAACATCAAATTTTGCTAAAAATAAAGCCTCATCTTTACATAACCAGGCCTACTGGGACCATAAACCATATCGAGGGTTTGGACTTGGTGCATCGTCATTTTCAGGATCATATCGCTTTACCAATGAAAATAATTTGAGTAATTATATTGCCCACTATGATAATTCCTCTCAACTCACCTGTAAAACCTCAGAAAAACTTTCCAAGTGGCAACTTTTTATTGAAAGACTAATGCTTGGCCTCAGACAACGCCACGGGATAGACTTGCATAGTATGTTATACTTATTATCAGAAGAACAAAAATCGGACTTTTTTTCTAAACTATCAAAACTTGAAAAAACCGATTTGATCATACGAAATGGTAATATTATAACATTAACTAGTCGAGGAATGACTCTTGAAAACGAAATAATCGTTAATCTTATGTAATATTTTAACTAATAAGCTCATTCCCGGAGCTCTATATTTTTGATATACTACGACTTCGTTAACAGTCATCGTTAATTTTCTATCATTCTTTTCTAACCAAGGATTATGAGGATATATGGCAAAGCATGTCGGCATAAAACTACCAGAAGATCTTATTGATTATTTGAAAAAAGAACACTGCTTGGCAGTTCTTGCAACTTTTTCTGAAAAGGGGGTTCCTAATACAACACCTATTCAATGCATTTATCCTAAAGGGCAAGAAAGTCTATTATTAACCATTCACAAAGAGCATACAGGCTACCTAAATATGGTATGGCAAAAAAAAGTAATGATTTGCTTCACAGGTGAAAACAATATTGCTTACTCCATTTTAGGACGAGCAGGAGTTGTTCGAGCTCCCTCAATGGTCCACCCCCTCATGAATGTTGTTCGCATAGATATTATTGATATCAAATCTGATCGTTCAATTTTATCGAAAGTAGACCAAGGAGTTGTCTGGAGTTATACTTCTTCTGAAGCTGAAGAGTTAGTGAAGAGTCTTTTTAAAGAGCTGAAAGAACTTGCAAAAAGTCTCTAGCCCATACAGAGAAGGGGTACTGTAGTATGAAATGGAAACCTCAGAGCATTATCCTGACAAGCCTATTTTTCCTTGCTCCATCCATGCAAGCAATGCAGGATAAAAATATGATAATGGAAATGCCTAATTCGCTTGACATGCCTCCCATGATGGATATAGATATGGAAATGCCTGATGTAGATCCACCTCCTATGCCAACAGATGATGATGACAGCGAGGTGGATACTGCTACTCCAACTACAACAATAACACCCCCTATCGAGCAAGCCGCAACTCAACCAATAGAAGTTACAACATCGCCAACTCCTCTTAATTCAGAACCTGAAAACGATGCTCCAATGCTTGACACAGTCGACTACCCTGAAGAAAAAATTGGAGTACAAGGTAATTGGCAACGTAAAAAAAATTGGCTGACTCAAGCGCTCGATCTCTATCAAAATGAAATTGAACAACTTATTACAAAAATTTATTCAGTTCGAAATCAATTCAACAGCAAGTTTAATACTATTGATCAAGCATTTGATAGTTTTTACAAAGAAATAGGGATTGAGCAAGGCCAACTACAAGAACTTTTTCGCAATATTGAGCGTTACCTTGATAAAAAAAGACAAAAAGATTTAGCAGACCTATTACAGCAAAAAGAGTCCTTCGATTTAAGTGAGCGAAACTATGCAATGAAGTCTGATGACGTTGAGACAAGCATCAAAGACCTACGCGCAAGCCTAGAGCAGCTTAGGCTTGATATGAAATCAATTGAAGATATTGACCTTTCAGTTACAGAGCGACTTAAAAAACTTGATCGTGAAATAGATATTGCACTACAAGAAGGTGATCGCGCTCGAGAGATAATTAATGAGATGTGGTACATTATTGATGATAGAAAAGCTCGAACTCTTTACTATGATTTAAAAGGGAAATCCCTTGAAAAACTTAAAGCAATTGATTCTTATCTAAATAGTGACTTGCTTAATGACTTTAACAATGTTATCACCACAGCTCAAAATCAAATTAACAGAGCAAAAAAAGAGGCTTCCCATCTTGAAAAAGAAGGAATAATTATCAAAAACCGCACAACTCGAACAAAAAAAATAAAGGAAGAAAAACTAAATAAAAAAAAGGAGGAAAATGCTGCAGAGGAAGCAGAAATTCTGAAAGTTAAAAAACCAATTAAAAAGAAAAAAAAGGAAACTCAGGCTTGGTACTCAAATCTTTTTGCTTTCTTTAACCATCTATTTAGTCAATTCATCAAAAGTGTATCAAACCTGCTAAGTAATAAGCCCTCCTCTGAAAATACAGCAACACCCTCACCTAATCAAATTAAGACAGAGTAATTATTGAAAAAGCTTTGTGTAAAAGATCTCTCATAGAAGAATTATAACTTTTTGCATTTGCACTTCTTGCTATGTTACACTTTCTACAACAAAGTAAAAAGGGCATCCGCAAAAAGGAGATGTAGAATGAACCTATGCATATGTTTACTGCAATGTTTATTTATTCTACTTCATTTTTTTTGTTATTCTCAAAACCCAGCACTTAATCCAGGAATAACTGAATTGCCGACAATCGCAAATCAACCGATGGACTTATCTTTGCAAGACTCAGAAGAAAACGCATCCTTCCCTTCAAATAATGAAATGATAGGGACAGCAACCCAAGAAGCTCAAATGCTACAAGGCCCTGATATTATTAATCTTACAGAAAAATCATCCCTTAAAGCCTCTCACCCGGAATCTCTTAAGATATATAACAAGAATAAAAATAGTATAGTTGAAATCAGAAAAAGCCTAACAGAACTAGAAAAAAATCGAGATCAAATAGAAAAAAAGATACTTGAGATAGATAGTAGCCTTACCACAAAAATTATTGCTATCCAGACAGAAGCTGGTAGATACCAGCAAATCATTGAAATGAAAAACGAACCAGGGCTAGATGAGGTAGAAAATGAAACATAACCAACTTCTTTTTGTTTTAATCATCATAATGTCAATGGCAAAAATCCAACTTTATTCTATGGAAATAGATACGGGTAACATTGATATGGAAATGGAAGATAATCTTACAGAAATGCCCGCAATGCCAGAAGTACCAATAAGCGACCTTAATAAAATAGATCTTTCTGAAGAAGAAAATCTAACTGAGGAGACTACAAGCTCTCTCCCTTCTGACGATTCTAAAGCAGCAGATGACAATCTCACTTCAATAGCCATGCCAACAATGCCACAATCCGCAGTCGAAGAGACAAGTGCTACAACGCCAGCAATAACTACTATCGATGAAGATGATAGCAATAACTTAGAAGAAGAGGCTCTCTTATCTAACAATGAAAAAGAAACGCTCACTCCTGAAACCTCAATGCCTACTCAATCAAATGCAGAAGGAGAGAAAAAAACTGGTCTGCAGGAAAGTATGCAAGTTATTGAAACTCTTAAAAAAGAACTTCGTGACTTATACTCCCAGGTAAACGAAAAAATTCAAAAAGCCCATACTCAATCAGCACAAGCTCATAAGCTTCACCTAAAAATACTTGGCTCAACACCTCAAGAAGCCTCAGTACTAGAAACAAAAATTAAAGAAATAAAAAATGAAATTGGAGCGCTAGAAAAAGAAATTGATACAATTAGAACAACAAAAATTCAAGAGCTTTCCTCAAAAATAGATGCTGAAGTTACCAAAGCTCAAACCCTACTTACAGAATTAAGCAAAGTTGGCATGCGCCAAGAACTAGAAGAAGAATTTAAAGAGCAGATGACCAAAACATCGACAGAGCCTGTCACAACACCAGCGGTGCAGCCTCAGCAAATCACTCAGCCCCCTTCTCAGCGGAAAACACTCATCCATACTGTCTTTCATAAAACAGCCGATCTAATTGTTGGAACTGTAAACCTTAGCCTTTCTCTCATTATGAAAATAAAGAATCTACTCATTCCACCAACACCAACTCAAGAAAAAACTGAACCCATTAAAGAAACAATTCAAAAAGAAACAAATAATAAATAATGGAGTACCATTTTAAGCATGAGCTTCAATCAAAAAAGTCACATTTTTAAATAAAAAGAGAAGTAAATTGACCAAATTAAAGAAAAACCTCATGATATTATCAATGCGACAAAAAACTCTCTAATATGATAGAAAAATATAAAAAATCAGAAGACAGCTCACAGAATTAAGCGTACACTGAGTGGTCCCGAGAGTAGTGAGCAAAAGGTTTATATCAAACTAAAGAAGGGATCACTAATGAACAAGTGTATCTTTCGTGAATATGATATTCGAGGTATTGTTGACAAAGATCTGATGCTTGACCAGGCATATAACCTTGGCAGAGCTATTATCAGCTACCTTCAACGCAAAAATCGACAAGGTCGCCAAGTTGTTATTGGCAGAGACGGACGTAGCCACTCTCTAACATTGCAAAAAGCCCTTATTCAAGCTTGTATTGATCATGGTATTGATGTGATTGATATTGGACTTGTTCCTACTCCAACACTATACTATACCGTCTGCAATAAAAATATTCCATTTGGACTTGAAATCACTGCTTCTCATAATCCAAAAGAATATAATGGCGTAAAAATTTGGGGAGTATGGGGCAAGGGAATCCAGACAATCCGCACTATATATGAATCACAGAATTTTGAACCTCTTAGTGACACAGCAGGAAAATTAACAACTATGGATGGCATTACTCCCTATGTCTCATTTCTTGCTGAAGAGTTTAAAATGCTCAAGGGAAAATCAATTAATGCTGTTATTGACTGTGGCAATGGATCAGCTGGAGCTGTTTATCCCCAACTGATCAAAGAAATGGAGTGGAAAAACGTCAAACTTTTATATCCTGAAGTTGATGGCAATTTTCCTCATCATGAGGCAGATCCCACAGTTCTTAGCAACATGCAAGATGTAGCACAAGAACTGGCAGCTCATGAGTCTTTAATTCTTGGCATAGGACTTGACGGAGACTGTGACCGAATGACCCCCATGATGAGATCGGGCAAGCTTGTGTATGGTGATATTTTACTTGGCATATTCGCTCAAGATATTTTAAAAAACAACCCAAATGCCCCTATTGTTTGTGACATTAAAAGCTCTGGTGCACTGTTTGAAGTTCTTGAAAAACAACAAGCAATCTATCATATTTCCCCATCTGGCCATTCAATTATAAAAGAACAGATGATTAAACATAAAGCTCTTCTTGCTGGCGAACTAAGTTGCCATTTTTTCTTCAAAGTTCGATATTTTGGCTTTGAGGATGGCGGGTGTGCACGTATGGGGGGGGGGGGGGGGGTGGGGGGGGGGGGGGGTGGGGGGGGGGGGGGGGGGGG
>CAYMBP010000016.1:0-38042 GCA_964388745.1 uncultured Pseudomonadota bacterium | reverse complement strand
AAAGAGACCTTTTGTCTTGTTTATAAATATTTTTTAATTATCGAACTCGCGTTTGTTAAAGATTTTTGAGAAATTTTCGAGCATCAGCCTTGATGCTTTTTTTTCGCTCTGGAGACATTTTTTTCAAGGTATTCAGTGGCATAGCCATGCGCTGAAATTTCTTTAATCGCGTTTTTTGCTTCATAATAAAATTCCAGTAAAGATAGTTAAATGGGCAGGCATCTGGTCCTTCTTTCTCATTGACGTTATATTCACATTTTTTGCAGTAGTCAGACATTTTGTTGATGTAGGAGCCGGATGCGGCGTATGGCTTTGATGCAAAAAATCCACCATCGCCACAAAGAGCCATGCCAAGGGTATTGGGAAGCTCAACCCACTCGTGTGCATCAACGTACACAATGTGATACCACTTACACACCTCTTGAACTTTGAGGCCAGCCAGCAGAGCAAAGTTGCCAGTGACCATCAGCCGTTGGATGTGATGTGCATAGCCATTTTCTACAGTGTCGGAGATTGATTGCTTCATGCAGTTCATTTTGGTATCTCCGGTCCAATAAAAATTAGGCAGGGCTTTTTTCGCCTGAAAGAAATTGAGTTTTTTATACTTGGGCATTTTCAGCCAATAGATGCCTCGAATAAATTCTCGCCAGCCGATAATTTGTCTAATAAATCCTTCAACTGCTTCAAGCGGAGCTTTCTTTTTTGAATAGGCTTCGCATGCCTTTTCACAAACTTCTGTTGGCAGCAAAAGACCGGCATTGATGTACATAGAAATAATGCTGTGAAACATGTACGGTTTGCCTTCAACCATGGCGTCTTGATATTTGCCAAAGTCGGGCAGTACATCTTTGATAAAGTGATTGCACCACTTGAGCCCTTGGGCTCGGGTGACGGCAAAAGAGAACATTGTGGTCTCTCCAAGATGGTCGGCATATTTTTTATTAATGAGTGTTGCTACTTTTTTAACAACGGCATTCGGCTTAAAGCTTGGACCGCGGGGTATTCCCTTCTTGCCGTCATAGGAACCTCGGTTTTTACTGTCGTAGTTCCACTTGCCACCGATTGGCTTGGACCCATTCATGAGGTAACCGGTTTGTTTGCGTATCTCCCGATAAAAGAATTCCATGCGCAGTTGTTTTTTATTTTTCGCCCACGTTTTAAATGTTTCTTTGGATGCTAAAAATCGGTTGTCTTCTCGAATTTCAACAGGGACTTTACAGAGTTGCTTCCAGGTTTTAACTTCCTTGAGCGTGTGATATTCACTTGGCTCTGTAATAATAATCTGTTCGCATGATGATTCTTTGAGTGCTCGTTTGACTCCGTCGGTGAGTGTTTTTACTGGTTTTGCATCGTCTTGTGCAAAATAGATAACGTTATATTTTTTTTTTTTAAGTTCCTTGGCAAAGTGGCGCTGTGCAGACCATAAAAATAGTAACTTTTTTTTGTGATGTTTAACAAATGTAGCCTGAGCTGATGATTCAATTAAGAGAATATAATCATCTTTTTTTTCACATTCCTCAAGCGATGATAGAGACCATGATAATTGATCCCACAAGATGACTCGTAGTGCTCCCATTATACTCCTTTGATTTAATATAAGATACTATGTTAGACTACTAGAAGCTGTAACATAAATTAAAGATAAAAAATATTTATATGAATATTGCTAAAAAAGATTTTAATTTTCTTGAAAAATATGAGTTTTATCAAGAGATACAAAAATTACCGTACGTTGAAAAAATTATATTATTTGGCTCTCGTGCTCGAAAAGATAATCAAGAGCGTTCTGATATAGATCTGGCTATTGTATGTCCTCAAGCAACTTATGATGAATGGGTTGAACTCTTAGATATTATTGATGAGGCCGATACATTGCTTAAAATAGATTGTGTCAGGTTTGATACCCTTCGTGAAACTTCTTTATTGAAAGAGCAAATTTTAAAAGAGGGAGTTGAGCTCTATGCAAAAAATGCAATTAAATATGCTTAAGCTTGATAAGGCTCTTACAGCACTTGAGGCAATTTATGAAAAACCCCATGAGTCAGATCGTAGCAATATTGACGCAACGATTCAGCGTTTTGAATTTACATTTGAACTTTTTTGGAAAACGTTAAAAGTATTCTTATATGATCAGGGATTAGAGGCTAATTATCCAAAAGAAGTTTTGCAAGAATCCTATAAAGCAGGTATATTCAATGATGAGCAGATGTGGCTTCGTATGTTAAAAGATCGTAATTTAACTTCTCATACTTACGATGAAGATCTTGCTGATGAGATTTTTGAAAGAATTCAAGGATATGTACCACTTTTAAGAAGTGCATATGAAAAGTTAACAAATCTTGCGAGCATCTCAATATAAAATTTTTCTATGAAAAACTACACTATTCAATTGCTTGACACTCTCTCAGATAAGCTTGAACAGAGGATGCGAGCAGATCTTTTCTATTATGAGTCAAGTCATGAAATTGAGGTAAACTATCATCGCTTTGCTTTAGCTGTAACATTGCACAATGGAGAAGTAGTCGGAGTTCTTAATGCCTACACTGCCTATGCTGAGGTCTATATTGACGACATGTGGGTTGATGCTAAATACCGAGGAAAAGGGTATGGCAGAGCATTAATTCAAAAACTTGAGCAGATGTTCCAGGGTAAGGGATTTAATAATATCAATTTAGTAACCAGTGCTTTTCAAGCACCTGAGTTTTATAAAAAATGTGGATTTACGTTAGAATTTGTTCGACAAAATAAAAAGAATCCAAAGTTCACCAAGTATTTTTTTGTTAAATATTTTGATAACGAGATTCAAAATCAAGGATTATTATAGCAACTCATGCCCCCATAGACCTGAGGAAAGAAAGTACTTATGACAAAAAACAGTACCCCCCAAATTATCTCCATCATCAAAAGAAAGTTGAAAAAAGAATCAAGCTATGAAGATTTTAGAAAAGCATGGCTCCCCAAGGAGGCTGATTATTATCGCTTGCCTGTTTGGGTGATTAATGCTCAGGGTATTCATGACAAGGATGATATTATTAGCATTGGTTTGATTGATGCCGCCTTGGAAGAAGTTTATCAAGAAGGTGCTCGTACGGGCGAGTGGGATCGGCTGCGTGGTGAAGGTATCTCAGCTATTGCAGATAGTTATGGCAATGCAGAACTGTATCAGGTCAAAGATAGTGACGAACTTTTCTCCCCTTGTCCAGAGGCAACGGTTCGGCCAATGATTGCTGATGATATTGACGAACTTGTAGCTCGCTTTCAGGCGGCTTCATGGCCAAAACCCAAAAAACTTTTTGAAAAGTATTTGCATGAGCAAAAACATGGACAACGAGCTGTGTGGGTTGCACAGTACCAAGAAATGCTTGTTGGCTATGTGACATTGCTTTGGCGATCAGACTATCCAGCATTTAAGGAGCACCAGATCCCTGAGGTTAAAGACTTAAATGTTTTGCCTGAGTTTAGAAAAAAGGGCATTGGCTCGGCGTTGCTTGATGAGGCTGAAAAAGAGGCAAAAATTAAAAGCAAAGCCGTTGGCCTTGGAGTTGGTCTTTACAGGGACTATGGCTCAGCTCAGCGGCTTTATGTTACTCGTGGGTATCTACCCGATGGAAATGGTATTACCTATAATTATGAATCAGTTGAGCCCGGGAGTTCAGTTCCTATCGATGATGATGCTGTTTTATGGTTTGTTAAACAGTTGAGATGAATTATGGCAATAATTACTTATGAGCACTTTGCGTCTGTTGATTTCCGTTCAGGACAGTGGTCAAGGCCGAAGCCTTTGCTAAGGCGCGTAATCCTTCATATAAGGTCTTGGTTGACTTCGGTCCAGAGATTGGTACGCTGCAGACTTCTGCACAGATAATAGTGAATTATACGCCTGAAGAATTGGTAGGAAAAGAGGTCATTGGCTGTGTGAATTTAGGTGAGAAAAATATTGCAGGGTTTATATCACAGTTTTTACTGGTCGGGTTTACTGATGCATCAGGCGCCATAAGTTTGGCAACGGTTGATCATGGCGTGCCGATATCGCATCTCCTACATTTTTTCAAGAAGTAGATCGTCGGTTTGTTGGGGTTAGTTGGCCATTAGTTGAAGCTTATAATTTTATTGCTGATGGATTGTTTGCAATGCATACATCAGCATCTGTGCTTTCCAATATTATTAACAAATGTCCTGGTGAAAATTATTATGAGCTTAGAAAAAAATGTGCAAGTCTTCTGAATTCATTAAAAGATTTCGATGATCGTGCTGAAGCAATTATGTTTTGCTTGGCTCAGCATGAACGATTTCAACATCAGCGAGCGCGTCAAAAAGAATCGCATGATCGTGAAGTAGCTGAAAACATACGTATTACAGAGCGGAATAAGGCTATTAACAGCGGACTTGATATTGTTAACAGTGTGACAAAAATTTATAAAAACGCCAAAAAAGTGGATAAGCGTTAGGGATAGTTTTTTAGTTAAAGTAGCGATGAAACAGTTTGAAAAAATAATAATTGCGCTATATGGATCTGCAGGAAGGCAGTGGCTTACTGCATTGTCTGAGCGAGTTAATCAGATAGCTGCTGAGTGGAATGTGGCTGAATTGAAACTAGTGCAAGATCTTTCATATAATTATGTGATGGCCGGTTTGCAGGAGAACAAGTCAGTTGTCTTAAAGGTGGGCATGGATGAAGCAGCCCTTGAGCGGGAAGCGCGTGCATTGCAAGTATATGATGGTGTGGGAGCTGTGCGTCTTCTTGATACATTGCCAGGGGCATTGCTTCTTGAAAGAGTATTGCCTGGGGAATCGCTAAAAAAGGTATCTTTTCGTCAAGAGTCTGAAGCGAGTGCAATTTTTGAGCAGGTTATGAGTCGGCTTCATCGGAAAACTTCTCTGAATGTAGCTGGATTTCCACATATTAAAGACTGGTTGATTGTACTTGATGATGCTCGGTGGAATATTCCGCAAAAGTATATAAGCAAGGCGCGAGAGATGCGTGATATTCTTCTTGAGAGTACGCAACAAGAGGTATTGCTACATGGAGATTTGCATCATGATAATATTCTTGAGCATAGTGGTGATTGGGTAGCGATTGATCCAAAGGGGGTTGTTGGCGATCCGGCATTTGAGTATGCAGCTTTTTTGCGCAATCCGTGGCCAAATCTTCTGGAGCATGAACAGGTTTATGAGATTATTAAAAAACGACTTAAGTCTTTTTCTATGAATCATAAACGAATATTACATTGGTCATTTGTGCAGAGTGTTCTTGCGTGGATATGGGCATGCCAAGATGGTATTTATTCTGATTCATTTTCGCGATTTACAGAATTACTTTATAGAATAATATCAAACGTAAATTGGTAAAGCTTATTAGTTGTAGAGAGATTGTCAGCATATAAAGTAAAAACTAATTTAATTTATAAAAACTAAAGCAAAGAGTTAGAGTGTATTACTAGATTTAATCATTGACTTCATTAATTTGGGGGTGACAATTTTAAAAAAAGAGATTGTGCCGATCCAAAGTTCTTTAGCTATAAGTGTCGATTTCTTTTTTTGTTCTTAACAAGATTTCTGAAATATGGTATAAAAGATTCCCCGTTAATATTTTTAATTTTTTATAAATAGGATTTTTAGGTGAATTTTTTTATATTATTATTTATTGGGATATCTATTTTCTCATCGTTCGTGCAGGCAGATATTATTTCTGAAAATGAAATTTGTGAAATAAATGAGTGTTATCAATTTAAAGATAATGAATTAGTTAAGGGAAAGGTTATTTTCAAAAGTGGGTTTGTGCTTCCTCATAATGGTGTGGTGATCTTTGATATGGATGATGATTCATTGATTGATGGGGTTGTTGTCATGAATAATGCGCACCTGGTCGTTAAGAATAAATTAATATTAGATGAGGTTATGTTCAAGGGTAATGGCCGAATAGTGAACCCTGTGCTTAATATTTTGGGTCGATGTGAATTGAGCAAAGGAATACTCTCTTTTGTTGGTGATACTGCTCGGGTTGAAAGTGAAACTTCTGGTTTTTTTGTGATCAAGCATGATGATGCATGTTTAGATGTCCATGAAGTTGCAAACCTAGTTGCTTTTGTGCGCGTGATCATTGTTGGTAATGGTATCAAGACTGCATTGTATGGGCCACAGGTGTTGAAGTTAAGCAATGTTAACTGGGTACTCAACAATAACATGGTGGTTAACCTTGACTGTCAGAGAGTTTATATGCATGGAAGCAATTTTATTACTGCAGTAGAGGGAAAAGCTGAGTGTGTTATTTCACATGAGCTTAACTTTGCACCCTCATCAGAACTGACGATTAATCCAAAAACCAGCTTATCTCTTGGGTATATTACCTCTGCTGATGATATGTTGCATCTGATATTGTACAATGCTCAACTTCGTTTTCTTGACAGATCAGGTCTTCCTCGTTTGTGTAATCATATACAAGGAGGGAGTATTATTATCAGTGGTATGGTTGCTATTGATATAGAGGGAAATAGATTTTTTATGTGCCACGATCATTTAACGATTTCTCTTGAAAGGGAGAGTCGCCTTATTTTAAATGATATGGATAAAGTTAAGTCCTCGACCTGCTTTGTTCCTCTTCGTCATTGTTATGCAGAGTCGAAGAGAGTCTGATTTAACCAGATGTCATTATGCATGATTTCAAAAAACTGAGAGCGCATCGTTTAATCGCTTCATTTTTACCGGAAAGGGGAGGAGTGACTTCATTGCGTGCAATGATCTCTTCTCCTGTTTTGAGTGTTGGACTTTCAAGGAGTTTATCAAGCTCTTTGACCCGTTGCTCAAGAGAAATCTTTTTTTCTTCTTTCGACTCTGAAAGTGAAAACCAAACAGTTGCACTTAAAAAATGTGCACGTTTTTTTCCAATTCTGAGCTTATTCCATTCCTGCACAGTTGGGGTTCTTCCAAAATAGGATGCAAGAAAAGCTACGGTTTGGTTTTGATTGAGGCCAGAGGTAAAAGTGAAAAAACCAAGTTCCTCATATCGGTTATCCCATGATGTTGTTGTCCAATCAATAAGCATAATTTTCCCCTGATCATCAACAATAATATTGGTTGGATTAAGATCATTGTGACAGAGAACTTGTTCTTCACCTGTTATTTGTCGTGTTTGCTCATTGTACTCGTTGTAGAGCTGTGCGTAGCAGCTTGGTAGTGCGATACTTTGATCTTTAATTTTTTGAATATGCTTGATGGTTCGATCAGTCTGTGTTGAACGATGAGGAAATGAGCCTTTATAGCGATGAAGCTGGGCGATCATAAAACCAAGAGTGTTGAGGGTTTCAGTACTCTTATGAGCATTTTGTTGAAGTGTTTTTCCTTGCAGGTAGGGCATAACCATAAATGTGAAATTTGCATCTACAAAAAGTACTTCTGGGGCTATGTTAATTTTTGCCCCATGTTGCTGAGCCTGAACCTCTGCTTTGCGCTTTGAAAGAGGATATTTGGGTTTGAGTGTGCGGATGACGAATTGATGGTTTTCGACCGCTAAAAGAAAGAGCTGGGTAGAAGACATGCCGGCATTGAGCGTTGTAATGGTTAGGTGGTCCTGGTGAGAATTGGGCGTCAGTGTATGTATAAATTTTTCAAGAGAGCCCTTAAAATGGGGATATTTGTCAATAAAAAGGGGTAAGCTCATTATTTTCATACCATAGCCCTTCAAAAAAACCAAAATTAATTGACAATGTGAAAATATCTGATAAAGTGAATAGAGATGGTAAGTAGTGTAATATAACTAATGGAGGTTGTATATGAAGAATATTTCACGTTATTTTTTTTCTTTGATGGCGTTAGGTCTTTCTGGATCTATTTTTGCGCAGGTTGATCGTAAAAATATTATAATTGTTGGTGGTGGTTTAGCTGGATTGACGGCAGCTCATGAGTTAAAAAAGCAAGGTGTTTCTTGTAACATTGAAATATATGAAGGCAGAGATCGTCTTGGTGGCCGTACCTGGACGCATTATTTTAATGATGATAAAACAAGTTTTTTTGAGTTTGGTGGAACTGTTATTTATCAAGAGCATGAGGCAATAATTAATAAGGCTGAAGAGCTTGGTATTGAGTTAATTCAAAAGGGATTTGGATCAAGAAAATTTTTAGTTACTCATAATAACGCTGAACTCCCTTTAGATAAACTTGTGCCAGCATTTAAAAATCTTAAGCATTACCTGCAAAGTCTTTTAGAGCGATTAGATAATGGGGAAATTGCTTTGATCAATTCTTTAGAGTCTCTTTGTAGAGAGTTAGACGAATTTCATTTTAGATTGCTTAATCGGTACCTTGTATTAAGAGACGAAGCAGAGCTTTCTGAGCTTACGGTATCAGATATAGCATCAGTATTGCATTCTCTTGATCAAGGTTTGCAGCTTTTAAGTGCGAAGCTTGATTCTTCTATTGCTCGTGAGGATATTGATGCAGAAGAGTTTACGTATGTTGCAAAAGATGGGATGTCTCATTTTATTAATACATTTGAGGAGGCGCTTAAGCCAGAGGTTTCTATTAACCTGAGTCATAAGTTAATGGCCGTTAAAAAAGAGCGTGATTATATTTTGACTTTTGCTCATGAAGGAACTCAAAAAATAGTGCATGCAGACTATGTTATTATGACAATTCCTTTTACAACGCTAAGAGAAGTTGATCTTGATCAATCAGTTGGTCTTACATCTCTGCTGCAAGACTCTATTAATAATATGGCTTATTATCAGCATGCAAAAGTTGCAACACAAGTTACAGGAGAGCAGAATTTGTTTGATCAATTGCTTTATTATATTAACTTAGACAGTAATACTGAAGGATGGTCAGATAGGCAAGCGCTTACGTTATTTGTAGATGAAAGAACTCAGGAGTTAAATGATCACGTGATTGCTGAAATGGGAATAAGGCATGTACATGTTATAGCTCAACAGTTTCCAGGAAAAGCGATTGGGCCTGTCATTTCAAAAAGATGGAGCATTGATCCTTTTGCCCGAGGAAGTTATTCTTTGGGAGATGATAGTGATGGTATATCTTCTGCAGAGTCTGCACGTTACAAAGGATTAAAGAGATTTGCAGAACCGGTTGATGGTTTAATTTTTGCTGGTGAACATACTTCTTTTTATTATGCGGCAAATATGGAAGGTGCTGTTCGTTCTGGAAATATTGCAGCATCAATACTCAAAGATATACTTTTAACAAAGCAAAATAATAAAAAGAGAAGCAGAGATGATGTCTCTTCTGATCATGAAGGTGATGATATTCATGCGCGCAAAATAATAAAAGTTGTGCGAACAAAAAGCTTGTAAGAGAAGCTTTAGCGATAGATTCTATCGCATGTCATCCTGGAGCGAAATGATAGGATCTAGAATAATAAATTCTTAGATGTTCCCCTAAAGCGAGTAAGGTTTAGGGGAACTCTGTTTTTGATAATTTTAAATTTTGTTATGAGCTTAAATAGAGCTTATTTTGTAAATATATGGCAAGCGAGGTAGGCTTTTTTAAATTTGCTAGATTTTGTGCACTATGGGACTGTCCTGAGAGCAAGCAGGCTTTAAAAATTCAGCAATGGCAGCTTAACTATTTTATTGATACTTCAGATATTGTTTAGTATTGCTATTTAAAAATAGGGAGCATCAGAAAAAGTTGAAGCATTGATGCATTGATAACATCAGTAAAAACTGATCCAATAAAAGGAATAAGAAAAAGAGCCTTTGGAGAGGGGCCAAAGCGTTTGCAAATTGTTGCAGCATTTGCCAATCCAACAGGTGTTGCGCCAAGGCCAGAACCAATAAATCCTGACGTAATAACGGCTGCATCATAATCTTTTCCAGCAACTTTGAAAAAAATAAAACGCGAAAATGCAATAATTACACAGACTTGAATTGCTATAATGATCATTAGGTTAATGGTGCGAAAATCAATGAGATAATCAATTTCAATACTCATCATGCTCATAGTAACGAATACCTGAAGACTGATATCATTAAGTAAGTTAATCAATCGAGAAGAAATTTTTAGTTTACTTTGGTAAAAATTATTCTGTGTTAAATTAATAAAAATAGCTCCAAGAAACAGTACGGGAAGATACTTAGGTATAACAAGCCCTGTTGCTGAAATTTGCTCATAAACATAAGAGCCAATTAAAATACAGCATGAAATAGAAAGCATACATTGAAGTAGAGTGTAAGCACATGCTGGCAAATGCGTTGTGTATAAACTATGTTCATATGAAGCTGTATTATCATTTTTAATTGAGCCTTGTAGCTTGTATTGCTTAATAAGGCTACCTGCAACACCTCCTCCAATCATGCCACCTAATAAAAGACCAACCGTTGCTGCAATCAGGCCAAGCTCAACAGCGCCATGATAACCAATAGATTCAAAATGCATCCCCCATGGAATAGCTGTACCATGGCCTCCAATAAGTGATACTGATCCGGCAATTAATCCATTTAAAGGATTTGCTCCTGTTGCAAGAGCAACAATAACTCCCACAGTATTTTGTATTGCAATAAATGAAAACATCAAGAGCATCATTTTCAATAAGCGACGGCCACCATCAATAATGATATGAAATTTTGCGAGCATACCAATAGTGCAAAAGAAAATAAGAAGAAAAATATCTCGTAATTCAGTATTGATAATAATTTTTATATTGAAAGCTTTGGCAATAAAGCAAGCAGCAAAACTAAACATGAGGCCGCCAACAACGCTCTCAGGAATATGGTAATTTTTAAGGATTTTTACTCTTTCAATAATATGAAAGCCCGCAAAAAAACAAAGAATACTGATTGTGATAAGATTAATTCCTGAAAGCTCATATATTGTCATCATATTTATAAAACTGACCCTTCGAATAAAAGGCTTTACCTAAAACATTGATTTTATTATTCAGGGAAATACTTATTGTACCTTGATTTTAGTAGTATGCATCAACTGAAAAATTTAGATCTCTTTCACATGATGAGCAAGCTAAAATTTATAAAGCTAAATATTACTGCAATTCGTGAAAAAATCTAATTGAGCAAATTGCTATTTTTTTACGTTAGACGTGAGTATAACAATAATTCATGGTGGAGAGAGAGGGATTCGAACCCTCGATACCCTGTTAAGGATATACCCGATTTCCAATCGAGCGCTTTCAACCGCTCAGCCACCTCTCCACACAATATTGCTACAAGTTATAATTAAGAATCTTTAGATGATTTGAGTTCTTGTGAAGGAGAAGGAGTTTTCTCTTTTTCAAGATTTTCATTTTTTACAGGAGATTCCTTAGGCTTAGCTGCTTTTCGTGTAGTTGGCCGAGGCTTTGGTGAATCCTTTTTATCTGAAGCTTTTGCTGCAGGTTTACCTTCTTTGCTACTACCACCATCTTTTGATGCAGAAGCTTTTTCACGATCAGCTTTTTTCCGTTCAGCTGCAACCTCAATACCTTCTTGGATGCATGACTCAAGATAACTTAAAGAATAGTCAATTGCCCGAGGAGAATCATCGTTTGATGGAATTACAAAGTTAATACCTTCTGGGTTTGTATTAGTATCAACAATTGCAACTACTGGAATTCCAAGGTTTAATGCTTCTTTAATTGCTGATTGTTCACGTTGAGCATCAACAACAACAATTGCTGCAGGAGGGAAACTTAAATCAACAATTCCTCCAACATTTTTTTCAAGACGACCTATCTCTTTTTGAATCATCGCTATTTCTTTTTTCTTAAAATGAGTCGTTGGACGCTTGACTACATCTTGTAAATGAAGATAGCGCAAAATAGCTTTTTTTACTTGTTCAAAATTTGTTAAAGTACCACCAATCCAGCGGTTAATGAAATATGGCATTTTGAGATTTGTTGCAACACGCTTAACAATATCCTGAGCTGGTTTCTTTGTGCCAATAAATAAAAAAGTTCCGCCATTTGATGCTAATTCTTTAAGTGATTTTCCTGCCCGTTCTAAAAGAAAAGCTGTTTTAGAAACGTCAATAAGGTGCACATGATTACGAGATCCCCAGATAAAAGCTCTCATTTTTGGGTGCCATCGAGATGTTTTGTGACCAAAATGAATTCCAGCTTTAAGCATATCTTTAAAATCAATTTTCATGAAAACTCCTAACGGGTTACCTCTTTCATTTCCTGGGCCAGAGATTTTCTGTCGCCACCCGCATAAATCTAAAGGAAATGAGCTCTACTAAATTCAAACGCAACAGATATGTTGCAATAACTACTAAATATATAGGCAAATTGTATCAAAATAGAAGAAAAATACAATCATTATTTTATTTACTTTCTCCAATTACTTCACCTTTTTCCACTGTTTCACCATGCTTTTTCCCCACAGCAAGTGCAATGAAGAGCCAGGTGGATGAAATAATAAGAGTAAATGATGACTGTAAAAGCAGGCAGTAATAGGGGTGCATAATTGTTACAATATTTATAACAGAGCCTGAGGTTTTAGAAAATGTACGACCAAAAGAGTCGATCCAGGCTTTTGATTTAAATTGAATATTTGGCACTGTTGGAATATATAACATTTCTCGAATTGGGTGGTTAAATCCGTAGTTTAATCCTCTCATAATCACCATAATGCCAAATATTGTCCATAAATGAGGAGAAGCAACAAGGATGACTGTAAGAATAACAACGCTAAGTGGCATGATAGCAAGGCACTGACGCATACCGATGCGATTTAATAATTTTCCAGTACCAAAAAGAGCAAATAAAAGACTAAGAGTTTGAAAAGTTGCTGTGTAAATAAACATAAATGAACTCATGTCTTGAATGTTGTTATTATTTTCAAGTGACATAAGAACATGCATCTGATAATCAAATACAGAGTTTACAATTTCAAAGCTATAGACCAAGGCAAAGATTCCAAGTACGTAGGGCTGTGTAATCATGAGCTTAAGGCCCTCAAGAATTCCTGGTTTTTCGCGCTTTTTAGAAGTTACTTGCTGAGTGCTGTAGCCAGTTTGATGATTTTCAGGAATAAACTTGCTGAATAAGTAAACGCAAAATATGGCACAAATAAGAAAAAATCCTGCAATACTAATGAGCAAGGGAATAGACGTTGAGCATGGAAGCGAAAGATGATTGACAATAAAAAAACTAATAGCAGGAGAAATAATGCCACCAATTCGTGAAAATGCAATTATATTTCCATAAGATTTTTTTGCAAAGCTTGGAGTACTGACATAATTAATAAATCCCCAAAAAGTACTAACGATTAATGCTTGATACATATCCATAAAAACGTCAAATGCCCATCCAATTATTCGAAAAGGAGAAGGGGCTGTATTATTTAGCCCATATACAGGGTGAGCAAGAAGGCCCGCAAAAATGAGGGTAAGAACAATATAAATTGAGAGAAAAAAATAGACTGTTTGATGTTTTTTAAAATGATCAACAACTTTTGAGTGAATTAGCATACAGGGGATAAGTAAGATAATTGTTAAAAGACGAGAATAAGGCTTATATTCTTTGCCAACGAGTCCAAGAAAAATAGATGACTTAAGCGGTCTAAGTATGGAGTAAGAAGCAATGATAAAGAAAAATGTTATTGCTAATAAAGCAACCCTTTTTCTTTTTGAATAATCAATTTGTAATAAAATAGACTGTAGATATAATAAGCGAGATTGTATAGCTTTCAACATAAAATAGCCCCGAATTTTATTTTGGTTGTATAGCTTTGGCAGGTTCTGTAACAGAGAGTTGTTACAGCTTAGCAGCCCCCCTTAGGCATCAGTATAGCACGACTAACGTTTCTTCTTTATTCTTTATCTGTATTTCTGCCTATAACATGCTCCTTGTCAATTGCTTCTTGTGCTGTTTTCCCCAAAAAGTAGGTAATTATGATCCATAAAGATGAAAGCCCAAGGCTTAAGCATATCGTAATAAAAAGGCTTAAAGTCAGAGGAATTGTCTTCAGGTACATATTGATTGTTGATCCAAACGCCTTAGCAATTCGAGAGCCAAAGGCATCGGTCCAAGTTTTTGCTTTAAATTTAATATCTTTTGTTGTTGGAATATAAAGAATTTCACGAGTTGGGTGATTGAGTGCGTAGTTAAAAGCTCTGAGTAAAACAAAGAGTGCAAATATAATGGATGAATGTGGAACAATGAGTGCAATAGTGAAAAAAGCAACACAAAGAAAAGGAAAAAGAAAAAGAGAGGCTCTTATACCAATAAGCCGTAAAAGCGGAGTTGTACCAAAAAGTGATATTACTAAACCAATGCCGTTCATTAAACAGTAGTAAAGAGCATAAAAAGCAGTAAGAGACCCAACAGATTTATGAGTTGTATTAGCATTGAGTGCAACAATAAACTCAAGCATAACAATCATTGTTTCATAAAAAAGAATAAGTGAAAAAATGCCCAAAACATAAGAGTTTTTAATAATAATAAAAAGTCCCTCAAAGGATGAAAGAAAGGCTTTTTTAAAGGAGTAATCTTTTGCTTCTTTTATTTTTTCTTTTCCTGTTTCAAGTTGATAAGCTTGCTCGTAACCGTGCATGTAATCATCAGAAACGTTATGAACAAGCAAAAAAATGCATAGTGCTGCACATAAAAGAAGAAGGCTTCCTATGAGCATACAATAAGGCAGCATGTAGGTTTGTGTAGCCTCACTTGTGTAAGAAAGTGTTATGTAAAGCAAGAATGCTGTTACTAGGCCTCCAATTTTTGATCCAGAGACAAATATGCCATAACTGTGCTTTGCGTCTTTAGGGTTGTTAACTGAGTCTGCAAAAGCCCAAAAAACAGTTGCAAAAAAAGCATCAAAGCTTTCCATAAAAGTATAAAAAATCCATCCAGTAATCCGATCAGGGCTTACCTCTGTGTTACTAATACCATAAACAGGGTGCGAGAAAAGATAAAAAAAGAGAAGTCCGCCACAAGCATGCAAAATAGTGTAAACATAAAGAAGCTGATGCCTACGTAAAAAGTCAACAAGCTTTGAGTACCCAATAATAAGGGGTATAAGAATAAGGAGCGAATAAAGCTTTGCAACAGGAAAAAGCTCTGGCCCAATCATTTTTGAAAAAATAGAAAGTTTAAGCGGTCGCCATACAACAAGGCAAGCAGACATAAATAAAAAAGTGAGCGATAAATATAATACCTTAAGATGAAATTTCTTTTTTATACCCCACAAGTCCTGTAGTTTTGATGAGATGATCTCATACATATACCACCAAATACCCTATAATTAAAGGTGAATGATTCCCCAAGTACCGATTTTCGTGCATGCTATTATCTCAAAAAGGGATTGTTTATTTTTTACAACTAGATATTTTTTAATTAATAAAGCTCAACTACAAGTCTACTTGATTGGCCTTGAAAGTCAATTTATGTCTGTTTTTATAGCTATTATTATACTATTTCTGAGGAATCGGTATGCTAACAAAATTAAGAGAAGTTTGTTAGTGTTGAATTTAGGCCTTATTTACTTTGTACTATTCATTTTGTAAAATTAGAAAAGCTCGCTGTATAAGACTTTAGTAAATCTACCTTACCTTGTGATTGTTGAAATATGGAAGAACATAAAAAGAATGAGTCTTCGGTTTTATTGCCGGTGCTCCCCCTAAAGAATCTTGTAGCGCTTCCCAAAAGCATTATTCCTGTTGTTGTTGGCCGAGATATTTCAATAAAGGCCGTTGAGCATGCAATGAGCTCCAACAGAGAAGTTTTTGTTGTTGCGCAAAAGTCTATTAATATTGAAAATCCTTCATCTGATGATCTTTATGATATTGGGACACGAGGTGTTGTGCTCCAATCTTCTCGGATGTCAAATGGGACATTAAAGATTTTCGTAGAAGGTATTGTTAGAGCTCGTGCAGATGAATTTATTCACAATGATGAATTCCTTTCAGTGATGGCAAGCGATCTTTCTTCAAGCAAAGAGGTTACAGAGTCAGAGATGGCTGGCTTGTGGCGTAACTTGCATGATTTATTTAAAGAATATGCTGCGCTGAATGAAAAGGTTTCAACTGACCTTCTTTCTCTTTTCAAGGGTCCAGAAGATCTTGATTACTTTGTTGATACTATTGCTGTACATATGAATCTTGATGTTCAAGAGCGCCAAGACTTGCTTGAGGCTATTGATGTAGTTGATCGCTCAATGCGTGTTTGTGTTATTTTAAAGCGAGAAATTGAAATACTTGAAGCTGAGCGCAATGTGCGAAAACGGGTTCAAAGTCAAGTAGAGAAACATCAAAAAGATTATTATCTTAATGAGCAAATGCGCGCAATTCAGCGAGAGCTTGGTCGAGAAGATCATCAAAAAGAGATCCAGGATTTACGTAAAAAGGCTAAAAAATGCAAGCTTCCTGGTGACGCAAGTGAAAAAATTGAGGCTGAGCTACGTCGTCTTGAGCAAATGCCTCCAACATCGCCTGAAGCATCAGTAAGTCGTAATTATGTTGACTGGGTATTATCGGTTCCTTGGTATAAAGAGAGCCGTGATGATATTTCGCTTGAAGAGGCTGAAAAGCTTCTTGATGAGAGTCATGCTTCTATGCAAAAAGTCAAAGACCGAGTTATAGAGTTTCTTGCTTCAAAGAAATTTGCAGGAGAAAAGCTTAAGCGTGCACCGATTATTTGTTTAACAGGTCCACCTGGGGTTGGAAAAACCTCTTTGGCGCAATCTATTGCAGCTTCACTTGATAGGGTTATGGTCCGTATTTCACTTGGTGGTATGCGTGATGAGGCTGAAATTCGTGGTCATCGACGAACATATATTGGGGCTATGCCCGGTAAAATAATTCAAGCAATGAAGCGGGCAAAGGTTAAGAATCCTGTTATTGTTCTTGATGAAATTGATAAAATGGCAATGGATTTTCGAGGTGATCCGGCTTCAGCTCTTTTGGAGGTTCTTGATCCAGAGCAAAATAAAGCATTTGCTGATTATTTTTTAGAAGTGGATTATGATCTTTCTAAAGTATTATTTGTTACTACAGCAAATATTATTGATAATATTCCATATCCACTTTTAGATCGTATGGAAGTTATTCAACTTTCAGGGTATACAGAGTCTGAAAAGCTTGATATTGCCCAGCGATTTTTAATACCAAAATTACTTGAAGAGTATTCTTTAACGAATAAGCAAGTTAATATCTCGAGTGTTATGCTCAAAAAAATTATTGATGAATATACTAAAGAGGCCGGCGTAAGAAGTCTTGAGCGAGTTATTGCCAAGCTTTTCCGTAAATCAATTCAACAGATTTTGAAGAGTAAGGCAAAACGCAAGCCAAAGATTGTTATTGATGATGAAATAGTTGAAAAATGGCTTGGGCCGGCTGTGTATCGTAAAGATGATATCTCTCGGCTTGATGAAGTTGGTCTTGCTCATGGACTTGCATGGACCGAAGTTGGTGGAGATATTATTGATATTGAAATTACTATTTTGAAAGGAAAAGGGGCTTTGACGCTTACTGGTCAACTTGGCGAAGTAATGCAAGAATCAGCTCAAGCTGCAATGAGTTATGTACGCTCTCGGGCAAAAGAGCTTGGCCTTAAAGAGAATTTTTATGCTGATATTGATGTACACTTGCATATTCCTGAGGGAGGTATTCCCAAAGATGGTCCATCAGCTGGAATCACCATTGTTACGGCACTGGTCTCTGCGTTAACTGGAATCACGGCTCGAGCAGACGTTGCTATGACGGGTGAAGTAACATTGCGAGGACGAGTTCTTGCTATTGGTGGCTTGAAAGAAAAACTGCTTGCTGCTGTTCGCTATGGATTTAAGCAAGTCTTTGTTCCTCAACAAAATGCAAAAGATGTAAAAGAGTTTGTCAAAGAGCTTGATTGTTCTTTAAAAATTAAGTACGTGAGCACTGTTGATGAGGTAATTAGTGATGCCCTTACTAAATCACCTTTTGAAAAAGCAGCTGAACGTGCAAAGAAAAAAGTAACAAAAAGCAAAACAGTTTCATCAAAGGCTACATCGAAAAAAAAATAATGATTTAGTTTGTACAAATATCAGAGTCTTTCAGAGCTTTGTCGCTTTAAAAAAGAGCCTTTTGGGGCTCTTTTTTAAAGCAGAGAGCTTAATTTTTCTGTAACATTTTTTTCTACTTTATGAGCAACTCTTGTGAGCCATGTATTGCAAGAAGTTTGCATTAATTTGATTTTTTCAGGATTATCTAAAAGGTTTTTAGTCTCTTTATAAAGATCATCATAGTTTTCTGTTTTGATTAATGCACCAGCTTCTTCAAGTTCGTTAGCTTCTGTTAGGCAGTTTGCATTGTAAGGTCCAATAAGCATGCTAATACCCCATGCAGCCGGCTCTAAAAGGTTGTGTCCACCAATTGGGACAAATGTTCCTCCTAAATAAAAAAGGGTACAGTATTGATAAAGATAAAAAAGATGTCCTAGTACGCATACAACGAGTGCATCATTATTATTAAGTTTCATTAATTGTATTTCACGTTTTTCGTTTGGGTTTGTCCAGATGCTGTATGAAATTCCTGCTTTAACCAATTTTTCTTCAAGTTTATCTTGCCAGTGAAAGTGGCGAGGTGCAATAATGAGCTTCGTTAAGGAGTGGTATTTGCGTATCATGAGATAGAGTTTGAGATAGATATCAATTTCTCCTGGATGGACTGAGCCGATAAGTAAAATGGGAGAGGGAAGAGGAAGAGATGTTTTTGAAGACTCTTTTTGTTTTTCAAAAACATTGAAGGCTTTTAAGTTGCCAATCTCATATATTTTTTTTTTTTCAAGGCCGAATGATAAAAAGCGTTTCTTCATGATATTATTTTGGGGAAGAATTGATGTAAAGCATGAAAGAAGTGCGCAAAAGAGTTGAGCTATTTTGGAAAAGTACCTGTAAGAGCGTTCACTCATTTTTGAGTTAAGAGAATGCAGGGGGATGTTATATAAAAATGAAGTTATAATAAGGTTTGGCCAAAATTCTCCTTCTGTGATAATAACAGCATCAGGGCGTATGCGGTTGAAAGCATAAAGAATCCCTGGAAGAAAAAAGTCATAAGGAAGATAAGAAAGATAACGAGAATCATGAAAGGAGAGTGCTACTTGTTTTGCAGCTTCAGTTCCTACAGTGAGGTAGCAGCGTCTATTCTGATCTTGAGATTCAAGTTTTTTTATAAGATATTGTAAAGAAAGCGTTTCTCCTACAGATGCAGCATGAATCCAAATAATTGATTGTGCTCGGTCTGTCCAAGGTATAAAACCAAAGCGTTGTTTAGAAAAAGTATCTTTCTTATATTTGCATCGAAAAATGAGAGTTAAAATAATAAAAGGAGCTGCAAGCAAGCAGAAAACTTGATAAAAAAAATAAATGATAATTACATGCATAGCTTTGATTTTTCATTTTTTTAGTAAGCAAAAATACCAATAGCATTATGAGTCATGAATAGTATAATGGCGCCTAAAGAAATGAGAAGCACAATGCTATTTTGATCAATAATTTGATTTCTAATTCGTTTTTGTGCAGCAGCTGTTTCTTGTTCAATTGAGCGCATTGATAGAGTTACATAGGTTTGAAAAACAAGAATTAGTAATGAGATCATTACAAGAAAATAAAAAATAGTGTCAACGTGCGTTGTGTAGCCAACTTGTGGGGCAACACCATCAATAACCATGCGAAATAAGACAAGAATTGGCACAGAAGAGCCAATAAAGGTTAATCTTGTTGAATCATTGATGTGCACAACAAGTGAGGCAATTCCAATAAAGAATATAACAAACATGGGAAAATATAAAGACATAACTTCTTGAAAGCCAACATTTTCAAAATCAATGCTAAATACTGCAGCAGGGTAGCTAAGTTCTAAGTCACTATTCGTTTCGTGAAAGAGGGTTTTACCATATCCTGTTCTAACATAACGTTCTTTTTTTTCCCAGTCACTCATATGAGCAGTTTTTGCAAAAGTAAAATCTTCTTTATCTGAAGCAAATATTAGTTCGTATGGAGAAGCATATTTATTGTAAATAATAATGTTTAGTCTATGATCCCCAATGGGAAACTCTTTGTGGTCAATTTGTGCTTTAAACATTGTCTGTATATCAAAAGCAACAACAACGTCATCACCAATTAATTTAATATTGGGTGCTGATTTATAAATAAGGGTTCCTGAGCGTTGTATAAGGCTGTTGTCAATAGAAAAATGCTGAATAGTGTCAAGGCTTTCAGTTCCAATTGGGAACATGAACCAGATTACAGCATCAATAATAAACTCATTTTTATCAAATGAAAATCGTGGGAAATTGTCAATGTGTAGTCCTGTTTTTACCACAGTGGCAAATTGTTTCATTTTTTTTGTAACTTGTTGCACTTGTGAAATTTGCTCATTAGGCGTAGAGACTTCACTGAGTATAATCATAATAATGCTGATATAAATAATGCTAAAAAGAATAGCGCACATCTGAAAGTGTCGGTTGCTTATTATTTCAAAAAAACGTTGACTCGTCATGAATTATCTTTCAATTATGAAACATTTATTTCCAAAAGCATGTCGGGTTTTGGGGTCAAATGAAACAGGAAACCCCCTAAGGTTAAAATTGCGCATTTCTTCAATTGCTTTTATTACTGATTCTTTAGTGATAGGGCCGGATGCTCGCTTAATAGCTTCTACTAAAATTGATGCACTAATGTAATAAGCGAAAGCCAATTCTGTAAATTCTTCTTCTGGAGCAATAAGAGCATTGTCCCTTCTAAAGTCTTTTGTGATTTGTCGCATATCTTCGCGCGCATCAGGGACAGATGAGGTAAATCGAAAGTGTGCAAGCCTGCTGCTTAAAATATCTTTAACAAATAGGGTTGAATCTACACCAAGAAATACTGTTCCATAATGGCCTCTACGAAAAAAATGTTTGATCAGTTTAACAGCAGGCATGCTTGTTGAAAGGCATAAAACAACTTTAGGATCGCTTTTGATGATGTTATCCCCTTTCGGGGTAATGTCTAGTGTGAACCGATTATATGCTTCAACAGCACAAGGTTGTATTTTATTTTTTTTGAGTTCTTGGATTAAGTCTTTTGAAGCAGCCTGTGAAAAGCCACCATCTGCATGAAAGACTGCTATTTTTCGCTTGAACAGATGGCTTGTTGTATATTCGATAAGTGATTTAATTTGAGGTTTAAGATATCCAAGTCCATTAATAATATGAAAAAGGTTTGGGTCTCTCAATTTATCTGATCCACCCCATGGAAAAAAAAGAGCGATATTGCCTTGTTCAACTTCTGGTAAAATTTTGGTAATGCTGCGTGTTCCCATATTGCCAATAAAAAAATCAACATTGTAATCATTATTAAGTGTTTTAATATTATATTCGGCTATTTCAGGATCACCATAGTCTTCTATGCTTAAAAGCCGTAATTTTTTACCACGAATACCCCCAGCTTTATTAACATGTTCAAAGCAAGCCATAATGCCTTGTTGAATGAGATTTCCATATAATTTAAAATGACCAGAAAACATGCCAGATTGGGCAAAAATTATTTCTTTTTCAAGGTTAATTGTTTTTGCAAAGTTTTTTAGATGTTCTTCATGATGTTTTGGTATTTTTTTTTGTACTATTTCATGTTTATTTTCAATAATAATATTTTCGTCGAGTATTTTTTGATTAGGCTCTTCAGTGTTGTCCGAGATGTTTTTGGATTGAGTTAGATCTTGGTCTTGTGCGCCTGCTGTGTGAACAAAAAAGAGAATAAAAAAAGAAAGTTTAAGATACACAGTGTTCATAACAAGGTTCCTACTATGCATAAAGTTTGGAGTATTTATTTCTTAATAATTCATAATAGGAACCGTTGTTCAGAGTCAATGATTTATAAAATTATTTTATTTTTCTTGATGGCATGTGCAATTAAAAGAGCATTTTGAAATGAATGGCCGAGCAATTAAGAAAGGAAGAATAAGAAAAAGCAGTACAATGGATAAATATATAAGTATGGGAAGCGTTGCACTATCTGCCATGACTGCCTCTCCTTTCTTTTAATACTAATAAAAAAGCCCCCAGTTTAATTACTGGGGGCTTACGTTATAACGTTATTTTTTAACTTATCCCCCCGAAGGATATATAAACCTCATCTGTTTACGAAGAATAAAGATCATGTATAAAGAATCTATAAAGGAGCTCCACTTATATAAGTGGGCATAGATAGAAGAATGAGAAAAGAAATGTATCATTACCCGTATCATATAGCTCCGTTTCTCTGCTTTTATTACAAGTGACTTGTTAATTGTACAAGAATTAGTCTACAATGCTTTGCTATAAAAATGAAAGACTTTTTATCCTTTTTCTTCTATTCGAACATGAGATCCTAATGAATTTTTCTCTATTACAAAATGAATTGGAAAATTTTCTTTAAACTCAAGAAGATGAGATACTATGATTATTTTCGAAAAGTCTTCTTGAATTGTATGAAGTGCATGCATAATTGAGCGAAGACCATCTTCATCTTGAGATCCAAATCCTTCGTCGATTATGAGGGTTTGCAGAGAGGTGCCTGCACGCCTTGCAAGAAGCTTTGAGATTGCAATACGCAAAGAAAAATCAATACGAAAAGCTTCGCCTCCTGAAAACATTTCATAAGGTCTAATTCCAATTGAGTCTGCAATTTGAATATCAAGAGTCTCTTTCACTTTGCCACTTTTAAGATCGCGTAGTGATTCAATAAATATTTGTGATTGGTTGTCGGTAAGTCTTGCTAAAATATCATTAGCCTCTTTTTCAATTTCTGGGATTGCTTCTTCAATAAGGACAGCCTGAATTCCATCTTTGCTAAAAATATGAGCAAGGGTCTGATAATCTTCGATTTCATTTTCAATTACAAGACTTTGTTCTTTGTGCAAGGCATACTCATTTTTAAGAGAGTTTAAATGTGATAATTCATACTCAAATTGGGAAAAAATTTTAAGTCTTTCTTCAAGGTGTAATTGATTTTCAGCAATCTCCTTTTTTAAATTTGTTAGGACAAGATCAACTTGTTTAAGGTCAAGCGTTTCAGAAGAAAAAGAGGACTTTTGCTTATCACAAAGAAGTTTTTCTTTTTGTAGGTGTCTAATAAGCTGACGAAGTGTAATGCAGCGCTCCTTAACCTGTTGTTGCTCAGCAACAAGGCGCTCTTGTTTTTCATTATTAATTAAAGCAGCAATATCTTTTAATCGTTTTTTTATGTTGTCATGATCAATCTGATTATAAGCAATCTCTTTGAGATATTTTTTTTGAGCAAGTTGTTCTGCATAAAGTTTTTTGAGCTCACTATTTTCAGATAATTCTTTCTGATATTGTTTATGAGCTTTATCTAAATTTTGGTTTGACAAGGTATGCTGGAGCTCTATTTTTTTGAGTTCATCTTTTTCTTTTTGATATTCTTTATTGAGATTTTCGAGATCTTCTTTTTTTTGAATGAGGTTTTTTTCTATTACTTCAGCTTGTTTAGACTGAGCAATAAATTGTTGGTGCTTTGCATTGTCTGTAATAATTTTTTCATGTTGGTTTATACATAACGTTTTAAGCTTTTTAATAACTGAGCTTAAACGAGAAATGCGCCATTGAATAAATTGTTCTTGTTCTTCAAACTGAGCGATTAAGTGTCGCTTTCTTTTGATCGTAAGAAGTTGCTCGCAAAGAGGGCATGCTGGATGCTGTAGGTCTTGAACTCCTCTTTTTTTATGATCAAGCTCTTTTTTTGCGCTATTCCAACTTTTTCCTTGATTAAGCAGTGACTGGTAAGTTATTTTACGCTTTTCAAGCTGAAGTTTTTCTTCTTCAAGTTTAATTTCAAAAAGAGCTCGGTGTTTTAGTGATTCTTGTAGGGAGTTATGTTCTTCTTGCAAAATTTTTATCTGCTGTGATGTTTTTGCTTGAGCATCTGAAGCTTTAAGGCATTGTTCATATAGCTTATCTTTTTTAGTTGTAAGATTATTGCACTCAAGCTGAATCTGATATGTTTTTTCTTTAATTTTTTGCTCTATAGTATTTCGATACTCTTGGTAGTGCTGTTTGATATTCAAGAGTGTTGTTTGGATATGCAGGCTCTCTTCTTGTTTTTTTCGATAAGTAGATTCTTGTTGTTCAAGATCTATTTTTTCTTTTTTAAGCTCTGCTTCAGAATGCCTCATGAGTTGGCGATGCTTTTCTCGCCATGATTGCGTTGCTTGAAAGTAGCTTGTCTTATTTTGGGCAATATTTTTTTCAAGATCTGTTATTTTTGCAATTAATTGTGCAAATGTTTGGTGAGTAAGTTCAATTTCTGTTCGTTTTTTTTCTTCATTGACAAGTTGTTCTTGTAGCTGTAGAAGTCTTTTTTTTAACGATTCAATAGTAAGCTTTGTCTCTTCTTTTTGTTTGATAAGGGTATTTTCCTTTTCAAGGTTTGCTTGCTCTGTTGCTAGTTGTTCCCTTAATCTCTTTTGTTCTTCTGTGAACTTTTTTACTTGGGTTAACGCAAGCTGTTGTAGTTGGTCATATTGAGTTAATCCTAGAATGGAAGAAATAATTTGCTTACGTTCACGTGGAGATTTTTTAGAGAATTCGTTAGATTGTCCTTGTCTGACAAAAGCAGAATTAATGAAGGTTTCAAAATCAATACCAAGCAAATCTTGAATGTTTTTTTGTGTTGCTCGAATCGTTTTGTCAGTTAATGAAATAAACTGTTGTGTTGATTCATTTAATGATTGAAAGTCTAGTGATGCAAGAGGTTTTCCGTAAGATTTTTCATATTCTCGTCTGACCCGATAGGTTTTGTTGGCAAACAAGAAAGTAAGGCAGACCATCATTCGTTTTTGTCCAAGGCGAACAAGTCCTTCGTCAGCTTTACTTACACCTGTTGTTTTTCGTGCTTGTCCCCAAAGAGCCCACGTAATAGCGTCAAGAAGGGCTGATTTTCCATTACCATTCTTTCCAGAAAGACAAATAAGTGAATGATTGCCAAACTCTATTGTTTGGACACTATCTCCATAACTTAAAAAATTTTTTATTTCTAGCGTAATTGGGATCATAAAAATTGGCAACTGCTTTGCTACTCGCTAACCTATACTTATACGATATAGAAAACAGTTTAGCAAAAACTTTATTATTTGCTTACTTGAAATTGGGAATATATGAAACAATTTTATATAAAACATTTTGACTGGGTTAATTTTATAATTATGCTTGTGTTGATTTTAATAGGTCTTCTTTCTATTTTTAGTGCAACTTATATACCAGAAGAAGGTCTCTCTATTTTTTTTAAAAAGCAATGCATAGGTGTTATCATTGGCTTTGCTTGTTATTTCTTTTTTGCTTTTTTTCCAATGAACAGGCTAATGTGTTGGGGGGCATATTTATATATTATAGTTCTTTTCTTTTTAGGGTACACTATTCTTGCGGGATGGATTGGTATGGGGGCAAAGCGGTGGGTCAATCTTTATTTTTTTAGAGCACAGCCATCAGAGGCTGCGAAAATGTTTTGTCCAATATTTTTAGGGTATTATTTTGATGAGGTTCGTCGCTATTCATATCATGTATTTACACCGCAGCGGTTTATTTTTTTTGTTCCGCCTCTTTGCATTATTGCTGTTAGCGCATTATTGATTATGAAACAACCTGACTTAGGGACAAGCTTGCTTGTTCTTATTGGAAGTTTGATCTGTTTGTGGTGTGCAGGGCTTAGTCGATCGTTTTTTATAACTGTAGCAACAATTTCTCTTATAGCTTCTCCGGTATTGTGGCAACAGCTTAAGCCATATCAAAAAACGCGCATATTAGTATTGCTCGGTTATGGAGATATTAAAAAAGAGCGTTATCAGGTGGAGCAATCGATGATAGCAATAGGGTCTGGAGGTTTATATGGTAAAGGTCTATTAAATGGTACGCAAAATAGGTTTGATTTTTTACCTGAAGATCATACTGATTTTATTTTTTCTATCATTTGTGAAGAGTGGGGGTTCTTAGGAGCTCTTGTTGTTTTACTCTTATTTGGAGTCTTAATTACGCGTATTTTATTCAGGGTAATGCTCATTCAATCATTTTCTGAGCAAATTGCCGCTGTTGGACTCATGGCACATATATTTTTATCTGTCTGTATTAATATTGGAATGGTAAATGGCATTCTTCCTGTTGTTGGTATTCCATTGCCTCTTTTGAGTTATGGATTATCAAATTTACTTATTACTATGTCTACGCTTGGATGGCTTAACAATACAAGGACTATTCAAGGATATTCTAAATAATCTATAAAGCTTGGGAATTTTATTATTTTGGTTTAGGCTAAGAAACGTTAATGCTGTATTACTACTTATATGCTCAAGGATTAATTATGATTAATAAACTTTTTTTTTTAATGAGCGTCTTGTTGTTTGCTCAGCTTTCAGCTAAAGAGCTACATAGGCCTGAGATTAAATTGCTCAATGGAACTTTGCAAAAAAAAGGTAATGTTACTGTTCGCTTGGAGTATTCATGTAAGCTGGCAGGAAAGATATTAGATGACTTGCGAGATGAAATGCTTGTAGAGCTTGATAAGGCCCTTGATATGCTGTCAAAAAAGCAAGGGAAAAAAGAAAAAAACTATGATGTTTACAAAGAAGTACTGAGGGTACTGTCACCAGTAAGAGAGTTTTTTGATGAAATCAAGACTCATGCGGCTATCCTTAAACCGCTAGTTGAAGAAAGCCTTGAGCCATTAGCTACCAAGGGTCGCCCCCTTAAGACTTTTTTCTTTATGAAATTTTTTGAAAATCCAGAACGAGATGTGATGGAGTTTATTAAGGTGAGTATTCTTACAAAAAAAGATCTTGAGTTATTTTGTGAAGAGCTGAGTATTTTTGGCAGTGATATTCTTGATAGCTGCTCCGATGAAGTAAAAAAGAATCATACTAAATTTATAAGCCAGCTCAAAGATAAAGCTGGTAGTGTTGAGTTCTTAATTGAACAAAAAAAGCCAGTAAAAAAACAGCCTACAGAGAAAAACAAAAAAAATTAAGTATTGTTCGGGCAAAGCTCGCGTACAAGAGATGTGAGCTTTGCTGGAAAGTCTGAATGATATGAGTTGATATTCTTTTTAAGCTTTTCATAACTATTTTCATCAAAATAGTAATCAATTAATTTGTTAACTTGCTTAACCTTTTTAATTGAATGTGCAAATTCATGGCTCAGAGCGAAAGTGACGTTCTCTTTTTCCCAAAATAGAACAGGCGAGGTTAGGTCAAGAAGGAGGGGGATCTTCATCTGTAAGGCTTCTTCGATTGTTCCAGGACCGGGTTTAGTTATGATAAGATCAGATACAGCCATGAGGTCAGCAACTTTATTTGTAAAAGAAATAAGTGAAAAGGTTGCAGATTTTGATTGGGTAATAATTTTTTGAAGCGAATTTTCTATCTTTTTGTTTGATCCCATACAGACAAGTATATGCATTTTGTTATCTGACTTACTTAGTTCTTTGACGTATTCAATAATTTTTTTACCCCCAACGCTTCCAATCATAAGCATAACAACCTTTTTGTTCAAAGGGATGCTCCACTCTTGTTTAATTTTTTGACAATTTTTGTTTTGGCAGAATTCTTGGCGAACGGGAAAGCCAATTGATTTGATTTGTGAGGGTGGAATAGAATGTATTTTCTTGCAAAAAGCGTTTTTAACATTGTCATTATGCACAGTTGCAATAAGTTCCTTATGCTTACATTTATTCATGCCAACTTGCCAATTTGCGGTGTTGTGATCAAGAGTGACCATTATATAGGGGATATTATGTTGAACAGCTGCATTGCTTGCAGCTACATTAACAATCGGTATGAGCGAAAGAACAAGATCTGTTTTATTTTTTTCAAAATAGTTATTGAAAAGGTGCGTCATTTTTCTTGTGTCAGAAGTAATATTATGGGGTACAATATAACGACAATAAAAGTTTATAAAGCGCGTCCACCCTCCTCGTAAAAGTTTATTATATACTTGATCACAATCTTTTCCTGTTATCTTTTTTGCATAGTCAAGTTGTTCAAGAATATCAGTAAAAGGATTAATCACAGTTAGATTATATTCTTGATCAAGCATTGGCTTAATTGCTTCACATGCGGCTCGATGCCCATATCCGCCGTTACATATAAAGATTGTAATGTTTTTTTTAGATGATGGTGAATTTGTTTCAGTAGATGCATATTGATGATAGCTAAGCATAAAAAAAGTGAGTACAAGACTGTGAATAAATAACATAAAATCCCAATTATAAAAAATCAATATATTTTTAGCTGATTATATAACAACATTCTATCGTTCTGTTCGAGAATGATGGTGATAAAGTTCAAAATGATTTTATTATACTAATCTATCGTGCTATATGAACTAGATTAGCATAAATATTTTTTGTGTAAAAATTTACAGTTGGGAGATCCTGCGTTTTTTCTTATGGAGGTAGAGTAAAAAAACAATACCAATAAGCAAAAGAAGATGAGTAATTATTGATTTACGCAGATCGCTGCTTATAAACCATGGAAGTTTATGAGCAGCTAAAAAAGTAATAAAAGGAAGTCTTCTTAAAATAACCTTAACAAAGACAAGTCCGGCATGAATACCCATTCCTGTGTATAATTTATTACTTTGTATAAAAATAAGATTAAGAAAAAAGCCAAGCAAAAAAAGGCCGAGTCCTAATTGCCATTCTTGTGAAATAAGGATTAATGGATTATATAAATTATGGGCAAGCGAAAAGATAATTGACGTAATAAATGCAGCCAAGATCTCGTTAAAAAATATTCTTAAATAAATAAAAAGAGCACCTCTAAAAATCATCTCTTCTGTCCAAGCAAGAAAAAATGTTGCTATAAACCCAAGAGAAAGAGTTTTCCATTTATTAACAATAAGACTCATCGGCAAAGGTGTTATTGTTGCATAGCCTGCAGTAGCAATAAAAAGAAGCATTATGATATGAATAATGAAAAAAGATATAAAATAAGAGAAAAAAGGCTTAATCCATCTTTCTTGTGTAAAAAAATAAAGTGAGGAGGTCAAAAATTTTTGAACACATTTTTTTGAGGTGAGGAAAAGAAGAATGAATACGTGAGCAATAGCAATCAATGTAAAAATAATCTTACCAATCCCTCTGTTTGATAAAAGATGATACGAGGGATCGATCAGAGTTATAATTTCATTGAGAGTAAAGCTTATAAAAATGAAGGAGAAGGCCGATAATATTATCGGCCTTGCAAAAGTACGGAATTCTTTGAGCATCTTGCGTTATGATGAACGAATTTGTTCTTTAAGATGCTTGCCCGGTTTAAATCTAGGGACATTGATTGCTGGCAGATTAATGCGCTCCTTCGTTGCAGGATTAATGCCAAGGCGAGCTGGGCGTTTAGATATCCAATAGGTGCCAAAGCCAGTTAAAGAAACTTTATTCCCCTTTTTTAATGTACGCTCAATTATGCGAGTAAATGAGGCGAGAACTTTTGCAACATCTTTTTTGCTGAAATTTGTCTCTTCACTTAATGCATTGATCAATTCACTCTTATTCATAGAACGATCTCCTGATATAACAAACCAGACTTACTAAGATTACCGTTTCAGTGTGAAAATTTAGAGGTTGTTGATCACTTTGTCAAGAAAAAGCATTCTTAGGATTATTAATAATTGATTTGTTGTGTATTGTAATTATTGCTATCACTTGCAAGAATAGCGTTTATTTAAATAATTATTGCTAGTATTTGACTGAATGAAACTAGTTTAGGTCAAAAGAAAAAAGGTTAAAGAATTCTATTTATTCTGGACTCGTATTTTTACAAATAAGCTTTTGGAGCCAGAGGGCACTCGGCTTTATTTTTCGTTCTTGTGTTGTAAGGTTAACGCTATACAGGCCAAATTTCGGTATAAAACCATCATTCCATTCAAAGTTGTCCATGAGGGTCCAGTAAAACCACCCCTTAATATTATAACCTTCTTTAATTGCCTGAGATAAAACATTTAAGTGCTCTTTAAAAAATTTCTTGCGGCGATTGTCTTTAGCATCAGCAATGCCATTTTCGGTAATATAGATAGGAATGTTAAGTTGTGCAATATGTTTAATTGCATTGTAAAGCCCCTGTGCAAAAAGAGGGTATGGCATATCAGTCATAATTTCATTTGATTTGCATGAGGGCGTGATAAAGTCTTGATCAAAAAAGTTATATGATTTTTGTTTAATAACAACGCGTGAATAGTAGTTAAGTCCAATAAAATCAGAGTAGGGATGTTGGTCAAATTTGAGAAGGGGAAGTCTTCTTTTAATAATTTCATCTATTTTAACAAAAGCTGCAAAAGGAATATGAAAGGAAAATTCTCCTGTTTGTAAAAAAGTGAGAATAATGTCGTTAAAAAAATAATTTAAAAATAAAGAGGGACAGCTCTCAAAGATATTCCATTTTGTGTATGGTTCAAAAGTTAAGTATTGATGAACAAGTCCAACGTGAGCATTTTTTCCTGTAGGAAGAGATTTAATTTCTTGATATACGCTAACATGGGCAAGAAGCATATTGCGAAGCACGGTTCCTGCTTTATGAAGATCAGATAGTCCTGGTGGAAAGGCTTTATTAATATATGCTTGAAATGCAAATGATCCAGGTTCGTTGATAGTACACCAAAGAGATACTTTACTTTGAAACTCATTAAAAATTTTTAGACAAAATCGTTTAAAATATTTAAGATTTTTAATCTTTTCAAAGCCTCCAAGGTTTTCAAACCATTGAGGGTGAACGAAGTGATACATTGTGACCATAGGAGTGATGCCTTGTTTGAGCATAACATCAATTTCTTGGTGATAATGATTTAAAGCTTTTTGATTAAAAACTCCTTGCATTGGCTCAATCATGCTCCAATCAATTGAGAAGCGGCATGCATTACAGCCAAGGTCTTTAATAAGCTGTATATCTTGTTCATAGCGATTCCAATGATCACAAGAGGGCCCTGATTTTTGTCCATTCTCAATGGTTGGCTTATCAGGGCGGTGAGTATGTTGCCAGGTGTTCCATTGACTATTAACTAAAGTTTCTCCTGAGTTTTGAAATTCTGCCCATGCAACCCCCATGAGGGGTGGAAGAGAAATCTTTTTTTTTGCATGCATATGACCAAAAAAAAGATTAGTAAGTAGCGTGATGTATGTAATGATGTATACTAGTTGACTTATGGAAGTATAAAGCATGCAAAACTCCAATAAAAGGCTGCTAATTTGACCTACAATTTATTTATTGTGAATAATAGCCTTTTTAACAAAATTACAGTTGATAATGTGGGATAGAAGATTTTTTGTCAAGATAGAAAGTCCTAAAAGATTCTTCTTATGAAGTGATTATTGTTAGCTATAGTTAAGATGTTTGGTGAAATTTACAAAAAAATAAGCTGTACGATTATTAAATAGGTTAAAGTGTTTGATTAATGTTAACTTCAGGGAAAATATGTTTATTGATACTCATTGTCACTTGAATATTATGGTTGAAAAAGAGCGAGAGTCATTTTTAAGTGATGAACATCTACGTTTTATACAAGGCTATATAGATCAAGCAATGCAAGCTGGTGTCGAAACAATTATTAATGTTGGAACCAGTTTAGTAGAAAGCAAAAATTCACTCATGCTTGCACAGCAATTTGACTCTGTTTATGCGACACTTGGAGTTCACCCATGTGATACTAATTCAGAGTGGAAAAAAGCTATTGTAGAATTCAAAAAAATTCTTAAAGAAGATGATTATGCGCATAAAGTAGTAGGGATTGGAGAGACTGGTCTTGATTTTTATCACAAGCCTTTTGATCGTCTGCGACAACAAGATGCTTTTAAGGCTCACATTGAATTAGCCCTTGAGACAAAGCGCGCATTAGTTATTCATGTTCGAGAGTCTGCAGATGAAGTATTAACAATACTAGAGCCATATCATAAAGAAGAACTTAAAGCTGTTATTCATTGCTTTGCACAAAAAAAAGACTTTGCAGACATAGTGACATCATGGGGATTGTATGTAGGAATTGATGCTCCTATTACATATCCTAAAAATCAGTGGTTGCGAGATGTCATTGCGACAATCGACCCAAAACATATTATTTTAGAGACGGATTCACCTTTTTTACCCCCTCAGCAATACCGTGGAAAAAAGAACTTCCCCGCTTACATTCCGCTATTTGCTTCAGTACTTGCAGAGCTTCTTTCTTATTCGCTTGAAGAGATTGCCTCGGTCACAACTAGAAATGCTCGTGCGCTTTTTAATATAGGGGGAGAGTAGCTCAAGCATTGAAGTTGCTTGAATGATATGAGGTTTGCGAGTTGTTTGTTCGCATATGACTCGTGGACTTGATTCAATAAATGCCTTACAAACCACAGTATAAATACCTGGATTATTACGATGTTCGACATGGTAATAAGGAGTCAGGCAAAGAGCTTTTTCGCCAGACTTGGCATCCCAGACTTTTTTAAATGTATCAAAGGGAACAAGCTTGTCTTGTTTGCTATGAAAAAAGAGCATGGGGGTAGCTGCAAGAGCTCCAAGTGCTTTATCAAGTGAAAAATCTGTATTTGTTATTTTAAAGCCAAGTTTACATGCGTTAATTAATCGATCATTTATAAGAAATTTTCGTATAAATGAAGGGAACCCCCCCTTTTTTGAGTTGAAAGGAAGCATTGGATCTTTCATAACGCTGGAAAATAGATCACTAATTGAAGAGGGTGGGCTATCACAAATGATTTTGTCAAAGAGAGAATAGCTGTTTATTACAGCATCTTCTTGAGCATGGATGAAGGTGATAGCACTATAACATTGGCCAAGTCCAATGACTCTTTTATATTTTTTGCGGGCGCGAAGGTAATCGACAACAGCTTTAATTTCATTTTTTTCACATGTGAGCAAAGCTTTTGTTGGATTTTTAAGGTTGTTCCATCTAAATGTGTACGATTTAAGTTGATGAGCCCAACGATAATTAAAAATCATAATGTCATAGCATGGATTAAAGAGTTGCGCGGTATCTTTCATGTCATCACAGTTATTTTGAAAGCCGTGGCCTAAAACAATAACGGTATTACTTTGGTTATTTACAAAGTAGGCGTCAAAATCAATGTTATCTTCTGTTTTGAGAGGAATATGTTCATAATTGAGTGACGTTGGTGAGGAATCTGAAAGTAATTGATAATTAATGTCATACTCTGTTTCATCTTGAAGTTTAAGAGAAAAACTATCTCCTTTTGCATTTCCAGAGGGAATAAGCAAAAAGAAAATAACAGTTAAAAAGATACTTTTGCTCATAGTGCTGTTAGCCTTAAGAATATGATAGTTATACTAACGGTGAATATATTAGCCAATTATCTGTATTACTTTAATACGGAAAAACAGTATAAAGAATAAAGGCAATGTTGTATATTATTTTTTAATGGAAAATAGTCTATTTAAAAGACTTTAAATAATTTTGACTTATTGCTCTTAAACAAAGATTATCTAAAGAGCCTTGTAATGATATGTCTCTTTCTAAATCGTTTAATTCGCCGCTTAAATGCTGTTATTTTTCTATCAGCAATAACATGAGATAAGGAGCCAAGGATAAAGAAGAGGGCACCTGTTATGATTGATTTGCGTATTTCAGGGTAGCAAAATGAAAAATAAGCAGAGAGTGCTATAGGAAATCCAATAAAAAAACGGGGCTGATGAGTAGTACTCCGATGAGGAATTATAATCATAAAGAGTAAAAAAGCTAGACAAAAAAATGCTTGGTATAATTTTTCGTACATAATCGCAATACTCAAACTCAAAAGAGTGATGGTCATACAAATACGCTGTATCCTGCTGTAAGTATCAATATCAGGAAAAAGTGAGCCAAGAAGTGTTAGTCCAATATACAAAAAATATTCTGCAAAATGTGATAGTGGAGAAAAGAGTGTAGCATGAGCAACAAGGCTTACTGAGGCAACAGCAGCACCAATACATAAGTGGGTACGATAGTTAGGCATGGATCTTTCCTCTCTAGCCCCTTAATAAAATGTTATATATGGCGAATAAGTTTTGTTCGTGGAAAATAAAAACGTAATATCTCTTTATAACTCCACCCTGCTTTAACCATATAAAAGGCACCGCATTGACAGAGGCCGTGGTGGTGGCCAAATCCTCGGCCCTCTATTTTTACTGTCCCCTTTTCTTTTTTTATGGTAAAAGAAGGACTTTTGAAATGTCCAGGAAGGGCTGCTTTAATCTCTTTAGTTGAAAGACAGGCTGACTGATAACTGCCATCAAGATAAATTTTTTGAGTAGTATTTGATTTATTGTGATGTTGTGTACTAATTTTTTTGAGAAAGCCAATCCCAATTATTTTTTTTCTGAGTTCTTTATGCTGCTTAAGTTTTTTTATAAAATCTTTGTGCGGCATATGAATACTCCATTCATACTGAGAGCTTTGCTTGCAGTATACGCACTTGTATGGCCTAAATAAATAAGGCTTACTTTTATCTGCTGTTGGCAAATGTGCAGGAACAACGCCACCACAACAAATATCAAACATGGTTAGGGCTGGTTTATGTTCATAGGTCAAAATTTGATGATTTGTCTGCTTTACTGCTTCATCAAGATGCTTAATTGTATGGTGTCCATCATAGACTTGATTGAGAGTATTGTTTTTTATATCGTATAGTTTATTTCTTATTCTGCTTGCATGAATATGATAAAGCGCGTAGGAACGAGAAGCAACAGCCTGCACTTTTTGAATTTCAAATGGCCAATAAGGTATGCATTCTGAGCGCAAAACTGAGTAAATATAGTCTTCTACATTGAGTTCATTAATAATAAGAATTTTTCTTTTTTCTTTATCGCAATGAAGCGTGATACTGCCATTATATTTCTTATTATTGAATGTAAGGTGATTATCATCACTAAAAATTTTAAGTGATGATTGTTTCATAACTGTTGCCTTTTTATTATCTGTTGAAATAAAAAAAGAGCCATTTTTAAAGTAGACAGTTAGGTGCCTACCGACAAGCTGAGGCATAGATCTGTTGTGAAGATCTTCTTTAATAGAAATGTCAGCTTCTGCATGAATTGTATGAGATCCTTTTTTAAAGCATTCTTCGCCAATGAGGACTCGAATCGTTTCATAACTAACCTTGGCCCCTGTAGGAGCTGTATAAACAACGCATGGGCTTAAGAAAATGCCCATTAAAAGCAGTATGTTATGGAGCATAGAGCACATCTTGAATAATGGGGCAGTGTGTACAGATAAAAGCATAAAATTCTTCAGGCATGGGAATCTTTTGATCAATCCCTAAGTTTGCTAAAGCATCTGCTTTCTTATTATGTTGACGCAAAACATGTTCAATCGTAAAAGAGGTGTTTGAAAGCAGTTTCATGATACAGTATTTCATTTCTTTTAAAACTGGATTTTTAACTGAATAGGCCCCTTCAATTTGTTTAACAAGTAATAATGAATCAGAAATTATTCTTAATGAAGGAAGAGACATTTTTTTAATGTGGCAGAGCTCTTCTGTAAAAAAGATTGCTAGTGCTAGGGCCAAATATTCAGCTTGATTATTTGTTATTGAGCCAAGATAGACAGACTTTTTAAGTAGAGTATTGCCATTTTCTTCAACAAAAATACCTGCTCCAGATTTTCCAGGATTTCCTCGTGAGGCACCATCAATAAAAATAGTCCAAGTCTGTTTAGAGGTATTGAGAAAAGATGTCTGTATCATGATGCTTTATACTTTTAATGGGAAGAAAATGCTTGTTGATTTTCTTCTTCGTCAAGATACAAAAAACGATAACAGTTACGGCATGGTAAAATTTCATCTTTTTTTAGCTTGTTAATATCTTGTGTAAGAATAGAATAATAACATGAGCTACAGCTTGAAGATGAGACAGGAACAATTGGGTCATGTACACTGAGTAACATGCGCTCATATTTATTTTGCCAGTCTTGTGGAATATGGCTAAAAAGTTTTGTTCGCTCAGCTTTGTGTCCAGCAAATTCGCTATTTAACGTTGCAATATTTTTTTCAGCTTCTATGTATTCTTGTTCAAGCTCTTTTACATGATTGATATTTGCATCAAGCTGCTTTTGCGCTTGATCTGTTGCTTGCTCAGTGTTATACCAAAGCTTAATAATTTTTTCATCAAGCTCAATGCGCTTTCTCGTGATTGCTTCAATCTCTTTTTCTAGAGCTTTGTATTCTTTAGGGTTAGATAGTGACTCAAGTGTTTCTCTTTTAGCGTCTTCATTTTGCTTAAGTTCAAGCGCCTGAAGCTTTTGAAAATCAGCTTCTTTGCGTTGGGTCATAATTTGTTTTTCAAGACTGCTAGCTGCAGATTTGAGATCTGCAATTTTTTTTGTTATTGTCGAGAGCTTATTATTTTTATCAGAAACAGTTTGTTTAATTGTGTGTATCTTTTGATCACAATTAACAAGTAATTTGATAGAACAAATAAGATCTTTTCCTGTCATGGGTGAGTCCTTTTTTATGAAAGAATACTATTTATCAGCGATAGGGACTAAATTTTTAGAATAGTGGTGGGCCCACCAGGACTTGAACCTGGGACCTTTCGGTTATGAGCCGACTGCTCTAACCAACTGAGCTATGGGCCCGCCATTTTTATTTCTATGAATAAAATGTTTTGATTAGGTATAAGTCTAATATAAGTTTTATAAGTTGTGAAGTAGAAAATCTTTCATTCGTGATGAATAGCCATATTCATTATCATACCATCCAGCTATTTTGCCCAGCCCATAGGAGCAAAGAGTTAGTGTTGAATCAAAAATAGCTGAATGAGAGTTGTGAATAAAATCAGATGAAACAAGAGGGAGTATCGAATAGTCAAGATATGGATTATTCATGGCTTGTTCTTTGTATAGCTGATTAATTGATTCTTTTGTTATTGCTTTTTCTGTAGTAAAAGAAAAATCAACTAATGAAATGTTGGCAACAGGAACTCGTAATGCTTGAGCTTTAATTTTGCCTGCAAGTTCAGGAAAAAGAAGAGAGATGACTTTTTCAGCTCCAGTACTCGTTGGAATAATATTAAGTGCTGCAGCTCGTCCTCGTCGTGGATCTTTATGATAGCTGTCAAGGAGTTGTTGATTGTTCGTGTAGGCATGTACTGTGGTTACAAGCCCAGAAGTTAATTTGAATGACTGATGAAGAGGTTGAATAAGATGTGCAAGGCAATTAGTTGTGCAGCTACCAAGAGAGACAATATTGTGATTTTTTTGATTGTAGTCCGCATCATTTATACCTGGGACGATAGTGACATCAGCTGTTGAACAAGGGGCTGATATTAATATTTTTTGAGCTCCAGCTCTGCAGTGTTGTAGGGCTTTTTCTTTAGATGTGAGTTTTCCTGAACATTCAATTACCCAGGTGATATTAAACTTTTTCCAGTTAATAAGTAATGGATCAGGCTCTTGTAATATTGCAATTGGTTCATAATCATCAATGTATAAATAACCATCTTTATAGTCAGTTTTTTTGTTAAATGTTCCATAAACAGAATCATGGGAAAATAAAAGAGCTACATGTTCAGCTGTGCTTGGGCCTAAATTGATAGCTTTTACAGTAAATAAATTTGCAGTTTTTTGGTCTTCAAGAACAGCTCGCAAAAAATTGCGACCAATTCTTCCAAACCCATTTATGGCAATAGGGTTCGACATACTCCTACTCCTTTTTTGCGAGTAAAATTATTCTTTTTTTATTGGCGTGGTCATTAGATAATCCATAAGAGGTTGTACACCCTCTTTAGATTGTGTATCAATAATAAGGTGTGGTCTAAAGCTTAATGATTCAACATCAAGCTCGGACTTTTGTTCAGAAGAAAGTAAGTCTTGTTTGTTAAAGACATACAGCATTGGCTTGCTAATTTCTAGTTCATCAAGCATTTCTTCAACAATATTGACCTGATTTTGCCATGCTGGATTACTTGCATCAATTACATGAATTAATAAGTCAGCATAATAGAGTTCATCAAGTGTTGACTTAAAGGCATCAATTAAGTGATGTGGAAGTTGGTTAATAAATCCAACGGTATCTGAAAGCAAAATTCGGTTATCTGCCTTGAGATATAATTCTCGTGTTGTGGTATCGAGTGTTGCAAACAGTTTATCTTCAGACAGAACAGTGCTTTTTGTTAGGCGATTG
>CAYMBP010000015.1:0-41544 GCA_964388745.1 uncultured Pseudomonadota bacterium | reverse complement strand
CGGTATTGATCTTAGTCTCGTTTTCCCCCATTGTTTGTCTCATAGTTTTTTCAGTAGAAAGGCGCTCATAAAGTTCACTATTGCTTTTAGTATTTTGCTTCAATAATTCTTTAGCCTCTGAAGAATTTTCATCGAACCCTTCAAGCATTCTCTCTCGCCTATTTAACTCAGACTCAATTTGATTTTTTCTATTTTCAATCATTCCTCTTTTAGCAGCAACCTCTAGATCGTTTGATACCAAATCTTTATTTATTTGAGTTAATTCTTTCTGCAATTTAGCAGTTTGTATTTTTCCAAAATCAGCAACCTCTGTACTTTCTTTAAGTTCTGCATCAGAAAGCTTCGCTAAATCAAAGCCAATACCCACAGCTTCTGCCCTTCTCTCAATATCAGCTAAAATGCCAGAATCTCCCACTTTCTCTTTCATTTGAGCAACAAATATATTTTCAGGAATAGTAAGCCCCTCTTCCTGCTCCTTTTGCAACAAGTTATTATATATTTTTAGTTGTGCGCGAGCTACGGCAAGCTCTGTAGTTATCTGCTTCCTTTTTTTATCAAGGGCCCTCTTTTGAAAAAAACTCATTTTCGCAACACTTTCATCAAATTCACCTTGTTTAACAACTGCATCTTGCAACAATTCTTCTACTTCTTTTTTTCTAACTTCCTCAGGAGAAAGCCTCAACACCTCTATTTCTTGATTTTTTGGCAAGCCCTCAAAGCTTGCTTTAATAAGAGATTCAACCCCCTTTCCATCGTTTTTTTGAGGTAACACTTTAGATAGTACTTGGGATTTTCGTTGACTAGATACCGAATCTCGTGTAGATATTTCATCCAAAGTAAACTCTCTTAATGAACTTTGAATGTCATCTTGGGAAAGCTCTTGCGATTTTCGTGATTCAGATACTGATTGCCTCAAGGATTGATAAAAAGAGTCTTTTGGTGTCTTGTTTGACTTAGGTTTAGAAAAAATAGAACTCAATTTTGCTTTTATGCCTGATTTTTTAGCAGGATCTGAAATTATCGAACCTAGATAATCTCCACCAGCAATAGAACTTCGAGAATCATCTTCTTCTAAAAGAGCTCCTGAAAAGCGAACAGATAAACGAGAATCTTCCTCCTTAGGCTTCTTGGTCGAAGATAATGAAGCTTTTCCCCAAAACCCAATGGGTTTTGGTTGCTCTGTACCATTTTTCTGAGTAGGCTTTGGTCCAAAAAATTTATTAGCATTGACATTATTGATAAAGCCAGATGCAAAAATCATGGCATAGACGACTAACAATAATTTTTTCATCTTCTCTCCTTTAATCTTTAATATAATCGGCACCACAGAAATTAATACCTTATTGTACCATATAAATATATTCAATTTGAATAAGTTAGAAAAATGAAAACTTATTTTTAGCGTATTTTAATTTTTTGGGGTATTTCTTATACTCTAAAGATTCTTATGCTCGCTTTCACTCTTTGAAGAGAACAGTCACATCAAAGCTGTGCGCGTAGGCGAATAGCGAACGCTACTATAAAGTTTGTTATCAAAATATGCTACACTTAGAAACTTAATTGGATAAATTTACTGAGCACTAGTCAACAATGCCTGGCCTCTGGTGATTGAGTATCTTAAAACTATTTTTATACCGCGCTTCTTCTTTCAGGTTTGCAAATTATTGTTGAAGAAACTACCACTGAGGGCAGAATAGACTCTGTTATTACTATCCCAACTCACCGATACACCATTGAAATGAAGCTCAGTAACCCTCTTACTGAAACATTTAAGTAAATCAAAAAAGAAGTACCCCCAAAAAATATGCTGATGATGTCCGAAGCACCGAACCATTACTCAGTGGGACCTCTTTTAGGTCCCACAAATTATACAACTTGAGCCTATTTTTTATTCTGAATAACCCCCAAAAAGGCCTCTATAGTCTGCTCAAAACTCATCTGTGAATTATCAACAACAACCGCATCTTTCGGCACCACTAAAGGACAAATAGAGCGATTTCGGTCTCGTTCATCACGCAGCTCAACATTTTTGCGTACAACACTCATCTCGGCGTACATAACTTTACGCTTGGTATCTTGAAAGACACGCTTAGCGCGAACCTCAACATCTGCTGTTAAATAAAACTTAAAATCTGCGTTAGGAAAAATAACAGTCCCACAATCACGACCATCCGCTATAAGGTCATATTTTTCAGCTATTTCTCGCTGCAGTGAAAGCAGTGAGCCTCGTACAATAACATTAGCACTAACAATTGAAGAAGCCTCATCGAGGTGGAGTTCATATAATTTTTCTGTTAATGTATCTCCACGAAAACGAATAAATGGTTGATTATCATCATACCCATACTCAATCTCAGCAATTGCTGCAATTTCTTGTTCAGTCAAATCAAGCTCTTTGCGATCAGTCAATGTACGACGAAAGTAGTGAAGTAAGACATAAGCGACTGCGCGATAAAGTAGACCAGTGTACAAATAGTAAATATTAAGTCGGTGAGCAAGCTCGCGTGCAACAGAGCTTTTTCCACTTGCCACAGGACCATCTATGGTGATTATCAATCGTGCGTTACTCATATAGGAAGACCCCTTTGCATTTTGTTATCATACTAATTACACTTTTAGATAGTTTCGGTTAAAAAATGATGAGGTTTGATTAAGATACACTATAAATGGAGGTAATGTCATGATTTTTAAAAAAGAAAATTTTCTACATCTATTTTTTTTACTAGTCCCTTTTGCATGGACAAGCCTAAACCCAACAGACAACAAACCAGGCAGTAGCCCCAAGCAAGCAATAATTATTCAGGAAGTTGCCCAAAAAATTGAAGAAGAAACGGGGCAGAAAACAATCAATGGAGAAAAAGAAGAATTTTCATTTAGAGATATTGCAAAAACAGTCTTTTCTTCCTGCTTTGTAATTTACATGACAGATCAACCACTGCTGCATAATATTGCTTTGGCAACAAGTATTCAAATTTTTTACTACTTCCTTTGGAAGACAAGCTTTTATCAAAAAAATTCAGAGTGGATTAAAAATAAAGTTAATTTTATTTTGGATTATTATCAACTTCAAGAATACACCATTATTGACCAGCTCATTGCTTGGAAGCCTATTTTATCCAACCCTGTAATCTTTGGTGTTACAACCGCTCTTGTTACTTGGCTTTGTCCAACATTATATGTCACCAGCTCTCATCCTAACTGGTGGGAATCATTTAAAGCAGTAAGCAAGCAAAAACTCTTCCCACAATGGATGACTCAACGCTATGCCCCGATGTTTGAACGTGCAGGCTCCTATATTCCAACAAATTACAATACACTTAAAACGAGCGCTCTCCAGATTGCCGAAAAAACCCAATCTTGGGGTAGTCGATTTTTGAAAAATGCAGGAAGAGCATTGAACTACGTTACTGGATAAAAGAACTAAAAGATATTCTCGTTTACACAATCGTGGGGGTCATTCTAGGCTCCTATCGCTAGACTTTACTTTTCACTACATGAATTTCAATGTGACAATTTTGCAAAATAATATGGGGGCAAGCAACATCAATTCTTATCAAAGCTTGCTTCCATCATGTCTTCAAATGAAAGACGTTCTAGAAAATCTTCACTTGTTGCTGGAAGTGAAGCTGAATTCTTTTGCTCAATAGCATCGTCAACGTTTTTAATAAACTGACTAATCATTTGAATCACTAAACGGATACCTTGAGTAATCAATGATACTCTTTTTGTTTCTGCGTCAGTATTGCCCCTCACTTGAATAGATGAGATAGGTAATGCCCACAACGATAAATCTTGCCTATGCCATTCCTCAAGCCACTGATCTCTTTCTAATTCTAAATGACTATCAATTTTTCCAAAACAGTTTACTACCGAAGCAAGGTTTATTTCTGCAATAAAGCGTGTCAAGGCAATCCGAGCCGCTTGCGCATGCTTCTCTTTTAAACACCATTCACTCTCTTTTTTATAATTATTTTTCAACATAAAACATTCATACGCTTTTTTTAGACTATCAATTCTATACTCAAGGCAGTTTTCCAACATTAGAAGCTCTCTTGCCTTAGCTCTATTATCTATGACATTTTTCAATAAACTATTACAATCAGCATCTAAACATATGCAAAGACTCTCTATTAATTGCCCATTTTCAGGAGCCGTCAAATTCTGCTTTTTCTGATAGTAAGCATAGATGTAATCAGTCCCATAAGGACAAATTACCTCTCCATATTTTTCACCAATAAGGGCCTCGCATGCCTTTTTTTTAGTCTCCGAATTATTTATTTTTCTTTGAAGTCGATACAAAACATCTAAATCTAAATCCGATGCATTTTGCAAGCGAATATCTTCTTCTTTTGCATACGTCTTACTCAAAGAAGGGGACTCTCCCTTTTCTTCAAATTTACCACATAACGTCATACCATATATATCAGGAATAAAGCACATTAAGCTAAGAAAGCCCATGATTCTTTGTTGATGTTGAGCATTATAAATCATTATTTTTCCTTGATTCTGTTTATAATAAACTATTAATTTATGCAATAAGCTTTTTATAGCACTATCGAATTAATATGCGCCGTTATTCTGGAATAAAACGATAAAAACCTTATTCTATTCACCTTAGGGTGACTTTCTATAATTATCATATTAATAACTATTTTTTTTAAAATACATTGCTATATAAATTTATAATTAAGAACAACTTACTACAAATTTCACTTGGTTAAAAGATATCACCCAGCTCTCATATTGGTTAACAATCAATTTTATGGTATAGTTATCCTTGAATTAAAGGGTATTCATCAATTAGTTAACAACCATTATAAGCAGTAGTGACAGACGCCATGGCCAATGAGAAAAACTCCCCTCTTATCGAGCAATATCTAAATATTAAACAACAATATGCCAACACTATTTTATTGTTTCAAGTTGGTGATTTTTATGAACTTTTTTTTGATGATGCCGTAACCGTCTCTTCATTTTTAGCACTTACTCTAACTAAGCGGGGAAAATGCAAGGGAAATGATATCCCGCTGTGTGGCATTCCTGTTCATACTCTTCATCATTATCTTGGCAAATTAGTACGAGGCGGATTTTCTGTAGCTCTCTGCCAACAGTTAAGTAAGCCAATACCAGGAACAGTAGTAGAGCGAGCAGTTACGCAAGTATTCACACCGGGTACCTTAACAGATAGCTCACTGCTTGATGACAAAGCATCTAGCTACTTACTGACACTCTATCCCACCAGTACTACATGGAGTCTTATTTTTACTGAGCTGCTCACCGCCACTATGTATGCAACCACGGTAACACCTGATTATCGCTTTCTTGATGGTGAATTAATTCGTTTTTTTCCCGACGAAATTTTGCTACCACGTCAAGAACAAGGGCAAACAATTAGGCGCCACATTCAGCAGCAAGGCTACTTTATTCAAATGCTTGATTATTCAGCAACTCCAAAAACCGTTGAAGATGAGGAGGCTCGTGATGAGATAGAAGCATGGCAGAATAAACACCTCAGTCCAAACGCCCAAGATCATATAAAGAGCAATCCAGCAGTTCAGCATAATGTTAGCATGCTTTACAATTACATGAAGCATAACCAATCACGAGCACTTGAACACCTGTCTCATTTTCATGTCTATGAGACAGAAGACTTTTTATTACTTGATAAATCAACACAAAAAAATTTAGAGATCATTAAAAACTGTAATGATGGCGGATCTTCTCATACTCTTTTTTCAACACTTGATAATGCAAGCACTCCAATGGGTTCCCGCACCATTAAAAAATGGTTGTTGCGACCACTTGTACAAGAACATGCTATTACAGCCCGTCATGATGTTGTTGAAGCACTGATTAATCAGACCGGAATACTTCTCGAATTAAGATCATACTTGAATCAACTTGGTGATTGTGAACGAATTATTGGGCGCATTGCCCTTGGTCGGGCACAGTTAAGTGACTATCGCCAACTCAAAGCGGCCCTTTCTCTTTTACCCAACATAAAAAGCTTGCTTCCCAAGCTGAAATCTAGTTCTCTTCTCTTCATCATTCAAGAGCGACTTGGGTCTTTTGATGCATTAGTTACTCTTCTTTCAAGTAGCCTTAATGAAGACCCTCGCCAAGATTGGAAAATTAAACCCGGCTTTGATGGGCAACTTGATTACTTCAGACACCTCGTTACCAATGGTGAATCAACTATTAAAAAATTAGAAGATCAAGAGATAGCTCGTACCGGTATTAGCAGCCTTAAAATTGGGCACAACAATCAATCTGGTTACTACATTGAAGTAACTCATACCCATAGCCATCGAATTCCACATGATTATATTTTTCAACAAAAGCTTGTTAATCGCTCTCGCTACATCACTCAACAACTCAAAGAAACTGAAGGAGCAATCGCTCAAGCAGCTGAACAAGGAGAACAACGAGAGGCCCTCCTTTACGATGAAATTCAACGAGAAGTTTACTTACATCTTGGGGCCTTACGCCATTGCTCTCATTCTTTATGTCAGCTTGATGCCCTTGCAAGTTTCAGCCAGACAGCCCATGAATATAGATATACCAGGCCAACACTACGCAAAGAGCAAGCAATCAATATTGTTGCAGGACGTCATCCCGTTGTTGAACAGAGCAGCATTAATTCTTTTGTGCCTAATGAGACTACACTTAATGAGCGACAGCGACTTTTAATCATTACTGGACCCAATATGGGCGGAAAATCAACGTATCTCCGACAAGTAGCACTGATTAGCATTATGGCACAATGTGGCAGCTTTGTTCCTGCTGATCTTGCAACGCTACCACTTATTGATCGCATCTTTACTCGTATTGGCTCAGGAGATAATGTTGCACAAGGCAAAAGCACCTTCTTGGTTGAAATGGAAGAGACCGCCGTTATCTGCACTCAGGCAACACAACGAAGCTTAGTCATTCTTGACGAAGTAGGACGTGGCACTAGCACCAATGACGGCATTGCCCTTGCTCATGCAATTATTGAATATATTTACAGCCAAATTAATGCTTTATCACTTTTTGCCACCCACTACCACGAATTAACACATCTAGCAGAAGAGCATGAAGCTATTGTTAATTACCATCTTTCCTGCCAGCAGCAAGAGAATGAACTCATTTTTCTTCATGAAGTCCGCCCCGGACATGCCGCTGCAAGCTTTGGTCTTGATGTTGCACGCCAAGCACTTATTCCCTTGCCTATTATCTATCGGGCTCACGAACTTCTCACTCATTATGATCATTATCGATCCACTAATTCCAAGACTCAAAAGCCAATACTACCGACACCAACTTTTAATCCTGCCTTGCTCATACAAGAGGATGCTCAAATTAAAGCAATAAAAGATGAACTCAAAACAGCCAACCTTGACAACATGACGCCCCGGCAGGCGCTTGATTTGCTGTATGCATTAAAGCAAAAATTGGGGTAATTCATGAAAACACCTACGGTTTATTAAAAAAATACCCTCTACTCATACCCTCTCAATTATCCAAACAAATACAAGCCACTTCTTTAATCAGACAAAAACTATTGCTATTACAAAATATTACCTTGTACAATTAATAGAGAATACTTTTATTGATCAATAAGTAATACAAAAAAAGATGAGGGATATTTAATGAAAATAAAAGAGTTTTACACAAAAATTATAATAATAGCTGGTTTGGTCATAAGTTATTCTCTTAATCTTAGCCCTCTCAATCGCATGGTTGCAAATCAAATCAAAGATGCAGCAGAGACAAAAGACCCCCTTTACAAAGATTTATTTGAAGAACAACCACCAAAGAACTATTTTGAAAATCTCAATCAACAAAAAAATTCTTCACAGTTTAAGCGAACAGAGACTATGGTGCAAGCTCCTCAGTCAGGAGTTCGCCTTTATATGAAAAGCTTATGGAAAACTCTCAACCACGCTTCTACTCAAAAGCGCTACACAGCCAATAATATTGACGAATTTGTTAATAGACTCAACCAAGACTTTTCCAACGCTAAAATTGAACCGCTCGTTAATGCTCGCATTAATACAGCCCTTACTCAAGATACACTTAATGAGATTACCAGTGATATCCTGCGTTTTAATGAAAAAATTCAGGTAATTAGCAAGCTTAAAAAAGAGATAACAGACCCTGAAGGAATTGAAGCTCTTAATCAAGAAGAGAGACTTCTTAATGAAAAATTATCAGAAGCTCAGACAACGCTAACAAAAATAGAAAACATTTTTCAAAAAGAACTCATTGACCAAGAGCAAATCCTGATAAAATTAATTTCTCAAAAAGAAGAAGAGCTCTCCGAATTGATCAAACAACTTCAAGAAGAACACAAAGAGGCCTATGCCTATATTGAAAAGCTTCGCTCTATGCAAAAAGCTATTCAACAAAAAATAAAAGAGATACAAAAAAATGCCCCAACAATTAATACAAAGATCATTGAAGAGCTCAAGGAACAAGAGAGTGAACTTGAGCTTGAAATTGCCATGAGAAGTCCCGCTAGAGAACGAGAAAAACGTGAACTAAATCGTTATATAAATGACCTTAAAGCAGAACATAGCAATGTACAAAAAAGCTTTTTGCGCAAAAGCTAAAGGCTTAAGATTAAGCCCTATCATTCACTTTGTGAATTCCCGGGTTGGCAGACTTGTAAAAGTCAATTGCATCACGTTAAGAGTCTTTAATTATATGTAAAAAAAGGAAGTATTGTGAAATGCAATATAAAAAAAGCACTCATTATTTTTATTAATATTGTAACTTGCCAAACGGCTTTTTCAAGAGTAGACCGATTAAGCACTTCTCATGCCTTGCTACCTCCAGAAAAAGATGAACGTAAAGCTGCTAATTTGCTTTTTCAGGGGCCTAGTGCATTTCCTACTCACCAATCAGTAAGCATACACTCAGAACCAACCCAAAAAAATACTCCTCGTGCATCAATGATATACGCACAACAACCAAGCCCGGACCGAGTTAATCGTACATATGACTTTCTTCGTCAACCAGAGCAGCCCCCTCTTGAGTCGCGACATTCATTTTCAGCATTGCCAACAACTTCTCAAAAAGTTCAACGTGCCCTCTGGGATGAGACCATAACACTTGATAATCGGCATAAACAATCAGCCACATATCAAGAAATGTCCAAAAAACTTGCACGTATTGAAGCACAACGCACAGCTCAAGCTACACTTAAGCAGACCCAAGAAAAAATAAAAAAACAAGAAGAAGAAAAAAATAAACTCCTTAAAATGCAAGAGGCTAAACTAAAAGAGATACAAGACCTCAAAAAGATAATGGAAAATGACCCCGTAGTATTGCCCCCAGAGAAAGTTTATAATCGACTACAAAAACTGCAAGAACAACTTAAAGATCAACAAAAAATTCGAGAGGACATTCAACAACAAATAAAAGCCATTTTTCCATTAACTTCTATCGGCATTCAAGAAGAAATAGAAAAACAACAAAATATCGTAGAAAATCAAAAAAGCATTTTTGAAAAAAAAGAAGCCCGACTTACATCAATAAAAAAAGAGCTCGCAGAGCTTCCTGATATACCAACAACAATAAATATACTTGAAAAAAAATATATAAATCTTGATCCAATCAAAGTGAAAGAACTTAGTACAACTCCTCTCCCTGAAAGAAATAAATATCTTACTGATAGAGATATAATTTCAAATAATACAAAAATTGAAACATTAACCAAAGAAACAGTAAAAATTGAACAGGAACTTTCTAAGCTTAATTCTGCAAACCTTAATCGGACAGAACTTACTCAGGAATTAACCAAAGAACTACAAAAAAACAAAGAATTGAATGATAACATTGTAGGTCTCCGAGCCAAAATAACCAGCCTCAAGACTACAGACAAAAATTCTTCAAGTATTGACTACCTAGTCAACGCCCTTCCTCTTCCTAAAACATCAATAGAAGCGTATTCTTTAAATGAAATAAAATCATTAGAAAAACAGCTTATGCAATTTCAAGAAGAGAAAAAAGAAAGCGATCAGAGATTAACTTCACTCAAAAACTTAATTACAAATGTTGATAGCTTAACCTTAAAAAAAAGTGAATTATCCCAATTAAAAAATGAGAATAATCAACTCTTACTCAACCAGGCATACTATAAAATTCATGAAGGCTCTATCAAAAAAGATGATTTAATTGCTTTAACAAGCAATCATAAACGCAAGCTTCTTCAAGAAGAAAAAGAAAAGCTAAATGCGGAATCTCAAAATCTTGCTAAACAAATTCTCCAGCGCTCTACCTCTATTAAAAATCTACAAAAAGAAGCAAATAGCCCTCAAACACGAGAGAAAGAGAAAGAAATTAAAAATCTTATAAATCAACAAGCAACAATAACTGAACAAATTGAGGATACAGAAAAGTTTATTCAAAGCCATAAAATGGCTCTTGAAACATATACTTCTTCCAGAGGAATACCACAACTAAACAAATACTCAGAACAATTAGAAGAACTCAAGAAAGAGAGAGATGCTTTACAATATAACATTACTCAAAATGCGACAGCACTTAAAACGAATAATCAAATAATTCAAGATCAAGAGAAGATCTTACAAAAAGAGCTCATCCCGCAAAAAAACGATTTAAAAGAAGAAAGCTTCAAGAGAGAAGAAGAACAAGAAGTTCAACTGAAATCAAAAGAAGAAGCGAAGCCTGCAACAAAGCCTGAGCCACTTAAAAAGAAACGAAAGCTCTCTCAGAAAACAAAAGATTTCTTATCAAATTTAAAGAGCAAAACAAAAAAAGCGAAAGAACAAGCTCCAAGTATTTATAAAGAGCGCGTGGCAACTCTTCAAAAAATCACCAGCTTAGAAAAAACTGATACTCAAGAGGAACAAGCTGCTCGTCAAGCAATAGAAAAAGAAACAAATGATGTCCAAAATAACAATCAAATTACTCAAAAAGAAATTGATACCGAAGTCAATTACCTGAATCAACTAAAAAAACAAGAGAATGTTCCAGCAGGAATTATTCAACTCAAAGAACAACAGGTTTCCTTACTTCAGTCTATTCAAAGTAAAGAGAAGCAGAAGCAGGATCTTCTTACCTCTTTTTACTGGCTTACTCCTGCAGAGCGGCGCGGTAACATTGCAAGCCTACGACAAGAAGCCCTCAAGCTCACTCAAAATGGTGAAGTCCCTTCTGACAGACAAGAAGAGTTTGATCTTTACTACAATCTTATCAGGCGACATGCTCAGGAGCTTGAAAGCCCAACACCACTCGACCAACGTTTTAAAAAACCTTATTTTTATGCCCCAGAACAAACAGATACAACCAGAGAAGTTGAAAGCCTAAAAATTATACAAGAAACCTTTGAAAAAGTAACTCAAGAATTGCTTGAGTCAGATGAACTGCTCCGGATCAGAACAAAGCTTAAAGAGCTGAATGAAAATATTCCACAAAAAATTAAAGAGCTTGAAAACCCTCCTGAGAGTGATTTTCAAATAATAAAAAATGATCTTGATAATCTTGACTTACAGAAAGCTACCATAAATAAAAAGATTACAGATCTTGAAAAAACGCTTCATAAAGACATATTAAATTATTCAAATATGTCTTCAAGCGAGCTAGCAGAATCCATCAAGAAGAAAGAATCGCGAGTTAAAGAACTTAACCAAGAAGTCATAAATCTGCAAAAAGAGATCACAGAATTAGATAGCGGCAGTTCTAAAACGCTTGAAGTTCAGCTTAAGAATGCAAATCAAGCAATCGAGAAAAACAGAAACGTCATTGAAGAGTATGACCAACAGATAGAAAAAATAGAAGGCCTCATCAAAGCTCTTGAAGAAGAAGCAAAACGTCAAAAGCCTCAGGACCTTGACTATAATAAAGAATTCCCAGAACTCACTTTAGATGATATTAGAAATGTACAAAAAACATTTAAGGAGCGCATTAAAAAAAGTGAAAGCCTTAAAAAAGTCGAAGAAGAAAAAGAACAAGTAAAAAATGAGCTAAAAGACTTAGAAGAAAAGCAAAGTAATCAACTGGCTAAACAACAACAAGCTGTAAAACGTGTAAATCAATACAATCGATCCAACATAAAACTAGAAGAACTCAAAAAAGAACTTGAGGATAAGGTCAAAGCTGTTAAGGATCAAGAAAAAATTATAGAAAAATTAAAGTCAGAACCGGGTAATGTAGGAGCCTTTTGGAACTCAGAAAAACTCAACAATGAAAACAATAAGCTTAGCAATCTTAAGATAAACCTTCCTCGTGACCCAGAAGGCCTTCTCAAAGCTATCGATACAGCCATAGAAAAAAAATCATATGCTCAAGAAATCAATGACAAAAAAGATCGTCTCAAGCAACTTGAACTTGATGAAGCAGCACACAAAATTAATGATCGAAACATGAAAGTTGACTCTGAACTTATCACCCTGGAATACAGCAAAGGAATTCATGAATTTACCAATAAAAAAAGAGAGTTGCAAAATTCAAAAGAAAGATTTCAAGCAAATCTTGAGCGCGCACAAAAAGAACAACTAGATGCTCAAAAAGCAATGGAGCAAGCATCACAAATTGATCAACAAAAAATAAAAAAAACAGAAGAAATCAATGAAAAAAATAAGACTCTTGATAGAGCTGAACAGGTGCTAACAAGATTAAAAAGAGCTCAAGAGGAACAGCGAGAAAGAGAAAGCCTCGAAAATCAACTTTCTGAAGTTGATAGAAAGATCAGACTCAAAAGCACAGAGTTTTCAGAAGAAAAACAACGCCAAGAGCTTGAAGAGGATCAACGTAAAAAAGAGATACGAAAGCTCAATAAAGAAAAAGAACAAGTCAAAGAAGAGCTTATTCAGCTAATGACCCCTGCTGAGCGAAGAGCAACCATTGTGCTCCTCCAAGATCAATTAGAAAATCCTATCCTTTCTGATGAGGTACGTAAAAAAATTGAAGAAGAGCTACAATACCACCAGAATGAACTCTTGCATCCTCAAATCTTCAGCTTCAAGAGCAAAGCTATTCCTAACGAGACGTTCATAGAAAAAGCTGCAAACATGGCATCTTCTGCAATGAAGTGGGCTCAAAATAAAATAGGTAACCAAACAACACAACCGGCTCAAAAAGCGGTAGCGCCACTAGCACCTGCAAAACCATTTGAGCCTCAAAAAGACCTGCTTCCTGAGCAACAAGCACAAAAGCTTTCACTCCTTCATCCAGTACGAAGCTACAAGGCATGGCGGGAAAATCGCGCCCGCAAGGCGCTTGAAAAAAGCGAACAAAAAATAAAGAGTCTTTTAGAAAAGACTCTGCGAACAGCAACCCCAGACCTTGATCTTCTTAAAGACCTTGAAATACCACTTGAAGCGGTTAAGCGCACGAGCGATGATGTATTGCATCAAGAAGGTATTTTAAAGAAAGTAGGCGCAGCTACCTACATTGGAAACATTATGAATGTTCTTAAGGCTGGTCGAGACACCTATCAAGCAGGTACCAAGTTGATTGAGGATAGAGATAAATTTATTTCATATAAAAATATGCCTGTCCGACAATATGCCCAAGAAAGCAGACGTATCCAACGGGAAGGCGGCATGCTGACTAAAGCGGTTGAGGAGCAGTTTAGAGATGACCGCTTAATCAAAGAAGCAGAAAAAGTTGAGAATAAGCTCTTGAAAAAATATCCAAAGATTATTACTCAAATTGAGCAAAACATAGCAAAACGAACAGACACTTTACGCAGAATAGAAGAAGCATTACAAGACATAAATACCACTCAAGACCCTGAAAATCAACCTCAACGTGAAGCGCTCATGAAAGAACGAGAACAGTTGCACAAAGAGATATTCGAACTTGAAGTAAAACACTTTGAGCAACACTCCAACTATCTACAACTCATGAAAGATCAAAATCAAGAAATCATCTATCAGCTCCAGCAGCCACACTCACCAGGCAAGAAAGCACTTCTTGCAGCTAAGCTTGAACAAAATGAAGAAGTAATAAGCAATGAAACCCTTGAAAGTGCTCGACGACTTAATAAATATATTAATAAAGAAGAAACAAATAGTACGCTTAAAAATATCAGAGAAGAATATGGAAAATTAATTACTGAATATATGCAACAACAAAGTCGTTACCAACAAGAAAAAGATCTTCTTGAAAATAAAGAGTCTACAGAAGCAATTAAAACTATTGATGAACAACTTGAAAAACTAAGATATCAAGCCTATTTTAAAAAAGTGAACCGAGAAAACCGCATTATACCTTTTATTAAGCTATCAGAAGCAACAAGACAAGGCCGAACACTCTTACAACAAAAAAAGTCCTATACCAAACCGCGCATCAAACAACCTGCACAACCAACACCGTTTGATCAAAAAATAGAGAACCTTGAAAAAAACATTGCAGAGCTCAAAGAGACCACGCAAAAAGTAAGAAGTTTTAATTATAATGTTATCTTACGCTTCTTTAAAGATCCTGATTTTGACAAACAAACACTTGATAAAATTAATCGCACACTTAAAGAGAAGGTAACTGATGCTTATCAAGCATTCAAGCGCGTTGTCGTACGTGTAAGTTCATTAACAAATGTCTATTACAAAAAGGATGAGCTCTTGCTCAATACACAAGACAACAATCGGGCCCGTAACAAACTTGAACGCAAAATACTTTCATCCTATAAAGAACTTTCTGAAAACCTCCTGTTAGCACAAAATTATGACAAACAACAACTTGAAAAAGCAAATAAACTATTATCTATGAATCCTGATAATCCTCAGGTGTTAAAAATGCGTAGCGATATTATGCAGCAAATACAAGAGCGTGATACCGAAATTGACCGAGTAACTCAAGAGCGAATACAGCTTCACAGTGAGCACCTTCTTCGATTGAGTAACATTATCGCGCAAGAAAGAAAGCCTGAAGACCTTAAAATGCTTATTAAAATGCAAGAAGAGGCTGAAGAGGCAATCAGTGATTTCACCAAAAAACATGAACGATTTCTTAGAAAAATTGATGATCAAATTGAGCAAGAGCCTCGGGCTGAGGAAAAAATTGATCTGATGAGATTGCGTGTTCAAAAAATGCATGACTACGGTGAGTTTGCCCAAAATATAACAGCCTTGTATAACCAGCAACAAGAAATCCAAATGAAGTTTCAAGAATTAAGCGATTCTACGCGTATTAACAGCATCAAGGCTAAACTCCAAAATACTCAGGAAGATATTAGACAATATCTCATTACTTTCTTTGAAAAAAACCCAGCGATTAGATCTAAGCCATATCCAGCACAATCCCTTCAAGAAGAGCTTGATAAAATGAAGAAATTAGAATGGGAGATTAAACAAGGTATGCTACCACCAGCACCAGCGCAACAAAAACGAACGCTTGACTCCGCACTTGTTGAACCACTGAAATATGGGCTTGCAATACAAACACCCTAGCATAAGCGGTAAAAAACACTCAAAGACTTTCATAGATTTAATCTTAAATAGATCATTCTCAGCAAACAAAGTAAACGTGATGATCTAATCACCTAACGGCTTTTGGTTACTCCGACTCGCTTGCAAATCTTATTCAGCGGACACTGGCTGCACTTAGGCGAAAGTGGCCCACAGATATTTTGTCCCCACATAACCAACTGCGTGTTCCACTCAATCCATAAATTTTTAGGAAGTCTCTTTTCAAGCTCCAATTCACTTTGCTCAACCGATTTTGTCTTAATAAGCCCAAGGCGATTTGAAATACGATGAACATGCGTGTCAACACAGACATATGGCAGACCAAAGGCCATGCCAAGAACTAAATTCGCTGTTTTATGACCAATCCCCTTGATGCTGAGTAACTCCTCACGTGTTTGAGGCACCTGACTATCAAAGCGATTAATCAATTCCTGGCTCACGAAACGAAGCACTCTCGCCTTGTTGCGATAAAACCCAGTTCTGAAAATAATTCGTTCCAATTCATCAAGGGGTAACGCCAACAACTCATATGGTGTGCGTATTCGAGCAAAAAGCTCTCGGCAAACGTGAATGGTTGTTGTATCCTTCACCCGAAGACTTAACAAACAGGAAATCAAAATGAGATACGAATCATGGCCACATTCTTCAATAATCTGATCGATTAACGGAAGAGTAAATGAAGCCGTTACTGCTCGTAGCTGCCTAATAATGCTTTCTGGATTGATCTTTTTATCTGCCATTTTGTTTTTCCTTAACAATGAATAACAATCAGGTGTAGTGTAAGATTATAACGAAAAGGAGTTCTCATGGATACGAAAAAATTTCATGACGTAGTTACCGACTTTTTAACCTATCTTGAAGTTGAAAAAAATGCTTCATCTCACACGTTGCGCGCCTACTTGGGGGACCTCAAGCAACTTGGAACCTTTTGGAAGCGCATTGAAGAAAAAGAGGGGAAAGAGAGCCCTCCTCTAAAAGTCATTGTAAGACGATACGTCGTAACATTGTTTTACAAGCAAATTGCAAAAACATCTCTTGCGCGAAAACTCTCTTGTTTACGCTCGTTTCAAGATTTTTTAAAAGGAGAGGGAACCGATCTTGCGCTATCTGTTGCCACACCTCGCCTTGACAGAAAATTGCCGGCTGTTGTTAGTGTAGATGAAATTTTTTACCTGCTTGATAAACTAAAAGATGAAGATTTACCAACACGATATCCATTGCGCGACCGAGCCATTTTTGAGCTTGTCTATGCAACGGGTGTCCGCTGCTCAGAAGCTGTGAGCATCTGTTTATCAGACATTAATTTTGCAGAAAAAAGCATAAAAGTCTTTGGTAAAGGAAAAAAAGAACGAATTGTTTTATTTGGTTCTAAGGCAGAAGAGCGACTGTTGCGTTACCTACATGAAGAACGCAACACCCTTCTTAAAACCAAAAAAAGCAATGAAAATAAACTTTTTATTAACTGCCAAGGGGGCCCTATTTCAACTCGATCAGTACAACGCATTTTTGAAATGTTCAGAAAGTTTTTAAATATTGGACGGCAGTTTTCTGCCCATAAAGTTCGTCACTCGTTTGCCACCCATTTACTTAATCAAGGAGTCGATTTACGAATTATTCAAGAGCTGCTTGGCCACCAAACTATTGTTACCACAGAAATTTATACACACGTTTCGCAACAACACCTTGCCCAAATGTGTGATGAAAAACATCCACTAAATAACCTTGACCATCTTATTCGCAACGAGGAATCATGATACACATTTGCACCCCAAATAATACATTCGATTATAAACTCATTGATAGCGGCAACGGTAAACGATATGAGCAGTTTGGGCCCTATCATCTTATTAGACCAGATGCAAGCTGCCTCTGGCCTGCAGACCAATTATCGTGGAATCTTGTTGATGCTGAATTTACTCATGCATGGCACTTTACCAATAAAAAAATGCCAACAGAGTGGCGTATCTCTCTTGGACAACATCATGGCTACAATATCTTCTGTGAGGTATTTTGCACAAGAAACAAAAATATTGGTCTCTTTCCTGAAATGATAGGCCACTGGCCTTGGTTGAATGAGCAAATTACAGCTTTTATTGCTCAACACCAACGAGCTCCTCGTATTCTCAATCTCTTTGGCCATACTGGCTCAACAACTCTTTTTATGGCAGCATGTGGCGCAATAGTTACTCATGTTGACGCATCAAAACCAGCAGTAAAGCGTGCAAAAGTTAACCAACACCTCAGTGATTTAGACAATGCACCTATTCGTTGGATTGTTGATGATTGCATTCGTTTTGTTGAACGGGAAATAAGACGAGAAAAAATGTATGATGGTATTATTATGGACCCCCCAGCCTTTGGTCGCGATCATAAAAAACGACAATTTTCTTTTTCTGAAGACATCAATAACCTTCTTGAGCGATGCTCTATGATTCTTTCTAAAGACTATGCTCTTTTTATTTTAAATGGATATGCGCTCGGCAACAGCGCACAGCATCTATATAACACCGTTACACATCATATTAATTATCCTGCACATATGGGAGAGTTACACCTCGTCGACCTACAAAGTAAACACCTACCCTGCTCTCTTTTTGTTCGACTTTAATTGATGAAAGGAATGTAGTAATGAACCTTTTAAAAATTAATGTTGGCCACCTTTTTGAGTGGCAACTCTTAAATGTATTTTTTATTAAAAGAGTGATAGATCTTATAACAATAAAAAACTTACACCATGTTTGTACAATAACGCTATTAACATGCTTTGTAAGCAGAGCAGAAGCAACTCAACCCAATAATATCATTTATGCACCAGCATACAAAAATCTCCCACATGATGTCCCCTTTTTCCCAACACAAGCAGAAAGATTAATTATAAATGATAATTATTTTGTCTTCAGTGCTGTTGAGCCCACAACTGGCTATTTTAGATTAAACAACTTACAAGCCCGCTGCATACTTCCTATTACCTTGAGCAATCAAATTGCTATCAAAAAATCATTTCAAGAGGCATTTGCCTCAGCTTTTTATTACACATCACAAACAAAACCAGAAGAATATGGATATTTTGCTGATGCGCTTGTTTTTGACTGCTTTAAGAACAACCTTTATCTTCACTATGGGCATATTGGCTCTCTTAAAACAGTTGTTGCGATTAAAGATGGGCCAAAAATAAAATCATTCTCCCTTGATGACTCTTCTCACATTATAAGAGATAAGCCCTTAGATGAAAGCAGCCTTAATCTAAAGCCTCGAGTAATGCGAATCATAGATGAAGCTATACCCTACATTGCTCAATTTAATGAAAATTATAGTCGATCTTTTTACGGGAAAAAACCAATTCGCCGCTTTTTTCTTGAAAAAGAAGGGCTTTTTTTATCGCATACTCACTGCCTTGGCTCTGCATATCAAAGAAATTTTGTAAGCGACACCTGCAATTATACACTCTTTGAACACTCTCTTACACCACAAATTCTATTCTTTCTTATTGGTTCATCACAATTTTGGTCTCATATTGAAGAAGATGCAGCCATAGATTATGTCCACTACTATCTCAATCAACAGCGAGAAGCTACCCCAGCTACTATTCAGGAAATTGCTCAGGGCCTTATTAACCATGTAGATAGTTGCATACAAGCTGTTCTTCAACAGAAAAAAAGTATCTTTGCAATGTTGATTGTTTTTAATTGGTCAACCAAACTTACTGATGAGCGCCAGTAATTAAAGAAAAAAATAATGTACAAATTATCAAAGATCATTAAACTGTCCCAATATTCATACTAATTTTTTATCAATATTGATTAACGACAAAGGAACAATCATGATCAATATACGCTATTTTTTTCTTATCACCTTTACTAGTTTAAGCTACAGCTCAACATCATATGCCTTATGGTGGAGTTATGCAGAGTCACGAGGAGAAGATGATTATATAACAACTTTCATATCTCCAAAAAATACTGAATACCAAACACAAGCAATATCTAGCAAAATTCAACACCGCTTGAATATTCATCGCATTTCATTATTCGAACGGAGTGGTCTTGTACCTCCTTACGAAGAATCAAATCTTTCTACCATTATTCAAAATCATCTCGCATCTTATAGTAACAGACCACCATACTATGAGATCTCTTTGTTTATTGAATCTGGTAAGAAAAAACAATGCTGTATTGCCGGTTTAGGAAAATGGAAAGTGCTTGTTGGTTATTCAGATAAAAGCTGTCAAGTATACGAATTAACACCATTAAGCTTAAAAATGAATAAAGAGGCCTCTCAAGAAACGAATCCTCTTCATATATCAAGTGAAAACGAAATGCTATATGATCTAGAAGATAATGAAATTGTTAACCTCGCTTCAAATCAAAGCGCAGACATAGTATTTATTCTTCTTGCAACTTCAGAATTCTGGCGATGCTGCACGGTAAAAAATATTTCATGCGAAACAATTGCTGATTTTATTCAACAAAAAAGAGACTCTGCGTATCTTTTTGATAAAGATAAGTGCTCTTCTCGACTTATTTATACAATTATAAAAACAGAAGAACCATTAGCATTATTGGCTCATACATCTTTAAGTGCCCTGATTGTCTTTCCTTATGATCAGCCACCTGCTTAATCAACCAATACTCAAGTCTAGCGATAGATCTATAACTAAACCCCAGTATTTGTGCAAGCGAAAATGTTTTTAGCTATATGAGTAAAAAAGCAATAACTCTTTAACTTCATAAAAAAGGATTATAATGAAATATACTTTACTTCTTTCTCTTTTTTTTATTCCATTCTTTTTGCCTGCAAATCATTTATATCTTACTTTTTCTGACAATCCAAAAAGCATTCTTGAGCAATCAGAAGCCTTCTTTCTTTATTGTTCTTCAAAGCAAAAAGATGAATCTCTTAAATTTCTTGAAAATAAACTGAAAAATTATTCATTAAATACTGATATCCTATCAGTTATTCATGATGCATGGCTTAATCAATGTGCCAAAAATAATGAATCTCAACATAGGCCTAAAAATTCAATTATCCTAAGCGTTAATAACGGCTACCTCTATGCCTCTACTCGAGGACGTAATGCTTTTTCCTACGGATTTCAAGTTAATCTACAGAATCCTGAAAGTCTAAAAAAACCAACGCAAAATCCAGATATTTCGGCAACTGAAAATTATCATATTTTTCATGCGAATCGAGAGCTGACCAACGAAGAAAGAACTATTCTTCACTCTGCTGTCACAAATTATGGAAGAATAATCTCACCACAACGTGAAGCGATAACAGAATTGATTCCAAATTGTTATACTATTATTCTCATTGGCATGGGGAATATTTCAATTAAAGATTATAATGATCTTGTTCCCACTTTCGCAAAACTCTTTCATGATAATTATCGACAAGAAAACGAACAGATATTAAAAGCATCACTCCAAGATACTTTTGAATATCTGATTAAAAAAGAATCACCCGCACCCCAGTATGGCGCAGCACTTCTTATTCTTGATAACAATAAACTTTTAGCAAACCAGTTATAATTAGAAAGGTTTTTTATGAAATTTATTCTACTTCTCACATTTATTATATTTCCCGCACCGCTTTTTTCTACCTTATTTGAAAGCATGCCAATGATACTCTTCCCTCATATACAGATACATAAGCGCAATGAAAATATTATTAATATATTGCCCAAAGACATGCAAATTAAACACTATAAAAATAATTTTTCTCTTAATATACCTCAAGAATATCTTGTTGCTACAGACAAATTAATTTCGATCACAAAGCATCTTACTACGATAACAGACAATATTATAGATAGACTTCATTACTTTATGGTTAAAGATTTCAATCAGCCAACATTTCTTGTAACTATCCAAGATGGTACGATTTTTCTAAGCAAAAATAATAAATCCTCTTTTCTTTGTGCAGGGACATTTTCTTTATCACCAACAGACCAAAGAAAAATAATAAAAAATCAAAACTTTATTCAGTTGCAACAAAATCAATTTACAATAATTATGTTTGGCCTTAGTGATAGTGATGTTGATCAAGGTATTTATATGAAAACAATCGAAGGATTAATCGGCTACCTACAATCTCAACCTAAACAGGAAACAGTTACTCAAAACGAAATACAAGGGATTTTTAATACCTATTTTAGACTTGCAAATCAACATTATCAAACTATACACAATTCTGAAAAAAGTTTTAGCTTAGCAGTTCTTGCCATTATTAACAACAACGAATATATTAGACATTAATCGTGAAAATTTGATAATTAAAAATAATTAATCTTCATCCCTTTTTTCAACCGCTCAAGCACTCCACTGGCAACAGTTAGCGCATGGGCGGTTCCCTTTTGTGCAATATCCATAACAGCCCCCATATCCTGAGCATACTCTGCACGCCGCACTCTAATTGGTTCAAGAAAGTCATTCAGCTTTTCAATCAACCGTTTCTTCAATACAACATCTCCAAGACCACCCTTGCGGTAATGCTCCTTGAGCTCTTCAATTTCTAGCTTTTCAGAATCAAATAAATCAAGATAGGCAAAGACCATATTTCCTTCAACCTTGCCCGGGTCACTTACACGAATATGATCAGGATCTGTATACATACTCATTACCTTACGCCTTACCTCATCAGCAGAATCTGATAAATAGAGAGCATTTCCTAATGATTTACCCATTTTATCTTGTCCGTCCAGTCCCGGCAAACGACCTGTTCCTTCTGGAACAAGTGCTTCTGGCTCAATAAGAATATTATTTCCATACAATCTGTTTACCTTACGCACAATTTCAACTGTTTGTTCAATCATTGGCAGCTGATCTTTTCCCACTGGAACAAGCGAAGCATCAAAAGCGGTAATATCTGCAGCTTGACTTACCGGATAACAGAGAAAGCCCGCAGGTAAACTACTGCCAAATCCTTTATGGCGCATTTCATCTTTAACCGTTGGATTACGCTCAAGACGAGAAACAGTAACCAAATTAAGATAATAAACAGTCAATTCAGCAAGAGCGGGTATCATTGACTGAATAAAAATAGTTGTCTGAGTAGGATTAATACCAACAGACAAATAATCAAGCAAAACCTCAAAAATATTATTTCTTACTTTTTCAGGATTTTCAGCATTGTCAGTTAATGCCTGAACATCAGCAAGCATAACAAACTGATTATACTCATGTTGCAAGCGAACTCGATTTTGCAGTGAGCCAACATAATGACCAAGATGCAATGGGCCCGTTGGACGATCCCCTGTTAAAATATTTTTCTTTACAAGATTCATAACTCTTGAGCTTTCCTGTTATAACAATCTAAGGTACGGTATAAGATATGTCAGTAATACCGAATAGTCTACTGCGTAATCAAAAAAAATAAAATATATCAAAAAAAGTATTAAAGGAGCTCTTATGTACTATCTACGAAGAATTAAACAACTGGGAATCTCAGGAATTAAAATGATTATTAACCGCGAACTGACTAAAAAAAAGTTTGCACATTCTTTTCATCAACGAGCACTTAACAAACAAGCATCAATAACCTGGATGCACCTTGAAAAAAAATATTCGGCACCCCCATTTGATATTTTTTTACAGACAATGCGTGATAATAAAGCATTTGAACATATTATGTCTCATCCACGCTTTATTCATTTTTTACCTTCTCATATAAGTGAAACTCAACAACTTTTTAAGCAAGCAGACAATATCTGTGATGGGTCATATGAGTTTTTAGGCGCTCAACTCGCGCACAAAGGAAACCTTTTGTGGCACCACGATACAAAAAGCTCTTCTCTATCGAGCTTTGAACCATTCGCTCATGAGTTTTATCAGAATATTCAATTTACTCAGCATACAGCAAACAACCAAGACAATTATGCCGCAGATATTAAAATTCCCTGGGAACGCTCACGAATGCATCACCTTTTTATTCTTGGGTGGGCATATCGTACTACCCAAGACAAACAAAGCAAGGAACGCTATGTAAGAACAATGCAACAACATCTTTCTGATTGGCTTGAAAAAAATCCCTTTTTACTTGGTGTTAACTGGCTCTGCCCAATGGATGTTGCTATTCGTGCAACAAATATCTTGTGGACACTAGAACTTTTCAAACAGAGCTCAGAAAATGAACCGCATTTTTTCAAACGGGTAATATGCTCATTATATGATCATCTGACTTACCTTGAAGCAAACTGGGAACAATCTGATAAACCGAATAATCATTATATTGCAGATCTTACCGGAGCCCTATATTTAGCTCTTTTTTTTAAAGATTTTAAGGGAGCTGACAAACGAATTAAAGCTATTCAACAAAAGCTAAATGCTCAATACAGTCATCAATTACTATCAGATGGGACTAGCTATGAGGGATCAACTGCGTATCATCGCCTCATTACTGAAATGCATCTTCACTACACTTTTTTAAGCGAAGCTTTTGAGGAAGTTCAGCTTCAAAATAGACATCATATTCAAGAAAAAAAAATGTTACAATTTTTAGTAGATGCGTCATATTCCAACCATAACATTATTCATATTGGAGATGATGACAGCGGAAAGTTTGTTGCTGGTCTGGCTATACAAGCAGAAGCTGAGAAGCGAACAATACACTACCAGGATTTTGGTGTAAGCATTATAATAAAGAACAACTGGCACATCTCACTTCGCCATCCAACGTATTCACCACACCAACCCTCTGGCCATTTTCATCAAGACGAGTTAAGCATTACTATTGCATACAAAGGTATTCCTATCATAGTTGATCCAGGATCATATAACTATACAGGTTCTCCTTTTTGGCGTAATCAATTTAGATCTAGTCTGTTTCACAATGGAATAAGCCTTTTACACTCAGATGAAATAAAGAGCCCTCTTCATCAAGATCTTTTTCAGCTCAATCGCCAGCAAAGCTCACACACGGCAGATGCTTTACATTATAACCATGAAGAGCATATTCAGACCTACACCAGACAACAACATCCTACACCCCACGAAAAAAAACGAAAACTTATTGTTGCTCCACAAAACATTCAGTGGCATGACAAAGTAACATGCACTAACAGACTTCATCAATGGTCATTTTATTGGACACTAATTATCCATCCCACTATTTTAGTAAGTCAAAAAAATACTCATGAATGGACTTTTTACTACCAAAAAAAACCCCTTACATCTTTTACTTCATCTCTTACCTTCAAAAAAACAAGCGGGAGCTTTGCTCCTCATTATGGCATCAAGCAAGCATGCACACGATTAATTGCGCAGGCTCCTTGCGTTACTCAAGAGCATGAGTTTGCACTCTTTTTAGCAAATACTAAGCAAGGAAATAACATTATATAAAAGCTTTTTTTTCTCAGATTCACATCGACTGTCATCTTCAACAATAAGAATTCCATGATTATCATGCTTTGTTCCCCAAGTAAAGCAAAGGGGGTGCTTTATGCCCAAGCGATTTCCAAGCTCCTCAAGCTCTTTTTGTGAATATTCTCGCTGCTTATGAGCACACAAACTATGATCTGCAAAACCTTTTATTTCTTGTCGATATGGAGCATTTTGCATATCTTCTTCAAAAGTATGGGGGTCTTTCCACAAATCGTCCTTATGGTGACAACACTCTTCTCGAACATAGCCAGCAACTCCTTGCAGGCAATCAAAGTCTGGATTATCAACTAGATAAACTGCTTTATTAATGTTAAAACAGTGATCATGGCATAATTCATGTAATACCATCTCTGGCAACGCTGAGACACCATGCATTTGAATAATTCTTTTTGGAAGCGCTAGAAGCTGATGTAATAAATGATCATGGCCAACATCAGCGCCACTCTTCTCTTCTGGCTTCATTGTCCTACTCCTCGTTTTAAAAAAGACAACCTTGTACCATGCATTCTATTCTTTAAGGTAGCCCTTTTTAGAACTGAGAACAAGCATTACCAAAATAAATAAAGAAATTAAGCTTATTTCAAGCTTTTCTGGCAAATCATCATAATGCACTCTTACATTCGTATAATCAAGACTACTTAATTTGGCATAATCTGCCTTTTCAGGATCATCACCAAAAAATTCACCAATCGCATAAATTGCCACCCTGCGTACTTTTGTTCGTAACGACAATCAGCAAGCAATGACTCCTCTTAATTAATCGAATGTAAAAACATTCTCAAAGAATAATCGCACCTACGCAGATAGCTATAACGTGAAAATTCTAGGTTATAATCATAACTATGCAAATCAACTTGCTCCCTCACCTTAAGCAACAAGCTTTTTTACCATCTTATCAAGGTGCATACCCCGTGACGCTTTAACGAGTACAAGGCTTGGATTATCTCTTTTTAAATAATCACTGACTAAAGAGGTAGCTTCTTGCCAATCATTTGCAAAAATAAAAGAAATTCCTGGAGGTGCTGTTTTGGCAATTAATCGAGAACGCTCTCCAACTAAAACAAAATCCACAATTGTATCAAGGTTTTTTAAAAATCGTCCAATTTGACGATGCCAATAAAGCTCTTTTTCACCAAGCTCAAACATATCTCCTAAAACAGCGATTTTTTTCCCTTGAAATGTCATTTCATCAAGAGCAAGCAGCGCAGCTTTCATACTTTCTGGTGAGGCATTATAACAATCATTAATTAAGGTTCCTTGATTATTACGCAGCAAGCATTCTTGAAAACGATTTTCAACTCCACGATAAGAAGCAATCCCTTGCAAAACAGATTCAAAAGAGATTCCAAGCATATAAGCAATAGTACTTGCTCCTAACACATTCATCACAAGACCTTCGTGGCTTGAAGGAAGTTGAATACGAGCGCGCTGATCATACCACTTGAGCGTAAAGGTAATTACAGCTCGACCATGATGATCTTGTTCAATCTTAATTTTACGGGCTTGAACTTGATTTTTAATCTTGCGGCCAAATCGAGCAACAGGATGGCTACAGCAAATATCATTAAGCAGAGAAAAATCTCCACAGACAATGCCAATATCTTGATCACGCAAATAAGTGAAAATTGAAAGTTTTTCAAAAGCAATATCCTGAATACTTCCAATTCCTTCGCCATGTGCATGAGCAACCGCAGTTACAATTGCAATCGTTGGCCTCACCATATCAGCCAACACTTTAATTTCACCACGAGCACTTGTTCCCAATTCAAATACACCAATCTCATGAGCCTTTTTCATATTCAAAAGATTCATTGAAACACCAAGATAATTATTCTGATTTTTATATGCAACAAAAGCTGGTTTATGATCAGCAATGAGTATTGAACCAATAAGCTCTTTAGTTGTTGTCTTGCCAATAGAACCTGTAATTGCAACCATAGGACAATCAAATTCTGCTCGCCAAGCTTTTGCTAACAGCCCAAGGGCATGCTCTACTTCGTCAACAACAATCATCAATAGCCCATCAAGGCTTTTTCCACAAACCGCTTTAATTATCTCATAAGAAGATGAATCGCACATAATACCGCTTGCACCCTTCACCACAACATCACGAGCAAATTCTCTGCCATGATAGCGAATCCCTGGCAACGCAACAAAAAGATCTCCTGCTGCAAGTGAACGACTATCAATTGAAATCGCAACTTCTTGATCTTCGTAAGTAAAACGCGCTGAATTGTTAAAATCAGCAACTCCATCAACAACAAAACGTGCGTTCGGTAGCGTTTCAGCTAAAAATGTTCGCTGTAATATCATTCCCTTAACTCCAAAATATACTATCTAATCATGCAGAAAATATATGTATTTTCAAAAAATATACTTGTGAAACAATACGTCCTCTGACTTATTTGTCAAGCTCTAACGAATAACTTTGCGAGGCTTACTTCCCTGCATTGGAGCAATAAGTCCATCCATTTCTAATTGCTCAATAATCCGCGCAGATCGATTAAATCCTATGCGATACTGACGCTGCAATAAAGAAATAGAGACTTCTCCTGTTGTTTGTATAAAATCAACAACGTTCTCATAGAGCTCATCCCGCTCCACTATTTTATCTTGTGTATGGTGCATTTCTTCATCAAGATTTAAATAGGTTGGACCAGACTGCAAGCGTAAGGCACTAGTATAGCGCTCAATATCATCTTGAGACAAGTAGCAACCATGAATCCGTTGCAAAACAGATGCCGTTGCATGCATAAACAACATGTCACCTTTCCCTAAAAGTTTTTCAGCTCCAGATCGATCAATAATCGTTCGCGAATCAATTTTAGATGATACGCGAAAGCTTACACGACTCGGAAAATTAACTTTAATAAGTCCTGTAACAACATCAACTGAAGGCCGTTGTGTTGCTACAATAATATGAATACCTGCTGCACGAGCCATTTGAGCAAGACGTGTTATAGACGTCTCAACCTCTTTTGCTGCAACCATCATTAAATCAGCAAGTTCATCAATCATCAACACAATAAATGGCATCTTTTCACCAGAAATTCGTTCATAATCAACAATATTTCGAACACCACGCTGAGCCAAAAGCTCATAGCGACGCTCCATCTCTTGCACCAACCAAGACAAGACACGAGAAGCCTGATCTGCTTGAGTAACAATAGGAAAATGAAGATGTGCAATATCTGCATATGGGGAAAATTCAAGGCGCTTAGGGTCAATCAAAATAAGACGCAACTGCTCTGGACTTTTGCTACACAACAGGCTCATGAGCATAGTATTTAATCCAACCGATTTTCCTGAGCCAGTTGTTCCCCCAACAAGCAGATGTGGCATTTCAACAAGATCAACAATGATTGGTTTTCCAACAACATCAACACCAAAAATAAGGGGTAAGCGTGCTGGCTGTTGATCATAAGAAGGACTCAGTAAAATTTCAGAAAAGCGGACTACTCGCCGCTCTTGATTAGCAATTTCAAAACCAACAACATCTCGTCCGGGAATAGGCGCAATAATTCGAATTGAAAGGGCCGTTAATGCAAGTGCTAGATCATCTTCAAGAGCTACAATTTTACTTACCTTGCTGGTGCTTTCTGGCCGATACTCAAATAACGTTATTACTGGACCAGGAGAAATTTCAACAACTCTTCCTTTAATACCAAAAAGAGCTAATTTCTCTTCTAATTTTCTTGCTCGCTTATGACAAAGCTCAATAAAATGATCCGCATCCTTATCATAGGCAGGTGGAGTAAAAAGAGAAAATGAGGGCGGAGCATACTCTAGCTCAGATTGTTGCTGATGAGCAATGGCGCGTGTAAGGCGATGCCACCAATTTATTCCCTGATTATCAAGAGCATTCATTGATACATTCAAGACAGTGTTAGGAAGTAAAATAAAACAATATTTCCCTCGCCAGACTCGCTCTGCTGTTGGTCTAAACGGATAATGAGCCCATGGGTAGGAAGTCTTTGGCAAATCACATTTTTTGACACCCTCAAGCGTTGATTGTTGAGCCTCTTGTTGAATTGACTTTGGCAACTCTTTATTCTCACCACAGCCATGCAAACCCCAACGATATTTGGCAAGAGTAACACTTGCACTATGATATAAGACTAAAAATGAATAAATATCAGATACGCTTGCTCTAAGTGACCCCACTAGAGCTGTTATTAGGTTAATTGAGGTAATCACAATCCAATCAACAATTTTTACCAGGCCATAAAATAAAGCCCCTATTGGTCGAACAAGTAAAATTAGACCATCATATAACTGAGCAAAAAGAGGAATCCCAAGCAAAATCGATGTTGCACTCCAAATAAAAACTGAAAGCAAAGCCGTTGCTCCAAAATTACCACCCCACGCAAGCAGCCAAGAATATAAAAAATCACCAATCACTCCACCAGAAGTAGTAAAAGCAAATCTGCTTTGCTGCATCATGTTACCAGAAAGTATTGCCATCATTGCACACAACATAGCAGCAAAAAGAATGAGCTTTTTGATACAGTCTTTAAAGAATATTTTTTGGGCCCAGATCATAAGTAAAAAAAAAGCGCTTATCGCTATTATAAGCGCCATAAAGCCAAAAAGATACAATAACAATGAAGCTAGCATAAAGCCTGCAAATCCAATAGTACCATGAATATCATTTTCAGAGAGTGAAGAAGAATAATGCATTACTACTTCTACATCGGTCCCATAAATAACAAGAGCATACAACACATACAAAATGAGTGTCACGCCACAAATAATTATTACTTCTTGCACATATGTTCCTTGAATTGAAGCTCTTTGCTTTTTTTTTGCTAACCGCTTTAATTCAAATGGCATCATAAGTAGACGTTTCATGAGTCACTCCCCCACACATGACATTACCCGCATTCATTTATCCGTTATTTGAGTGTAGCGAGAAGCAAGGAGCAAGCTCAATACTTAACCAAAATATGCCAACCAAGAATAGAAAGAGGAATAATCATGTAAAGAGCAAAGTACCAAAACTGCTCCTTGAGTGCCAAGCGGTAAACCCAAGCAAAAAACCAATACGCAATAAAAGTAAAAAGAGCAAGTACTAGCCAAAACTCTGGCAACCATACAGGAGAATTCGGTGGCGCTTTTAACAGCCCAGACAAACCATTGCACAAAAATCCTCCAACCATCAGCGGAAATGCCAAAAGAAATGAAAATTCAAATGCAGTTCGTTGCGGCAGCCCTAAACAGGAACCCAACACAAAGGTGCAAGCGAAACGAGAAATTCCTGGAAATAATGCAACACCTTGTGCAAAGCCAAGCAATAATACTTTTTTATAAGAGAGCTCTGCTGGCGTTACCCAGGGACCATTAAGGGCACAAATCCCCCTTTTAAATCGTAACAATAATAAAATTAAAAAAGTTAAGAAAAAACCAAGAAAAAGACATTGCGGACTATAAGTAATGATTTGTTTTTTTTCAAAAAATTTCACAAGACAATACATACTTACAGTTACAACATCTGCACAAAAAATTGACCCAATTAAATAAAAAAATTGCCAAACCAGTGCAGCATCTCGTAATCGCAAAGTCTCTTCTGCTGGAAGATCTCCTGCTAGTACGGGTTGCCGCAAATAATGTAATGAACAAAATACTCGAGACAAAAAAGGATACCAGCGCTTGCGAAAGAAAACAATAAGAATAAGCAGCATAGGACCATGTAAGAAATGGTCAAAATGTGGAGGCAATAAAGCAGCCTCTTGGTCAAAATTCCAATAAGAAGCAGCTAGCAACTCAACCAATCTAAAGTGGCCAGAACTACTAATTGGAAACACTTCTAAAATAACTTGCGCAACAAGCAACAACAAACTATAAACCACTCTCACACCCTTCTCTTAAAAATAAAGTTGTAACCGCACTATTTTTTTAATAATGATTATTTTAACAACAAAAATCTTGTAATTAAATAATTGAATGTGTAAAGATTGAAAGTGTCATAACAAAAAAAACTTGATCTCTTCTCTTACGTTCGGTAACCTATGTGCGTTGTTGTAGTTGTAATGAGTAACAACCCAGCATAGGAGTTTCGTAGTAGAAGAAGAGGCGCTGGGTGTTTCCCTAAAAACAAGTCTCACGATTTTAAATAGAAAGGAGGTCTAAAAAGCTGTTCAAAAGTATACATATTTATCAAGAAATATTCACTAAACTGTAATGGTACAAAAATGTACCTTTCACAACAGTACTATAAATTCTACAGACGTTAGCGTAATCGACAAAGGTCTCTATGTGTGGAGAAAGAATTTATGAATAATGCATTGAAAAAGCTCTTGACTGCTGCTTTAGCAGTAAGTACAACAGCATTTGCCGATGATACCAACAAAACATTTCTTATGCCGCGTTCTCACGGCGTTAATCTTGCAATGAAATATGCAAGCTGGAGCGACACTCTTCGCAATAAAGGAGATGATCGCTTTGGTGGAAATGCACAAGTAACATGGTTTTATAGTGCAAGCACTAATGAAGGTGACTTGGGTCGTTATTTTGGTATTCGAAATACTAATCAGGTTCACTTGAGATATGGTGGATGGGGAGATCTTAATCCTGATACCAATGCAAATCCCGATGTAACTGCAAACCGAACAAACAACCGCGACACACCATCAAAAGTTGACAACCACCTTGATCTTGGTTACTTAATTCATGACAACAGCAAGAAGGCCGTTACTGGAACAAACAGTGAAGTTATGGTAAAGCTTGAGCCAGAGCAAACTTCATACGGCTTTGTGCTTGACTACCATCAAAATTTAGAAAAATTGCTTGATGGCTTGTATTTTAATATTCAAATTCCTATTGTGTATGTTAAAAATGATATGCACATGAGAGTATTTAAGTGTCAAGATGCTGCAGACGGTCTTGCAGAAGATGTGCTTAAATACTTCATGGGTGAATATGAAGGCACTGCTGGAAACAAGCAAGAAAAACTAAAATTTGCAAAAATGGGTTGTTGCTCAGACAGTACAACAGGTGTTGCAGATGTTGAATTAATGATTGGTTATGACTTTGTTAATGACGAATGCTACCATGCAGGCATTAACATTGGTCTTGTTATCCCAACAGGTAATGAACCAGAAGCTCACAATGCATTTGAAGCTATTGTTGGCAACGGAAATCATTTTGGTTTTGGTGCAGGTCTTGATGGTGCAGTAAAATTATGGGGCGAAGATAACCACACCCTTAAATTAGTTGGTGCGGTTAATTATCGTTACTTATTTGAAAGCTGTCAAAAACGTACACTTGGCATTGCAGGTAAATGCGAAAACGAATGCACAACTGGTAAGTGTGAAAGCTGCACAGCTGTTGCTTGCCCTAAAAAAGAGACATGTAAAACATCTTGTCCAAAAACAACAACTTGCAAAAGCCCAGAAATGTCAACAGAGCTTACACGTGACGGTGGCGGATGCATGCCATCTAGCTGCAAAACTGATTGCAAAACAACTACTGACTGTAAGACAAAAAATGAATGCTGTTCACGCAACCTAGGTCAATACCATTTACTTGGTAAAGTTGGATCAACAGAACTTACTCCTGCAGCAAATATTACCACACAATCAGTTGATGTAACCCCAGGAAGCCAACTTGATGCAGTACTTGCCCTTCAATATCGAGCATGCAGCTTTTTAGTTGATCTTGGATACAACCTTTTCTACAAAGATGAAGAATCTGTGAAGTTCAAAGGATGCATCCCAGAAAACTACTATGTAGCATCACGTGCATGGAATACAACTGAAACATTTGTAGCAAACAAAGCAAGCGCTCTTACTGGTGACGTAAGTCCTGTACGTAACCATGCTGAAGTTGCAGACGAAAAATCAGATACAGAACCAGTTAAATTAACTAATGCTCAAATCACAACCAAGCCAGCTGAAACACCTTCACAGCTTACACATAAAATTTTTGGCTCACTTGGATATCGATTTGAAGACTTGGATACCCCTGTTACCTTGGCTGTTGGTGGTGGCTATGAATTTGCTCCACGTGAAGCTCTTGAGAAATGGGAAATCTGGGTTAAGGCTGGTATTAATTTCTAAGCCATGACTTTTTAAGATATTACTATTTCAAGGGCCGGTAATACCGGCCCTTTTTTATGATACTCGCTCCAATATTTGTGTAAACGAGAACGTTTTTAGCTATTCTCATACATTAAAAAAGATACATTTTTACAAAAAAATAAAAATACTTGCTATCATCTCTCGTTTGTTATAGCCTAAATCAGTCGAAAAAGAAAAAGTTCGGTCTTATAAAGGAGAATGTCATGAACTATTTCAAACTTTTATCATGCTCAGTACTTGCACTTGCTCTTGCAGCTGGAACAGCTGACGCCGCTCGTCGTCCAGCTAAAGAATCTCCAACAGTTGCTGGTGGGTACAAAGGAAAACCTGAGCGCAACAGAGGTCTTCGCAAAATGAGACAAGCTCGTCATGCTCGTATGGAACGTGTAAGAAATGCCCGCAAAGCATCAAAAGCAAAACGCTCCATCAATGATAAAGATGCTCGACTCAAACGTACACCTCGCCCAACAACAAAATCCCAAAAAAAATAAAGCCTTTTTTGAACTATACGAGTACGGAAATTCTTAAGCCGCTTGTTAATCAAGCGGCTTTTTTATTCAAAAACTAAGAAATATATAAAAAACTTGATATCTTCATTTTCTTTTTATAAGCTCAAGGCTGTTTTAGATCATCTAGTGAATTGGTTTATAAAAATACGTACATATAAAAAGGAGATATGTTATGGAGTTCAAAAAATCTTTGGTGTTATTTGCAGGCATTCCATTCGCCTGCCTTTCTTTATTTGGAAATACAACCAATGAACATCTTAAGACCTACCTATCACCACGATATGCCATTAGACACTTGCCCCACGAATACAGCACCTACCACGATCACGTCTACACCAAAAGCAAAAATTGTTCAATGAAAACCAAAATGCAATTAACAGGTTTTTATCGATCAAGCACTGAGGAGGCAAAAGCAGGTGAGCATTTTGGTGGAAGTCGCGGACAAAATGGTATAAATATTGGCAACCCATTTGATCCAAGTGGTCCAGTAGGCTTTGTTGCTGATCGAGCAAGAATGATGAGAAAAGCAGACCCAGCAAATCTACAAACAGGGGTTATTGGTAACGCAAGCTTTGTAGAAGAAAAAGGGGGAATTGTTTTTAGACCAAAGCATCAACAAGTTGGCCTCCGCTTTGACTTGCATCATGACTTATGTGGTCCGTTTGAGAACTTTTTCTTCCAAGTAAGCACCCCACTCGTTCATATTAAAAATGATTTGAAAGTTACCATCTGTGATGATGCACTCGGTGATGAATGTGGCAAGCCTCTTGCTCGATTTTTTAACGGATCATATGAAGTTACTGATGATATTTTTAACTTACAATCTCCTTTAACAAAAGCACGCATTTGCGGAGCTCATTCTCGCATGGGTTTTGGTGACATTGATTTCAACCTTGGCTACAAATGTTATGAAAAAGAGCAACATCATGTCTTTTTAAAAATTAAACTCACTGTACCAACTGGTAGTAAGCCAAACGGAGAATATCTTTTTGATGCTGTCTATGGAAACGGTGGACACTTTGGACTTGGTTGGCAACTTGATACAGGTATGAACTTTGAATGCACTAAGCACGCAACCATGAAGGTAATGGCTGCCTTCATGCACAACTACCTTTTTGAGGCATCTGAAATTCGTACACCATCGATTAAAGGAGAGCCATTCTCACACTACTACCTAGCTGGACGAGTTGGCCAAGAAGAAAAACCATTTTTCCCAGCAGCAAATGTTTTAACACAATCAATGCGTATCAAGCCAGGTCATCAACTTGAAGGACTTCTTGCAGGAAGCTTTAAAAGTAGCAATTTTGTTATTGATGCAGGTTACAATCTGTATTGGAGAGATAGAGAAAGTGCATGGGTTAAGCGCTGGAAAGATAATGAGTATGCTTTAATTGCGCAACCAGTAAGAAATGCTGCTGGAGAATTTGATGATATTAATGCCGAACCAACAACTATTAATGCTGTCAATGCAACATCTGCAGAGATTATTGATAAGAATGATATTGATACAAGCTCAGTAGAAACACCAGAACTTATTTCCCATACACTCTTTGCCTCCCTTGGTTATAACTTTAAACTCTATCACTGCCCAATGTTTGCGGGGCTAGGCGGGTCATACGAATTTGGAAATAACCGAACAACTTTTGATACCTACAGTTTGTGGGTTAAACTTGGTACCTCGTTTTAAAATATTCCTCCCCATCAACCTTATAGATAACAAAAAGAGGCAGCTGTTTAAGAGCTGCCTCTTTTTTATTTGATTTACGCTCAGAACCTTGACTTACGCAAACCATATTGTTTACCCTAGTAAAGGAGAGTAATAAAAATATAAAAATATATATCTATAAGTTTGTTAGGAGAAAGGAACGTAATGAAGCAGATAAAGTCGTTAATGGTGATAATGGCATGCGCCACCCTTTTTATTCAAGCACCACTTAACCCCAAAGCAGACAATAAAGCCCTTGAATACGGACGCTTAGCTCGAAAACTTTATAAAGATATATATCAGGTTTTTGCAACATTTGAATCAAATAATGATCATCAAGAAATGGCTGATAAGTTAAAGGGTCTTGCAGAAAGCGTAAAAGAACAAACGGCAACTGCAGAGTATAATATCGGCGTTATTGGCTCTAAACCTCGCGCAGAATTTATCTTAAAAATCAATAAACTTGCGGGTGCAGCAAAAGACCGAGATATTCAAGAGAGCGTTCAAAAGAGTCTTAAAACAATTCTTAATGCATCATTTTATGGTGGCATTAACAGTCCTGCAATACAAAAGTCCTCAGGGCTCGAAGCAATTGTAGCCTTATTTCCAAAAATTAATAACCGGGGAAAACCCGTTCCTCCTTTTCCTGACGGACCTATACCTCCTCCTCCAGGCAAGCTACCACCTCATCTTAGCGAAAAAATTTATGCTACTGATGATATCAAGCATCTCATTTCTCTTAAAATATTAACCGACAAAGACAATAAACAACTTAATGAAAATGCAGATCTTCCAATCAACAATCTAAAATTACAGGTGAATAAAATCCCTGATACTTTCGCTAGTGACGTTAATGCCTTTGATCACAGTAGCCCAAATAGTTACCATGCTTTATTCAAAATATCAAAAGGTATCCACGACCTTTACCGAAAAAAAGATAATGTTGAAAGCTTTAATGGTTCTATTGATAGAATTAACAATGTAATTGGCAACAATGATCCAGGAAAAACACCTGACTGGAATGCAATATATATAGATAGAGCAGTTGATCAATTTATTAATCAAAATAACATCGATTTTAACGCAATAAATAACCTCAATCTCAAAGATAATGCAGGGCAAAATGTATATCAAGGCTTAAATAATGAATTTCTTGTAGAAGTCACAAATAACTTACAAAATCTCTTTGCCAAAATTATCCCTACTGCCTACAAAAAGGCAATTTACGATAATGTAAGAGGTAATCAAGGGCTTGCGCAAGGTACTATTAGTCTTAAAAAGGTAGATAAAACCGCTATAGGAAAAATTGGAGTCTCAGTTTCAGAAGATGCAGATGAAGGTACATTCTCATATTCCGAGTGGGATGATGGGCATGTCAAGCTTCTTTATAACTTAAATGAAGCTCTTCGCACAAAATTGCACGCTGATAATAAGCTTAAAGTCTCAGATCATATTAAATACCTCATAAAGCAAAATATTCTTAATAAAGAAAACCTCCTTGAATTCATCAATGTAACAAAAGCAGGCGGCATCAATGTCATCGAAGATCCCAACAACCTAGAAGTTGTTCCAAAAATACTTCCAGCTGATGCATCACTGGAGGATATAAAAAATAAATTCACTACAATAGCCAAGGGATTTGTGGATCTGTGGAGAGAAAATGAACGGGTTAACATCGGAGTGAATAACCTCGTTGACCCAAGTGATAGTAGTAAGATAACAGCGTTAACTATAAATCCACCAACGGTTGCTGATAATCTAAGTAAAGAAGACCTAGAAGATATTGGCACAATAATTCCTTACCTCACTCAAAACAAAACATCCATAGAAGAAGATGCTATTAGCAACTATATTACTCAGCAAAAAACAAAGGAGGATTTTGATCTTGATATTTTTAGAGATAATGTGAATGAAGCTCTAGATACACTTAAGAATGAAATTATGTCCAGCTATTTTGATTATATTAAAGACATAATCGAGAAAAAAGACTACTCTCATTCTCCTGCAATATTACTAAATGAAGATATTGATCTCAAAAATAATAACTATGGCTTACCTCGTGAAATGATCAATGATGATGATGGCACACTTAAAACATCAGTCCTTGATGAGTATCTTCCAGGGTTAGAGGCCTTCAACCAAGAATTACAAGACTTCCAACTTGGCGAAAAAAAAAGTAGCCAACATGATGATGATAAAATAAAAACAGTTGCAGATGCTGAGACTGCGATTGAAGATATCTTTAATAATATAGATGCTGGTATACTAAAAGACCTCAATGATTCTAATATCGAAAATCCTAAAAAAATCATCAAAGAAGTCCTTTCAGGTTACTTCTCTGATGATCACTATGAGCATATATCTATTATAGCTGAGGTGAGTGAAAAGAGTAACGAAATCAATGAAATACTTAATGCTTTAGCAAAAAATGACTCAAGTTATAATAAACATAAGCTCTTTTTCTCTGTAGCTATGACCTCCAATGATTTTTCTACATTTGATCCTAAGAAGTTATCAACATACTCATCACTAGAAGATGCAGCAAACAATATTTTAGATGCCTTTTCTGCTAACTCTAAGCTTACTATCGAAGCTAATCAAGAAAGTGAAATAAATAAATTAAAAACCGATGCAATAGACGAAATAAATAATACAAAAATATTTGGCACTCATACACAAACTGTCACTGACAAAATCAATTCATTAAAATCAAAATAATAAAAAGGAGAAATAGATGAATATAAACTTAAAATTAATTTTAATCCTGCTTTCAGCTTATTGTTATCAGAATCAATGTTATGCTGTTGCAATGACCACAGAGCAAAAAATTGAGTTTCTCAATAAGAAAGTCGAATTACTGTACAAAGCTATAGATAACGAAGCCAAAAAATTAAGTGACGATCTTGTTAATAACCCCAAACTTTCAAGCGGTAAGATAAAACCAGCTATAAATACAACTATAAACAATCTCTATACAGCAATGAAATAAATTCCAAATGTGAACACCTATAAAAGATAAGTCTTTTATAGGTGTTCACATTTATACAACTATCACTTTATCCACTTACTCTATAGGCTCACCAACCTCTCTAAAAATCGTTCTTTCCTAATACAGCACAAATAGCATTGACTACACTAAAAATCATAAGCTCACAATAATTCCCAAAGAAGAAATACTAAAATTTCACTCTTCATCCATCGTATTGCCCTCATTGTCATGCATAAAAATGATCACCAAGCAACTCACGCGCCCGACAGATTTCATGAAGGCGGGTGGATTCTATCACTTCGCTCCAGAAAGTGACGAAGACCGCTAACGCTCATTATAGCGCAATGCACTAAGCTTCACACATTTTTATGGATCGCCACGTCGCCTATGGCTCCTCGCAACGACGATCGGAGAACGTAAGTTTTTCAACAAAGTGCATAGCCTCCTCATTCAAGAAGAATCTTCAATGAACGTCTTTGCAAACGAACAAAGTAAGTGCGGCAATCCAGATCTACTGAATGAACGTCTTTGCGAGTGAACGTAGTGAACGCGGCAATCCAAGCCCTGCTCGCACAACAGCAATTATCTGCTATACTAACAACATCAGGCTAAACCGCTTATAATAATCAGGGACAAGACAATGAAAAAAATTCCAATCGGCATTACAGACTTTAAAAAGCTTATTTCTCAAGACTGTTATTTTGTTGATAAGAGTCTTCTCATTAAAGAACTTCTTGATAATAGATCAGAAGTAACGCTTCTCCCTCGTCCCCGCCGATTTGGAAAAACGCTCAATATGTCTATGCTTCACTGCTTTTTTGAAAAAAACGACGCATCACAGGCATCGCTTTTTGATGGACTTGCTATCACCAAGCATCCGGAAATCATGAAGCATCAGGGACAGTATCCTGTTATTTTTCTCTCCCTAAAAGATGCAAAAAAAGATACCTGGGAACAATGTTATGCAAAACTCACAGGCATTATCCAGCAAGAATTTAAACGTCACGCATACCTTAAGAATTCTGCCGCTTTAACAGAAGCGGAAAAAAAATACTTTGTAGCTATTTTACATCAAACAGCTCCTCAACATGACTATGAAAGAGCCCTTCACCAATTAATATCCTACCTCCATCAACACCATGGTGCAAAGCCAATTGTTTTGATTGATGAATATGACGCTCCAATCCACGCTGGCTTTACTCATAACTATTATCAGCAGGTTGTTGGATTTATCAGAAGTTTTTTGGGATCAGCACTTAAAGACAACAATAACCTCAATTTTTCTGTGTTAACCGGCATTTTACGTATTGCCAAAGAAAGTATTTTTAGTGGGCTCAATCACCTTGACGTGAGTACTCTTTTGAGCGTCAACTACGCTGACAAATTTGGACTTCTCAGACATGAGGTCAAAGAAATTTTAAATCATTTTGATATACCTCATGCAATTGACGATATAAAACACTGGTACAACGGGTACACATTTGGAAATCAAAAAGAAATCTATAATCCATGGTCGATCATAAACCTCATTCATCAGAAAGGCGCCCTTCAGCCTTACTGGATTAATACAAGCGACAACATCCTCATTCGAGATCTCATCACCCGAAATAATTTATCGTTCAATGACGAGATGAATCTTCTTCTCAATAGTCAAACGATAGAAAAACACATTAATGAAAATATCACGTTTGAGTCACTCGACTTTGATGATGACATGGTATGGAGTCTTTTACTCTATGCTGGATATCTTACCGTAGAGCGTCAATTTCTTGAAGGAAATATGCCCAAAGGTCTTCTCCGTATTCCCAATCAAGAGCTAGCCTACTTTTACTCAACGGCTGTATCATATTGGTTTAAGAAAAACCTCAATATTAAAGAATATGAAGCAATGCTCAAATCATTGGTCTCTGGAGAACTTGAAGGATTCAAGCATTACTTCAGCCGAATAACAAAAGTTGCTCTCAGTACCTTTGACATCAGTGGTGATGAGCCAGAACAATTTTATCACGTTCTTGTTGTTGGCATGCTCGTTAGCCTACAAAATGAGTACGAAGTGCTTTCAAATAGAGAAAGTGGATGGGGGCGCTATGATGTCATGATTATTCCACGCACTGTCACTCCGGAAAAATACGGGATCATTATCGAGTTTAAACGGGTCACAACAAAGCACCCAACTCTTGAAAAAGCGGTCGAAGCTGCCTTCGCCCAAATTGAAGAAAAACAGTATGAAATTCAATTAAAAGATAGGGGTATTGAAAAGATCATTAAACTAGCCATTGCCTTTGAAGGAAAACAGACGTTGGTTGAAGAGATTGTTTCATAAGAAAAATTCTACCTTCCCCGCTGAATTGCCGCAGCATAGGCAAATTCATAAAAATAGCGCTGCCACTCTTCATCCGTCGTATTGTACTCATTATCATACATAAAATGATCAACAAGCAACTCACGCGCCCGACAAATTTCACGAAGTCGATGGTTTCTATTTTTCGGATCGGCAATTGTCAAATCAATTAACTCAAGAGCCCTGAAAAATGAGTTTTTGCTTTCTTCTGGGTCATTTCTCTTTTTCCAAATAATTGTCCGTTCAATTTCACTACCAACATGGGCGAGCTGTTCAATTAATGAAAAAGTAAACCAACGGCCGGCAGCAAGTGATTTGTGCTGAATCATAAGACAACCAATTTTGTTACGATGAACTTTATTTTTTCCTGTAATGTGAAAATATCCTTAAAATAATATCATATTATTGATAGAAAGTCTTTCACCTCATAACCTCATTCGGACCAATGAGCATTTTTAGAAAAACAACATTTATGCTAAGCTACAGGCTGCGACGTGATGCCTCATCATGACCGTCGGTGGGGATAATCATCTAAAAAATTGATTGTAAAATTCAGATACAAAAATATTCGCTAGCTTGTTGAGCAATGATAATTATATTGGTACTCATAAAGCTGTCAATATTGTTGTCATCATTATTGTCGTCATTAATATGCTGCAAACAAAAAAATTATACGTTTTAAAGATAACTTCGCCTACCGATCGTCATGGTGAATCATCGCGAAGCGTGATGAAACCATCCAGGAATGAAAATAAGGTAAATCATAATTATGAAACTTCCAGCTGTTTATATCATGGCAAACAAAAGAAATGGCACTCTTTACGTTGGAGTGACTTCCAATTTAATTCAACGAATATTTCTTCACAAACAAGGAAAAATTCCAGGGTTTACTCAAAAGTATGGCTGTAAAATATTAGTATTCTTTGAACGACATCCGACAATGACATCTGCAATTATACGAGAAAGTCGACTTAAAAATAGTCCTCGTAAAAGAAAGTTAAAGTTGATCGAAGATATGAATCAAGAGTGGAAAGATTTGTATGAAGACATACTTTCTTTGAAATAGTGTTATTTTCAGGCTCGATCATCATTTTGACTATCAACTCCTTCCCTCCTGGATGGTTTC
>CAYMBP010000014.1:0-42740 GCA_964388745.1 uncultured Pseudomonadota bacterium | reverse complement strand
GAAAAGTAGACAATCATTTTTTTTCTTATTACCCATTTTCATTTTGTTTTGCAAAAGTCCTTTCTTATGCAAAGGGAAAGATGCTGGTCAGATGGCAAATATTTCTCTTTCTATTTCAAAAGATCCATCTAAACTTGGCAAAGCACCTGTTGATGAAGATGGTAATCCTCTTCAAATTGATGATGTTGACATTGCAACAGGACGACGAATTGAGCCACAAGAGATTGTTGATGATGGTGATGAACCTGCAGATATTTATCTTAACTTTGAGAATAGTTCTCTAGAGAGTATAGTTAACTATTTAGCTGAGCGTAAAAAAATTAATATTGTTCCTCATAGAGATTTGGCTGCAACAATGGTAACGCTTTCAACTCGTACCCCTCTTACTCTTGAGCGTGCGTGGAATGTACTGCTTACATTAATGGAAATTAATGGGTTTAGTATTGTTAAGGTTGGGGGTTTGTATCGAATTATTGCAAGTCGGGATAGTGGCATGGAGGCTCTTCCTATTTACTCTGCAGGTAATGGGGTTGAACCTGAGCATTTACCAGCAACATCAAAAGTTATTCGTTATGTTTACTTTTTTAAGAGTATGAAGGCTGATATTGCTCAACAGATATTGCGCCAAATGCTTGAAGGCGATAACAATACTGTTTTGGTGAACCGAGATTTGAATGCTTGTATTATTCGTCAACAGTCTCTTAATATTAAAGCTGCAATGAAAATTGTTAAAGAACTTGATGATTCAGGCCTTAAAGAGTCATTGCGAGTGATTCATCTAAAGCATACTAATGCAGATATTGTTCAGCGAATGTTTGATGAAATTTTAGGAGCACAACCACAACAAGACCGCGTTATTAAATTTAGTGCATTGACGCAACAAAAAGAGACAAGTTATTTTTCATCAAGTACGCGAATTATTGCAGAACCCTCAAAAAATCTATTAATTTTGATGGGTGCTGAAAAACACTTAAGTCGGATTGTTGATTTTATTCAAAAACAGATTGATGTTCCCCTTGGGAGTGCAGAATCAAGACTTCATGTTAAAGAAGTAAAGTATGCACGAGCTGAGTCGCTCAAGCCAATTTTGCAGGGTATAACAAGGCCTCCTCGTGGTCAAGGAACTGATAGAAGTTCTCTTGTTGGAGAGTATCAATTTTTTGAAGATGTTATTGTTATGGCTGAAGAGCCAAAAGATGAACGGTCTGGGTTTGGTGGTGGAAACAGATTAATAATTGCTTGTAACAAAGAAGACTGGAAGCGATTAAGTGAAATTATCGACAAACTTGATACGCCTCAGCCCCAAGTTGCTCTTGAAGTAATGGTGATTGATACACAAATATCTGAAAATAAAAGTCTTGGGGCGCAGATGCTTAACTTAAAAGGAAGAGAGCCTGGCTTAGGTATTGATCAGGTATTTTTTAATCATTTAGCAAGTACACCAGCAAATACAAGCGCTCCTGAGGATAAGCAAAATATGGTTAATGTTGTGGAAGGGCTTGGCGCAGGATCTCCAAGCTTTTTAACGTTTGGCCGAGCAGGAACAAGTGATAATCCAGAGAATAATAATTTATGGGGTATTGTTCGTACGGTTTGCAATTTAAATAACTCTCATGTGATCACTCAACCTTTTTTGGTTGCGAATAATTATCAACCATGTAGCATTAAAGTTGAGCAAGAAAGACTTGTTGCTGGTGAGCTAGTTGATGGAAGTAGGACTGGTGAAACTAGACGAAGAAGAGAGCCTGTAAGAGCAACAACTCTACTTGAAATTACGCCTAAAATTAATCGAGATGGGATGGTTGAACTTGATCTTTATTTAACACTTAATGAATTTTTTGACACAGGTTCAGCAGATCAGCCGGGTATTACTACACGACAAATGAAAACTCGTTTTCTATTGGCAACTGGAGAGGTTATCGCTCTTGGTGGTTTTTTGCGCAAAAGAGATGTTCAAGGAGGTAGTAGTACTCCTGTTTTATCAAAAATTCCAATTATTGGTAATTTTTTTAAGAAAAAAGAGGTTGAGCGAGAAACTAATAATGTCTACGCTTTTATTCGACCGAGTATTATTAAACCTCGTTTTGAGGGAGCTCCAGATGAGTATACACAGTTGAAATTAGATTATGCAAAGTATCAGAGTACACGTAACGATACATATGCCAAAGAGCGAGATCCTATCCAGCGCTGGTTCTTTAAGCCACTTAATCAGAGTGTAAAACATACACTTGCTGATGCTCGCCATGGTGTTTTTAGGCCAATCGATGACTTTACATATGGTAAAAACCGACCAAAATCAGTTAATATTCGTCTTGATCCGTACTATAAGGTTTCTGATGAGGTTCAGCGCGAACGGAAAAGAATTAAAAGACAGGCGCTCAAGCGCAGTCGCAAACGAAAGCGTAATGAGCTTAAGGCCTAAAAGTTATCATTTATGAGCACCAAAGAATTTAGTGATTCGCTTAATAAGCTCTTGTCTGGTGAAGAGACTAAAAAGTTCTTGTACGCCAATACCTTTTTCTACACCAGTTAATGCCATGCGTAGAGAAGTTAGCAAGAGCTTCATCTGAATACTTGCTTTCTTGCCTCGCTTTTTAATTTCATTCAAAGCTTCACTTGTGCTTTCGTATTCATTGAGTACGTTAAGGCAGATTAAGCTTATTTCAGATAATACTTCATTTGTTGCTTCAAGAGAAAGGTCTGTAAATTTTTTTGTTGGAGGAATAAAGTAAAAAGAATAACCAGAAATTAATTCTTTAATTGTTTTCATTCCTGGTTTAACAATAGTTAAAAGTTCTTCTATTTTCTTTTCATCAGATTGCTTAATTTTGTTATACTCTTCATCTGAAAAAATTCGAATACGATTTTTCAATTCATGAAAGTTTAATCGTTGAATCCACTCTTGGTTAACCCATTCAAGTTTTTCTTTGTCATATCGAATTGTTGACGTTGCTGAAAGATTATTAAAGTCATAATTCTTAATAAGCTCTGGTATGCTTTGAATCTCTTCTGAGAAAGATTTGCCAAGAATAATTAAATAATTTGCAATTGATTCGGCAAGAAAACCCTCATTTTTAAGATCATTTAAATTAAATCCAAAATCTCTTTTTGACATTTTTTCTCCCTTTTCATTGCAAATAAGTGGGAGGTGCCAGTAGGTTGGTGCTCTGCGAGCTGTTGCATGGTACATTGCAAGTTGAAGTGCTGTATTTGAAAGATGGTCTTCACCTCTGATCACATGTGTAATTTCCATGAGTGCATCATCAATAAAGTTAGTTAACAAAAAAGTAAAAGAGCCATCTTTACGGGTTATTGCAAAGTCTGAAAAGTGAGAGAGGTCAAATTCGACTTTGCCTTTGGCAAGGTCATTGAGAGTTACTTTATGTTGTTGGTCAATTTTAAAGCGCCATATAAAAGCAAGTCCATGATTTAATTTTCTTTGAATCCGTTCTTGAGAGAGTGTTGCGCATCGGCGATCATAGCGAGGAGGTAGGTTGGCTGCTTTCTGTTTTTCACGCATGTTATCAAGAACTTCTTTGGAGCAAAAACAGCGATAAACAAGTTGATGTGTAATCATTTCATTGAGTTGTTCTTGGTAGATGCTTTGTCGCTGTGATTGAAAAAAAGGGCCTTGATTAAAAGAGATACCAAGCCATGAAAGATCTTGTGTAATGCGATCAACAGCTTCTTCAATATGTCTTTCTTGGTCGGTGTCTTCAATGCGTAAAATAAAGGAGCCTTGATTTTTTTGTGCAAATAAATAATTCATAAAAGCAGCACGAACATTACCAAGGTGCATGAAGCCAGTTGGTGACGGAGCAAATCTTACGTTAATTTTTTTTTTCATAGTACTCAAGGAATTAAGATTAGTGTGATCGTCATAATTCAATACAGAGAGTATAACATAAGCTCATTGAGAAAAGTATAGCTGATGATTAAAGAAAGCCGCTTATGCAGAAGGTAATACCATTAAAAAGAGGAATATTTTTTCCATAAAGGGTATGAAAGGATCCAATGCTAATCTTCATAGTTCCATGATAATCGAATGATAAAGACCATTGCCCTTTAATCTGAAAATGCGAACGTATATGATGAGATGAGTGTAAGAGTAATTCATCTTCTGTTGGCTCTTTGTTCGTGAGACGAGATTTATCTTGGTAGTTTCCTGAAAGAGATCCTGCAAGAACAAGATTCTTATAAAAAAAGTTTTCCCATATGTTACCAATATTAATTCTTATCATTGCGGGTTGAAATTTATGACAGGGAATAGCATGATCTGCAAAATATGGCACAGAGCTGTCAACGTGTGAGAATGGCTCAATAGTATGTTTAATAAAGCTAGATGGGGTGAAGATTTTGCTATTTTCATTTTTGATACGAGGGACTCGAGCCGTCAAGGATGTTTTTGGAAAAAATTTTATCGAGCATAATATGAATGGGTTAAGGGGGTTAAAGCTGCTTGAATAAAGAAGCATGCTGAATAAAGAAAATGAGACATCGCTTTTTTTGCTTTCTATTTCCCATAAAATAGATTCATTTGATTGATGTCCAAAGGGAATTTTGATAGTAAATCCTCCAAGAAGTAGTGCGCCAATAGGATTGGGATTTCTTTTAAGATAGCTTGTTATGGTAAATGAACTAAGTGATGTATGTTCTTGAATTGGCTGCAGACAGATTGACTTACTTGCAAGCACGTCTCGCACGAACAGGTCTGAAAAGTCCATATTATGTGTATGAAAATATTGTGTAATACTGTTTTCAACGCTTTGAGGCTTTCTTGTGCATTCAATAACCCCTTCTTGAATCATAAAATTAACTCGTCTTTGACATTGTCGTGTTTTAATTCTTCCATGTAAACCAAGCTCATGGCGAGGGGAAAGGTTAATGCTATGGCTATATGAGGCCGTAAAGGTGCGATCAATTTGCTCAAGAGAAAAATGAATTTTAGTTGTTGAAAGGCAGGCTAAAAATTGCTCAGATGGAATTGATCCAAAAATACCACTAGGCAATGTCAGCTTGCCTTTTGTACTTAAGTAGGAGGTAAGAAAAATATCTGATAACTTGATATTTGATCCAAAAAGTGCATCTCCAAGATAGAGTTTATTTGAGTTATTATCAAACCCTTTTAGGGCTTGTCTGCTTTCAAAAAGTGATGATATGTAGTGTTGTGCTCCTGAAAAAAGATAATGGTTTTGAACAAAGAAAAAATCTGTAGTTGGTTGAGGAAAAAGATGAGAACCAAGAAAAAAAGTATAAGAAAATATGATTTTTTTAATTGCTTTCATTGATAATCTTTTGTGAGGTATGAAGGTTTTAAGAAGATGCATTCAACATTGTTTGAAGTGTAAGAAGTTTTTGACACTCTTCAGAATTGCATTCAAGAGTAAGATCCTGTTCATTCTCTCGTGTAAAAATAGTATGAGCTTGGTTGTAGCCCCATAATTGCCAAGTACTTGTCTGCTTATTGTAAATGATAGAGAGATCGTGATCTCCTTGCATGACTTTGAATATTGGAGCTTCAGGATATATTATAGAACCAACAAAATAATTATTTTTATTATCTGTATAAAAAATTAAATTTTCACTTATGGTTATTAGGGTTGTTATCCAAGCTGGAGTATGAGGAGAAAGAGGCGAGACTAGTGTAAGGGTCTTTTCTGGGCTTGCTTGGCTTTCTTCTGTTGATACTGAGCATTCTATTGCATGAAAAGCTTCTAGTTCTGCTGTAAGCGTTGCAAGATCATTATTCATTGTTGCAATAAGATTATTAATAATCTCAGTATTAAGGGCTTTTTTAGGAGCTTCGTGTGCAAAGCAATGAAGGCTATACATAAAAAGAAAAGTAATATTTTTGATCTTCACTTTTGTCCTTTTTTGTTACTTCTTTTTTTTGATATGCTCAATAATGGTAAAAAAATATTAAAGATAGCTTTTTTGAAGGAGATTTCATGTGGAGCTTAAAGTAAAATACTCATTTTTTATAATTTTTTTTATAGCTCTAAGTTATTTAACTGGAGCTTTGTATGCATCAAAAGGTGCCTGCGCCTGTTCATCTAAAATGATAACATGTCTTGTGACTAAACAGAAGATGCTGATGACTATATCTCTTTCTTCGCTTTCTTTGCTTCAAAAAATGATACATGTTTTGAAATTACAGCAAGAATCTTATGATGATCATGTATCGTATATAGATCAATTGGAATTCTCTGTTCAGAGTCTTGCTAAAAAACTTGCGGAATCAACTGAATATCTTGAAGAACAGAAGATAAAGCTTGAAGAATATGCTTTTTATGTGGAAAAATTACTACTCTCTCTTAATCAACAAGTCGCTTATCTTTCAGAAGGTGTTGTATTGAATAACCAAGAACTGAAGAGAATCTCTTTATGTATTGACTCTTTATGTAGTGAGCTGATAGAAAATCAAGAGTGGTATCTTAAATTGCAAAAAGAGTATTGTAATGATGCCTAATAAAAAACTTGAGATATTGGTAGAGTTGCTGCACAAAATTATTGTGGATAGTTGTATAATCTATAATGTTTCTTAACGCAAGGTAAAGAGAGTATAAAGTATGAAAATAAAGTATGTTACATTCTTGCTTGTTGGATCATTATTGTCTTGCAAGTCTGCATTTACAAAAGAGAGTAAATGGGATTATAACAAAAAAGATAGCAGCCAGTCGTCTGAAAAAAAAGAAAAAAGTAATAAAGAAGTAAGTCAGAGTGATATTCAAGAAGAGATTTTAGAAGGTTTTCCAGGGGTCAATGATCTCTTTGCTCAATTATCTCATGTGCAAGAGGTCTTGTCTTTATCTAAAGAGTCATATAAGCGTCAGAGCAAGTATATTGATTCACTTAATGATGATTTTGGTAAGCGAAAAAAGCTTAGAGAAGAGACATATGAATGTGTGTTGGCGAAGTATAATTCTTTTAAGAAGGCTCTTGATTTATGTTCGTCTAACAGAAAAGAGATTGTTAGAGATATTGAGCTTGATAAAAGAATCCTTGAAGGACAAATTCAGGATTTAAAGAAGTGTACAGATCTGGAGATTGTTACTTTAGAAAAACAGGTAGAAAATTTAGGAGTACAAATTGATCGAATTAAGAAAGATTATGCTTCGATTAGTCATATGAGTAAGGATAATGTTGATGCAGCAATTAAAGAGCTTGAAGAGATAAAAGAGCAGTATAATGACATGATCATTATGAGAACAGATTTTTTAAGAAGTTTTGATACTCTTCTTAGGGAGCTTGAAAAAGCTGAGGTTTCAGAAAAAAATGATACACTTTATATGAAAAATGAGGTTTGTGATTCATAATCCCTAGGAGATCAATAATATCGCAATTTATTATTGGAGAGGATGCTTTAATGAAAGAGATAATTAACTATTTACTTTTCTTAAGCTTTTTATTGATTTTTATTCAGGTGTCGGCTGAGGTGCCGGCAGAGTGGAAGGAACAAGTAGATAGGCTTATTGCGGAATCGTCATCAATGAAAGAGGCTCTTGATTCGGATAGTGAGTTATTAAAAAAGTATACAAAAAACATAAATGATGTGATTGCTTTTATTGAAAATAATGTTAACTTGCGTAGCCGTGTTTTTTCTTGTATAAGAGAAAAATTTAACTCAGTTACACAGGCGCTTGTTCAATGCCAGACAGGAACAGAAGAAATAATTCAACAAGGAAAGCTGCAGATTAATGATTTAATAACAGAGTTGCAGGGAATCAAGAGTACAACTGACAAAAAAATTGAAGCACTAATACTGTCGAAGCATAATCTGCAAAAAGAAATGACCTCTTGGCAAAAACACTTGAGTGATGATCTTGGAGAATATTCAGAAGAAGCAGCCGAGTCTATGAAGGTGTTAAAAGATTTAGCCTATGCGTTTGATCAGGCAGCAAAAAATCGTGAAATATTTACTGCAAGCGTTGATGAGCTAGTTAGTCGGATAGGCCTTGATACTAAAACTGAGCTTGCAGATGTGTATGATCTCAAAGTTGATCTTTGTAACAATGCCCCGTCAATTAAGGAAGCATCAGAATATAGCTCTGTTAGTTATTCTACCATAGAGTGTCCTTCACAAGAGTTTATCGTTGAAGCAGGAGGACTTTCTGAAAAAGATAAGAATAGTAATAACAATCATGAAAAAGATAATAAAGATAAAAGCAAAGATAATAATAAAGATAAAAACAAGGATAAGTAATATAATTTTATTGCAAACAGTCACTTTCAGTATTCTCTGAAGGTGAAGCAGTAGGAGCAAGAATGAAGACGATAGAGGTCAGAGTGCCTCAAAATACTTGTATAAATTTTTGCTATGTACTTTATTATGTTATTGTTCTTAACATTGTTGTGGATAATGAAGTTTAATTATTACTCTATTGATGACTCTCTGTTACGATTAAGCTATGCTCTATCTTGATTTTGAGTAGGCGTATTATGTATTTTTCTATTGAATAGCTTATTAGGAGGACGTAACAATGAAGTCTTTTTTAGGGAGATACCTTTATCTTGGGTTTATATTGAGCTTTGCTTTTGGGAATATAATATTTCATCAGGCTTTAGCAAAAAAATTACAAAGCGAGTATATACAAAAAGGTACTAAATCGGTCAGTGATAGTAACGAAAAACTTTCCACTGTCTGGAAAAATGTTCAAAAAAAAGTACAAGATACCGTTGTTCAAGTGTTTGTTGAGACAACGCCTTTTAACTGGGCTGAGCCCTTTAAATCTCCTGATCAGGATAAAGCTTATGGATCGGGTTTCTTTATTGATCAAGAAGGGCACATTGTTTCAAATTTTCATGTTGTAGAAGATGCTGTTCGTGTAAAAATTCAGATTCCTTCATTTGGAAAGCAACAGTTTGATTGCACAATAATAGGTGTCTCTCCTGAAAGAGATATATCTTTGCTTAAATTAACACAGCCATCTTACAAAAAAATTGTGAAGCGATTAAAGAAAATTCCTTATTTGCAGTTTGGTGATTCTGATAAAATTTTGCGTACGGAAAAGATTATGGCTCTGGGTTATCCACTTGGTCAAGAAAAATTGAAGAGCACGCAAGGAATTGTGAGTGGGCGAGAAAATTTAGGAGGAGAGTCATTTGTTCAGATTACTGCAGCACTAAATCCTGGTAACTCGGGAGGTCCTTCGACTAACGCAAACGGGGAGGTTATTGGTATTAATACTGCTCGTATCTCGTCAGCTCAAAATATTGGATATATTATTCCCATCAATGATGTTAAAAATGTGATCAATGATATTCATAAAATTACATTGCTGCGAAAGCCTTTGTTTGGTTGTATGTTCAATTATGGCAATGCAGCAATGGTATCTTATTTGGGGAATCCTAATCCAGAAGAGGGTGGGCTATATATTGCTCGTGTTTTTAAATCAATGTTATTTGATAAAGCGGGAATTAAAGAAGGAGACATGATTTATTCAATTAATGGAATGAGGCTTGATTTATATGGTGAGACAAATGTCTCTTGGAGTGAAGATAAAGTTCCTCTTTCATCATTGCTTAATCGTTTCGAAATTGGCCAGACAATTAAAATTGAACTTTATCGACAGGGGGTTCACCTAGAGAAAGAATTTATTTTTAACTTAGTTGATCCATTGCCTGTACGCACGATGTATCCAGATTTTGAGCCAATTGATTATGAAATTTTTGGGGGGATGGTTTTTATGGGATTAAGCATGAATCATGTTGCCTTGTTTGATGATGATAATCCACGGCTTGCTCGTTTTTACCAACAAAAAAATCAGTATAAACCTTATATTATTTTGACTCATATTTTTATGGGAACATACGCTCATGAGGCACGAGTCTTGGAGCCGGGTGATTTGATTAAAGAAGTTAACGGCAGGCCCGTTTCAACGCTTGAAGAATTGCGTTCTGCTATTCTTGAAAGTGATGAATATGTAACTATGAAAACAGAAGAGAAGCGATTTATAGTCCTTGATCTTAAACGAGTTCTTGATGAAGAAGAACAAACAGCACAGCGCTACTTTTATAAGAGTTCACCTCTTAATCAAAAACTATTAACTAAAAAAGAGAGCGTTGGGTATGCTAGCCCTATTCAGCAGGCATAGAGTTTTGCTGTAATTATGGCTGGTTTATGGCAGAGAATGTTCTTATTTGGATAAGACCTAAAAGCATACTATAACTAAGCATCCGATCATTCATTTTGTGAATGATCGGATGCTTAGTTATAGAGCTCTTGATTGTTGTTATGCAAGTGATTATTACTTTACTGTTTGATCTTTCGTGACAATAATCAAAATAATAAGAGCTTTGTAAAGTTTACGTCAGTTTATTTTCTAAAATCCCTTGAATAACCTTTGGGTTCCCCTTACCTTTGGTTTCTTTCATAACTTGGCCAACAAAAAACATAAAAAGTTTCGTTTGTCCATTTTTATACTTTTCAACAGATGCTGTATTTTTTGCCAAAATGTCGTCAATAATCTCAGAAAGAGCCTGAACATCATCTAATTGCTTTAAATCTTTTTCATCAATAATTGTAGAAATTGATTTTCCAGAAACTGCAGCATCATTAAAAATTTCTTGAGCAGCAGAGCTGTTAATAAGACCAGCCTCAAGGGCTTTGATAAGGTCAGCAAGAATTTCAGGAGTTACTTTTTGATTGGAGAGTGAAACCTTATGCTCTTTCATATGGCCAAGCAAATTGCGAAGTATCCAGTTGCAAGTAAGTTTTGGATTATTGCATATAGCAACAGTTTTTTCAAAGAAGCTAGCAAGAAGAGGATCTGTCGTAAGTGTATGAGCATCATCAGAAGAGAGCTTGTAATCAGATTCAAAACGCATTTTTTTTGCACGTGGAAGCTCAGGAATATTTTTCTTGATTTGAGTAATCCACTCATCAGAGATGATAATTGCTGGAAGGTCTGGATCACGGCAGTATCGGTAATCCTGAGCTCCTTCTTTTGATCGCATAAATATGCTTTCTTGTTTTTTAGCATCCCATAATCGAGTTTCTTGATAAATTGCTGACCCTTCTTCTTTAAGTTTTATTTGCCGTTCAATTTCATGATCAATAGCATGAGTAATGAATTTAAAAGAATTTATATTTTTAAGTTCAACCTTTTTCCCCAATTCGCTATCCTCTGATGAGCGAATAGAGATATTGATATCAGCTCTGAAGGAGCCTTCTTCCATATTAGCATCACTAATTCCAAGGTATTGTACAATTTTATGAATTTGTGTCAGATATGCGTGGGCTTCTTGTGCTGAACCCATGTCTGGCTTAGAGACAATTTCGAGAAGAGGTGTTCCCGCTCGATTAAGGTTTACAAGGCTGACACCATCTTCGGTATGTACGTTTTTCCCTGCATCTTCTTCCATATGAATCCGCTCAAGGTGAACTTTTTTTTCACCTTTATCTGTAAAAATTATAATGTAACCATCTTTACAGATTGGATAATCTCCTTGGGTAATTTGATAATTTTTAGGGAGGTCTGGATACATATAGTGCTTGCGAGCAAAGGTAGTTCTTTTGTTGATTGTGCAATTTGTTGCAAGCCCTGCTTTAATAGCATAATCAATGACTTTTTTATTAATAACGGGTAATGAACCAGGTTGTCCTGTACAGACAACACAAATATTTTTGTTTGGTTCTTGGCCAAATTGATTTGCACATGAACAGAATATTTTAGATATTGTTTTGAGTTGAACATGAATTTCTATACCAATGGTTGGTATGTAGTGGTGATTATGTTTCATAAGTATTATTCCTTGTCTTATCAAGAGGGGGTAGGGGAAATAGTGTAGTGTCCATCTTCAAAATGTTCATTGCTTTCTAGGGTTAATTTGCATGAGTATTGCTTTTCAAGGGCAAGAATAGATTGGTATTCTTCATGTACAAGATAGTCAAATGTTTTATGAGAGACGGCAAGAGTAAGTGAACCTGAAAGTTTTTGTCGCACAATTTCATCGCGACATCGGTGCAGGACAGAAAAGCTGGTAGTTGTAATTGATTTGATATGACCAGAGCCGGAGCACTGCGGGCATACAATAGTCAGTTGTTGTAACAATGTCTTTCCTGAGCGCTTGCGTGTCATTTGCACAAGCCCAAATTCAGATATTTTGAGAGTTACAGACTGATACTTATCTTTTTCTTTAAGCGTTCGCTCAAGAAAGCGGGAAAGTTTTTGTCGGTTGCTTGAGCTTGCCATATCAATAAAGTCAATAACAATAATGCCGCCAATGTTGCGTAGTCGTAGCTGGGTTACTAATTCTTCAGCTGCCTCAAGATTTGTTTTAAGAATAGTATCTTCTAGGCTTCCTGATCCTGTAAATTTGCCGGTATTAACATCAATGACGGTCATAGCTTCTGTAGTTTCAATAATAAGTGATCCCCCAGATTTGAGAGGAACCTTTTTTTGTAATGCAGCTTCTATTTGAGCGTCAATATCAAATCGATCAAATAATGAGGGTGGGCCTTCATAAAAACGAACTTTTGCAGCTTGCTCAGGAGTAATGTGTTTTACAAACTTATAAAGAGCAGCTTGTTCTTCTTTGTTATTAACAATAACTATTTCAACATCATCATCAAGGTGATCACGAATAGCCCTCATTGAGCAAGGGAGATCCTCATGAATTTTTTCAGCAGACTTTGCTTTTTTAAATTTTTTATGAATAGACTTCCATGTTGACACAAGAAAACTAAGGTCTTTTTTGATATCTTTTGCTTGCCTGTCTTCAGCCGTTGTTCTAATAATAGCCCCCATTCCCTTGGGAAGATTTTCACTGAGTAACGCTTTAAGTCGAGCTTTTTCTTCGCGACTTTCAATTTTTTTTGAAATACCAATTTGGGGAACATTTGGCATAAGCACTATAAATTTTCCAGGCAAAGTAAAGCAAGTTGTTAGTTTTGCTCCTTTATCATGGATTGGCTCTTTGATTACTTGAACAAGAACATCTTGCCCTTCAGTAAATATTTTACCAATATCAAGAGAGCTCTTGATATCTTTTTCAGTAATCTCAATTTCAGTTTCATCAGTTGAGTCTTGAATGAATTCCGTTATTTTTTGCGTAGCAAGCTCTCGATCTACTTCAGTGATGTGAAGAAATCCTGCTCTTGATTGACCAATATCAACAAATGCTGTTTGAATGCCTGGAAGAATTTTTGATATATGTCCCTTAAAAAAACAGCGTTCAAGATCTACTTTGGTATTGATGTCAAAGTAAATGTCTTGGAGGCGGTCATCGCTCAGCACTGCAACTCGGGTTTGCCAGATATCTTTGTTTACTAAGATTTTTTTCACACGTAATGCCTTCTATAATTTGAATGCGCTTTATTCCTTAATCTTACAGATTACAACTTTTTTGGAATATTCTCTAATTATAGACATATAAAAATTTATGAGTAGAACATTTCAGTAAATTGTGATACCTTAGTTGGGAGATTTTGGTATATATTTCTCAAAAGGGTTTGTTTGTCGGTGATTGTTGCGAAATGCAATGTAAGGAGATTCTATGAAAAAACTGTCTATGCTCTGCGTTATGATGTCCCTTTTCCTCGTTGGATGTGGTAAGAAAAAAGATGCAGAAAAAAAGCATGATAAGGTGAGTGGTAAAGCAAAATCTGGTAAATTGTTTACGTCAGCAGCACAAGGTGAAAATGCAGTATACACAGATGAGGCGAATGACTTATTTGAAGACAGTACTGTTGCAGATCTTGCTTTTGTTGATGATGCCGACCAAGATGATAATGCGCTTGATTTGAATCAAGAGAAAGAAGATGGTATTACTGTAGCATCAGTTGATTTTGATAGTGATGGATTAAGTGCTGACGGTGCATGGGGTGAAGAAGCTTTTGATGCAAATGAAGATTATGATGAAATTAGCATTGATGATCTTAGCGTTGATGACTCTCTCCAAACAGCTTTTGCAGATGGTGAAGAAGATAATTTTGACCTCAATGAGTCCTTAGAAACAGATGAGGGATTTGAAGAAGTTCGCTTTAAAACAGTTCACTTCGATATTAATCAAAAAAATGTCAAAAAAGATGAAAAAGATTTGCTAGAAGAAAATATTGCTCTTGCAGCTCAAGCAGTTGAAGAGGGCTTTGATGTGGTTATAGAAGGACATTCATGTCCATTGAAGGCAGCAGATCCTGGTTATAATCTTGCTCTTTCACAACAAAGAGCTGAAAGTGTAAAGCAAGAGATGGTTAAGCGAGGGATTCCTGCAAAGCATATAAAAACACTTGCTTTTGGAAATGAAGCACCTATTGCTTTTACTGATGCACCAAGCAAAGCTCAGCAAATTAAAGATCTTGCTCCAAATAGACGCATTGAAATTAGCGTTAGCTAAGTTGCGTGATCTTTTTAAATTTCTAAAGGACCCGACGGTGTATCGGGTCCTTTTTATTTATTTGTTCAAAATTATTGCAGGGCAGATCTTGCTTTGCTACGCTTCAAGGCAGAGATTTTTTGCTTAATGTATTGAGGAGCTGAGTTACATGCAAAGAAAGAGTTTAGGTGAAATTTTAGTTGAACAGAACAAGCTTACCGCAGAGCATTATGAAGAGTTGCTTAAGCAAGAGCAAGATTCTGGAGCACCCATTGATAAGCTCGCTTTAGAGAGAGGAATTGTTACTAAAGAAGATGTTGCTCAAGCTTTTGCAGAACAAATGCATATTCCTTTTATCCAAAAAATTACGGAGCAGATGGCTGACCTGTCACTTCTTGGCAAGGTTCCACTCAAATTTCTTCGTCAGCATGCTGTGATTCCTGTTATTTATCAAGAGCGGCCGGTAATTGTAACAGCAAATCCTCGAGATCTTCAGCCGCTTGATGATTTAGCTTTACTCATGTCTGATGATGTTGGGTATGCCCTTGCAGTTGACTCAGTTATTATTGATGCAATAAATAAATATTATCCTCTTGAAACCAGCAAAGAGATGGTTGATGAGCTTGAGGGGAAAAAAGAAGAGGGTGTTGAGCTTGAGGCTATGTCTTTTGATGATAAAGACATTCTTGAAATGGCTAATGATGCTCCAATTGTTAAGCTTGTAAATCATGTTATTTATCAGGCTGTTAAAGAGGGTGCATCTGATATTCATATTGAGCCCTTTGAAAAAGAGCTTAAGATTCGTTATCGGATTGATGGTAACATGTATCAGCGCGTTGTTCCTCCAAAGCGTTATCAGAGTGCGATTATTTCTCGTATCAAAATTATGGCTCATATGAATATTGCTGAAAAGCGTATTCCACAAGATGAGCGTATTCAAATTAAAGTTGCTGATAAACCATACGATCTTCGAGTCTCTGTTTTGCCTTGTATTTATGGTGAGCGCGTAGTTATGCGTATTCTTGATAAGTCTAAGGGGGTTGTTGAGATTGAAAAACTTAATTTGAGCGAGCGAGATCTCAAAGTTCTTAAGAATATGATTTATCGTCCTAATGGAATTATTCTTGTTAGTGGACCAACTGGTTCTGGTAAAACAACTACGTTATATTCTATTTTAGGTAGACTGAATGAGCCAGATGTTACTATCATTACGGTAGAAGATCCAGTTGAATATACGGTTCCTGGAATTGGTCAGGTTGGGGTGAATCAAAAAGTTGGATTGACGTTTGCTGGAGCATTGCGTTCTATTTTGCGTCAAGATCCGGATATTGTCTTAATTGGTGAAATTCGAGATGGTGAAACCGCCCAAATTGCAACGCAGGCAGCATTAACTGGTCACTTGGTATTGAGTACTATTCACACTAATAGTGCTTCTGCAACTCCTACTCGCTTGATTGATATGGGTGTTGAGCCATTTTTAATTGCTTCTTCATTAATTTGTGTTATTTCACAGCGGTTAGTGCGTCGATTATGTGTAAAATGTAAAGTTGAGTATAAGCCAGATCCAGAGATGATCAGTAAAATTGGTGTAACTAAGGCAAAAGCAAAAAGCATGACATTTTATCGGCCAGAAGGATGTGATGAGTGTCTAGAAACAGGGTATCGTGGTCGAATGCCTCTTTTTGAAATTATGGAAGTAACAGAGGAAATTGGGCGATTAATTATTGAACGAGCTGATGCTTCAATTATTCAAAGAAAAGCTTTAGATCAGGGAATGACTCTTCTTGGGCAAGATGGAGTTCGAGCAATTGCTCAAGGGTTGACGTCTATTGAAGAAGTTCTGAGTGTTGCGTATGTTCAGGAGGCTGAAGAGTAAAAGGTTTCATTATGGGAAGGGAGAGGAGAGAGGCTGTTTTTTTTGATGTAGCGAACTATTCTTCCAGCCGAGCTCGCTTGCACTCTATTTCTTTTATTCATCGTTTTGTTATGTTTTGTTGTTGTCTGTTTATTGGTATGCTGGTTAGCATGATGTCTGTTTTTGTCTGGCAGTGGCGTGCGTTGCAGCAGGCTGATTATTTATTAAGTACAAAAAAACAGCAATATAACTCATTATTTCAATCAGTAAGCTTGTTGAGAAGAGAAGTGGCTCAGCTTGGTCAAGGGCAACAAGATATTATACAAAGCAAAAAAAAATGTTCTTTGCAAGATATTATACAAGCATGTTCTCTGTATCATCTTACGTGTAAGTACGTTAAACAAAAAAATAGTGTGGATATTATTGTGGGACTTGGAGGTTCATTTGATGGATTATTTTCATTCGTAAATCATTTGGCTGATACTTATCAAATTTTTTATCAGCATGTTTCACTCTCTTATGATCTGCAGAGTAAGTATCTTAATGCAACGTTACTCGTGAGGATATAATGAATTGCTTGTTAAGCCGATTATTTCTTTTTTCAATTCTTTTTTTCTGGAATGTAGATTATCTGTGCAGTGGAGCATTGCGCAATCCATTTGAAATGGTCGCGCAAACATCATTAGGTGTGAAGCCGTTTAGGCTACTTGGTATTGTAATTGTTGATCATGAGCGATCAGCTCTTCTTAAGGCTGATGATGTTACTCATATTGTATCTGTTGGTGATTTGGTAGGTCAATATCGTGTTATTTCTATTTCACACATTCAGGTTACCCTTGAGGGCAAAGATCGCGAGCGTCAAGATATTAGTTTTTAAGTAGGGTATTATCATGAACTATTTTGTGGTATTGCTTTGCTTAGTGCCCGCTTACCTTTGTGGGGCTTTTGTGCCACCGACGGGGAGCAATCTACTGCAAGCAGAGCGAAAAAGGCTTGATAAAAAAGAGTATAGAAAATTGAAAAAGGCGCTGAAAGAATCAGCCGAAAAAAATAAGGAAGTGCAAGTAAAGCCTGAAAAGCTTTTTAATCATCTATCTTTGTCTGATATTAAGAGTCTGCTTAAAACTTCTTATAAATCTGGTGGCGATAAAGTTTTAATAAAAGAATCAAAGATTCCCTCAAAGCAAATGATGCAGCTTCTTGAAGAGCAATATAGCCTTGATGATCTTGATCAGAAAAAAATGACTTATCGATTTTTACATGTTTCAATACGAGATGCGCTTGCAGTTATTAAAAAGCGAGCAGGGATTCAGCTTGTTGTTGATGAAGAGGTAGCTGGCCAGATTCAAGATATTGATATTACCAACTGTTCTGTTGGTGCAGGGCTCTGTATTTTATTAAGTAATAATAATCCTCGTTTAGCCCTGGTTAAGCAACATGATGTTTTTCGTGTCATGACTGAAAAAAATGCATTAAAGCTTTTAACTCATGCTGCAAAAGATCGTCAAAAAGAGCAGTATGCCCATGACGTCTACACTGTTCGTTATGCAAAGTGGGATGATGCTTTTAAAAAGCGGTGTGAGGCTCTTTGGAAAGGAATTACAGCTTCAGATGAACAAGTAAAAGAGTGCTACTTAATGTGTGATGATACAACTAAAAAGTTATTCTTCAAAGGCCTGCATAATCATGTAATGGTGTTTACCAAAAATCTTCAAGAGCTTGATACCCTTGTTCCACAGGTGCGTGTTGATGTTCGTGTGATTGTAGCCAATAAAACGTTTAATGAGTCGTTTGGTATGGAGTGGTCTGGCGTATATGATCGACGGGCAAGTGTTAAACATTTTGATTTTGTTGGCCTCGGTCCTATTACTGATGAGAGTGTTGCAAGCCATGAATTTTTTGAAAAGCTCATTACCTGGGCGGTAAATATTTTGCCTCCAGGTGTTACTTCATCTCCTGTGGTGAATATTCCTATTGTTTTTGGTAATAATGATTTGAGTACTAAGCGGCTCAACCTTTTGCTTAATGCATCAGAGAATCGGAATGAAATTAGGACGATTCTTAAGCCATCGCTTTTTGTCAGTAGTGATGAATTAGCAGAGATTCTGGTTGGTGAAGAGTTACCTCAGGAGACCCGACTTGATGAGGCTATTGAGGGAAAGTTAACCAATGTGACTACAACAAACTACAAAGACATTGGTATGAAAATTAAAGTTAAACCAACGGTCTTATATGATCAGCAAGAGGTTTTTCTTGATATCTACGTTGAAAATTCATCTGTTGTCCCACGGACCTTTCATTCTCGGATGCATGATCATCATGGCAGTGAGTATCAGGATCGCTACGCCCATCAGCATCGTCCTTTTCGCGGGCTATTGAATTATACAATAGAAACAGCACGTTCAAAGAGCAGAACAGTTCTTAAAAGTGGTCAAACAACAATGATTAGTGGATTAATGACGCAAGTGCGAGAAAAGGAGACAGCAGGCATTCCTGGATTACAAGATATTCCTATTTTTGGCTGGTTTTTTAAGGGGTCGCGTACAAGGCTTGTTGACAAGCAACTGATGATTTTTATTACTCCAACGGTGATTTGATTTAAGAATTCTGAATCGCTTGCCTGGAGAGTTATGTAAAGAGAAATAATATCATAACTATAACCCCAGAATAAAAAGTTCTTTTTATTAAGTTGCCATTTGCATAAATAAAAAACGCGCTATACTATTTCCTGTTAAGTTTGACCATAAGAAAAATTAAGTGTATAGTTTTCTCACTATTTTATTCCATTAATCACAAAAAATATTGACCGATTGAATAACTATGCATGCAAAAGTATACTCAGCGACAACTCTTGGCGTTGACGCACATCTTGTTGAAGTTGAAGTTGATCTCTCGATGGGTCTTGTTAACTTCTTCATTGTTGGCTTGCCTGATAAGGCGATTAAAGAAAGTAAAGATCGTATTCGTGCAGCCTTCAAAAATAGTGGGCTCAAGATGCCTGAGCGGGTAGTGACTGTCAACCTTGCTCCAGCTTCACTCAAAAAAGAGGATATTCTTTTTGATGTACCCATTGCTGTAGCGCTGCTTCAGGCTTCTCGCTTGGTTACCTGTTCAAAAGAATGGCTTGATGAAGTGCTATTTCTTGGTGAGCTCGCGCTTGATGGAACCATCAGGCCGGTTCATGGTGTTCTTTCAATTGTTCATGCTGCCCTGAAGTCTGGCAAAAAAATGGTTATTGTTCCTGAGGAAAATGTTCAGGAAGCGAGTTTAATTAAAGGTATAGCGATTATTGGGGTAAAAAGTCTTGTTCTGCTGGTTCAGTATCTTCGTTCAGAAATTAAACTTTCTCCAACACCTTGTATCTTCGACTCTGTGTGCAATAATGCTGACAGCGACATGCTTGATTTTGATCAGGTGAAAGGACAGCGTCTTGCAAAACGTGCGCTTCAAATTGCTGCAGCTGGCATGCACAATATTTTATTTGTCGGACCGCCAGGGTCGGGTAAGACGATGTTGGCTAAACGGCTTGCAACTATCTTGTCTCCTATGACGTTTGATGAGATTATTGAAACCACAAAAGTTTATTCAGTTTCAGGATGCTTGAGTGCCAGTTCGCTGGTAATGCGGCGTCCATTTCGCAGTCCGCATCATACTATTTCTCAAGCAGGACTTGTTGGAGGAGGGTCTTCACCCAAGCCGGGAGAAATTAGTCTTGCCCACAACGGTGTTTTGTTTCTTGATGAATTAACGGAATTCTCGCGTGCAACACTTGAGGTGCTTCGTGAGCCGATTGAAAATGGTCACGTACTCATTTCTCGTGCTCGTTATGCGGTTACCTATCCAGCTCAATTTTTATTGATTGCAGCTCTGAATCCTTGTCCGTGTGGCTATTACGGAGATAAAAAGCGTCGGTGTGTTTGTACTGAGCTTCAAATTACTCGTTACCTTTCAAAGCTCTCTGGCCCACTGCTTGATCGTATTGATTTACATGTTCATGTATCCTGTGTTGATTACGATGAACTGAAGCATAAAACAGGACACTCAGTTAGCTCTGCTCAACTGCGTGAGGGAGTAGAGCGGGCTCAAAACATTCAGCAAGAGCGAAACGGTGGCATAACGAATGCGGCTCTTTCATCAACTGCGATTGAAGAATTGTGCAGACTGTCTGCTGATGCAGAAGCAATTTTAAAAAAAGCATTTGAAAAATTAAATTTGAGCATGCGAGGTTATCATAAAATTATCAAAATTGCACGAACCATTGCAGACCTTGAGGGTTCAGCTATTATTGAGCGGGTTCATATTCAAGAGGCAATTACCTATCGCTCACTTGATTATCGGCTTAATGCCCAGCATACTGAGGAGTAATCAAGAATAATTCAAAAAATTGGAGGTTTTTTATGAATCATGCCGTTGGTGTTGATATTGTTCACGTAAAGCGCTTTGAGCGTTGGTGTTCATTTTCTGAATTACGTCTGCGTAAAATTTTTTCTCAAGAAGAGCTTGATGGGTGTCGCATTACTTCTAATGATCAAAAGTTATATCGATCAGAAGGTCTTGCCGTTCGCTTTGCAGCTAAAGAGGCCTTTTTCAAAGCCTGGTGTTCAAGCATTGTTAATGAAAGCTCGCTTGATGCTCCGCCTCCATTTTTTACAGTGTGCAAACTCATCTCTGTTTCTGTTGGACGTTGGGGAGTGCCTTACTTGTCTGTTCAGTGGGAAAGGCTTACTGCGGTGAGTGGTGTTTCTCTAGATATGATTGCCAACAAACATGCAGCACTTTCTCTGGCCCATGAGCGGGAGATTGCTATTGCAACTGTTTATCTTCAGTTAGGATTATTATAAAGTCAAGGTGAGTGTTTGACCTGACGGTGTAAAGGTGATAGAGTGAGACTAGCATTGGGGTACGTTTTTACTCTTAAAAGTGGTTAAGAGGTGTCTTATGAAAGCTTCTACTTTCTCTTTTTGCTAGATAGTAAATCTATAGCAAAGAACATTCTAGCTTGCACAAATACTGGGGTCATCCTGGACTCTATCGCTTCGCTCCAGAGTGACAGTCGATAAGATCTATTGCTAGACTCTATCATTTACTTCGTGAATTCCAGAATGATGATCTCGAGATAATAAACTGTTCCAAGTTAAGTCTGCTTAGCTATAGATCTATTTTATTTCTTATTTAGAGGTATCACTTTGTTTTAAAGTGGTCGAATCTTTTATTTTTAATTTATAAGGAAATCAACGTGTTATTCTATCATTACACGATATCATTGGCATGCCTTGGTGTATGCGTATTATTTTTTGTGGCCATGACGGTCGGATGTCATCAGACTAAACCTCAGATAGGGACGGTTATCATTCTCAATGGTCCTTCTGCTGCTGGTAAGTCGAGTATTATCAAGGCATTTCAGGCACAACAAAAAGAGTTGTGGCTTGCAATGGGTATAGACTCTTTGTTTGTTGGGGTGCTTCCTTCAAAGATTTATCTTGAAGATAAGCCAGAGCATCATGCGATTATGAAGGGTGTGGCTTCTGTTGATGAACAAGGAAAACTTTTCACACTCTATGTTGGTGAGCAGGGGTATAAGATTATTCAGGGAATGCATCGGTCAATTGCCGCCTATGCTCGAGCGGGTAATAACGTTATTGTTGATTATATTATGTATGACCATGCTTGGCTCAAAGACATGCAACAGGCCCTGCAGGGTATTCAGGTGATTAACGTTGGCATAACAGCAAGCTTACCAGTCCTTGAAGAACGCGAGAAAAAGCGAGCTACGTCACCACAAGGCCATGCGCGCAGTCTGCATACATCGGTTCATGAGGGGTGGACGTATGATCTCGAGATTAATAATGATCATCTTTCTCCAGATCAAGTTGCCCAGATAATAAGTAATTACTACGAAAGTCAAAAAGCAATGAATAATAAAACAGAACAAAAAAGTGGAGCATTTATTGCTCAAGATAAAGAGGGAAGCTCTGTGCAGCTAGAATGGCGGGAGACAAGCTTAGTTGCTCCTGACTTTGCATCAACAATGAAGGCTATGTGGCGTTTTGCGCGTGATGCTTATTTACCTGTTGAAATGAACTTTTTAAAGACTCATCCAGAAGTAGTTGGCAAGGAGGCATACTTCAAGCCGTTTGAGCCTCTTTTTAAAGAGGGTAGCGACCATGTTAATTGGCAAGCTGCTGAAGAGGTAATGGAGTCAATTCTAAAAAAACACTTTCTGTTTGATGCTGCGGAGTTTCCTGAAGAAATGAAAAAAAAGATTGCTCTTGATCGATGTTTTGTGGTCATGGTACAAGATAATGACACGGGCAAAGAGCTAGGATTTATTACCTTTTTAAAGCGTGCAAGCTATAAGCCAGGTGATATCAAAGTGATGTCTTTTGCTGTTGATACTGCATATCAGGGGCGTGGTTTTGGTCGGTTGCTTATGAGTTCTTTGTTCAAGATTGATCCTAGTGTTAAACGCATCTTTTTAAGTACTCGAGTGACCAATCAATCAGCTTTGAGGGCTTATTCATCATGGGGATTTGTTCAAGATAAAAAGCCTGTTATTGAGCATCAATTTAATCAGGATCATTGGACTTTTATGGAATATGTTGTTCAAGCTAAAGATACTTTGCAGCAAACGGCGCAAATGCTGCGGTAATTACTTTACGAACCAGGATTGTTATCCTGGTTCGTACTTTTTGCGCTTAGAGAATTAAGTTTGAGTTACTTACTTAGTCCTTGTGTTTCTCTTATTTCTTTAACAATATGAGAGGGAGCTCTATAACCCTTAGGATATTTTTCTTTGAAGTACTTAAGGAGACCTTTGAGGGCTCTAAGCCCTTTATTTGCCATATCAAATCTATTAAATGGTGCAAGCTTTTCTTTACTAATAGGGTTCTTTTTATCAATAGAAGGAATGTACACACAGGTAAGTTGACCGTGTGTTGATGGTTTTTCGAAGAGAGCCTTGTTGCTTTTAAACCAATCATATCGGTTTATAAAATTATCATAATTTTCAACGACGGTACTGCCTCTTACATCTGCTGCACCGATGATGGCTGAGCAGTGAACCAGTGTTTTATCAACTAGTCCATTGTTGTAGCGCGCTATGGTAGCAAATTCTCCAAGCCGTTGGATGAATTTATCAAATCCTTGGATTGACTTTGCTCGTTTTTCTTTGTCTTTGCCTTCATAAAAAGAAGCTACAACGGTAGCACCAAATGCCCAGTGGTTTCCAATTAGAATGGCAATGAATTTGTGATCAATTTCACTTAATCCCAATTCTTTAGTTAATGCTCGAAAGTTAATACGATATCCTTTCATGAGATCCTCTTTTCTGATAGTACCTTTTGGCATGCCTCGCTCTTCTGACACTAACAATCTTACCGCACTTTGAACAAGCCCCTCCTCGCCTCGAATACCGGTGATGGAGGTAATTCTGTCAGGATTGTCTTCGCTGTGCGGCTGGGCGTAGGTTTGAAATTCAAGGTCTTTAAAAAGCTCTGCAAAGTTAATTGATTTATCGACAAAATTATTTTTGTTGGATAAAAAGGTCATAAGTCGATTTTTAAGTTCATCACGCAATTCTCGATTAAGAGAAGTAATTTTATTGAGCTGATAATCAACTCTGAGCTCAAGAGGAATCTTGAAAGCTTCAGAAATTGGGGTAATATTGGTGGTGTGAAAGAAGTCTTCAGGGCTTTTTGGTGCGCCATCAGCCTCGGGGAGAAACATTTCAAAGCCGTCTTCGGGGTGTGAAGCAATAACGTTGTAGTAAGGATAAGCTTTTAACACTGGTTTACACGTATGGAAGTAGCCAAGATCACCAACTTGGTAGCCATTTTTAAAAAATTCTTTATTAAGTTTATTATCATCATTTTTTTTGTTTTTAGGATAATTGAGATTGGCTGCTTTGGGCATGTCGTGTAAAAATGCGCTTAAGACAAGAATTGTGCGTAAGCTCTCTTCATTAAGCCCGTTAACCCATGAGGCTTGAGGGGCTGTAGGATTAGTTCGTGCGAGTTCAAACCATTCATCAATTACTTGCGCGGTCCACATGCAGTGTTCGTAAAGGTGCCCCGCGTGAAAATGGGTATTAATAGTTTTATAGAGTTTCATTTCTTCAACAACTTTATAAAAAATTGGGTATTTTTTCTTATCAAAGAGCCGTTCCCGAAAAAAATCATCAGATTGGGAGTAGTAATTTTCATTGGTTTGAATGTTGTGATCAGGTGGGCTGAGCTTAATTAACGCTGAACTTTTAGCACCAATGAGTAATGAATAATATAAAAACCATGAATTTAAGCATATTTGTAAGACTTTTTTTATAGTCATTTTATCTATTTTCTCATTATGATATTTCATATAATTATAAATTCTCTATATTCAATAGTATTTTATTTAAAATTGATAGATCAATATATTATAAATATGTAATTTATAATGTTGAAAACAGGCTCAGTTTTATTTTTTGATTTATTTTTCTCTTTTCTCCTCGTTGGTTTCGAACTCTGCTATGCTGTAGCTCATGTTTTGTAAGATGATATGTGCTGTACTAAGGAGTTTCATGGAACGTCGGTTACTCGGGACTATTCTTGCTGGATCGCTTAGTGAGGGATTGGTTATGCGGCTTGATGGTCGTTATCCCCTTGAAGAGGTGAAGACTGGTAAATTTGTATCAATTTGTGGGAGTCGTTATACATTTTTTTCAATGATTACCGATCTTGAGCTTGAGGTATCAAATCAAGATATTCTATTATTTCCCCCAACTCAGGATGAGGTCTTACTTAAAGAAATATTGCAGCAGCAAGATATTTATGCAAAAGCAACAGTCAGACCAATGCTTATGCTTGATGAGCACAAGCGCGCGATGCCAGTGAAAACAATTCCTTCCCACTTTACGTTGGTGTATGAGGCGCATGAAAAAGATCTTGCCCATATTTTTGGTAATGAGCGAGAGAACAAGCGTTACTTTACTATTGGTACGCCACTTGATATGGATGTTTCCATCTGCATAAATCTCGACCTTTTTACGGAGCGAAGTAATGCTGTTTTTGGCAAAACAGGAACTGGAAAGACCTTTATCACTAGGCTTATTTTAGCTGGCTTGGTGAAAAGTGAAAAAGCAGTTAATCTGATTTTTGATATGCACAGTGAGTATGGCCACCAGGCGCGTAAAGAGGGAGAGGGTCTTATTTTTGTTAAGGGTCTCAAGACATTGTTTCCCAGTAAGGTTGCTATTTTTTCTCTTGATCCTGAGTCAACGCGTCGGCGAGGTTGTGCGCCAGACTTTGATGTTATTTTAGGATATCAAGATATTCGTGTGGATGATGTTATGTCTCTTCAAGATGAGCTGAATTTACACTCAACGGCTATTGAAGCTGCGTATCTTATTGCCAGCAAATACAAGCGAAATTGGCTCAAAGAGCTTTTGTCTCAAGAGGGTACGATTAAAGAGTTTGCCGAGTCGATTGGTGCGCATCCAGAATCAATTGGTGCGTTGTATCGAAAGTTAAAGCGGCTTGAACGGTTTCCTTTTCTGCGTGAGGTGCAGGGAGCAACAACGGTTATTGATCGCTTGATTGAATATCTGGATAAAGGGATCCATGTAATTTTAGAATTTGGTACTTATTCATCAATGCTTTGCTACTTGCTTGTTGCTAACATTATTACACGCCGAATTCATGAGCATTATATTGCCAAAACAGAAAAATATCTTGCCTCAGGTGCTGCTGATGACGAGCCACGTAAATTAATGATTACCATTGAAGAGGCTCATAAATTTTTAAATCCAACAACTGCCCGCCAAACTATTTTTGGAGTGATTGCACGGGAGATGAGAAAATACTACGTCTCATTGCTGGTTGTTGACCAGCGGCCTTCTGGTATTGATGCTGAAATTCTTTCTCAAATTGGCACCAAAGTGGTGGCGCTGTTGAATGATGAGAAAGATATTCAAGCTGTGTTAACCGGAGTAAGCAATGCTTCTGGCTTGCGGACGGTTTTGGCAACGCTTGATACTAAACAGCAGGCGGTTGCTCTTGGCCATGCTGTGCCTATGCCGGTTGTAGTTAAAACACGGGCATATGATGAGGAGTTTTACAAAGCCATGGGGCAACTGTGTGGTATCGACTCGGCGGCAAAAGTGATTGATGAGATTTTCTAATCAATATATTCTTTTTCTGCAGCTTGAATGTGTTTCATTAGATGGTAATCGGAGATCAATTGTTGTATATCAGGTGTGTTTTTTATTCCCAGAATGATGAAGTTAATGGGTAAGTCTTCTTCTTCTGCAGATAAAAAAATATAGTTATCTGTGGCAATATCTCGGATGTTTGCTTCTTCTATTGCTTTACGCATTCGAATCTCTATGTTTTTTCCAGGAAGAGCGTTGTGCATCATGAAATCTCTATAGCGAACAAAAAGAAATTGTGATAAATGATTTTTATTTTTTCTTGCCTGATAGAGGACATGATCAGCAAGAGGCATTGTTTTGTTGTTAATGGTCAAGGTCCGTAAATTACTATTTTTTGAATTTTTTTCGAGAAATAGTGTAGGGATAGAATCTTTAATACGTTTAGCAGAATAAGGATCTTTTGTTCCAAAAATAATAATCGAAATTGTGCTAGAAGAGATAACTGTTTGAGGATGGTAATCAGCAATAAAGACATAGTTGTTTTCGACAATGTCTTCGATATTTTTGCAAAAAACTAAGTTTTTATTTTCAATAAGAGTTAAGCCATCATTGATGTTATTATTAAAGAAAAGCACATTGTCTAGGTGGTTTTCTTTTTCATTATCTTTGTATGCAAAATGGCAAGGTAAGTCTTCTGTAATATTATTTATCGTTATTTTTTTAAGATCGATTCCTGGCCAAGAGTGGCAAAAAGGTGGAAGTGTTAAAAGCCCAATAAATAACAAAAATGTGTATATATTCATTTTTTATCCAAATTATTGTGATTAGATTAAGTGAATTGTGCTTCAAAAAATCACAGTTACTATTTTTACTTTGAGGCGAATTCTATGAGTTCATTAATAAATTCTTGAGTGTGCCTCTCGTCTAATTTTTTTTAAGGTGTTTGAGAATATTGATGCGCAACTGGAATGTATATCTTTCATTAGTTATGCCAAGAAGAATACATTGAACATCAACATCTCCATAAGTATAAGCTTCTTCATGCTCTCCAGGGTGCCATCCGAAGTGAGGGGTGTTTTTTATATCATATTTATGCCAGTGTTTGTCATGATGGTTTGTTTTTTGGACAACAAAATTATTATTTTTGATGTCTTCAAGATCTCCCTCTGTAAGGCCAAATACACCATTTTCAACTTTGACAGGTTCGCCGTCAATAATGTAAAAAAAATCGAGCCTATCAAGATGTTTTTCATCAGCTTCAAGGGTATAGGTAATGTGATCAAAAAGAGGCAGGGTTTTTAAGTTTATAGAGAGAGTGTCAGCTTCTTTTTCTAATTGTTCTCTTGCTTGGTATTCTATTTTTTCAATAGCAAGTCCTGCCGAGTTATCAAATGTCATTGCAGATAGTGAAGGGTTCTGAGAGAAAGTAAGTAAGCATACAAATGCAAAGATTTTTTTGTACATGAGCAATCTCCTTTTTTATGTGATTTAAAACCTTGTAGCTTGGAAAAATAATTAATTGTTAAGTATTGTATACGAAAGAGTGTGAATTGCAATATCGGGTTATTAATGGCCTTGTTTTAATAGCCGCTATTATCTGATATAATGGTAAAAGCCGTAGTTGTAGCGCTGTATTTAAGCCAATTTTATTTCTGACTGATAATTTCTGGGATGTGAATCATGATTGCACACTTGCTTGCTAAAGTTTTTGGTACTCAAAATGAACGAGAACTGCGTAAATTGCGACCGCTTGTCCAGGCGATCAATGATCTTGAGCCATCAATACAAGCTCTTTCTGATGATGATCTTAAGAGTAAGACTGCTGAATTCAAGGAGCGTTATTCTCAGGGAGAATCACTTGACTTGATTTTACCAGAAGCTTTTGCTGTTGCTCGCGAAGCAGGAAAGCGCACGCTGGGGATGAGGCATTTTGATGTACAACTGATTGGTGGTATGGTTTTGCATCAGGGAAAAATCGCAGAAATGAAAACAGGTGAAGGCAAAACATTTATGGCAACTTTGCCACTTTATCTGAATGCACTTTCAGGAAAAGGGGCACACTTAGTAACAGTGAATGATTATCTTGCTCGTCGTGATGCTGAGTGGATGCAGCCAATGTATAATTTTCTTGGTCTTGAAATAGGGATTATTCAAAATTCATTATCAGATGAAGAGCGTAAAGCTGCTTATGGTGCAGATATTACTTATGGTACCAATAATGAATTTGGTTTTGATTATCTTCGAGATAATATGAAATTTAATCTCGAGGATTATGTGCAGCGAGAAATGAATTTTGCAATTGTCGATGAAGTTGATTCAATTTTAATTGATGAGGCACGAACACCACTTATTATTTCTGGAGCTAGTGAGCGTGGAAGCAACTTGTATCAGCTTGCTAATCAAGCTGTTCTTACTCTGAAAAAAGAAGATTATGAGATTGATGAAAAAGCAAAAAGTGTAACGTTAACTGAAGCCGGTAATGATCAAATTGAAAGTTATACGAAAGTTGATAATCTTTATGCTTCAGAAAATATTTTATTGTTGCACCATATTACGCAAGCCTTGCGAGCGCACACTCTTTTTAAAAATGATGTTGACTATATTGTTCGAGATGGTGAGGTATTCATTGTTGATGAATTTACTGGTCGTGTATTGCCGGGTCGTCGTTACAGTGATGGTCTTCATCAAGCGCTTGAAGCAAAAGAGGGTGTAAAGGTTGAGCGTGAAAATCAAACACTTGCATCTATTACTTTGCAAAATTATTTTAGAATGTATTCCAAGCTTGCTGGTATGACAGGTACAGCTGAAACAGAGGCGGGTGAATTTTATAAAATTTATAAGCTTCCTGTTGTTGTTGTTCCAACGAACAAGCCAATGATTCGTGAAGATCAACCAGATATTATCTATTTAACCAAGCAGGATAAGTATAAAGGGATGATTGAAGATATCAAAGATTGTTATGAGCGCAAACAGCCAGTTCTGGTTGGTACCATTTCAATTGAGTCATCAGAAATTTTAAGCTCTGTATTGCGTGCTGCTGGGATTCCTCATAATGTATTAAATGCAAAACAACATGAGCGAGAGGCTGAAATTGTTGCTGAGGCTGGAGAGCAAGGAAAAATTACTATTGCAACAAACATGGCTGGTCGAGGAACTGATATTAAACTTGGTGAGGGTGTGCGAGAGCTTGGTGGTCTTCGTGTAATTGCAACAGAGCGGCATGAAAGTCGTCGAATTGATAATCAGCTACGTGGTCGTGCTGGCCGACAGGGTGACCCTGCATCATCAAAATTTTATATTTCACTTGAAGATGATCTTATTAGAATTTTTTCAGGGGATCGCCTAAAGAAGACTATGATGCGTATTGGCATGAAAGAGGGTGAAAGCATTGAACACAAAATGGTTTCTCGTAGCATTGAAAATGCCCAAGAAAAAGTTGAAAAACATAACTTTGATATTCGAAAGCATTTAATTGAGTATGATGATGTCCTTAATCAGCAGCGCTCTGTTGTCTATACGTATAGGCGAGAAATTCTTGAAGGTAAGGAGCAAAGCAGGCTTCTTATTGAAGAGATGATTAATGATTTAGTAAAGCGCCTTTTTACTGTACATGCCTCTGGTAGAGAATGTTCAAAAGAAACTATTGATACTATTTTGACATCGGCGGCTAACGTTGCAGGCCTTGAAAAAGACTTCTTTGTGGTTGAAAGTGCAATTACAGCTGAGCTTGAAGTAGCTATTTCTAAGCAGCTGAATACTGAGTATGATCGTCGTCGTTCAGAGATTCCTGAAGAAGTTATTCGTCAGGCTGAAAAATGGATCTTACTTGAAACAGTTGATACAGCATGGAAAATACATTTGCAAAATATTGATCATCTTAAAGAAGGTATTGGATTGCGAGGTTATAGTCAAAAGAATCCGCTGACCGAATATAAAAAAGAATCATTTTTTGAATTTGAGCGAATGATGCACCAGATTAAGTGGGATATTGTTCATCATGTCTTTAAAATCCGTGCTGAAGATTTTTCAAAGGCAGCAGTTCATTCTCTTGAAAAAGAACGAGAAGAGGAACTTGCAGCGCTCAAAATAGGTGGCGAGCAAGAACCGGCAAAGCAGTCACCTGTTAAGCGAGCAAGTACAAAAGTTGGGCGAAATGATCCTTGCCCATGTGAGTCTGGAAAAAAATACAAACAATGTTGTGGTCGAGGATAATGACATTGCATGCTCAATAAAGAACTTTTTATTCAGGAACTTCATCGCTCATCTAGCCAGCTTTTTAGTCATAATGCAGCTACTGCTGCATTGTCATATGTTTTGTGGGCGAAGCTTGATGAGTGTATGCCTTTTCATGAGCATTTGAAGCGTAGGGCGCTAGAGGTTCAGCTTTCTAAGCCGCTTCATAGTCGCTTTACGCAGACATTTCCCGTTAGTGATCAGCTTAAGCATTATCAAGTTCTTGCTGTTGATGGATCACAAGTTTATCCAGATAGGCATATTGCAGCTCTGTCTTGTTACCTGATTAATATTGGAGGGTGTTATTTTTCTTATGGGTCAACAAGCAATGTGCAATTTTTTTCCCTACCGAGCATTCATACAAGTCTTGAAAGAGAAGACGGCATGCCACTTGCTCCTGATGTTGTTGATGCACATCGAGAAGCGCTTGAGTATAGCGTGGCGTATGAAAAAGCTTCTGATTTTTTTGATCAAGAGCGACCACGGTTTGTTTTATTTGATGGGACATTATTTTTGTGGCACCTTGAGTATAAAGCGCCGGAAGTAAAAGAGCGTTTTATTAATCATCACCTTGCTATTCTGCAGCAGTGTAAGCAAAAAAGAATACCGGTTGCTGGCTACATTAGTTTGACAAAGAGTAAAGAGCTCGTGCATCTTATTAAAGAGGGAGTAAGCTCTTTAGATGACGGAGTTCGCACTGTAAACAGTGAACTTTTTGATGAGCTTGAAGAAATTTTTGTTAATAATGATAATTTAACAGATGCTCATTTATTACAAGAAGTCTTGCAGCCGTATGAGCGAACTGCTGTTTTTATAAGTGCTTCACGAATTAGTTCTTGGTACCCTTCATGGCTTAAGCCCTGTTTTTTTTACATGAATATGGGACAAGAAATTGCGCGCATAGAGATTCCAGCTTGGCTTGTTGATGAAGAGGGAATGGTAGAAATGATTGCATCGTTATGCGTTGATCAATCTACTAAGGGAATGGGGTATCCTGTGGCGCTTGCAGAGGCACATGAGCAAGCGGTGATTAAGTCACCTGATCGAGATTTTTTTTATCATATGGTTTTTAAAATGGGTATTGCGCAACAACAGCCAATTACCTTTTCTCAAAAAAGTATTAAAAAGCGAGGCATGAGCATTTAGCTTATATTCGCGTAAGGAATATCAACATGATTATTATTGATGACATTAAATTATTTTTTGGTACTCGTGCATTATTTGATGGTGTATCAGCAACGTTTGATCGTTCTGCAAAAATTGGGTGTGTTGGGCGTAATGGTGCCGGCAAATCAACTATGCTTAAAGTAATTGCTGGTCAACAAGGCTATGATAGTGGGCAAGTAAGCATTGAGCGAGGGCGAAAGCTTGCTTATCTTCCGCAAGAAGTTGTTCTTGCATCAGAGAAAAGTGTGATCGATGAAGCTTACACAGCTTTTGCAGAGATGGCAATTTTACAAGATGAGCTAGCAGATATTGAGCATAAGCTAGAAGATGAAGTGTATCAAACAGATATAGATCTTCTTGAGCGTTATGCTCATTTACAAGATAAGCTAGCAAATTATAATCCTTCAGAGGCTCTTGTATCAACACGTAAAGTGTTAACGGGACTTGGTTTTTCTGAAGAGCGCATTAATCAGCCAGTTAATGAGTTGAGTGTTGGGTGGAAGATGCGGCTTGTTCTTGCTAAGCTTTTGTTACAAGATGCAGATTTTTATCTTTTTGATGAGCCAACTAACCATCTTGATATTGTAGCAAAAGATTGGTTTGCACATTTTTTGCGGAACTCTAATCGGGGTTATTTGCTTGTGTCTCATGATCGCTATTTTCTTGATCATGTTTGTGATGAAACATTTGAAATTGAGCTTGGTAAAGGAACGTTATATAAGGGAAATTACTCAAAATACCTAGAAGAAAAAGAGCATGCACTTGAGCTTCTTATAAGAGCACGTGACGAGCAGCTGCGTGATATGAAGCGAAAAAAAGAGTGGATTGATAAATTTAAAGCAAAGGCAAATTTTTCAAGTCGTGCTCAAAGTATGCAGCGAACTCTTGATAAAATGGAATTAATTGAACTCCCTCCTGCTCCTCCATCTATTCGTCTTAATTTTGGCCATATTCAGCAGCCGGGAAAGATTGTATTGACGGCGAAAGATGTTTCGTATAGTTATCCCAAAAGTGAACCACTTTTCAAGCAAGTAAAGTTTGAAATTCCACGAGGTGAGAAAGTGGCGCTTGTTGCTGCAAATGGGGTAGGTAAAACAACACTTTTTAGTCTTATTGCTCAACGGCTTCAGCCACAAAGTGGAGAAATCAATTTTGGTCATAATGTTACGTGGACTCTTTTTGAGCAAGATCAAGATAAGGTATTAAATAAGCAGGCAACGATTCTTAATGAAGTTGAAAATTCTTGCACAACTAGTGAAGCTCGTCAAAAAGTACGAGCTTTTCTTGGGGCATTTTTATTTAAAAAAGATGATGTTGAAAAGAAGGTTGGTGTGCTTAGTGGTGGAGAAAAAAATAGAGTGGCAATGGTTAAAACTTTGCTTACTGACTCAAATGTCTTACTTCTTGACGAACCAACAAACCATTTGGATCTTGATGCAAAAGATATTTTACTTAAGGCTTTACAGCAGTTTTCAGGCACTATATTTTTTGTTTCACACGATAGAATTTTTCTCGATGAGTTGGCAACTATGACTATTGAACTAACACCAAATGGTACCTACTCTTACGCAGGGAACTACAGTGATTATCTTAATCATAAGGAGCAATTAGGCATTAAAGATGGTATGCATTCTGCTGGTCCTGTGATTGATGAAACGAAAAAAGAGACCACTGCAAAATCAGGTAAAAAGCAGGTATCAAAAGCTTTGAGTGGTAAAGAGTCATATGAGCTTCGGAAAAAGAGTAATAGTATTGAGCGAAAAATAGAAAAGACTGAAAAAAAGATTCAGGATTGTTATGAAGGTTCTGAGCAAAAAGTCTCTCTGCAAGAGCTGCAAAAAGAGCTTGATCAGCTTAATCGACAGTGGGAAGAGGTACAGAAAAAACTGTATGGTGAGTAAGAGATATGGGGACTCTATCGCTTTGCTTCAGTGTGACAATGAGCGATAGAATCTATCATTTACTTTATGAACTCCTGGATAACGATCTTGATAAAAAAAATTATATCAAGTTAAGTGTCGCTTAGCTAAACTTTTTTCATGTGCTTCTTGATTTAAGCATTGCCTTCAGATGAGAATGTTCTAATGTAGCGCTTATTAATATGAGAGCGGCTATTTATGCATATTTCTTTAAGTTCTTTATTAATTGAAGCAAAGTCTTCTTCCCATGAAATATCATATAATCGGCCTTTAACCCCTGGAGATCGATCTTTAGATAAGAGATTGGGATTGCTATGTTGTTTTTTATTTTTAAGGTTATGGGGGCTCAGTGTTGCAAGAAGTATCAATTGAGGAAAAGTAAGAGAATTTAATAAAATAAAATTGTCTTCTGCTAGTAATGTTTCATGATTGCCTGAAAGTATATAAAGAAAGAGCTTTATCTGTTTTTTGATATATAATTCTTTAATTTGGGGTATTGCTTCAATTTTATCAAAAGGTACACGTTCTTTAGGAATGACTGGGTTGAGTAATTGTAAGCGATGTACAATAGATTCTTCTTTATAGACGATTTCAGGTGTACATGGTGTATCAAGGCACTCATCGAGCAACTCAATAATTACTTTAAGGTTATCTTGATTTTTCATGCTCTTCAAAGAGATTATTTGTGGTATAAAAAAAAGAATAGATAGTGTATATAACATAGAATTATATTTTTTCATATATGTTCCTTTCTCGTCAATTTTTTATTGATTTTATGATTGTGCTGGTTTTCGTGAAATGCTTCTGCGAAGTTCTTTATACTGTTCTTTCCAATAAGAAGAAAGCTGCTTTGAAGATAGTTTTGAGGCTTTTATTTTAGCAAATAACATTAATTGTTCAATGGAGTATTTTGAAAAATCAGAGAATTGGTGCCGCTTGACAATTATTTCTTCTTCTGTTGGCTTGTCAATAACAATAAGAGAGCCATTATAATCAAATCCTGCAAAATGACCGTGTTGTTTTTTGTAAAACTCTTGTGCTTGATAATCATAAATTAAGATTTTTTGGTTGCTTGTTCCAACGACTAAAAGAGGCAATGTTGGGTGTATATCAAGAGAGAGTATGCAGGCATGCTTAAAGTGTTTATGTGTTATGTAGTGATTTTTTTGATCTTTCCATATAATAAGCTGGTTATAATTTTCAATCCATGAAATAATATTTGCATCTTTTTTCCCTACTATTGAAGTAATAGGTAATTGGCTTAATCGCAAATCGATTGATATGCTATTCGATAAAAGATTAAGACATTTAACTCGACCATTACTTGTACCAATATATACGACAGAATCATTTGCCATGTATAAACAAGAGGCTAAGTCTGGGATTGTTATTAATGATTTTGGTTCATGGGAGGAGTCGCTGATGATTTCTTGTTGGAGGAAATTGTTGTGGCTATGATTGTTATTATTTGATGTGGCTCTATAAAAAGGTTGAGATAATGAACAGAGAGTGGTGTTTGTATTATCATTAGATATTGCCATAATAAAAGCATTGTCATACATAGCTGTAGCCTTAAGACTTTCTATATTTTCTATAGAGCAATTATTAAAAGTCATTACTCCTTTAGTCCCCCAGGGAATATGATGATAACAAAGAAAAGGATTGATTTTTATTGGAGATATATGATTTTTTTGAGTATTTGTTGTACCAATAAGATTGTTTTTTTCATCGTATAAATAAATATGGCTTTGGGGGGGGATATCAGAATGCATATTGAGAGTCCTTTGATAGAGAGGCAACTCTTGTTTTATATAAAGCAATTGTCTAATTCTTGGAAGGCAATAATCACTGTTTTGTCTCTTTATTGTAAGAATAATTGAAGGCTCTTTTGGGTGACAGAAGGTGTGGAGGTATTTCCATTGATGACGAATGAAGAGTGCTTTGAGGATATCTGAACAATTTTCTATTTCGGGAATGGAAAGATTAGATTTATCTTGTGTAGGATCAAAGGTATGAAATTTTTCAAGTAATGTCTTGAATAAAGCTTCATCAAAACAGCCTGATAATGACGAATAAAAAATAGACCAGTAAGATAAGCATAAAAAGATGTGGAGCATTTTTTTATTATTCATCATATCTATCATCCTCATTAGCAAGAAATTTTGATTATTTAACCAACGAGACTTTGACTTTGGAGTCTAGCTTGTATGAATGAATTTTGGCTTCATGAAAAACCTTAGAATCAAGTCCATATAAAAGAGATTTAGTTGATGCTTTCTGTTGTTTTGTATTATCAGAGAGTATAATGCTTGGAAGTTTTTTGATATGAGTAGGAAGATTAATATTCCATGGTTCAATCTTTTCAAGGTATTTGGGATTAATTGAAATGATAAGAGCATCATCTGGAATAATATTTTTTTGTTCAGATAGTTTATCTTGTTTAATATCCAACTTATCATCTTTATCTGTTATGCGATAAAACAGATAAGGTTCATTTTCTGGAACAGATATGCTTTGTATTGTGTTGGTTGTTTCAAAATTATATTTAATTCGCTTAACAAAAATAAGCGATAACTGAGAGATATTTTCTAAAGGGTCGAGTGGTAAGTTAAATAATCCTTCTGGAGTACTGCTCGTTTGGCTTCCTCTAAACAAGATGGTATATTCAGGAATAGGAGAGTTTTGATTGCGAAATCGTATATTACCTTGAAGCAAAGGTATTTCTTGTTGAATACTTGATGTGGTTGCATTTTGTGCATAATTACTGATAAACAGGGTTGCTTGAAATATGATTAAAAGAATATTTATTTTTTGCTTCATAAGAGGTATTCCTTCTACAAGGTAAAACGTTTTTGCTGTTATAACCCTAAAGAGCCTAGCGTATTTGTTTGTCTTTTTAAAGAAGAGAGAAAAATTGTGTATAAAAAAATGCACTCTATTGTAAAAAAGGCTTTCATAGATGGTTGGACAGCCCATAAACTTGCACAATCAGCAGCTATTGGGTTTTATATAGCTTTTTCTCCTTTTCCTGCTGGACATACAGTGATGATGCTTTTTTTTAAGTATGTATTCAAATTGAATTTTCCAGTTCTTTTTTTAACAACATCAATTAATAATCCTTGTACTGCAATTCCTTTTTTCTCTTTTGATTATGCATTTGGTTATTGGTTGATTCATACTTTTTTAGGGATAGAGCCAAATTTTCAGATTTCGCTTGCTCGTATTTTTGGAAGTGGGTCTATTTGCCTCTGGTCTTTCTTGATAGGAGGCAATCTTCTTGGTATCCTAGCAGGAGTTTTAAGTTATCCAATTTTTCTCTTAGTATTTGGAAAAATAGCACCCCATAATTTTTCTCCATCATGAACATTATTACTAAAAATAAAAAAGCGTATTTTGATTATGAGATTGCCGAAACGATTGAAGCTGGTATTGTCTTGAAAGGTGATGAAGTTAAATCTGTTCGAAGCAAGCAGATTTCAATTGAAGAATCTTTTGCAACTGTGACTCGTAATGAGATTTTTCTTGTTAATTGTTACATTGCTCCGTACTCTCATGCATACCTTAAAAAAGATATCAGTAGGCAGACTCGCAAGCTTCTTCTAAATCGTAAAGAGATTAATAAGCTTGTAGGTTCAGTTGCACGAAAAGGATATACCCTAGTGCCATTGCAAGTTTATATAAATTCACGAGGTAAGGTTAAAGTTTTGCTCGGTCTTGCTAAACATCGCAAGGCTCGAGATAAGAGGCATTTAATTAAAGAGCGAGATATTGCACGAGAGACTGCTCGCGAAATAAAAAGGCGATAACTGTGAAAATTTTTGGTTCTCAGTTATATCGAGCAGATGTTATTGCAAATAGCATGAAGTGGGCTCGCGATCATATAAAAACAGCACCTGATGGAGCACTATTTATTGCAAATAGGCTTGAAGAGGCACAAGGAAGACAAGGCCGTTCATGGACGCAAAAGGATGGTCAATTGTGTGTAACAGCTGTTCTAAAGCCAAAAAGCATTAACTCTATTCTTGCTGATGATATTGCTGTTCGACTCAACCAATTAACGATTGCTATGACGCTTGGTATTCTGAATCCATTACTTGAGTATGGTGTAGGTATAAAGTGGCCAAATGATTTTTTCTATGACGGAAAAAAGCTTGGGGGAATATTAATGCATCCTATTTGGCAGGGAGAACAATTGCTTGGAATTGTGATGGGTTTTGCCTTAAATGTGAATACACTGTTTACCCAAGATGATGAGCTGTTTGACTTGGCAACAAGTCTTCAAATGATTACAGGAAAAAGTATTCAAATGCGAGAGCTCTATTATAGTTTATTAACATCACTTGATATGCGTTATATTCAATGGCAAGAAGAAAAATTTCAAGAGCTTTATCGTGATTGGCGAAAGAGCCTTGTATTAATAGGCAAAACAATGACTATCCATGATGCTGAAGGAAATACGTTTAGTGCTCGTTTACAACAGGTAATGCCAAACGGTGATGCAATTATTGCACGAGAAATGCATCCGTATCAGATATTGCCTTTTCATGCTGTTGAGTCAATTATTTTTGAAAAAGAAGAAGTAGAGCAAGGAGTGATTTAGTCTGTATCAATATTGGGGGCATGATTCATTTTATGAATCCAAGAGTAATGCTCTTAAGAAAACAGACCATATCAGATTAAGTCTGCTTAGCCATAAGAAACAGTTTCCTTTGAAAAAAACATTCCGGGCAAACGTGCCCGGAATATTAAAAATTTCTTACTTCTATTTTTGATGAATTTTTATGAAATATTTATAAAACGATTATTGACTGATGTTTGATGGTTCAAAAATGAAGAGTATACATTACTCATAAGCTTTCCAAGCGAGCTACCCATCTCTTCACCATCAAATTGTTCATAGTCTTGTCCGCTAAGTGCAGCAATCAAAGGGGATGGTTTTTTTGGTATAACCAATTTAATTTCTCCTTCTATGTGGGCAAGGCTTTTAATTGAATCTATGGCATCACTAAATGAGCCTAAAGAGTCAATTAAATCTAACTCAAGAGCTTGTTTTCCTGTAAAGACTTTTCCATCTGCCCATTTTTCTTTTTCTTCAATTTTCAGAGAGCGTTCATTGGCAACATCTTCTGCAAATTGCTGATAAGTATCATCTACTAAATTTTGCAAGTATGCTCTATGCTCTGCACTAAGGTGTTCAGTTGGTGTACCAACACTTTTATAGGCACCTGCATTAACAAAGTTAACATTAACATTCCAGTTTTCCATTAGCCCTTTCACGTCAGGAAGGCGTAATGTAACACCAATACTTCCAATTGTAGAGCTTGGATTAGCAATAATTTCATCTGCAGCAAGGGCAATATAGTAAGCACCTGACGCGCAAACATTTTCAACAAAAAAGACAATTGGTTTCTTACATCGCTTGAGCTCTGAATAAAGGGCTTGGCTACTTCCAGAGCAACCACCACCAGAGTTACACTTGATTAAAATACCTTTAATGCTTTCATCTTCTTCAAAATCACGAATGCGTTGACTTAAAAACATAGAATCACAAATAATTCCCGAAAGTGAGAGATATCCAATTTTCTCTTTAGGGAATGTCATCTCATGAAAAGAGTTCTTCATATTAGTAAAAAAAATAGGTAAAAATTGAAGAAACAAAAAGAGCCAAAAAAGATTTTTGACTATTTTAAAAAAATTTCCGCTACGTGTTGAAGGTTGATCATTGCTCATGAAGGTCCTTTTTCCAAAAGATAAAGAGGATAAAACGTTTATTGTTTAATTAAATGAAATAATTTCTGGGAATAGAAACTTTTTCGTAGCAAAGGCGTTTATTTTTTTTTATAGGGTGCCTGTGAACAAGTGATAAAAATTGGTTTTTTTTAGGTTTCTTGTAAGTGATTTCCATTATTTTATCTGGAGTTTTTTTTGCGAAATTCTGAGGAATATCAAATTCAACGAAATCAGATTTTTTACGATATTGAGAATAGTGAATACGCTTTGTGCTCAAAATGGGCTGACCATCAAATATTTTGTAAGTGCAGCAGATAGTGAAAATACCCGATTTATCATTAACATCTTGTTTAATTTCTTTTATTGCATTATTAATGACTGATTTTTTTGTTTTATTATTATCACATACTTTTGCATGCGATAACCCAAAACTTAATGAGCTAAAGAGAGAATAGAGGATAAGTAAGCGACCCTTATTCATCATAATAATCCTTTCAAGCTGTCACGATTGGTGACTAGTATTGTCTTTTAAAAATATTAACATAATAAAAACTATGATTATTCTTTCTAAGAAGGCTTATTGCTTTATGAACTTATAAGAAAGTATTCACTTTGTCAAATACCTTCCAGCCAACCAACGCAAGGCTCCTTGTTCATCACTAAAGATTTTATATGTTGTCCCTATAATTTTTTCAAAGCAATCTGCAACTAGGTCGCTTTGAGTTCCTAGTTCAACAATAATGCGAGGAAAATTGCTTCCTAATGGACTTTTTTCTTCTAAGTGATGAAGTGCCCCCGTAAATATTTTTGAATAGCTATAAACACCTTTTTCTGGAGTAACAAGAGCTGTCTTATCTTCCCATAACTTAACTCTTGGATCAAGGGTTTTGTATTCTTCATTAGTTATATATGGTGGGTTTGCAACAATACAATCAAATTTTTTGTTTTTCAAATTGTCAAAAAAGCTTGACATTGTAAAGGATATATTTGAGAGGTTTAGTTTTTTTTTGTTACGCTGTGCAAGAGAGAGTGCTTGGGGGTTATGGTCAGCTCCTACGACTGTTATCCATGGGCAATGGTATGCAATAGATAGACCAATGCATCCTGATCCTGTGCACATATCAAGCAGGGTAAGGGGAAATTCTTTTTTTTTGTGCAGTTTTTTGATAAGCCAGTTTGTCCATTCTTCTGTTTCAGGTCGAGGAATAAGTATGGGTGGTTCAACATACAAGGAAAGGCCACAAAAATCAACAATTCCTTCAATATACTGAATCGGTTTATTCTCAATGGTAAGTTGATGAATAAAGTCATCTAACAGAAGTTGTTGTTGATCATTTAGACTGAAGTTCTTGTTTAAGATGAGTTCTGTATGGCTCTGGTTTGTAATTAAAGAAAGAAGGCGCCAGCATTCATGTTCTGGCACTCCTCTTTTTTTTATGTTTGAGATTGTCTGATTAAGGGTATTATCTATCATGCAATAGTATGACCCATAATAATAATATTAACAATTGTATCTAATTGGGTTAACACACTCAAATAATGCTCTAGGTATAGTTTTAATTGACTGTATTCTTCTTCTGTAAGTAAATGTTGGTGATTGAAGAGCATTTCATAATCTTTTTCGATTAGGGTTCGTTCAAGGTAGATCTCAAATCCAAAACGCGTTATTGGGCTTTTTTCATTATCATATTTTTCAGAGAGAATGGTTTGAAGAGTCATAAGTGCAGAGTGATCAGATATTTTTTGTGCATCCTCAAGTTTTAAAATAAGATGTTCTTGTTTACCCCATATGAGTGAGCCACAATCTTGGTATATTTTTTCTCGTACCATTGGATTTTTTTCAGCATTTTGAGCTATTCCTTTAATAATTTGAGCACCATTTGGATGATTAACTATTTTGAACTTAGGGCTCTTATTAGAAAATTCAGAGATTGGCTTTATTATAATATTTTTTTGGGGTGATTTAGTAAGTTGGTCTGGACTAATTTTTATAAATGCTTTTTTGCATCGAGTGCCAAGTCGTTTGAGCGCAGGAGAAAAAAGAGTCCATTGTCTGGCTGGGGTATCTGCATTAATTGAGGCATCATGTTCACCGTGAAGGGTGCTATATTCATAGCTCAAGCCAAAAATAATGATTGCGCTAATCACTATTTGTTTTTTCATTGCGGCTCCTTCCTGTCATTACTTATTCATGAAATAATTCTGCTACGTACTCTGAAGAGTCAAATACTTTGATATCATTTACTCCTTCACCGAATGTTACGTATATGATAGGAACTCCTAGCTCATGGGTAATACTAAATACTGCACCACCTTTGCCTGTGCCATCAAACTTAGTTAAAATAAGACCATTAACCTTTGTTGCTTCATAAAAGATTTTTGCTTGTTGTAAAGAATTTTGACCAATCATGGCATCAATAGTAAGCCAGGTATCAATTGAGTAACCACCTAATTGACGTTCAACAATGCGTTTAATTTTTTCTAATTCTTTCATGAGATTTACTTTAGTCTGAAGTCGCCCAGCTGTGTCAATGATTAAGTGATCAAAGTTGTGTTCTTTAAAGTGTGCACATGCGTCAAAGACCACAGATGCGGGATCTTGCCCATCTTTTCCTGAAAAAAGTGTAACGTTAATACGCTTTGCCCATTCTCCAAGTTGTTGTACAGCTGCAGCTCTAAATGTGTCTCCTGCAACAAGAATAACCTTTTTACCTTGACTTTTAAGGAGTTGGGCATACTTTGCAGCAAAAGTAGTTTTACCGCTTCCATTAACACCAACAAGCATCATAACAGAAGGAAATGGCTCAGCAGGTTCAAAAGAGCTAAGTAATGAGAGCAGGAACTTTTCAAGATGCTCTTTTGCCTCATCAATATTGTTTATTGATTCATTTTGAATATGACTTTTCAAATCATCAATGATGCGCTTAGTTGTTAAGGCTCCTGTGTCTGCACTAATCAAAAGTTTTTTAAGCTCTTCCATAAATTCGTCATCAAGCTTTGAGCGAGTGAAGAGAGAGGAGATTTTCTTTGTAAATTGATTATAAACTTTTTGGATTTTTTCTTTAATAAAACCGAACATGTACAGATTCCTTTGGGGATACAGCTGGAGACTTAACACACAAATTTTAGTATACCCTATTTGCTATACCACTCAAGAAACTTTTTAAGTGCACGAATTCGATAGAATATATCTGCATGTTCATTAAAGTTAGATTGCAATTCTGCGCATGTCCTTGTCTCTCCGTCAGGGATAAAAAAATCATCATATGGTAACGCAGGGTTTAAGCACGATTTTGGGGGTTTAATTAGCCTTCCATGGCAGACTCCCTCAAATGTAAAGGGTTTTCCTTGATTGTTAATAAAAACCATGGTTAATATAAAGCTTGCTCTATCG
>CAYMBP010000013.1:0-44332 GCA_964388745.1 uncultured Pseudomonadota bacterium | reverse complement strand
AATAAGCAAAATCTACGATTAAATCATGCTTCATGAATTATCGAACTCGCGTTATATTATGACCACATTTTTTATAAAAAAGGCATTTCTTGTTCTTGGATTAATTAGCTGCATAGGTAGGAATCTTGCGGGAATGAATGATGTGATGCAAGATCAATGTACAACTCTTATTTTCAGTCAAAATTCTAAAAAAGTTATTGAAGACGGAGTAAGAGATCTTAATCATTTGGCAGTGTTGGTTTTTGAAAACCCTGATTTTTTCATGTTATTTGTTCATGTTATTATAGATAATGTTAATAAAAAAGATATTAAATCTATTTTTAGTGGAGCCAGGCTTATTATGGCGTTGGCACAAATTAATAAGTCCTATTATACTGCCTATCAAGAGTTGCTTAAGCAATTCTCAAGTGTTCAAAATTGTGCAGAAAGTTTTCAAGAAAAACTACTTTGTTTTTTTCTTGAAAAAGTGTATGGGTTTAATAGGGAAATAGTTTGTAAGCTTCCTTTAATTAAGGATGAAGCGTTTTCTTTTGTTAATGGACGTTTTGTTTTTGATATGATTTATTCTACCAATGTTGTTGTGCTAGTATGTCAAATATGCTCAGACCCTGTTAAGGAGATTCTTAATAATCAGAGAGTTCTTTTTTTGTATAAGACTCTGCCAAGCTTTGATGAGTTTTGTCAGAATCAATTAAAAGATTATATTGATCAGCAGGATGACCTTAACATTTTGCAAAAGTCTCTTACGCAGCATAGTCAGAACAATAGACATTTATTTTTTGATTATATAACAAGTTCTAGCTATGCTTCACTTTCATGTGAGATAATCAATGGACTTAAAAAAGCTTTTTTATATGACCAGGTTGGCTTGAAAAATGCATTGAGTATTGCTGATGATTATGGAAATACCCCTCTTGTTAATCTTTGCGAAAAAGGATTATTCAAAGAGGTAAGCTCTTTGATTTGTGCTTTGAAGATTGCCTATGCTGGCAACTCTGCTGGCTTGAAAGCAGCCTTTTGTCAAAAAACAGTTACAGGCGCTGGAGCTCTTGCAATTGCAATAAACCGAAGGCATGACGAGGTTGTTCAATTGCTTAGGAGTGAAATTGCAGTTCTTAATGAGCAATAAGAACAAGCTCAATAATATTTTTTTCTAGATTCAGAAGGGGGCCTAGTGCCTTCTTCTTTTACACCCATTTTCAATATTATTGACTATTCTGCATTAAAAAAAATAAGATAGTCATGTAAAAGAGTTTAAATAGAAATTTGGGGTGGATATGAAGGTAGTACAAAAAATTATTGTTCTGTTTGTCATTTCTTTGGCAGCACTCAATGCAAAAGATTACAAATGCGCATTTCTTGATGCGACAGGAAGGGACGAAGAGGTCTATGAACCATTTTTAGCAATGGCACGACGTCAAGGCTTGCATTTTTCTTACATACCATTTGATCATCTGGTGACATCTAAAACTGATGAATTACTAGGGAATTTTGATGGAGTAATTTGCGCTTGTCGTGTTGATTTGTTTTCGCGGATGCAATCACCTTTGTCCCAGCGGATCTTATCACACATAAATAAATTTGCCCAAAAGAAGAATAAATTGGTTGGTTTTCTGGTACCACCACTCTCTTCTTCTCATGCTGCAGCTCAAATATTTACATCTCTTTTAAGTGTCTTATATGGAAAACGAGTAGGTGTTCATGAGCATGTACTTCGCGTTGGAGTCTCCGCAATTACTCATCTATCTGATCGCAGGCCTTTGCCGTATCACACCACTTTGCGGTTGCCATCAACAAGTATCAATAATTTTATTGAACATTTGTATGAACAGGCAACGTCGGTGCAACATCAAGTGGCATTATTACCGTTAAATAATAACTTTCCGATTGAGATTAAACAGAGTTTTCCGTATGGTATGTATCATTATGATCGTCAGTTAGCAAACCATATCTTTTTTGGTTTTTCAAGTAGTTTGCTTGTGCTTTCTATTTTTGAAAATTTTCATAGTGCGCCTATGGACTATGGTTTGAGGCATTCATTTTATCAGGCGTATGAGACCATGTTTCGTGAGCTTAAGCTACTTGTTTCCAAAAAGGGCATGTTTGATAAGGGACAACTCTATAAATTAGCGAAGCAAGATCCGGTTAAGCTGCAGCAAGAAAAAAGCAATGTAAAAAAAATTAAAAAAAAGCGACATATGGCTTGGATGGAGTTAGTCGCCTTTGAGCCTTATAAAGATGACCCTAAAAAAAATGAAGAAGAAAATAAAAAGTTAAAAAAAATATTTGAGCAGCGGCAGGATGAATTGGTTGATGATATTTATGCTTCTGGTCTAGACACTTTGTGGTTGAGTATTACTCCTAATATTTACTATGGCCCTATTGCGCGGATGGTCAAAAAAGATAACTCAGAAGAAACAAAAAAAAATGAGAAGCGATTTTTACATTCTGTAGGTCTATTTACGAAAAAATTAACTGAGCAGGGACATAAGCGAAATACTGCGCCACCAAAATTGATTTTAGGTTTTGAGATTGCAAATAATTTATATCCACCGAATTTGCCTCAATCCTATGCTCAGGATATCTTTGGCAATAGTTATACAGATCTTCCCGCACCGTTAAATTATTCATTCTGGTATAGTGAAATTATGCTTTCGCTTGATCGCTTTCTTGCGAAATGGAAGCAACCTTCAGTTTGTCACGGCATGAAATTAAGCGGTGTGATGATTGATCTTGAAATGTATTGTCGCCAAAAGACTGGTGTTTTTACTTCGCTCATGGGGTTTGATCAAGAGTCATTAACCCGTTTTTTTAAACAGCAAAATAAAGAACTTCCTTCAACTCATTTTGATCATCAAGTGAATGCTTTGTTTGTGACTCGGCAGATTGGATCTTACTGGAAATTTCTTGAAGAAGAAGCTCAGGTGTTAGGTAAAAAAATGGCCCAGCATTTTTATGAAAAAATTCCTGAATGTCAAATTATGTGTTATCTTCCAAGTATTATGACTCATTGGTTTTATAAGGGATTTTTTAAGGGACTGGCTTTTAAGAAGGAAAATCCTTTGCATTTATTGACCTTCAATGCTGAATATAATCAGCATAGATCATGGTTTGTTAAAAACTCTATTCCGGTAAAACATTCTTGTGTGCTATTATTGTCAAAAGTTAAAAAACCGTCAGATGTTTCGCTTGTCAGATCAATCCTGGCTCATCATGATGGTATTTGGTATAATCGATTTTCACGGTTTGCTGAAGAGTATAACCCAAAGAGCTGGACAAGTATTGAACAAAGTCCTATGACTAAAAAAGAAAAACAGCTCTTCTTTGAAAAGCTTCGATTACTTCAATAGATCTTGTTAGCAAAGCTAAAGTAACCATTTAATGTAAAGGATTTTAAACATGGCACAAGAAGTGAATGCTGCCCAATTTGAGGCTGAAGTTATTAAATCAGAAAAGCCGGTTATTGTTGATGTATATGCAACCTGGTGTGGTCCATGCAAACAAATGGCACCACTTTTTGATGAGCTTGCAAAAGAGCATGGTGATAGCTACAAGTTTGTTAAGCTGAATATTGATGAAGAGCGTGATGTTGCTATTCAACATAACGTATCTTCAATTCCAACTTTTTTATTTTTTAAAGAAGGCAAATTAGTTGGAAAAGAGACTGGGTACATGGGAAAAGATGTGCTTAAAGAAAAGCTTGAGTCTCATTTGGGATAAGAGCGTGAGTTAAGTAGAAATAATGACGGGGCGGGTGATCATCACCGCGCCCCTTTTTTTGTAGTTCTAATTTATTCAAGATAAAATTGCTATATTTTATCTTTTGATACTAAAATTTATAGCTAAAACCAATATTCATATGATATGCCGTATCATCACTGAGTCTAAACTTGGCAGGATCAATCGTAATGTTGGATGGATTTTGTTGTTCGATAACAGAGATATAATCTCTACTCAATTTAACTCCACTGATATCGGTAAAGTAACCACCAGGGAAAAACGCTGCAAAGACTGCGTAGAAGGAAAGATCTTTAAGAAGCTGTGCTGTAATTACAATATTTGCTTCAGTTCCCATATAAGTACGGGCTTTTTCACACTCAGAAGCTTTTTGAGTTTCACGGTCAAATTTGGCACTTTTGTGTGCTTTCCAGAATGCAATAACATTTGGATTGAATGAAAGCTCTTTGCCGCCAAGTTTTGGCTTCCACTGAGCAGAAAAACCAACATGCTGTAAATCGCTAAATGCCAGATCTTCATCTGCTCGAGCATTATTAGGAAGCAAACTAATTGGCCTTTTGAGCAAGCGTTGGTCAAGTAAAAAAATACTTTTTACGCGTTTACCTGTATAAAATTCATGAAGCCCAATAAATCCTTTATATGTTTTATTTACTTCTTCTACATGAGGATTTTGATCTCCTGATGCATATCCATATGCTCCAGAGAATGAGAGCTTACATTGTGGAATATGTCCGGTTGCATCAATAACCCCCATCCACCCTCGAAGCTTATTCTTATAGCATGGACGAATACGCTTGCTGGTATTTTTGTAAATAGTATCTAAATTGCGATTATTTTCTTTAAGAGCTGGATTATTTGCAAGAGCTTTTGTTGTATCTGTTACAAGAGCTTTTTTACCACTTGCTTGCTCAACAATGTGACTATAGACTTCAATTAGTTGACCATTATGATTGATGATTTGAGCATTGTTTCGATCAATTGCTTGTACTTCTTCTATACCAAGATTAAAAGCAACGTCTGAACCAAACTCAAATAGATTTTTGTAGGCATATTCAGTAGCAAAGCCAAGCGAATGAAGACGAGTCTTAACGTCTGGTGCAATTTCTAAGAATTGATCAGAAGCGTCGTTATAAAACCAATAAGGTTCAATCTCTAAAACACCTGGAACACATTCTGGAAGCGGATATATTTTCAAGCGAGCAGCGAAGAGAGAGTCATCTTTATTGATACCTCTCCATGGTTGCAACTCTCGTCCAATCCAATGGCTCTTTTCATGATTAATGGTGTCGGCAAAATTTTTATTGCGCTCTTCAAATTTGGCATAGTAAAGATCATACTTTAGGCGGTCTTTGAGTATAGTGCCACTTAAAAGAATACCTGGAGCTGATTTATCTTCAGGATATGAATATAAACCAAGAATTTCTTTATTCATTCCGTAGCTTGAACCGAGAGCAATACCACGACCAAGAGAGAATGGGAACCAACCAACTTTAAAGAAGTGCAAATTTTCACAATCTGAATCAAAAAGAGCATTAAAGCTAAATTTAAGCCATGATTCAGTCATCCAGATAAGCGGCTTGCCGCTGGTGTGAGAGTGATTTCCAAAGTTGGTGTTGGCAAGACGTACTTGTGCTGGTCCACCCGGTCCTGAGGCTTTGTCAGAATAGCTTGATGGTTTACCCCATACGCTTTTATGCCGGAGATCGGTGTACAACTGAACAGCATCATGACCGAATTGCTTCCTGCCATAAACAAAGTCAAAAATAACATTCAATGAATGTTTAAAATATTCGCATTCATCAGGAATATTCTTATTGAGCAGATAAGCATTATCATGAAAAAAATGTTCAATTTTTGTTTTTCCACCAATGGTTAACTTAGCATCACCTTTTTCAATAGACATTTTAGGTTTTGCGCCGGCACCGGCTGGAAGTTGTTTGTTCTGTGCATGCATGGCTGAAATTCCACACATGAGAAGCGCTAACATGTAGCGAAATAACCTGGGTGTTAACACGAAGTATCCTTTCATTTATGAAAAATAGAAGGGTGGATAGAAATTTAAGAAGAGAGACAAGTTTTATTCTCTTCCTATTTGATCAGTTTGTCAATGAGGCTGTTATTAAAAGAGTATTGTTTTTTGGGTAATTATTTTTTAGCAACTAATGCTAGACCTACATTGTTAATTTTTCCAGCACCAATTGTGATAACAAAGTCTCCTTCACTAATATTTTGTTTAACGAGCTGTTCGGTACTATTGTATGACCCAGAATGCTGAGATAATAAACTTTTGTTGTGAGTGCGTAAAGCTGCAACAAAAGCTTTGCTGTTGATACCATCAATGGGCTCTTCTGAGGCTGGATAAATATCAGCTATATACAGGTGATCAATTTTGTAGGGGGCCTCTTGATTGGCAAATACATGTACAAACTCATCCCACAATTTTGCTGTGCGTGAGTAACGGTGTGGTTGGAAGATCACATGAAGTTTCTTGCGCTTTCGTCGCTGCGCAGCACACAAGGTATGATAGATCTCAGTTGGATGGTGGGCGTAATCATCAAATATTTCTGAGCCTTTAAACGTTCCTTTGTATTCAAAGCGCCGAGCAACTCCTTCAAAAGAATTAAGAGCATGGGCAATGGTTTCAAAAGGTATATCAAATTCTAGGCAGAGTGCAATAGCAGCGAGTGCATTGAGAATGTTATGTTTTCCAGGAAAAGGCAGAGCTACTTCTCCGAGCAAAGCATGAGGTTGATCATTATGATTTCGTGCGAGTACCTTGAATTTAGAGTAGCCTCCTGCTAGTTCTATGACTTCAGCTTTAATGTGAGCATTTTGATCAAATCCAAATGTTATAATAGGAATATGTTTGAGCTTGAGAAGTTGATGAATGTGCTGATCATCAATACCTAAAAAAGCTTTTCCATAAAATGGGAGTCGCTCCAAAAAATTCTGAAAAGTGGCCTTAACATCATCAATGTCTTTGTATACATCAAGATGTTCAGCATCGATATTATTAATGATTGCCATTGTTGGATTAAGATAGAGTAACGAGCGGTCACTTTCATCTGCCTCTGCAATGAGGATATCACTTTTTCCCATCAGGGCATTGGAATCAATATTTTTAAGTCGCCCCCCAATAATAACGGTTGGGTGTTGTTGTGCTTCAATCATGATGTGAGAGATCAATGATGTTGTGGTTGTTTTGCCATGTGACCCTGCAACAGCTACACTAAATTTGGTTCTCATAATTTCAGCAAGCATGACGGCTCGAGGAATAGTCGGGATGCCTCGGTTCTGTGCTGCTATAAGTTCTGGATGATGAGAATTAATGGCTGATGAATATACAATGATATCCGCTTTGGATGCATGAAGTTCATCATGGCCTTCATTGATATGACAGCCTTGCTCGTGAAGTGTCTTGAGTAGCGAAGAATAAGAGGTGTCACATCCAGAAATAATATAGCCTTGTTGTACCAGCATGAGAGCAATGCCACTCATACCGATTCCGCCAATGCCAACAAAATGAATATGCTCTTTTTTTTTATACATGTTTAATTCAGCTATTGGTTAAAAAAAAGTTTACCAAACGATTAATACCCTCTTGAAGGACAATTTTTTCACGTGCAATGCATAAGCGTATTGAGTTTGATTGTCTATCTGGTTCAAAGGTACTTCCTGGAATAAGGCCAACTTTTGCTTCATTAATGAGCCTGAAGCAAAGGTCTTCTACATTGAAGTTGTAGACCTTAATATAAAAGAAAAATCCTCCATTAGGCACTGAAAATGAAATATATCCTTTGTCTTGAAGTGGCTGTAAAAGATTGAGTGCAAGATCTTTGTTTGTCTCAATAATTTCTTTAAAGGGAAGATTTAAGTTTGGATTTTGTATTGCGTATAAAGCTGCATATTGTGCTGGATTATTTAAGCTGTTAAGTAGAGCATCTTGCATGAGAGTGAGTTGTTCAATAAGCTTTTTATGCGCCACTACATATCCAATTCGCCATCCACTCATAGCAAAGCTTTTTGAAAAACTATGTGTACTAATGATATAGTTTGATTTTATTGCGCGGGGAATAATTGGTGTAAGTTTTATATCTCCAAACACATATGCTTCATATGCTTCATCAATAATAAGATAAATTTTTCTTTTTTCGCACCAGAGAGCAAGTTCATTGATCGTTTCTTGAGGAACAATAATCCCTAATGGATTCCATGGATTTGAAAAAATAATAATTTTTGTTTTCTCTGTGCAAGCAGCTTTGATTTTATTAATTGAAAGCTGCCATCCTGATTCAGTTTCGGTTGAAACAAAGACTGGATGTGCATGGGCAGCAAGAGTGAGTGTCCAGTAGGCTGGGTAGGCTGGAGTTGGGATAATGACTTCATCATTTTGACGAAGTATTGTTAAAAATATAAGTGAAAGAGCTCCAATGCAGCCATGTGTTGGTAAGATATTTTCTACAGTTATTGTTGATTGATATTTAAGGCTAAGATTTTTACTTAGTTGTTCTCGTAGAGCAGGAATGCCTGTCGGTGTGCTATAGTAGTCGGTAGTACATGTATTAAGCTGTTCTTGGACAAAACGTTTAATTTCTCTCGGGATTCCTCCTGTTGCCATTTTACCTTGACTTAAGGAGATGCATTCACGGTCTTGAGAGACAAGGTGTTCAATTTGCTTTATGCCAGAGAGGGGGATTGATCTCATGATGTTTGTATCCTTTTGATAAGCTGAAAGACTATTTTCTCGAGTATAATTATTAATTTACTGTGGAAAATTAATTTTGTTTTATGTTTATATTTTACCTTGAAGCACGTTAGGCATCAATACTAATTCCTAAGATGATGACTGCATATTTATGTGAGATATAGAGAAAAATAAGATAACCAAGAATAATAATTAGTTGTCTTATAAGAATGAGAGTAGCGCCTTGAGATTTTTTATCAAATAAAAAGTGAAAAAAGGTTCCAACAAAAGAAGTAATAAAAATAATCCAGCCAGGAAAAGGGTGGGTTATAATACTAAAAAGTAGTCGTGATGGTATTGAAAGAAGATAGTAATGTGGGAAAAAAATTAACGTTACAATATTTAACAGAGCCATGCCTGTCCAAATGTATGGCTCTGTAATGAGTTTTTTGTTATATAAAAAATGAGCAGGAAAGCCTACTAATGAAGCTCCATGCGCACCAGGTAGACAGAGTACAAATAGTGACCAGGCAAGCAGAGTGCCAATTAATGCTTGATGAATAGGATGAGTAATTGCAAGATAAAGAAATAAGGAAGATAAAATAGTAACCGCCACAAGAAATTTTACCAGCGCAATAAGATGAAGTAATGGGACTGTAATGCGCATGATCTCCTTTTTGTCTGAAATGGTGGAGCTAACCGGAGTCGAACCGGTGGCCTCATGAATGCCATTCATGCGCTCTACCAACTGAGCTATAGCCCCAAAACGCTTCATTTACCCTTAGATGTAGAATTAGTTTAAAACATGGTGCCAAAATTGCAAGAAATTGACTGTTTTTATTTATCTTCTATTACCACGAGATGAGGAACTTGTGCGGGTTATTTCTCTCGATTGTCCTGTCCTGGTAGGAGCATTTCTACTTGAGCTTTGACTAATACTTGTTGGGGCAATAATTCGAGAGGTACCACCTCTTCCTGAGCTTCGTCCAGATCGGGTGCTTACAGGGGTTTGCTGAGTAGGTTGAGGTGTAGATGAAAAGGAAGGACTTCCTGTTCGTTCAGATGCTGTAAGCTCAGCAGTTTTTTGCTTAGCTCTGATCATTTGAGCTTTTCCAAAGGTACCTACTTTTTTTCCACTTTTACCTCGAACAAAGGTATTATCTTCTTCGCGAGGTTGATATTGTCTGATGATTACTTCTTGATAAATATCCGGTTGCTTATTCATTTGGTTTTCAAGCGCTTTAATCATATCAATAGCGACGTAAGCTTTTTGATCTGGTGTTAATAATGCCGTTCCTTCTCTAAACTTTTCAGCATTAGAAGCATTTGATGCAAGAACTTGAGGAGACGGTAGGGGTACGAGGGTTCGAGCAAAGTCTGCAAAGGCTTGCATATCATTAGCACTCATTTGTTCAAGGCCACTTAAAAGCATACCAATATTACTTGCAAATAATGTTTGTGCTTCAGGGAGATAATTATGGGTTTTTGCATTCATAATAACGCCTTGATTGTTGGCAATGGACATAAGTCCGTTGAGTCTTTGTGTAAATGGTAATATCGGTTGGTTAGCATTTTGTACTTGTTGTTTAAATTGCTCGTAAGCATTCATTCTTTGTTGTTCTTGAAAGGAAAGGGCTTTTTTGGCTGCTTGAGATTGTTGTAGTGTAGCTTCTATTTGTGCCACTTCTTTTTGCATGTTTTGTATATCAGGCTTTTGGCTTACATTATTAAGCAGGGTAACATTTGGCTGTCCGGCAAGCTTAAGAAAAACATTCATTTTTTCAATAATAGTAAAATCTTGTTTTGGAAGGTCTTGATATACTTGTTTGATACTTTGGTAGAATGCTTCTTGCATTGCAGGTTCTGAACTAAATTCTTTAGATTGCTGTGAAATCATAAGTTGTTTTAGTGATTCTATTCTGCTTGATGGAGGAAGCATTCTTATTGCTTGAATGGTTCCTCTAAACTGCGCAATTGATTGAGCTTTTCGTTGCTCATATGCTTCTTGTTCTGCTTGTTTTTGTTGAGCAGCTGCTGCTGCAGCTTTTTGCTCAGCTGTTTTCTGAGCAGCTTGTTCGGCTAATTGAGCCTCTTCCCTGCGGTATGCATCAAGAACTGTGCGTTCAGCAAGAAGGAGGTTTGTTGCAACTGTTGCTTGATTATTTTCATTAACAAATGTTTTTCCCTCTTCTGGTGGGGCTGATTGAATTGTTTTACGTAAGCGCTCAATTGCTTGTGCAAGGTTTAAATTTGGTCCAGAGGCGGCATAGAGTGGTTTAATAGCTTCTTCTACAGCTGATTGCATACCGTCATACATGATTTTTGGGGCTTTAGTTAAAAGATTATTTAACATGTTTGCTTTTTGTGTCAAGTTAGTCTTTTGTGTAATGGGAGTAATTTTCTTATTAAACAGGGTGACAGCTGTTTGTTCAGCTTTTTGAGCTGCTTCTAGTTTTGCTTGAGCAGCTTTAGCTTTTGCTGCTTCATCTGCAAGCCTTTTTTGCTCAGCTGCTTGAAGAGCTGCTTGCTCTTGAGCATTAAGTTGTTGCTCTTTTTGTTGGGCTGCAGATTGTTGGTTTTTTGTGCGCTGTTGATCAATAAAGAACTGCATGGTGGGTAACATGTACATCTTGAAAGAATCTTCAAGAAGCTTTTGAGCATTTGGGGATTTGAGAAGTTTTTCAAGTGCTGCTAATGTTGAATTTTGCATTTGAAAGATTGCATTTTGGAGTTTGTTGATTTCATTAGTAAATGCTTTTTTCATTTCACTGTAGAGAGGTTCTTTTGTTTGATTAGCAATTTGTTGTAGCCCGCTTATTTTTTTGTTGATTGGTTGTTTTGCAAGTGGTTTAAGTTTGTTGCTAAAGCTCGTAATTACTTTTTGTTGTTCTGCTTTTTGTTGTTCTGCTGCGAGTTTTTCTTCTTGCTGCCGCTTTTCTTCTGCTTGTTGTTCTGCTGTTTGTTGTTGGAGCTCTTGAGTCTGTTGTTGCTTTGTTAAAAGGACATCTTTTTGGTTTGTTACTACAAGCTTCATGGTTGCTGTTGCAAAGTTTCTTTGTGCAAAGCTAAGAAGAGGTGTCTGTTTAATTGCTGGACTATTTAAGAATTTTTCAAATTCATTGAGGGCTGCAAGAGAAAGAGATGGGATAATGCTTTGAAGTCCGCCTAGACTTGATGCAAAAATGTTTTTTATTTGTGCATCAAAAGATGATTGCTCTTGGTATGGTAATTGTTCTTTGAGCTTTTTAAATCGGGTAATAAGGTCATTATTGTTCATGGTTGCAACAAGAGCTTGTTTGCGCTTAGCAAAATTATTTTTAGTATTATTTGCAGGGGCTACTAATGTTTTAATTAGTTTAGTAATCGCTGTTTTTTCTGTTGCTATTTGTGTAGCGCTTTGCTTTTCAGCTTGTTCTTGTTTTATTGCATTCCGTCTATTTGCGATGCTTTTAGTTAATGTAGTCTGAGCAAACGATTTGTCGTATGAAGAGAGTGATGCATGCCCTATAACTTGTTTAATTAAAGCTTCAAGGTTATTCAGTGTTGCATTATTCATGTTTTTTATAGGGGAATAGAGTTCAAGCAATGTTGCTGAAACAACATCTTGTATTGCTTCACTAAGTGGGGTTTGTTTTAGCATCTCTTGAAGTTTGGTAATTTTACTAGCTGGAGTTGCTGCGTCCAGTTCAACATTAAGCTTTTCTGCTTCATCTTGTTGTTGCTGTGCTTCTGCTGCTGCCTGCTGTTGTTGTTTTAGTTGAGCTGCTGTTTTTTGAAGTGGTGGTAAAAGTGATGTTTTGATATTAGTGCGTTGTTCTTGATTCGTTACTGGGCTTGCAAGCATTTTTTTTAAGAGTCTAATTGTGCGATTAACATGGTTAAGATTGTTATAGTTTATTTTATTGAGTACATTTTTTTGCACTGAAGTATTAAACATATTGCGTGAAGTGTTATTTAAAGCTGTTTTTTGAGTCGCTGTTTCATTTACAATTTTTTCGTAGGCTGCTGATTTATTAAAAAAGTTAGAGATGTTTGCAGCTTTATCAATTTCAGTTTTGATATTCGTGTTTGAGTATGTGATCGCTGAGCATATTCCTGTGTGGATAAACAATAACAAAGCAATAAGTGCTATACTACAATAGTTTATATATAATTTTTCAGAAATCATGATAGCCTCTTTGGTAATTAGTGAAGGTTTCCACGAGTTACTACTACACATTAGTTTAATACTATTTGTGTATAAGTCTCAATGAATTTAAAATAAAATCTTAATAACGTCTTAAAGGAGCTTTTATGAAAGATGCAAAGGAGCTGTGTCAAAAATTAAATTCTATTTTTCCGGTCTGCAATAAAATACGAGAAGAGGGGGGGATCTGTTATTTGGTTGGGGGTAGTGTGCGAGACTATGTTCTTGGTAAAAAGCTTAAGGATATTGATATTGAGGTACATGGTATACCTCTTAAGCCTCTAGAAGAGGTACTATGCGGCTTTGGTAAAGTTACCAAAGTAGGAAAAAAATTTGGTGTATTGCGATTATCTTGTTTTGATGTTGATTGGTCTCTGCCGCGTCGTGATAGCATAGGAAGGAAACCAAAAGTAGTTATTAATGAGAATATGAGTATCAAGGATGCCTGTCGGCGTCGGGATATTACAATGAATGCGATGGCTATTGATGTTGCCTGTATTGCGGGTTATTGCCAAGATAAATCTTTTCCGGAGCCTGAAATTATTGATCCATATGGAGGGCTAGAGGATATGAAGCATAATAGAATTTCAGCGGTTGATGAAAAGCTCTTTGTTGAAGATCCGCTCCGCTTATTTCGTGTTATGCAGTTTATGGCCCGTTTTGATATGAATCCTGATTCGTCTTTAGATCGGTTGAGTGAGCGAATGTCCCTTCATGATGACGCTCGTGGTATGCCTATTGCGCAAGAGCGTGTTCATGATGAGTTTAAAAAGATGATTCTTTTTTCTTGTAATCCATCTCGAGGGTTTGCTTGGTTGTATAAGATTAATAGGCTTCATGAAATTTTACCTGAGATTTCAGTATTGTTTGATATCGGAAAAAATGCTGAGTTATTATCTTCACTTGATTCAGTTGCACAAGATATTAGGTATCAAAATCATAATCAAGAAAAGCTAAAGGCTTCTCTTGCTGTTCTTGTTTATTACGTCGGCTATAATCAACAAGCACTTGCGCTATCTCGTTTTACTAATGAAAATGATCTAAAGCGAGGAGTCAGAGCCTTGGTCGCTCATGTAGACTATGTTGCACCATTAAAAAGCATTGTGGATTATAAACAATTAGCGATTGATATTTACCCTCATACTTCGCTTTGTTGGCTTGTGCGGTTTGCTTATCATCAAGGCTTTGTTGATAGTAAAAAATATCAGAGTTATGAACGAAAGGCTCAAGATATTGGAGTTTGGAAAGCCCCAGAAAAGCCTTTGCTCAAGGGAAAAGACTTTTTAGATGTTATGGAGTCCGGAGAGCTTCTTGGTAAAGTAGTAAAAAAAGCCTATCAGATTCAGATAGAGCAAGGGATAAAAGATCCTGTACAACTTAAAAAAATGGCTACACAGGATCTTTGAGCTTATCATTGTTAAGTTATTGTATAGCAGGTATCAATCGCTTAGTAATAAAGGTCTCATCACGTTTAGTGAAGACATTAAGTGAAAGAGCGTCATTAATAAGTTTTTTATACATGCTTTGTTCTGTACTATTCATTGCGTTGAGATCCATAATAAATGAGTATATAAGTTGGGCACAATGATTTTTATCTGATCTTATAGTTGATCCACTTAATGATATTATTCTATCTCTTGTGTATGAGAGCCTCTCGCTGATGGTTTTTTTTGTTTTTAATTCATCAAGAGCTGCATCAAGTTTTTCGTCTCTATTAATTTGCTCAAGAGAATCATTGAGAAGAGGAATGATGTTATTTTCAATATTGCTTCTAAGGAAAAATAGATTTTGATTTTTGTTTTGAGAGATTGTTAATTGTTTAAGAACTCTTTCAAGGGTCTCTTTCGCAAGAGAAATGATATCTTCTTTTAGGTGATCGCTGTGTTGTTCAATAGTTGCTGTTAATTTATTTAAAGTACTTTGAAAAACTGGATTTATTTCTGTCAATGAGAACTGAAGGTTGGGGGTTAATGCCTGAGTAAACTTCTTAGCTCCTTCATTAATTTTTTGATATGCTTGATTAACTTTGTTGAAAATCGCTGTTGTCCGTTTGATTTTTTCATAAATAAAATCTGGATTTGATCCGTGTATTTTTAATAATTCTTCTACATCTTTGCGATTAAATAATTGAATTACAATATTTATTAATTTTTTGTTATTAACAAGTTTTTTATTTGTAATTCCTCGCATAAAGCTTTCAAGGCTATTGGCAACAAAGTTTTTAACTTCAGGGCTTATTTTCTTATCAAATAGGTCTAGGGTTGTTTGAATTCTTGTGACGCGATGAGGAATTGTTAAAATAAGACTTGTAATCTCTAATGAAATAACGTTTTCATCTTTAATTTCTGGTTGTTGATTATCAAGAGTTGCTTGATTTGTTGGTTTTTCTTCGCGTACAGGTTTTGTTTCAAGAGTTGGTAGATCGTTGATTATCTCTTCTGGCTCTTTAATCTCTTCGATAATTTCATTAAAAGAGCTCTCTTTTGCCAGCTCAATAGTCCAGAGAGAGTGGTCATATGTTCTGCTTTTAGTAAGAGAAGAGCTTTTTGACATTTTCGGAGTTATATCATCTTGTTGAGCAGGGTCAAAAGATAGGAAGCGTTGTGTTGTATCATGATAGATACGTATTCGTTTTTGGTGCCGAATAGGATTGGATGAAAAGCGAATTGCTAATTCGCTTCTAAGCATTTCGAGCTTCTTTTGGGATTCAGTTAATGTAGTGTAGTCAATTTTTTTAACAGTAAGTTTATCTTCATTTTCAGGTGATATGTATAGCAAGGCCCCTGTTTTTTCATGCTTTAGAGAGACAATGCTGTTGTTAGGAATTGTATTCTGATTGTTATCATCTTCTTGAAGAGAAAGGTTCCATAATTTTTTTGATTTTTCTAAAAAGACAATCCAGCGGCTATTTTCATCATTTTTTTCAACAAGCTTTACCTTGCTTTGGTCTTGATCATCAATTCCGAGATATTTATTAGAGAGGTCATGTCTGAGTTGTATGACGCTTTCTGGTTTAATAAGCGGAGATATATGTATGTTCATAATCTTCCAAAGATTAATTTTAGCAAGAATATCCTGTTTTCCTCCAGATAACTCTATAAAGGTTTCATTGTTGTGAGAATGTTCATTCTCTACATTACCAGTAAGTACTCTCTTTGTTCGGTTATTAATAAGCATGAGCGGTATTTTACTTCTTATTTGGCGTCCAAAGTCATTAGGAGCTTTTTTATGTTGTGGTCGCCATTCGTAGAGGCTTGATAAACGATCTTTTTCAAATGATTCTGTATAGATAAAATCATTGTTTGTTGCTTTCTGTGCTCGTTGTTGTTCGTGAGAAGTGAGCAAGTTTCCTGTTTTTATATTTTCAAGAACAAGTAGGCTGCTATTATCTGTAAGGGGTCTTCCCATGTAGGTTTCAGGGCCACCGCCAAAAGGTGGTAATACTCGCCACTGAGTCTGTTCGGTTAGGTCACTTGTTATTCCTGCAGGGTATTGATTGGGATAGTCTTGATCTTCTTTAGTTGATGTCCAGAGTTGTGACTTAGTATCAATGTGTTGAAGTGTTACAATATCACCATACGTGAGCATGCGGGGACGTACAACTGTTACTGTCCACTTTGCTTCTTCTGGAATTTTTTCAGGGTTATAGCTCTCTGTTGTCAGCTTTTTGTCTCGCATTACGAGTATATCTTTTTCTGTTCCTTCTTTATCTTTGCGTGAAACAGTCATATAAAATTCATGATTGACTTCAAGAATTGTTTTATTAGCAAAATGAATATGAAGAGAAGGGGTCTCTTCTGTTGGTGTATTGGAAGATGCAGAGAAGCTGTATTGGCCATCTTTAAATTCTGGTATTATATAATATTTTTTCAAAGATATCTGACTTGAACCCGTATTAAGGCGTGAAAATATAAATGAGCTCTCATTTTCAAGGGCTCCTGATAAAAAAGGATTGCTATCTGGTGTATAGCTAATAGTCCAGTAAGCTGAAGAGGGAAGAGAGCTTGTTTGGTTTACGGTGAGAAAATTGATGGCTGTTCCAGGAGTATTCATGATCATATTGCTTTTGATATGTTTAATAGCAATTGTGTCTCCATACCCCACCGTAAGAGGGGGAAGTTTAATTTGGGGCAATAGAGTTCCAATTGATAACAAGAATAAAAGAAATATGCGTTTATTCATTTTTTTCCTTATCTTCGCTTAATGGTTCTTCGGTAAAGTTATAATCAGCTTTTTTTTGTTTTTGCTCTTTGAGCCGCTTAATCCATTCATCAATACCTTTTTGTTGATTTTCATTGAGCAAAAGACCTTTCCCTTTAATTGTTTTACTTCGAACAAAGCGTAATAAACGAATGAGTTCTTTAATTCTTTTTCTATCATGTGTTTGTTCAGGGCTATCTTGTTGCTGGGCAAGAAGGTTGTTAACTTGTGTGATAAGTTTATTTTTTACGCGCTTTGGTGTCTCTGCAGTAAAGAGGTTTGCTCCTTTGGCAATAAGGCCTAGGTTACCATCAGCAATCCCCTTGGCAATGAGCCCTTCAATGTAGGTAAGTTGGGGTTTGCTCGTTAAAGATAGTCCAAGTTGAAGTTCTTGAAGCCATCGTGTAAGGATTTTAAGTTGTCTGTTTGAAAGAAGCCTTTTTTGCTTTTTAATCTTGATAAGTAAATTTTTAAATGCTTTAAGTGTTGTATGCGTCATATTGCCACGATCATTAAAAATAGATGAAATAACATTAATTAAGATACGTTGTTCGTGATGAGCTTCATTGAGCGAGAGTTTAGAAAGGTGTTGTTCAATAGTTGAAATAGCAGTAAGAGGAGCTTCAGGGACTACTTTAAGCGCAAGATTAGTTGTAACAATATCTTTCCATTGTTGCCAGCGATTGAATTTATTAGGGGAGAAGATATTTTTTTGTTTTAAGTTTTCGCTGTTTGCAGTCTCAAGAAGATTTTTAAGGGCTGTGAGTGTAGAGAGGTCATATTTTTCTCGATTTACAAATAGGTTAGTGAGGCCATTTGCGGCTAAACTAATTTCAAAAGGATCTGTTTCTTGAGAGAGGGCGTTAAATACTGCCTGATAATCTTGAGCTTGAGATTGGGAGTTTTTTTTATTGTTAGCCATGAGGATTAAGGAGAGTGTGTTAAGTGTTGAAATCCATTCTTTTTTTATTTCAGAGCCTAGCATGCTGTTTGTTTGTGCTTGTCCAAAAAACGATTTTAAATTATTAATCTCGTCAAATGATTTGTTTGCTCGCTGGCTATAAAGATAAGGAATAAAAGATTTCATCTTTGAAAGAAGGCTATTTGGATTATTAGTGTTTTGCTCTTCTGCTGGAAAGGTTGATAAAAGACCAAGGGCTTCTGTGCAAAGTTTAGTTAATTTACTAAAGTCATTTTTCTTTGAATCAATAATTGCTTTAATTTCTCCAATGCGAGGATTAACAATGGGAGCAATAGGAGCGACTGGTTGCATTGGTTGCATATTTGGTACTGCAGCTGGAAACGCTCCGGGTGCGGCTGGTGCAGGATAATATGGACTAGCTGTTGGGAGTGCAGGCCCTGGAGTTGTTGATGGAAAAGCTGCAGTTGGTGCTGGTGCAGGGTAGGTTGATCCTGGTGTAGGAGCGGTTGCTGGTGCTGCAGGAAGTGGAGCAAAAGCTGGAGCTTGAATATTTGTTGGAGCCTGTGTTGAATAAATGGGTGCTGGAGATGTAACTGATGTTGGCATAGGTGTTTGATACGATGGCGTTGGGTATGTTGCAGTAGGAACTGAAGGTACTGGTGATTGAATTGGTGTAGAAAAGGTTGGTGCTGATGAAGCAATTGGGAGCGTAGTTGTTGGTGACGGTGTAGGATAGATTGGTGTTGGTGCAGGAGTTGTTGGAAGTGGCGCAATTGTTGGGCTTGTAGGAGGTGCTGGAGGAAGAGGCATTTGAGTCGAATTTGGAAAAGTTGCTGCAGGAGCTGTTGTAGGTGTGGTTGGGAGAGCTGTAATCATAGGTGATACTGGAGCAATTGGAGAATCAAAGGTATCGAGGCCTAGGTCATCCATGCCCTCATCAAATGAAAGCATGCAAGACGAGGTGCTAATACTATTAATGATAATCAATATGAGAGATATAAGCATTTTTTTAATTTTGTACATAGTATTCTCCACCCCGTTTATAGCTAATTCTTATTTTTTCCTATTCCTAGTATGCGCTTTTTTTGGTTGTTTTTTCTATCATTTTTTTAATAGTACTATTTCTTTTAAGGTTTATTGTCGTAATTTCTTAACATTATCGTCTTTGTGGTGCGGGTGAACCTCGCCGTGATGTTGTTGATTGTGCCGGTTGTGTAGTTGCCCGCGTAGTTGTTGGTTGTGCAGCTCTTGGAGTTGTCGCTCTTGTTTGTGTTGACTGCGTATTACGATTAGTTTGCCCAGTTGTAGGTATGGTAGTCGTTATAGATGTTGTTGGAGATGCTGGTGCTTGTTGTTGTACACGAGGGCGAGTTTCTGTGGTTGCTTGTGAGCTGCGTTGTCGAGGGTCAGTTGTTGTTTCAGCAGTTTGTCTTTGCGTTGTTCCTGGCTCAACAATACCACTTCGCGTTGCAGGAGTGGCACTACGTTCTTGGGGCTTTGCTGCGGCAAAAGTTGCAGCTTTACTTGTTGGGCTACTTGTTTGACCTCTTGTTATTCTTCCTACGGGTTGACGGCCTGAATCTCTGCGTTGGCCAATTATTTGAGTTTGAGTTGTTTTGGTATAGGTTGGGGTTGCATTTAATATATTAGTTAAATTTGGTATTACCGTTGATTTGATATATGACTTTTGTGGTTCATTTAAGAGTGTAGAGCCGAGCGTTTGTTGGATAAGTTGGATTGTTTGTGCTAGCTGTGGTTGACTAAATGTTGATGCTTGATTATAAAATTGTTCAAGATTTTGAGCAAATGCTCCTTGTTCTGCAGGTGAGAATGTTTTTCCTTGGGCATTGGTTAAGAACTGTTGGTATGCAGTTATTCGGCTAGCAAAGTCAAGCTGTGCGCTAATATTGTTTAATTGAGCATTAAACGTTGCCATTTTTTGATCTTGTGATTTTTGTTGTGCATCTTGTTGCGCTTGTGTTAATCCTGCTTGTTGAAGATAGGCTATTTGTCCTTTAACTTGTTTATCGAAGAGCTCTTGTGCTTGTGGTTGACGCTCAGATGAGAGTAAAGGTGACTGGGCTGCAATTTGCAGGAGGGCTCCAAGATTGTTTAATGTTGTAATAGATGCTGTTGGAATGATTGAAGCAAGGTTCATAATGCTATTAAAGAAGAGATTCTGCATTTCTTCATAGATTGGTAGCCCATCTGTTTGTGTATTGATCATTATTTGTCTTAGACCTGCAATTTTTTCATCATTATTAGTTAAGGCATTCATTGTGTTTATTTGTGCCTTAAACGTGGTTAGTCTGTTTTGTTTAGCAATTGCGGCTTGTTGCTCTGCTTGACGGTTTGCAGCTTCTTGGGCTGATGCTTGTTCAGCTGCTTTTTCAGTTTGCTGTTGAGCGATGGTTAATTGTCTTGTTTTTTCGTCAAGATTTCTTTGTGCGTCGTCAATGGCAAAGGTTAACTGTGTAATAACGAGAGGGCGTTGAGTTGCTGGTACGAGAGGTGTTGATTGAATAAGCTTAACAAGTTCTTTCATTTGTGTAATTTCAGGAGCTGTTCGGTTTTCTGAGTTTTGATAAAGAGGCATTAGCGCCATCATATACTGTTGTTGAATTGCTGGTGTTGTTAAATTTACAGGAGGTTGCTTAGTTAATGTAATTAATCCTGCAAGTTTTTTTTCAATGTTGGTTTGTTTAATGATAGGATTAAGCGCTTTAACAAAAGCGTTCAAAGCATCTTGTTCTTGTTCTGCTTGTTGAGCTTTTTGAGCAGCTGCTTGTTTTTGGGCTTGTTGTTCTGCGGCTGCTTGCTCTTGTTCAAGTCGCAGTCGTTCTTGCTCTGTTGCACTTGTCTGCGAAAGAGCTGTTGCTTGTTGAAGGGCTCTGCGTCTATTTTCAATTGCCGTATAGAGGGGTGGCAAAATATAACTTTTTTGTGCTGGATTAAGTAGTTGTGTGACTTGAGCTTGTTTTAGGACTACTTCTAGACGAGCAAGCTCATCTTCTGATAGTTCAGGAATTGATCTATTGAGTTTGCTTAATGACTGAGTCATGCGTGATTGCATTTCTGGATAAATAACGTTGTTGGCGGTAGCATACATTTCTTTAGCTAATTGTGAGAACTTTATGCTATTATTTTGTTCTTCGTCAATTAAATTAATACGCTTTGTAAACGCGGCTAAAGCTTTCTGCTTTTCGGCTTCTGCTTGCTTTGTTGCTTCGCGTTCACCTTGTGCGGCTGCCTCAGCTTTTGTTGAGTCATTTTCTATTGGTTGTTGTTTGTTCGCAGCTTGTAATTTTGCTTTTTGTTGTTGAAGAAGTAGTTTCATTGTGTTCATAACATAACTTCGCTGTGCCTCACCAAGAAGAGGGCTGTCTTGTGTGCGAGAGAGGAAACCATCAAGCTTATTAAGTTGTTTGAGAGAAAGTTTAGACATGAGAGGTATAAGCTTACTTATGCTAGATGCATAGATATTTTGTATTTCAGGGATAAAGGTTTTTCCTTGAGCATTGGCAACAAGGGCATCAAGTTTTTGAATCTTATTATCAAAATTTTGGATAGCATCAATTTCCGTCATCTGCTTTTGAAAAGCTGCAATAGCCTTTTGTTGAGAGGTGAATTGTTGTTTTTTCGTTGCATCCTCATTCTTTTTAAGGGTAATAGCGTCAATTGCTTCGTCAATTGCAGGAATCATAATAGTTGATGCAAAGGTGCGGTCATCAAAGGAGAGGCTATCAGACTGTAAAATTACATCTGTTAAGAATTCTCTGAGTTGCTTAAGTTGTGATTCTGTTAAGTCTTCAATCTGAACGAATAGTTCTCGCAGCGTACGAGATACAACACTTGCCATATACGGATCAAGAGGGGTTACTGTTGCTTGGAGTAATGCCATGAGAATTGAAAGCTTTTTGTCAAATGGAGCTTTTGCAAGTTCAGCAGCTTTTTCTGCAGCAGCCTCTTCTTGCTCTTGGGCAAGCTTATTTGCGGCATCTTGACTTTCAAGCCGTTTAATTGCTGCTTGAAGGTTTGGAATGATTGGAGCTTTGATAGTTTCCTGAAGAGTTGGTTTGATGAGTTGACTTGTTGCAGCTCTCTGCATTGTTGTAAGCATTGTTTTTACGTGAGAAAGATTATTCATATTCAGTTGTTGAATGAGCTTTCTGATGCTATTATCAAAAATTGATTGTATTTCTGGGAGCGGTTTAGTTTTATTGTATTCATCAATAACGCTAGCATGCTGTTGAGCTCGAGTAGTGAAGTTTTCAACTGCGTTGATATCGTTCATTCGTTTTTGAAAGGCATTAACTGCTTGTTCTTTACTCATTTGGTCTTTGATTGCTTTTATTTCATTATTAAGTTTATTTATCATTTCTTGAATTTCTGGTTGAGCCTTCTTTAACAATGGGGATTGCTCAGCAGCTTGTAAGAATGGCTTAATAAATTCAAGAGAACTAAGGTTATTTGGGTCTCTGCTGTTAAATACTTTTCTTACACTGGCAAGAGTTAGATTTGAGCTTTGTTCATTAAATGGTGCATTATTATTATTTGGAAGAAGAGGTGTAAGCTTGGTGATAATTTCATTTGGATCAAGATTTTTTATTTGAGCTAGTTGTTTGTTAAGTGCTGCAATTGCTTGTTGTTGAGCTGCTAGGTCTTCTTGTTTTTTAATCGAATCAAGTGCTTTTTGGATTGCTGGAAGCATATTGTTTTGAATATAGTCTTTTATTGCTGGCGATAATGATGGAGATTTTATAACTGTAGAGGTAATAAAGTCTTTTAGATTGATAAGCTGATCCTTAGAAAGTGTGTCAACTTGATCAGTAAGATTTTTAAGTATATCAAGAAGGGTCTGCTCCATAAATGTATTGAGAGGTTGTCCTGCAGCTGTAGTGATGAGATCTTTAATTTTTTGAATTTGTTCATCAAAGGATGCATTAGACATTTGTAGTCGAGTAATGGCTGCAGCAATGGCATTTTGGTATCCTTGTAATTTTTCTTTTTCTTTGCTCGTTAAGAGAGGAGTCCCTTGTGCTTCTTGCATGAGTTTTGCAAGTACATTAAGTGTTGGTAGGTCTTTAGGTTTATTAAGTAAGCTAATTTTTCCACCAAGATCATTTATTCCTTGTGCCATTAATGTTTGAGAAGTGTTATCGTATGTTTTAGCTCCAAGAGTCGTAATGATATCAAGAAGACCTTGTGCTTTTGTGTTGATATCAGTATTAGCATTAACAGCCTTAATTTGGTCATTTAAACTGGTTAGGTTGTTAAGAGCTCTTATCTCTTTATTGAGAATTGCAAGTCTTGAGTCATAAGCTGCAATCTTTGATTGGAGATATGGAGACTTTTTGGCTTCTTCTATAAGGCCTTTTGTTGCTTGTAATGATGTAAGGTCTGAAGCCGTTCTTCCTTCAAATACTTTTATTACAGATGCATGGGCTCGATTCGTTGATGTTCCATTGAAAGGAGTCTTGCTTAAAAGAGGTGGCAGTTGTTTAATAATTTCATTTACAGGAAGTGAGCGAACCTTGGCAAGTGATGCATTAAGTTTCCATCGTGCAATATTATTATTAAGTGCATTAATCCAGTTTGTATATGTAGCTTTCTGTTTTTCAAGATATGGACATTCTTGAGCTTTTTGAAGGAGGGTTACCGTTTGCTGCATAAGTGTTGGATTTTTTGTTCTGTACTCCAGGTATACTTTGTTGACTGCTGCATGGGCTCGATTCGTTGATGTTCCATTGAAAGGAGTCTTGCTTAAAAGAGGTGGCAGTTGTTTAATAATTTCATTTACAGGAAGTGAGCGAACCTTGGCAAGTGATGCATTAAGTTTCCATCGTGCAATATTATTATTAAGTGCATTAATCCAGTTTGTATATGTAGCTTTCTGTTTTTCAAGATATGGACATTCTTGAGCTTTTTGAAGGAGGGTTACCGTTTGCTGCATAAGTGTTGGATTTTTTGTTCTGTACTCCAGGTATACTTTGTTGACTGCTGCATGGCCAAGTTGTGTTGATTCTTGGTCAAATGGTTTTATCGGAAATAGGCCTGGGAGTTCTTTAATAATATCTGGAACTGGTTTTTTACCAACTTGAGCAAGTTGTTCATTTAAGCTGTTGACAGAAGAGAGGCCTTTTATCTGTGTATTAAGATCTGAAATCATTTTGGTATATGCTGCTTTGTGGGGTGCTAAGTATTCAGATGTGACTGCTTTTTCTAAGAAATCTTTGATGGTACCAAGTAGTCCGAGGTCGGCATTTTGTTGATTGTTATATACTTTGATGACTCCTTCATGACCTTTTGCTGTTGTTGCATTATTAAATGGTTTTGCGCTGAAAAGTGGTGGAAGTTCAGCCATTATAGCTGCTGAGTTTTTTGCTATGATGGCAATAATTTTCTTGTTAAGAGCAAAAATACTTTGTTGTTTATTGATTTCATCATCAAGTGTTTTAATCATTGCAGTATAATTCTGTTTTTGTGATGCAAGGTATGCTGATTCTTGTGCCTTAAGAATAAACGCTTTTGTTTGTCTTAAGTCTGGTGCGTTGTGTTTTATTCTTTCATTAAAGACTTTTTCTACGCCTTTATGGGCAGTCAGTGTAGACGTATTATTGTAATTTTTTGCGCTAAAATGTGCTGGCATTTCTGCCATAATCGCAGCTCTCTCTTTAGAGATAATTTCTTGTAGCTTTTTATTCAGATTGTTAACTGCATCAAATTCCTTAATTTCATTATTAATTGTAGTAATCCAGCTCGTATACGTTGGGGTTTTGTCATTTAAGTAAGCAGCTTTTTGCGCAGCCGTTACGAAATTGCGAGTATTAACTAAGTTTTTACGGTTATTTTTATTGCGTTTTTGAACTGCTTTAGTTACTCCTGAGTGAGCAAGGGTTGTTGTATCATTATTAAATAGCTGGGCATCAAAATGTTGTGGTAGCTCAGCAATAATGGTCGGGGCATTTTGAGAAATTATAGTCTGTATTTTTTGATTAAGTACTTGAATAGCATTTTCCTGATTAATTTCTGTAATGCGTTTTGATAATGCAGGAAGCATGTTCTTTTGGATATAATCTTTATCTTGTAATCCAACTGATGGGGAGCGAAGGACAATCGTGGTGAGAAAGTCTTTAAGTTTGATTAAGTCGGGCTTGCTCAGAGATGGAATCATGGCAGTAATATCTTCAAGTGTTGCAGAGAAAGTTTGTTGCATAAATGGGTTAAGAGGCTTCCCTCCGGCTTGCATGAGCAGGTCTTTTAAGAACTGAATTTTTTCATCAAGATTTCCAGCTGAAAGTTGAATTTTAGCCGCTGCGGCATCAATCTTTGCTTGGTATCCTGGAATTTTACCTTTTTCTGGTTGTGTAAGAAGTGGCGTTTTTAGTCCTTCTGCCATGAGTGTTGATAAGAGTTGCAATGTTGGCAGTTGTTGAGTATTGACTAGGGAATCAATCTTTGAGCCAAGATCGTTAATTCCTGCAGCCATAAGACTTTGTGTTGTGCTGTTAAATGGTGAAGAACTTTTTGTTTTAATTATATCAAGAAGCCCTTGAGCTTTTGTTTTGATACTTGTGTTTTTGTTGACTACTTCAATTTGACTATTTAATGCAGTAATAGCATTAACTCCTGCGAGGTCTTTGGTAATTTCAGCAAGGAATTTATTGTATTCTTCAATGTGGGGCTGTAAAAATGGAGATGTTTTAGCTTGTTCAAGTAATTTTTGTGTTGCTGTTAAGGATTCTACATCATTTTTGTTGCGCTCTGTGAATGCTTTGGTAACCGTTTCATGACCTTTTTTTGTGCTATAATTGTTAAATATTGTTTTTGAAAGATGAGGGGGTAGTTGAGTGATTATTTCTGCTGCTGGTTGTTGTGCTATTTGATTGAGTGCGCTATTTAATTGCCAACGAGCAATGTTATCGTTAAGGTTTTTGATATAGGTATCATATGTTTTAACATGAGGCGCCAAGTATGGAGATTTTTTTGCTTCTTCAAAAAAGGCAATTGATTTTCTGGCAATAGATGGATTTTTTGATCTAGTTTGATTATAGACTTTAGTTGCTGTTGCATGGCCAAGTTGCGTCGTTTCGCTGTTGAAAGGTGTTGATGGAAGAAGAGGGGACATTTCTTTAATAATATCAGCAGCATCCTTAGTCCCAATTGTTTGAAGCTGTGTATTGAGCTGTGAAATTGAAAGTTGGCTTTCACGTTCTTGATTAATTACTTTAATCCATCTAGAGTATGTTTCTTTATGTTTGAGTAGGTATGGAGAAGCTTGGGCTTTTTTGATAAATGCAATAGTTTGATTAAGAGATGGTATAGATAGTTTATTGCGCATTCTAACGGCTTTATTAACACCTGCATGGCCAAGAGTTGTGGTTGTTGCATTGTATGGTTGCGATAAGAAAAGTGGTGGTAGTTCAGTTATGATCGACTGAGGGGGCTTTGCATTAATTTCTTTAATCTGATTATTCAGGCTATTAATTGATTGTAGGTTAGTTATTTCCTTATTTACCTGTTTTATCCAGTTATCATAGGTTGTTTTGCGCGTTGTCATGTAAGGAGATTTATTTGCTTGTTGTAGAAAAGTTATGACTGATTGTAGCTGAGGGATGTTTTCTTGATTGCGGGCATTATAGACTTTATCAATGCCAACGTGGGCATGGTCATCAGTTTTGGCATTAAATGGCTTTGTAGGAAAGAGGGGTGGCATTTCTTTTTTAATATCAGCAGCTGACTTTTTGCTTATTTCAATAAGTTGCTTATTAAGATTTGAAATAGCATTCAGCCTTGTAATTTCATTGTTAAGTGTAGCCATGTTTGCTTCATATGCCTGTTTCTCTGATGCCAAGTATGGAGACTTGATTGCAGAAGATAAGAAGGTTTGTGTTTTTCTCAAAGATGAAAGATTTAGTCTTTTTCGCGCATTAAATACTTTTTGTACACCATTATTAGCAAGGGTAGTTGTATCATTATTAAATGCTGTTGAAGGGAAAAGTGGTGGTAATTTTGTCATGATTGCATCAGCATTTTCAGCAATGATATTTTGAATTTGATTGTTAAGATCATTGATTGCTTTATTTTGATCCATCAAAGTAATTCTGGTGTTGATATTTGGCAACATTGTTTTTTGAATGTAATTATTGTCAGCTTCTATCAGGCCAGGGAACTTGAGTGCAATTGAGACTAAGAAGTCTTTGAGTTTAACTAAGTCTGGTCGGCTAAGGCCATCAATCATACTATTAAGAAATTTTAAGCCATTTGTAAAATTCTGCTGAGCCAATGAAGGGAATGGTTTATCTTGAGCTTGCTGGATCATCAATATGAGTTGCGCAAGCAATTCATCAAAATTTGCTGCTGTAAGTTTAATTTGATTGATTGCTGCATCAAGGGCTGCAAGTCGATTTGGAGCTTTTTGTTGATTTTCTTCAGCAAGTAATCTGCTGACTGAGGAATTTTGAATAAGAGTTTTGAAGGTTTCAAGAGTTTGTTGGTCTTTAGGTTCTGTAAGTTCTGGTAGAGAAGACATAACACTTACAAGGCCTTGCTCTAAAAGCTGTTGAGTTTGATTATTGAGAGGGGATGGTCTGTTTTTATCACTATTTACAATGTTGAGAAGGCCTTGAGCTCTATCTGCAGGGTTAGTCAACGCTGTTGCTGTTTGGATCTGATTATTAAGGTCAGAAATAGCATTAAGCCGCGCATTATCTTTAGTAATAGTTTCAAGCATAGTGTTATAAGCATCATATTGTGATGTAAGGTATGGTGAAGAGAGTGCGCTATCAAGAAGTGCTTTTGTTGCACTTAAAGCTTCTTGATTATTTTTATTACGTTGGTTAAATGATTTGTTGATAGCCGCATTTGCAAGCTCTGTTGTCTGATTGTTAAATGGTGTTTTCTCTAAATGTGGGGGAAGTTCTTGTGCTATTTGAGGAGCATTTTTTGCACCAATTTCTTTGATAATATTATTCAAAGAAGCAATGCTACCTGTTGCTTCTTTTTCTGTTGAGCACTGAGAAATCCATTCAGTATAAGAGGTACTTTGATCTACAAGGTATGGAGATTGTTGGGCAGCTTCAAGAAATGAAATAAGTTTATCAAGGAGGTTAGGGTCAGTTTTTTTCCGATTATTATAGGCTTTAGTGATAGCTTGGTGTGCAAGAGTTGTTGTTTGATCATTAAAATTCTTTGTAGGTAGTAGAGGAGTTAATTCTGCAATAATACCATGAAATCCTTTTGTTCCAATATCTTTAATTTGATCATTTAATTGTTGAATAGTATTAAGAACATCAATTTCACTTTCTATTCTTTTTACCCAAGATTGATAATGAGAAGCTTTCTCTTTAAGGAATTCTGCTGTTGTGGATTTTTGAAGAAGATCTTTTATATCAAGTAAGTTTGCTTTGCTTTGCTTGTCTCTCTTGTTTATGACCTTGTTTAGGCATCGGCTTGCTTTTGTTGTTGTTGTCTCATCATAGTTTGCTTGATTAAAATATTGTGGAAGTTCTGTTATGATTTCACTTGCTGGTTTCTTATAAAGATCATTTAACTGTTGATTCAGTTGTATAATTTCATCTATAATTTTCTTTTCGTCGGCAAGTTGATTGATCCATTTTGCATAAACATTTTTTTTGTATGCAAGATACGCAGCATTTTGAGCATTATTTAAAAAGGTAGTGGTTTGAATGTTGTCTGCGCTATTTTTAACATCGCGCTCTTCGTAAACTTTTTTAACACCCTGATGAGCAAGAGAGCCTGTTGTATCGTCATAATTTGTTGAAGAGAATAATGGTGGTAATTGATTCATAATTTCATTGCGAGCAAGATTAATAATTGCTTCAATTTGTTTATTGATGTTGTTTGTGGCTGCTTCATTTTCCTTAATCGCTTTAATGCTTGCTGCTGTATGAATTTTATGGAGAACCATTTTGTTGCCATCATTATAATCTTGTGTTGCATAGACTTCATATTTATTATCAGTTAAAGATCCTTTATTTGTTGGGTGAGTTTCAACAAACCAACTGCTATCAGCATGCTTAAGAGAGAAAGCTCTACCATCTTTTAACGATTCGCCATTGTAGGATATAATAAAGTTATTGCTACTATTTCTTTGATTGTGTGCTGTTACTTCTTGCTCACTTGTTGAGTATGGAGCTGTCTTGCCGTACTGGCTTAACTTGTGAGAATGAAGATAAAATCCAGATTCAACATGTTGAAGTGAAATTTTATCTCCGTTAAGAACTCTTTTGCCTTCTTCAAAAATTGTAGGACCTTGCTCTTTTGATTGTCCTAGAGATTGTACTGTAAACGTAGTACCACTTTTTCTAGAGGTTGATAATAATGAATACCAGCCTGAAGAGTTTTGAAGAAATCTACCTGTGTCGATATGTTTTAAGATTATTCTGCTTGTAGATGTTAGAGGTCCTGTTTTATCATCTGCATCAAGAATTTTGAAGTCGCATTCTGGGGAGCTTTTTTTACTCATAAATCCTCTTCCTCCAGAATAAATCATGTATGCGCCAAGTTCATTGTGTATTATTCGCACGGTATCACCATGACTAATTGGATTTCCTTGTTTATAGGTTGATCCCTGTCCGTGTTGAGCTATAATAGAAAACTCATTGTCTGAGGTAATTGCTTCTGTTCTTCCTTGCGCTTTGTACATATCCTTTGTTGAACTATAGGTTGATTGATTAGAATACATAAATGTATTAGTATTGCTTTCTTTAAATGTTACCGCTTGGTTATAGGTTAATGGAGTTCCTGATACATTTACCGTTGCTCCAGCAGGTCCAACTATACGCCATAAAGTATTACTATGATTAGCTTCAGACATACCAACCATTTGTTGCCCAGAGGTTTTAGGATGAGAATACCTTTTCCCTTTTTCAGACCAGAGGTATGTTGATGTAGTGGCTCCATGGAATCCGTTTACTGAGATAGTATCTCCATATTTCAACTCATTAGATGTTCCTTCTGGCCGAATAACGGGAATTTCCATTTTGGGAGCTGGTGTTATTTGGAGTGCTGCATTTATTTTTAGTGTTGAATTTTGAATACCAGATGATGCATTTGTTCCAATCAGTTTATATTTATCGTTAAAGCCTGGTTCTAATGTTGTTGTATCATAAAGGTATCGGCCAGATTGCTTGTGCCTTAAGTAGACTACTTTCTTAGCATCAACAATACCCATTGGGGCATCTATTTGAACGAGTAAGAAGTCACTGCTACTTGGAGTTGTCTGACTAATATTTTCAAGATATGGATTTTGACCTTGTACATAGTAAATGATTGCTCCTGTGAGCAGGTGTTGTAGTTGAATAGTATCGTTATTGTTAATTATTTGACCAGCTTTAGAATCAAGTCCTTTACCATGTTCAGGGCGAATTACAAACATATTGTCTTGAGTTGTTGGTGTAGAGTCAGTAAGAAGGAGCAGTGCTGTTGATGAACGATTTGATTTTGCATAACTTTGCCCCCAGAATGCATATTGGCTATCTTGGGCCTTAAGGTAAATAACATCTCCATATTTTAATGGTGTTGATGCTGTACCTGAAGGGATATTAGAGCCATCAACAAGAGGTTCTTGAGACTTTAAAAAATTGGCTTCTTGTTCTGTATATATTCCACGAAAATATAATGAGTTCGTTGTGGTTCCTGCATAAACTTCACGCTTTCCATCGGTATATTCACCCTGATTATCTGAAGATGTAGCATCAATAATATTTCTATTTGAGTTGCGATGTTTTAAGGTGAATGGTCTACCAAGCTTGCAGGTAGTATCGCTTGAAAAATTAATAATAAATTCGCCATCATCGTTCATTGCTGCACAAGTTACTTCTTGTTCGCTTGTTGTATAAGGAGCTTTGTGCCCGTATCTGTCTTGATCATGTGAATGAAGATATTCTCCTGAGGCAATATGCTTGAGAGATATAATATCACCTTTGTAAACAGGTTGGCCTTTGCGGTAATTATTTTCTGTATTATCTGGCCCCTGTATTTTCCAGAGGGTATTTTTATTAATCTGTGTATCTAGGCCAACCATTTGTTGGCGAGAGCTTGTTGGGTGGAAATAGTTTTTGTTACTTTCTGACCAGAGAAATTTAGAGCTATTGACTGTGGTGCCAATTGAAATTATGTCACCATATTTCAATTCACTTTCTGTACCTTGTGGACGAGGCATAGCCTCTATTTCCTTATTGATATCGTTGATCCAGCCTTGATAAGTATTTTTATGCGTTGATAGATAAGGAGAGTTCGTTGCTTTTTGAATAAGAGATTTTGTCTGTTCTAGAGAGTCTGCATTATTAGAACTTCGTTCCTTAAATACTTTGTCAACTAAGCCATGCCCGAGATTTGTTGTTTGAGAGTTATAGGTTGTTTTTGGGAGGTGTATTGGAAGGCTACTTATGATTACTGAAATTGGTTTTGATTGCAGCTCAGAGAGCTTATTGTTTAATTCTTCTATTTTACTCTCTGTCTTGAGTTCTTTTTGTATTGTTGAGATATAGCCAGCATACTTTGATTTATAGTTTTCAAGGTAGGCACAGGTTTGTGCCGCTGTTAAAAGATTAATAGCTGTTTGTTTACCTGCTAAGTTGAGGGAGCTCCTTTTATTATAGATCTTGGTCATAACATTATTCCCAATCCATGAACTCGATGAATTGTATATTGGAGAATTAAACAGGGTTGGCATTTCACTGAATGCTCGATCATAGAAGGCTGATACGGGCTTTGTGTCATTAATAGCTTGTAGCTGGTTGTTTAATTCGATTTTAAGAATATCTGCTTCAAGTGTTTTGATATATTTTGTGTAGGTTGTGCTATTTTGCTTGAGATATGGTGAAGTAATAGCTATTTTTAAAAGCTTGACTTGTTGGGCTTTTTGTTCAAGGTTATTTGTTTTGTTGAGATAGATTTTTGTTACAAGGTTGTTACCAAGTGTTTTGCTTTCATCGTTAAAATTGGTATTGAGCAGTAATGGCATGGTTTTTTCTATAACATCTGGAGTAGTACTAAAATTATCAATTAGTTCTTGGAGTTTTTTATTCAGAACGCTTTCTGTATTCGATGTTGGAGTAATAGTTTTTGCTCGTGTAGCAATCTCGCTAATATACCATAATTCATTTCCTCGTTTTGTTGCTGTACCTGCTGGCTTTAATCCAAAAACATTTGAATAAAGAATATCATTTTTAATATGGTAGCCACCATAGACTTCCATAGGGGATGGATAGTCAAGTGCATGTATATGATATCCCTTAGTATTTCCGGTAGGAGAATTAATTCTAAAGGGCATATTTGTTTTAAGTGTATTTGAGCCACTTAAGTCATCCAGTTGCCAGATATTTATACCAATATTTTTATTTTTACTTAAGAATATAGGTAGAACGCTTGTTCCAGGAACAAGTCCATAAGGGTTTTTTCCATCTAATAAATTGGGAATAAAAAGTACTTCATCTGTCACTACGTTCCTTATTCTTACATTACTGCTTGTTGTTATGGGGGTCCCGTCACTAGCAGATGCTTCTGCATTTTCAATTTTCCACTTCATTAATTTTTCTTGACCAGAAGCTTCTTTATAAAGGGATCCTTCATACATAGATTCATTTTTTAGGTATTCCGACCGAGGAACCCCAATGGTATTACCTTCCTCTGTCATTTGAGCATATCTAGCTTCTGGATAATTAGTGGGCTTTTCTTCTGTGTATCCAAGATATTCTCGGGTATGAAGATTGCGAATATAAACTTCATCACCGAAATTGACAGTTAAGTAAGAAGGGCTACTTGTCGCCTTATTCGGGTTATTAAGAAAATATTGAGCATTTCTAATATGGCCTTGAATGACAGTTTTATATGATCTGACAGTACCTCTAATTTCACCTGTTAGAAGCTTGCTAGCGGTTGTTTGGTCTATTAAAGAGATAATATCTTGATAAATTGCAATACTATTTTGTAAGCGATTCAGTGTATTGGTATCTTTCTCCCAGGGATCGTTTATATTGTTAATAACAGATTGCCACATTGCACGATTCATGCTTGTTTTGATAACATAAAAGATTTTTTCTTCAACTTTGAAGCTGTCTTGACCTAATATGCCATATGGCATATTAGCTTGAGAGACTATATTTTCTTGTTTTTTAAGTTCAGCAGCAAGGGCTGCTGGGTCAAAATTACTGATATTATTAATTGCGGTTAAAACATCATCTTTAAGTGCGGCTGAAAGTTTGGTTGCGCTTGATGAAAAAGCTATAAAGAGTATTGCTAAGAACCAAATATTTTTAAGGAAAAGAGCCTTTTTCATTATCCCACCTTTAATATTTAAGAGGTAATTAATAAACATGCTTTTTAGGCATTTGCGTAATAAACAGTTATAATAATACACATTTAAATGTTAATACAGATAGAAATTAAAACTCAAGGGATTACTAAAATAAAGAAGAGGGTCTTGGATTACTGGGCTTTTTTAGGTCTTGTATAATAAGGTAAATTTGTAAATACTAAGAGTAAGTTTTAATAGATCTGTTGTTATTCTTGCAAATGTAGATGTGTCACTAATAATTTTACCAAAGGTTTAGGAGTATAGATGAAAGTGTTTTATCGTGCAGCATTATTTTGTATCTTTTTTTCAAGTCAGCTTTTATCTGTAACTTTTTATAAGCCTGGAGTTGTTGTTATTAATGAAACAGTAGGAAACTTTTTTGACGTTACAGGAGCTATTGCCCTGCGGGGTAATATTTATGCTTTGACTTCTTTTAAGTCTCCTTCTGAGGCAATAGAGCATTTCTCACAAAGCATAATACAGATGCCATTTTTAGATAAAATAAGATTACAGAATATGCACAAAGCTTGGCTAAGGGGTCATAAGAAAACTCAGAATGACAGCAACTCTGTTCTGCTTGCTTTAAAAGAAAATCTTTTTGTGAGCAATCAAGGAGCATGCTCCTGTGGTGTTGGTTATTCATTGAAGTTACCGGAAGAGGAAGATGAAGGTGAGCTTAGGAGATTGCAGCCAAATATCAGACAAGAAACAGATTCTGGGTATACGTTAGAGTCTGACAAATATACGGCTATTATTCTGGCTATTGGCGATATTTCTCAAGCAAAAAGTGATACTTTGCTCAAAAATTTTTTATTCTTCTGGAAAAAAAAGAGATTTAGCGTAACTTCATTGTTGCAGGAGCATCAAGTGGCTGTGTCTAATTATGTTAAAAGTATGATTTCAGACGAATGGTCTCTGTTGAACTTATTCTCTCCAGATATTCGGCAGATCTGCTCACCGTGTGGCTATATTTCAGTCATGGTTATTCTCATTGATAATAATGTTTTTTCACCTGTTAATTGAGCAAATTGTAGCTGAGTAGCTTAAGCAGCTTCATAAAAAATCCTATTCTTCAGGCAGCACTCAGTACTCTGCTAATAGTGCGTTTTTTATTTTTACAAATGATGACTTCATTAAAATCTAGAGAGAGAAAGTGTTGAGCCTCCAATTGGAGGCTCAATCAAAGTATTTATTTTTTTTGGCCGCTATACATAAAACAGACGGCCTTGTCGATCCACTGAATAACTTCCTGAGGAATTACTGGCCAACCAGACATATCATTATGGCCTCTGGGAATTTTATCCTGTTTGTAGGCTTCCCAAATAGCATCCCCAAGTTCACGGTCGGTCCAATATTCATTGACCAAAGCCATCCATTTTTTTGCATATTCTTGGCCAACTGGTCCGTATGGGTCTTCGTGCGTTTTGGTGGTAACTTCTTTGACGAGTGTTTCCCATGCTTTGCTGTAGGTATCTTGTTCTTCTTGAGAAACACCTTTGAGTCTTTTATGCATCTTGGCAAATTTAGTGAGTTGTTCATCATTAAATACACTGCCAGCCCATGTTTTTTTAAGGTCATCGATCATCGTCATATATCCTTCTACAAGTAGTGTTATGTTATTATAATCATACTGGTTGGTATTTTCGAATTGAGCAATCACGGTATCAAGGCATGCTGCTGCCTGCTTCATTTTGGCAATGTTGGCGTACAAAGCTTGCTTTTGCATCAGCAAGCAGTCAATGGGATTATCATGTCCATCAAGAAACGTTTTAATTTTCTGCAGCCTCAAGCCAAAATGCTTTAATGTTTTGATAAGGTGGAGTTTGCTCAAGTCGTGCTCGGAGTAAACCCGATAACCGTTAGATTGGCGCAATGAAGGTTTAAGTAGGCCAATTTCGTCATAATGACGAAGGGTGCGCACCGAGATTCCTACCAATTTACTTAACGCTTTAATGAGCCATTTTTGTGCCATCGTTTTCCTTTCGAGTTATACCAACAAGAATGAGTATAGGGGGTTACGTTGTGAGAGGGTCAAGGTATATTTTAAATATATGGTATATTTTACCTAATTCTTGTTCATCTTGAGGCTTAATCCTTGTTGCTTTGGTAAAAGACTTAATATGTCGATAAAGCCTTCGTTGCAGGCTTGTTGTGAAAAAAATAGTAGATACGATTAAAAAAAATGTGATCGATATAGCTATTTAAAAGAAGGCTTAATTTTTAAGTGCTGAGCAAAAAAGTATTTGCATCATATAAAATATTATAGGCAAATTCCATGACCCCATCAGGCAGAGAGAAAATAAGTTTGCTTAAAGTAATGATAAGACAAGGGCAAGAATCTTCTTTATGTTTTTCTCCTACAAAAAGGAATTTTTATATTATTTTGAAAAAATATTGATCATTTCTGCAATCATAATAATAATTCCTGCAATTACAGATCCAAACACCAATGCATGATTTTTAATTATAGGGAATGAGTATTCTTCAACTCTTAACTGACAGAGCAAATATACCGGAAGTAAAATGGCTATAATAGTTAAAATCATACCGGCAAAACCAAGGACTGAGATAAATGCGTTTTGTACAAAAATTGCAACAAGGTAAGAAGGAATGATAGCCAGTAAAATACTTATGAAATCTCTCTGTCGAGAGTGGGGTATCCTCAATGATAAAGATTCTCGAAGTGAGTCCGTAAGTCCAATGCCAACACCAATAATTGAAGTAACAATAACAAAAAATGTAATAAGCCAAATAATAAGTTGAGCCTCTTGCCATTGAGCAATATTTGTCAATTCTTTTATTAAATCTCCAACCTCAATTGTTCGTGACACCATCTTTGCATAAAATGCTGGTTTATTGTGAAAAATGATACTAAGAATGCTTGTTGACCACATTGTGTATATACAGGCTGGAATGAGGCTCCCCCAGAGAAAGGCTCGTCTAAGCATGATAACATCTTTTTGGCAGTAGTTAGTAAGCGTATGAAAAATAACCTGAAAGCCGAATGATGTAAAGACAACGGGAAGAGCAAGCCTCCATGGTGTAATTGAAAGGTCTGTAAGTGGCCACAAGGGAAGGTGATTCCATTCAATAAGAGTAAAAAGTTGTCCAATGAATACTCCAATGCTTGCCATAAGTCCAGTAAAAAGAGTTTTGTTGACATTATCTATGAATTTTATGGGAAGCAATAAAATAATTGAAATAAGAGTCGTATAGATGGTTGCAATAATACTAAAGCTGTACTCTTGCATAAAAAGTGAAGTAAGAAGCTTTTGCATTATTGAAGTGCCACCATAGAGATAAGCTGCAAGAAGAGAGTATGTTAAAAGCTTTAAGCTTAAACTGCCAATAAATTCAGCATTACGTCCAGAAAATTTTCTACTTAGTGGTCCTAAAGGTAATCCCTGGCCAGCTTGAAGATTAAGCTCAAGATTAATGAAAGAGGTAAAGCACATAATACTCCAAATGACAATCATAAGGCAGATGCTGTAGACAAGACCAAGAGGAGCTAGGACAAGAGGAAGTGCAATCATTCCGCTTCCAATACAAGTACCAGCAACAAGTAATATTGACCCAATTTGTTTTTGCATGAGTTATCCTTTGTATATATAATTTTTTAAATCTCGCTGAAATTTAGATAAAGGTACAAATAGAAATGACAGAATCTTTTGATAGTCTCTTTGGGCCATAACCATAAGATTTGAGAAGAGAAGATTTAAGTAATTTTTAATTCTATTGCTTTGTTTCAGAATGACAGAAATAGATTCGCAATATTTGTACAAACTAAATCATTATTTTACTATGAATTTTAGGTACAAGTATATCATAGCTTATATTATCTTGACAATGATTTTAGTGGGGGCTTAATTTCCAATATCCATTTTCTTGTGAGAGAGTTCCTAATAAAGTCAGAGAGGTTTGAGATAAAAATGCTTTTTCAACAGTCTCAGCAAATGTATTATCCAAAAGAACTTGTTCTTGTGTGTATGAAAGCAACAATATTAATGCTGATCCATTCCGTGAGGGTATTCCTTGAAGGGTAACTTTTTTGATAGCCTCAAAGCGATAACTTTGTGAGCTTTTAATAGCATTCTTAATATTATCTTCTAGTTTGTCAAGAGTAAGTAAATTTTCTTCCTTAAGTGTTGCATTGATCATGCCGGTTTTCATGTGAATACTTCTTACCTCTTTAATATCATGGATTTTTTCTTTTAGGCTGCGCTTAAGAGGTTCCATACACTCAGAGCAGGTTAACCCATGAAGTTTAAAGGTTGCTGAAATTATTTCTGAGTTAAGCGAGTGTGTTATAATACAGAAATAGAGTACTTTTAAAAATATGGAGTGAGTTTTTATCATAGAGATTCCTTTTAAGTAACTTCATTAAATTTACTCTGCTTTTTTAAGTCTCCAGGAGCCTTTTTTTTCTATAAGATTTCCTCTGACTGTTATTTTTTTATTTTCTTTACTTGCTTTTTTTACCTGATCTTCAAAGTCTGATGATAGTTGAAGTTTTTCTTTAGATCCAGAAACTGTTATCTGGAGGGTTCCATTTTCTTTTTTGGGAATACCGTTGAGAGATACTTCTGCAATACTTTCAAGCTTGTATGTTGATTTTTTGACTGCGTTGCGAAGTTGTGCTTGCAGTTGAGTGAGTGAGAGTTTATTTTTTTCATGGAGCCTGATATCGACAATGCCATTTTTGATATCAATGTGAGGAACCTCTTTAATTGCTTTTACTTTATTTTTAAGTGCTTTTTTAATGGGGCTTACGCAAGCGACACATACAATGCCTCCAATGTTAATTTTTGCGGATTTGATTTCTGCTTTCACAGAGTTTGATACTGTTATACTCAAGAGTGTTAGAAGCGTGGCTACGAGTCTTACTTTCATACTTACCTCAATTAAAATTGTAAAAAGGCACCAATCAGGGCACGAAAATTATACTTCTCTTGATGGCCATTAACATGCTGAAAAAGAGGAACCTGAGCGCTGGCTTTGATCATGAAGTTGCCGTTTGAACAAAAAGCTGATGGACCAATAAAAACAATATTACCCCCTGAGTTGTGAAGAGTGCATTTTTTTACATTTGTTTTTCCTGTCCAAATGCCGTCAACATCAACTAAAAAAACCCAGTCTGTTTTATCCATTTCTGGTGGGGTTGGTCGATAGCCAAAAGTGTAAGAATAAAGAAGTTTATTCCCCATAGTGATGTGTCGAGAGCTCGTGTTAGCTCGAAAAGTAAGTGAGGCAAAGTGGTAAAAGGTGAGTGTTTCAAAAGCGCTAGCTGCGCCGAATAAAAAATCAAATGAATCATTATCGATTATTGGTTTTTTATGAATGAGTGAAAGAGTTCGACGTGAAGTGGGAAGAATAATGCCAGCAATTAAAACAATTTGGTCCCGCTGTTGATGGGCATAGTTATGATAAATACGAAACTTTCCTGTAACTTGAAGCTTGCCGGCACCGCATGCTTTTGAATGAGTGAAAGAGCCATCTTCAGCTTGCTCAGATATTTTTTTTTCAAAAAAAACGGGAAAACGCCCTTCAATCGTCAAGTATTCTGTAATGCCATACATGAAGCGATTAAGATACTCGGTTTCTCGTTGTGTTTCAGCTTTTGTGTGCTTGATGAGTGCATCGACGTTAAACCCTCCTTGCAAAGCAAGGTCGGCACGAGGGGTAAAAATCTCATGCGCATGAAGGACCTCACCTTTGCAAATGAGGAATAAGAAGAGTATTTTTAACTTCATGTATACAACCTTTCATATAAAGGGAGTATACTCCAAACAATTTCATTTTTTCAAGATTGAATTTTTTTCATTTGAAAATAGAGTGTTGCTCTGATAGACTGCAGCCAATATTCTTATCATTTACTTATCATTGTTGAAGGGATTATCTCATGATAAAAAATATTTTTCTTGTAGTAATGTGTTGTGGAGGAATGTCAATGTGTTTTGCTGGAAAAACCGTCGGAGTTTTTTGTTCTGCGGATAACAAAATTAATGCAGAATACAAAGAGGCTATTCGGGATCTTGGTGAGAGGCTTGCGGAGAGTGGCTTTAACTTGGTTACAGGTGGCTCAGAGACCGGTCTGATGAAAGAAGTTGCCGATGGGTTTTTAAGTAAAGGATCAGCTGAAAATTTTTATGGTATTTTGCCGGAGACATTTCGCAGTTTAAATATTGCGCATAAAAGCATTACTGAGAAAAATAAAATCTGGACAGAAACTGTTCATAACAGGCTTAAAGTTTTTCATAATAGGTGTGATATGGTCGTTGTTGCTCCAGGTGGTTGGGGAACATTGCATGAATTGATGGACTTTTTGGTACATAATCAATTTGATTTAATCAAAACGAAAATTGTTTTATTGAATATTGATGGCTTTTGGGATGGTATTCTTGCTCAATTTGAAAAAATGAAGACTGAAAATGCGCTCAATCCAAAACATTTTGATTTGTTTTTTATTGCGCTTTCTATTGAGCATTGCATGAATATATTGCATGAAGAAAATATGAGTAATCGTGATGATATGAATCTTCGTTCACGGTACTGGGAGGAGGCAAAGTGATAAAGCGATTTTTAATTCTCTTCTTATTGAGTGGTACCGTGCAAAATTTGTTTGCAAAAAAAGTTGCAATTTTTTGTGCAGATAGTGAGCAGGCGTATGGGGATTCTAAAGAAGATTTTAAGATTCTTGGTAAAAGTATTAAGGAGGCAGGCTTTGAGCTCGTTTCTGATTATCCGAAGAAGGATGGTGTTCTTGATAAAATTGTTCAAGGATTTGGGCCCGGCCAAGTTGATTACGCAGAAGTTGAACAGCAAAAAAAGCGTGGGCGAGATGACTTTGAAGCGCCGGTACATAAAAATGATGCTATTACTTCATTCATAGATAGATACAAGGAGTGTGATTTCATAATTTGCTTCTTTACAGGAGAAATCAGTAATATGTTTACACTTAATAACTGTTGCTTATCATTTCTCTCTGAAGAGAATATGGGTAAGTTAATTATCTTTAACCTTACTTGAGGGCAGCATTTTTGGTTGAACTTGCTTAAGAGTATTGCAAGTTCTTTACCTGATAGGTTTCAAGAAAATCAAAAATATTTTATTGTATCTACCATTGAAGAGTGCATGGGGATTATGGTGCCAGATGCTAAGTGTACGTTGCCTGACCTATCAACATTAGATCCTAATTTACCAACATTAAATGTTGAAGATCCAGACTAAGAGGGTGCGGTTTTGTTTACTTAAAGCCTGCGTAAAGTATTGGCAAGTACTTGTTTTGTGATGGTTAAGTATTATGAAATATTGTTGGATGATGATCATCTTTTTGCTGAATGTTGCAGTATGTCAAGCCAATAGACGTGTTGGAATTATTTATCAGAATTATCAATATGGTAATATCAGAGAGTACGCACAGACTTTTTTAATGCTTGGGCAAATGATGCGTGAAAATAATTTTACGCTTTGTTTATCAAAAGATCAGGAATCTTACTTTTGTCAGAAAATAATAAAAAAGTCTTTTACAAAGGAGCAGGGAGGGCGTGTTTCGTGTCACAAGCAACTGAGGAACTGTGATTTTGTTATTTATATTATACATGGCGACAATGATGCTGATATTATTCGCGTATTAAGTCAGCAAGATCCGAATGTTGTGGTCATCCTATTTGATCTTGCAAAAGTATGTTCTTATATTTGGATAGACCAACTAACAAAAAAAGCAAGAAGTCAGGGGATAAATATCCCCGCTTGTCATATTGTTCACTCTGTTCATGACTGCATGAAGCTTATTTTAAGCAATCGAGTCAACAAGCGGAGCGGCGATATGCTTTCTTAAGTCATGGTGGCTGGCAGTGTTTGTTCTAAAGGTGCAGCGGTAACCGGTATTCCTTCAATTGCCTGGCTAAAGAGATTTTGAATTTCTTCTGAATGAATACGCCCTTCTAATTGTTGTAATTTTGTTTCAAGATAACGTCTGAGTTCTTCAGGGTTTTCAACATAAGCATTTTGTAATGCTTCAATAAGAAGTATTACAGTTTGAACATCGCCTCCGGCTGCTGCAAGAAAGAGATCTTTACCATTAGAACATGTTAAAATATTGCGGAGCTCTTCTTTATCATGAGCACAGGCATGATTTAATGCCTGAATAAAGAGGGCTATTAGGGTGTGCTTACTTTGAAGACATAGATAAGAGAAAGTTTCATTGTTACTGAAAATAGTATGCTGAGCTTTAAGATTGTGGCTAAAGGTTTGTTGTATTCCTGATATGAGCAAAGGTATTGCGAGATCTTTGTCAAAGTTAATACAGCGTGAAAGAACTTTTGTAAATAGAGTGATGAGTTCTTGTTCCTGAGGAGCAAATACTCTTTGCAATGCAGCAAGGAGAAGAGTAACTGTTGGCAGGTGTTGTTTTTCTAGTGCATTTGAAAATTCTTCCTCAAAGTTTACTGTTAACATTTCATGCAGGTGATCCATATCATGAACAAATGCTCGAGCAATTACCAATGTGATTTTTAAAAGATTTTCATTTATGTTCTTGGTGAGATTTTTAAGTGTGAAGCGACGTAGTGCAGGATGTTTGCTTTCTTCTACAGTGCATTTTTTTTCCAGCAAGGGAATAAGAATTGCGGCTACTTGGCGACTATTGTTTTTGAGTGCCCAAGCGAGTGCGGTTGTTAAAGACGTAAGTTCTTTGTTTAAAATAAAAAACATAATCTTTTCTTCATCTGTATGTTCCTCATTTGTGAGTATATTAGAAGATGAAATATGCTTGAGCCAGGTTTGGTAGCTGCTTGGGTTTATCTCACCGAAGGTTTTAATTTCTCGTGCACAGCTGTCGCAGTCTGCGGTAAGGTTGTTGTTTCCTCTGCTTAAATTGATTTGATTAATTCTTGCCTGAGCAATCGTCTCAAACAAGTCTGGGTTAATCAATGCTTTTGCATCTTCAAGTCTATTCCTAAAGATTGATTCCTCAATTACCGCTCGTTGATCTTGGTAGGGTATAATGGCTGTAGAATTGTTAGGAGTGGTTACGCTGCTGCAGGAAAAAATGCTTATTGAGGCAAGAAATATAGATTGAATCATGTTAAAAAAATACTTCATAATGACTTTATTTTTTATTTGAAATAAATAATTGTTGCTAAATACATTATAGCCTGAAAATGCTGAAAATAAAAGGGTTTTTTTTTGATTGGGGCAGAATTTTTTTATTCTTGACTTTTTACCCCTACTGTGCTATTGTAATAAAACAATAGCACAGTAAAACAAATTGTTGCCAAGGAGAGCATTTATGAAAAAGAGATTCATTGGATCGAATGATGAGGTGCATCATGCATTGTTTGAGGCATTAATCAATCTTAAGACGGTTGAAGAGGTTCAGCGTTTTATGAAAGATCTATGTACTCCCCAGGAGTTAACCGCCTTAGCTGAGCGCTGGCGAGTCTGTCAGTTGCTTGATGATGGTGAACTGACGTATCGGGAGATTAGCCAAGAAACGGGCGTGAGCCTGGCGACCATCACTCGAGTCGCACGCTTTTTAAATAATGAGCCACATCAAGGGTATGCTATGATGTTGAAACGAGTGAGATTACAAAAACGGAAACGAGGTAAGACGTGAATAAGGTAATTGTAGGAGTAAGCTTTTTTGTAGCGACGCTTTCAGCTGTTCTTTTGTGGCAGCGATTGACCGTTGTTGATGAAAGTGATGTATTAACTGTTGGCATTGCTGCTGGATATGCGCCTTGGGTGAGCATGAATGAGCAGGGGGAGTATGCAGGGTTTGATATTGATGTTATCAAGGCTGTTGCCAAATTAATGAATAAAAAGCTCAAGCTTGAGGATCTTGGTTCTATGACTTCGCTTTTGATGGCGCTTGATCAAGGTTCAATTGATGCCGTGATTTGGGGCATGTCTATGACCAAAGAGCGGCGTGCTCGTTATACTATGATTCATTATCAGGGTGAGGCAATAACCACCTACCCGCTTTTGTTCTGGAAAACAATTCCCAAAGGCGTTACGCGGCTTGAAGATATGAAGGGCAAGGTTGTTTGTGTTGAGCCGTCATCTGCCCAATTTACTATTTTAAAAAAATATGATGGCATTGAGCAAATGCCAACTGAGCGCGTTGATGACGCTCTCTTGGCCCTTCAGTATGGCAAGGCAGATGCTGCGTTTGTAGAGCAAGCAATTGCGCAAAAATTCATGCGTAAAAACCCAGAACTCAAAAAAATTGATATTCCACTCGCTCAGTCTGATCAAGAGCTGGGGGTTGGCATTATGCTTCAAAAAGCAAAAAAGGAGCTTGCCGAAAAAATGACCGCTGCTGTCGAACTGCTCAAGAAGAGTGGTACCATCCAGGCGTATGAAAAGAAATGGGGGCTTGAATGAATGGTTTAACGCAGTATGCTCCATTGTTGTTGTCTGGTGCGGGAATGACGCTTTTTGCCTGGTTTTGTGCCGGGTTGTTGAGTTTGGCGGTTGGTATCTTGTTGGGCATTGTGGGATGTCAACACAATGCGTCTCGGTTAGTGAGTGTGCTCATCGGAAGCTATACCTTTGTGACCAAGGGAGTTCCCGCCTACGTTCAAATTTTGATTGCCTATTTTGTGGTGCCAGCATTGTTGGGTCTTAAAGTATCTGGGTTAGTTGCAGCAACATTGGCGCTTGCCTGTTGTTCAAGCGGCTACGTAACTGAAATCATTCGTGCTGGAATTAACGCACTTCCTCAGGGCCAGTGGGATGCCTGCTTCATGCTTGGTTATTCTCGTACCCAAGCATTTGCACGTATTATTCTTCCGCAGGCTATGAAGGTTTCATTGCCAGCACTTCTTGGTGAGCTAGAGCAGTTATTAAAATCAACTTCGTTGCTCGCAGCCATTGGCGTGACAGAGTTAACACGCTCTGGTATGAACATTATTTCACGCGAGCTTAATCCCATTCCGGTCTATGGAATGCTTGCCGTTTCGTATCTTATTTTTTCTGGCATACTCACGTTGGTTATCACTTACATACAGCAAAGGAGGTCCTATGGTTGTGGTGCGTGATCTTACCGTGATGATGGATGGCAAAAAAATTATTACCGGCCTGTCTTGCTTGCTACTTCCTAAGCGAATTACATTGTTACTTGGCAAAAGCGGTGCAGGTAAAACAACGCTGTTAAAATCACTTGCAGGTCTTGTGCAGCCGAGTGATGGTTCGGTGATGATTGATGACCAATCGGTTGAGCATCTCTCGCCTCAACAGCGGGCAGAAAACATTGGATATGTGTTTCAAGATTTTAAT
>CAYMBP010000012.1:0-44811 GCA_964388745.1 uncultured Pseudomonadota bacterium | reverse complement strand
AGAAAAGAGCAGCATGTTTTCAGCAATACCTCTATCCAGCATGATAATTGCAGCAACGTTCATTCTTTGGCAATAGGTTGATATTGACTGAAAGCTATCTTCTACTAAAAGTTTAATAATCTTAGTCCCTACACAAAAAACATCTGCTATTTTTTTCCCTTCAAAAGATGGTGTCGTTAATAAAATGGGAGTTTCAGGATACTTTTTCTTAATTGCAGGAATAAGACGGCATGCTGCAAATACTCCATTAACATCATCTGTATGAATCCAAAGGGAGGGTTTTTTAAGATGATCTGCTAAGCGAGCGTTCTTATTGTTATCGCTGCAATCGATTATTTCAGGTTCCAAAAAATATTTGTAATTTTTTGTATTATTTTTATAGAGGCTTTTACAAGAAAAAATATTTTTTATTTTTTGAAGCGCTCTATTCTTGTCAGCATTATAGGCATTTAGTGCAATAAAAGAACTTATAAAAAAGAGTAAAAAAGGTTTTACCATAATTGCTCCTGAGCTTTTGTTTTTGCTTAGTCCGTATTCCATAGAGGTACGCAACGAAGAGCATGGTCAATAAAATGAACTACTTCTACTTTTCTCTGATAATATCCCTTTAAATCAACAAATCCTTCAGGATAGGCAATGCCTAAACCGTATAGATGGTGTCCTAACCGGCCATTTCTGTCATCAAAGTGTATTGATGATCGAGGATCAACAATGGATACTTGAACAGGGTCAAACCCAATTGCATAGACAACTTTTGTGATTTCATCCGCATAGAGCTTTCTTTTTTCAGATGAATTAAATACACGAATAAGATTATCTGGGGGGTTTTTTTCAATATGTTCTATCGCCCATTCTTTTAAATGCTGACCAAGGCCTTCTGAGGCGTTGTAATGAAAAAATGAATTAACATTTTTAATATTTTTTGTTCTATAAAAATTAATTATTTTTTTTACTTTATCTTCTAACAATAATCGCATTATTAATACTGCCGTATGAGAACTTCCAAAAACGGCAACAACATCATCTTTTTTTATTGCAAGCTTACGTCTATCACTGTTTAAAATATCAAAGAGATCAACAGCTTTATCTTTCATATCTTCCATAACTTTTGGAATCGACCCTGTTGCAAGAATAACTTTTTTAGCTAAATAAATATTGTCTTTAACATGTAAATTCCAATAGCCATAATCATCATACTCTTCTCCATTATCTGATTTGACAATATGTTCGACAGTACCGTTAACGATTACTATCTCTTTTTTAAAATGCTCAGATGCTATGCGCAATGTATCGGAAATATGCCTTAATGGAAATCCATTGTCTAAACCGTAAGACATGATTTTTTCTAAATGAACCATTGTTTCTGGAAATTGTAATGATTTAACCTTTAAAAAAGTTTTGAGGTAGTCTCGAACAAGCGTGTTGCTAAAAATTTCTTGATAATGTTTCCCCATATTTCCTAACTCAAAATCTGGATCAAAAGCTATAATACTTGATGGGTCTACTCCAATATCACGAAGCGCGGCTATAGCAATTATGCCAGCAGGACCACCACCAACAATCCCCCATTCATGTATTGGTCTATGTTGTCTTGTATGATGAGATGGTTGATAATTTTTTTTTGATTGAGTAGGTTTATTTAGATGAATGTCTTTTTTAACTAAATTTAATAAAGAATGTCCACTTTTTGTATTGCAGGGAATTAAAGGTTCATTTTTTTTACTGCAACTATTTGAAAACCGCATTAGGTTTTCTTTGTTGTTAAAAGAATGATTTTTACTTCCAACTAAGAATGAACATATAATAAACAATAAAAAATATGGGACTCGTTTAATCTGCTTTTTTTGACTTCTTTTCTTCACATTCATTCCTTTTTAAGGTTGTTTTAAGAAATTTTTCATAGGCGACAACAGATAAAAATTGTTCTATTGTTTCAACTGAATACGGACGTAAGGCCCTCACTTTGTTAACTGCTGCCTCAGCAGAAAGCCCCTCTTTTTTTACTAGCCAGCAGGCTATAATTGTGCCTGTTCTTCCTGTTCCTGTTAAGCAATTTACAACAATTGCCTTACCTTCTGATTGAGCAACTTCAATTGCAGCAATTGCCTGAGCTATTTGTTCTGGCTTGGGACATTCAAAATCACGAATGGGTATATGAATGTATGTTATATCTATCTGAACTAAATTTTCATCAAGAGACTCTTCTGTTAATGTGATAATCGTGCCAATATTAGCCTTTTTAAGAATTTCAATGTGAAGCTCTTTATAGGGACCAGCCATAGCACCAATATTTTTTTCTTCATTGATCCAACAAAAATTAGGCAACATATCTAAAGAACTAGCTATATCATTGTTTTGTGAAGATGAAAAGTGATTGAAGCTCTCTCGAGAGCAAAAGGCTTTCCAAGAAAAAACTAAAAAACAAGATTCAAGAATTAACAGAGTGCGCTTCATAGAATTATCTCCTCGCTAAGAAATAGTTGGCATCCCCCCCTTATTAGGACAAAAACATATCTAAATTAATCAAAATTTTCTTGTAATATGTAGGATAGTTGTTCAATAAAGTTATCAATCTCTTTAGAAGTTGCTTGAGCTACTTTTTGAAGGCCGTAATATGAGTGTTGAGCAAGAGGGGCGCCCTCTTCTATGAGAAATGCAATTTTGTCAACAGAGTCTGTCTCCCCTTTTAATACAGTAATCGCAATTTCTTTAATAATTTTTTGGTCCATAAAATTGCTTGTGCGGTCATCTCCACTACTTTCTTCATCATTGTTGTGTATGTCGTTTTTCATTTCTCCTGTGAGCTTGCCAATAGCAATAACATTGCTCCATGCTGCAGACTCCATAAAATTCATTGTTTTAACATCCTCAAAGCGCCCCTCAATAAGATAAATCGAAGCTATTGCATGAAGAAAAAAGAAAAGCCGTGCTTTTGTGGTAATAAAAAAATCATGGTTATCATATTCATTTTTTAGCTTATCAAAAACTTTATTATCTAAATGAATAAAGTCTCTATAGACATCATCAAGAAAGCTATAATGTTCTCCTAATAAATCTAGCTTTAATTTTAACTCTTCTATCCAGATTCCTGCATGATCCTGTGCAAATGCAACTTTTAAAGATGGGTAAAGCTCTTTGAGCTTTTTAAAGATGCGCCAATAATCATCAATACTACCTGGCTCAACGATATTAAAAAAAATAAAGGGATGAGGAAACATTTCTTTAAGCTTTTTATCGTCAATATTACATACTTTACAGTAAGCCTCTTTTGTCTCTTTGACTCCAAAGGCATCGAGGTCTCCATAAACAATATGGCGCTCTTCTACACCAATTTTTTTGAAAAATTCTTGATTATCTTGTTTTTTAATATAAATTTTTTGAGGGACATAATTAAACAAATCTGCATATAAAAAAGGATCTCTTTCTATTTTTGCACGCATTGCATAACTATAATTAACATCAAAAAGATAAATAGGTATCTTTTTTAAATAAGAAAAAAGCAGCATATTCTCTGTAATATTTTTGTCGAGAATAAGAATTGCTGCAACATTCATACGCTGGCAATAATCAGAAATGATATTAATATCATCATGCATGAGTAATTTAATAATATTTGGTCCTACGCAAAATGTATCAATAATGCTTTTCTCTTCAAAAGATGTTGTTGTTACAAGAATTGGGACATCTTCATACACTTCAAGAAGCTTAGGAATAAAGCGGCAAGCTGCAAGCACACTGTTTTTATCATCTGTATGTATCCACAAAGCAGGTTTTCTTTTAGGCCTTATACGCAATAATGAGGCGTCCGTTTTACTTAGCTCTAAAGGATTGCTTGTTGTATTAACATCTAAAGAGGCAATTTCTCTGCTGCTATCAGCTCTAAGGTTTATTGCCAGAAAGAAAATGGTTAATATAAAAAAATTTGATATGCGCATCATTACAAACTCCTATAGTTATCAACTTTATTTCTTTTCCTTTTTATAAACTCTTTAGCAAAATATAAAATGATGTACAAGAAGTATACCATAAGTGATTATCCATCAAAAATATATTATTTTTTCTGCTAATAATTATAATTTTATAAAGACTTATGCAGTAGGTACTTTTGCGCAAAAGTAGTAACCAATTAAAGGGTCTGTTGTTGTACAACTTCAAGGTTTCATTTTTAATTTTTTATAAAGAAGAGAGTTGGGCTTTAAAGCCTGGAAAGATATTAATTTTTGAATAGGGTCCCACCTTAAGTATGCTGATAGCAAAGAATATTCTAGTTTGTGCAGAGCTTAGGGCCATTTTGACTTTGTGCTAAAGCCCAAGATTGCATTGTAGTCTAACGAACATAAATTAGCGGTAGCGCGTCTGAGCTTTAGGCTGATGATTTTGAAAAATAAATAATATTAAATTAAATTTGTTTAATTTTTATTATTAATTGCTTCGGCGATGTTTGTTGTTGAAAAATCTTGAGATGTATAATTATTAAATAACTCTTTCAAGTTTAATTTTTGAGTTATATAGATCTTACTAGGTATAGAAGGTAGAGATAATTCTTTAGCAAGTGAAATAATTGATTTGTCTACAAATCTTTTTTCTAAAGGGAATAATGCATCTAATCTTTTTATTGTTGTTAAAAGTATGTCAAATTTTTTGTTTAATTCAGAATTATCGGGATCATAGTCCCCATTGGACAATAAAGAAGGTAACGCTTCAGAGATGATATGTTCAAAAATATTTGGTCCATCTTCATACAGCTCCTCTTGAACCTCTTTGTGAAAGCTAACTTTAAGGAGTTCTATGACGGTAATGGTTTTATCTATAATTGTTAAGATAATATCATCTTCACTGTTTTTTGCGCTCATTAACATGTTGTCTATTATATATAAAATTGGATAATTGCAGAGTGCACTGCTTGGTCCAAGTAAGATAAACTTTTCTTTATTTGTCCAGGGATAAGGTTTATTGTTTATTATTAAGTTTGCTACTTGTTCCCCAGAAGAAAACGTGGCTTTTGCAAATTCTAAAATGAAGAGACCTCTATTGTTAAGGCTACTTGTACTGCTAGCATATGTTAAATGATCACTATTTATGGCTTTAAGAAGGGTAGTAATCTCATTAACACCTCTTTTTTGGTGTTCTGCAAATTTCATAAGAATAGAAGGTAATGCGGACTTTAAGTTTTCACTTATGAGTTGAGGGTCTTCTTTTGAAAATGTCTCTTCTACTGTTTCAGTTTTTTCTGCCTTTTTGTAGAAAAAATTTATTATTTCTGCAACATCTTGGGGAGTTCTGTCTTGTCTGTCTGCATAATGTAATAGGATGAGTGTTACTGTAAATGACTTTTCATTTTCTCTATATATCTCTTCTTCAATTATTGACTTTTTTTCGTCATAAGATTCATATAGATCAATAATCCACTGTGTAGTTTTTTTAATGTCATCAGCTTTGGCATGACTATTTTGTGCAAGACCAAGAAGAGCATATGAATAAGTTATGTTTTTGTTTTGATAGGTCTTATGTAGAGCTGAGCAAAACTCTATAATAATGTCAGAGCAAGATTTTTCCTGGTCTATTTGAGGTTCTACAGTTTTTCCAAAAAGTTCAATTATGTAACTAAGGTTTTCACTTTGTAAAGTTAAATGATTGGGGTAGTCAGTTTCAATGGTATTAATAAAATAAAGAAGATCTTTTGCATTGCAGGAGGAATTGCTTGCTAATGAAGTGAGTATTTTGTCATAATAATTTTCATTTTGGTTGAAATATGATTTAAATTTTTTTACTAAAGTTGAAATTTTATTAATATTGAAAAGTTTTCCTTGTGTGGATTTAATAAGCGCCTCATCCAGAATATTGTTATCTTTGATGAGAGCTTGGAAGCTTTCAGGAGCGGTGCTAATATCATTAAAAATATTTTCAGCTTCAATTGCTTTATTTGATATATCTAGTAAGATTGCATCTTTGATGCGATCTTTATCTAATTTGTCACCTGTTTCTAGATATTTTTTAATACTACTTTTATCATCTTCTTTCCCTAAGAGCTTGTTGTGCAGGCTTGTAAGGCTTTGTTTTAACTTATTAAGAGCAATGGAGAGGTTGCCAAGTTTTTTTGAAAGACTGGAAAGCTCTCCTTGTATGTCAAGGGTGTTTGATTCACTTGAATAAGCGGGAGGGCTGTGAAGTGTGAGTAAAAGAATAATGAGGATAAGGGCCATAATATTCTTTCTATTTGTTATACTGAGTTATTAATCATAAGGTAGTATAATTGTATATGATGAATCGTATGCAAGAACTCATAAAAAAACTTAAATTACTCTTTATTATAGAGTAATTTGGTAGTCTTCAGCTCTGGCTTTTTTTATGGTAAAATAAATATTGACAGAAAGAAACCTCAAGGCTTGCAAGCCTTATAAATGCTGACTTATTGAAAGGATTTTGTGATTACTGATAATGAGTTTACGAATCCTGATGTTCAAGATATTCAGGAACGAGAAGAATATGAAAAAGAGCAAAAGTCGATTGATGAAGGGCTTGAAACGCACCAAGTCGAAAAAGAAGCTCAAGAAGAATTAACACCAGAAGAAGAGACATTTAAGAGTCAATTTTTGCGGCTTTCTGCTGATTTTGCAAATTTTAAGCGGCGGAACGAAAAGCAGCGTGAAGATCTTATTTCATTTGCTCAGGGTGATATTGTTGAAAAACTACTCCCATTTCTTGATGATTTACAGCGGGCTTTTGAGGCTGCTGAGAAGGTAGAAAAGACTGAAAGCGCTGACTGGCTTGAAGGATTTAAGCTTGTTGAAAAGAATCTAAAAAAACAGCTAAATGATCTTGGTCTTGAAGAAATTGAGGCTAAAAATGAATTTAATCCAGAGCTTCATGAAGCTCTCATGAATGTCTCTTCAGATGCTATTCCGTCTGGCAACATTGTTCAAGTATTAAATAAGGGATATCGCTTTAAAGGCAAAGTATTAAGGCATGCAAAAGTAAGCGTTGCTCAATAGGTCTTTCCTTGTATACACTATTTATATGTAATAGTATGTGCAAAAAAACAAATAAAGGCTTAAAAAGTATAGTGTGCAAGGGAGCTGTGTTATGAAATTTACGCGTAAACCAATAGCTAAGCAATATCGAGCTCGGTTAAAAAATCGAATTGCTAATGCACGCAAAAGACTCAGACAGCAGCTTCACCTTGTGCCACATCTTTTTACTTTAGGAAATGCTTTTTTTGGATTTCTCTCTGTAATTGTTGCTTCAAAGGGAAATGCTATTGCTGCTGCTTATTTTATTTTACTTGGAGCTATGTTAGATGGGCTTGATGGTAGAATTGCTCGGCTTATTGGAAATGGTAGTAATTTTGGCATTCAGTTAGATTCAATGGCTGACGTGGTCTCATTTTGTTTTGCTCCGGCTTTTCTAATGTATGTTTGTAATCTTTATAAAATTGGCCCGCTTGGCTTCTTAGCTGCGGCTTTATTTTTGCTCTGTGGGATTATCCGGCTTGCTCGCTTTAATATTATTCATGATCAGCAAACTATTTATTTTTTAGGGATGCCAACAACAATAGCCGGTTGTTTTTTTGCAAGCATTGTTCTTAATCCCTACACGTTTCATTTAATTATTCCAATTCCTTTGGGAGTTGCATTATTAATGATTCTGTTTGCCCTATTGATGGTTAGTCGGGTACCATTTCCTACATTTAAACAAATTAACAAGCGATTGTATGGAATCTCTGTTATTGCTATTGTTGGAGTAAGTGTCATTATGGGACTTGTTAATGTATTGCTCCTTCTTTTTCTTGCTTACTTTCTTGGAGCTCTTTGTTTTTTAATGCATTCTTATTCTTTAAAGTATTTTGCAAAAAAAAAAAAGAAAATTTTACCTTTAGCGAACTTGCATGATCTATGATAGAATCGACAATGTTGTTGGTTCAGCAGGTTCTTGTTTTTGTCTTTCAAAAAAGGATTGAGCTACATGTTTAACTGGTTAAAATCCAAAACCCCATTCTTTATTTTTTGTTTGTCACTGATTAATCTTGGCCTATTTTATTTTTATTTTATTAAGAGCCAAGAGGACTTGAAGCGTTTGAAGAGAGAGCTTACCTCTCATAGACATGAAAAAATTTCAACTCAGGTGCAATCTCCAGCGCGTATTGTTTTTCAAAAAGATGGAACAACTTGGCTTGATGTTCAACGTTCTGTTAAAGATACAGTCGTACAGGTATTTGCACATCAGCTTGAAAAAAATATTCGTGAGCCATATCGGGCACCAGATCAGTCACGCGGTGTTGGAACTGGTTTTTTTATTAATGCTGAAGGTGATATTATTTCAAATTATCATGTTGTTGCTCAGTCTAGCAATATTCAAATTCAGATACCTTCTTGTGGACATGAGCAATTTGAGGCTGAAATTCGTGGTGTAAGTCCAGAGCGAGATATTGCGTTGTTAACACTTAAGGAAGATGCTCGTAAAAAAATTCTTAAACGTATAAAAGAGATTCCATTTCTTGAGCTTGGGGATTCAGATTCTGTTTTACGATCTCAAGAGGTATTGGCACTTGGTTATCCTTTAGGCCAGTCACGACTTAAAAGTACTCTTGGTATTGTTGCTGGGCGTGAGCGCTTGGGAACGTTTGGCTATTTTCAAATTACAGCCCCGCTTAACCCTGGAAACTCTGGAGGCCCTGCTTTAAATACCAAGGGAGAGGTGATTGGTATTAATTCTCGTGGTATCATGGAAGCTCAAAATGTTGGCTATATTATTCCAATAAATGAAGTAAAAAGCGCCCTTAAAGATTTATATGATATTAAATTGTTACGAAAGCCTATTTTAGGATGCATATTTACTGTTGCAACTGACGAATTGATTAGTTACCTCGGTAATCCTGGCGATGGTGGATGGTATATTGCCCAGGTATTTGAAAATACGTTGCTTGATGAAGTTGGTATTAAAAACGAAGACATGCTTTATGAAATTAATGGTCACCGCATTGATAAATATGGTGATTTGAATGTGCCATGGAGTGAAGATAAAATATCACTTTTCGAACTTTTGAATCGATTAACGATAGGTGATGATATTCATCTTGAGATTTATCGCAAAGGAGTAAGAAAAGAATTTGAGTTTCAATTACAACAAAAATACCTGCCTCCTGTTCGTATGATTTATCCTGAATTTGAACCAGAAGCGTTAGATTATGAGATTGTTGGCGGTATGGTTGTTATGAATCTTTCTATGAATTTAATTGCTAACTTGGTACAGCGGTCACCTGATTTGGTACGTTATGGAAAGCCAGAGCATCAGCACGTGCCCGCTTTAATTATTACTCATATTGTGCCAAATTCTCATGCAGAAAAAACACGTGTAATTCAATCAGGGGATATTATTAAAGAAGTTAATGGTCAAAAAGTTAAAACACTTAATGAATTTAGAGAAGCCATTATGAAAAATCCTCAGGCTGATTATGTCAAAGTAAAAGTTGATAATGAGTTGTCCGCTGTTTTTTCTGTTGAAAAAGCTATACAAGAAGAAAAAATTCTGTGTGACCGGCACTTTATCCCTGCATCTCCACTTATTAAAGAGTTGAGGCAGCGTCGTGGCGATAATGAAAAGCAACAGTAAAAAACGTTTGGATGTGCTTGTTATGCAGGCACGTCCAGAATTTTCTCGAGCTCAAGCGCAATTATTGATTACTAAAAGGGCTGTCCAGATTAATGGTGTCATAATTACTAAGCCAGGATCTCAATATTCAGAAGATGCTCAATTGGTAATTACTGATGAATTACGCTATGTTAGTCGTGCTGGCTATAAGCTTGAAAAAGCTCTTAGGCATTTTTCTTGTAATGTTCAAGGATTTATTGTCCTTGATGCAGGAATTTCAACAGGAGGGTTTACCGACTGTTTGTTGCAGAATGGTTGTGCAAGAGTTTATGGGGTCGATGTTGGACATGGTCTTGTTCATGAAAAAATTTCCAATGATCCTCGTGTTGAGATTTATGAAGGTTGTAATTTAAAGTCAATAAAAAATTTACCAGAGCTTGTTGACTTGGTGACACTTGATATTTCTTTTATCTCTTTGAAAAAAGTGATCCTGTCTATTCTACCCTTAATGAAAAAAGAGGCGTCTCTTATTGCGCTGATTAAGCCTCAGTTTGAAGCTGATCCAAAAGAAGTTGCACGAGGAGGTATTGTAAAAAATAGTGATGTGCAAAATCGAGTTAGGCAAGAGGTTATTGATGCCATTTGTGCTCAAGGATTTATATGTGAAGGGTGGGTTGCAACAGATGTTGATGATCAGAATAGTAAGAACATTGAGTTCCTTGCTTATTTTAAAAGACTTATTGATGGTAGCTAAGTACTCTTGTTTTAGTGTAAGCCTTTTCAAGGTGGTTCACTAAGTGAATGATCGTATCTAATGATAGGGGCGAGAATGACTTTAGTATTTTGCAGATGAGAATGTTATTTGCTATAGGTGTGCTTTTTTTAGCACACCTATAATAATTTTGTTATAAGAGGACTTCAGACATGATTAATATGGCAGATGTTTGATTACAAATGCTGTAACTTGTCTCTGTTGAAAGAAGAACAATATCCCCTTTCAAGAGCTGATCCTTTTCTTCTCTATTTTGTGAGGTTAGTGTTAATGCACCAACCCCTTGAAAAAGATGAAGTAAGACTTTTCTCCCATCAGTTTTTCGGTGGTATTCTTGTCCTTTATTTAGATAAATAGCTCGTGTTACAATGCCGTCAGCCTCGCTTAATACAATGTCGGTTGTGCCGGGGCTGCGAGCGACATATCGTGCTTCAATATTTGACTTGATATTTGCTAGCATACGATCTCCTTTATGATCATACGTTGATTGTTGTACATACCTTAGATGTTATTAAAAAAATTAATAAGAATTTCTGTACGAAATAAAACGAATAAGAGAGCACCTAAGGCCAAAAATGGCCCGAAGGGAATTCGTACAGCATATGACTTCTTTGCAAAGGTACAGTATATCAAGCCAGTAGCTGTTCCGACAAGAGAAGCAATGATAATTGTTGTCCAAACACCAATAACTCCCAAAAAAGATCCGATTAAGGCAATAAGTTCAATATCTCCAAGGCCAAGACCTTCTTGACCTTTAATTTTTTTATATAAAAAAGAGATAAGCCAAAATAATCCAGCACCAGCAAAAATTCCAAGAAGGCTTGAAGAAAAGGTTGTTTCTGTATAGCCGAATATACTTGCACTCAAACCAATTGGAAGTCCAATCCATATCAAATGCCCAGGAATGAGCATGCTTTCTAGGTCCGTTCGTGTTGCAATAATTAAGAGTGAAAAAAGTGTCATGTAAGAAAAAAAGCGGCTAATAAAAACAAAATAAGAAAGATCGTTGAGTGAATACATACTGATTGAAAGAAGTTGTTGATAAATAATTGCATCTTCATAGATATGGAAAAAAATTAAAAGCATGACCAGTGCCGTGAGAATCTCAATTAAAGGGTAAAGCATTGAAATAGATCCTTTGCATTGGCGGCACTTACCTTTGAGTATTAGCCAAGAAAAAATAGGTATTAAATCATACCAAGCAATTATTCTGTCACAGTGTGGGCAGTGAGATCTCATACGTAAAATAGGTAAGTCATACAGTAGACGACAAGCAATTGCATTGAGAAATGAACCCCAGCAAAGCCCTAAAAGGCCAACAAAAGAAAAAAGAAGTATTGAATCAGCTATATTCATTAACGAAGTCCCGCCTTAATAAGATCATGTAGATGTAAAATACCAACTATTTTATTGCTGCTTAATACTGCTAATGAAGTAATTGTATGGTCTTCCATGTAAGTAAGCGCATGACGAGCTAATTCAAAGGGTGTGGTACTGCGAGGATTTTTTGTCATGATATCTGCTGCAGACAGAGAAAAGAGAGTAGAGCCTTGTTGACAAGCTCTGCGAATATCTCCGTCAGTAATAATCCCTAATAATTGATTGGCATCATCTGCAACAAGGGTAAGGCCTAACTTTTTTTTGTTAATATGTTCAATTACACCAGAAAATGATGTAGTTAAAGAGACCAATGGTATCTCATTTCCCTGTTTCATAAAGTCACTTACGGTGCCACCTGCTAATTGTCGTCCAAGATCGCCAGAAGGATGTACTCGTGCGTAATCATCTCGGCTGAGGCCTCGTTTTTTACTAGCGACAAGACCTACTGCATCACCAAATGCCATTGTTAAAGTTGAGCTACTTGTTGGAGCAAGTTTGAAATAACAGGCTTCGCTAGTAAAAGGAAGTGGTACAACAAAGCTTGAAGCAGACAAAATTATAGAGGTTGAGCAAGTAATAAGAGCTGATTTACAGATAGTTGTAATTGATTGAAAGATAGCTTCAAGTTCTTGGCATTTTCCACTTTTAGAAATACCAATTAAAATATCTTGAGGCTGAATAACTCCAAGATCCCCATGAAGCGCGTCAACGGGATGTAAAAAAAAAGAAGGAATACCAAGACTAGAAAATGTTGCAGCAAGTTTTTGACCAACAAGGCCAGATTTGCCCACTCCTGAAAAAATAACTTTTCCAGTGCAAGAGCAAACAGAGTCGACAAGTAGACATGCTGCATGAGGAACTTGTTCTGTAAAATAAAGAAGGGCCGCAGCTTCTTGTTTTACAATTGTTGCAAGTTCTTTTTTAATAACATCGTGGCTTGTTGATTGTTTGATATTTTCTTTTTCATTTGTCAGCATACTTTCTCTCCTTTAATGCTCATTTAAGAAAATATTGCCCTTATGATTCTCCCGTTTTTTCAAGGTCCTCATGAACCTGATCAAGTAGGCTCTCAATCTGCCTTTGCTTTTCTCGCTTCTCATCATATAAAAAATGGAGACTTGGAACATATCGGGAGTGAATTTGTTTAGAAAGGGCTTTGCGCAAAGAGCCCTTGTAAAGCTTGAGTACTTCAAGAGCATCTTTGAACGCTTCATCCCGATTTTCATCGCTGTAAGTAGAAAAATAAATATAACACATCCCGGTATCATTAGAAAAATCAACACGAGTTATATATACTTTACTTACAGCGCTTTCATTTTCAGAGAGCAAACGAAGAAGTTCTGAAAGATGACGAAGATAAAGAGATTTTTTTTGCTCTTTTTTTACATCTTTTGTTGTGGAACGGGACATGCAAACGTACCTTTATGAGTAGAGACGCTCAAGGCTTTTGATATAGTTATTTTTGATAGCTCGCATTAATCGTTTGCGACGCTTTTGAGTTGGTGGCTCATGATATACCTGACGCTTCATGTCACGAATAACACCTTCTCGTTCAATTTTCTTTTTAAGTTGCTTGAGGCTTTTTTCAAGATTTCCAGTAACTTGAATTTCAACGTTATATTTTTTTACCATTACAAAAAAACACCACCTTAAAAGAAGTATCACTTACAATTTGACGACTCAGATGGAAAAGTTTATAAGAAAGTCTCAAAAGAGTCCTGCGGATAAACTGTTCATCTTGTAATATTAAAGGAATTCGTTCTTATTGTCAAAGAAGTATCGATTTAGAAGGTAAAGCGCACAGTTCCCATGACATTTGTTAAATGATAGGTAAGTACTCCTCTAATATGTCCTTGAAGGCCAAGGCCAAGTGATAGAGCAGGGCAAATTTCATATTCTGCGCCAATATGAATTTGTTGATTTCGCCAGCAAGAGTGTCGTTCGAGTCGTGTGATACCTTCTTTGAAGGCATTCGCCCTTGTAGCATCATCTTCGCACAAGGATATGTCGTCTTTTAAGTGTTCAGTAAAAATGTAGTCACCATAAAAATGCAGATATTTAAGAAATTCTGCTTTCATAGATGCATTGACATACCAGGTGATACCTGGTCTAATTCTAGCAGCAGCTTTCCATGGAAATATACCACTTTGACATGGATGCGTTGGTATAGGCATGACCATTTGACTATGTTCAAGAGAGACAAGTAGTCCACCACCAAGGCCGAAGTGTAGCATTTGGGGAAATATTATATTAATTTGAGCATCAAGGGTGAATCCTGCATTACCGTTATTGCCGGTTGGTATACTAAACATCTTAGTTTCATCTTTTTCAGCACCAGTGGGAAGCCAGATTCCGCAGGCAAGGTAGGGGGCGATAATGCAGTTAAGTGAATTGTCTTCTCCGCAGCAATCAAAGCCGTACTGCCAGAATAGGTTGGCATGAATATCTTCTGCGTGGGATTGGCAGATATGTTTGAAGTCTTGGCAAAGTTCTTCTCCTAAAGCATTGCGAGTTTTATTTCGAAGTAGATGTTCATATAATACTACAGCTCCAAGTTCTACATCTGTCCTATTAGAAAGATCTCCTGGTGGAACAGCTGGGTTAAATGTACCGCTATCATCTGTAAATGAGAGTCCAGCTTCACTTCGAAAGCTATTGGAGAGAGTGAATACAGGGTCTCGTCGATAATAAGTTGCGCCTGCTCGTACACTTAAGCCAATTCCGCAACTGAAAAGTGCTGTTATTTCTCCTCTAAGCCCGTATCGTTCATGTTTAATAGGAATTTGGCTATAATAGCCAACGCTGTGAAGGTCGGCATCATGCTTTGTTTCATCAGTGAAGTCTACAATGGGTGATTCTGCTGTTCCTGCGTACCTCCCCCCAGTTACTGGCAGTCCAAAAATTGTTGTTGAACCGTTGTGAAGGCCGCTGACCTTGGTGCGAGATTCTTCAAGTCTTGCAAAGCTTGCAAATGTTTTTCCTGTTGGGACCCCTTCTCGTCCATAAAAAAGACCGAACATGTTCCACTTGCCGTAAATGTCTCCGGCTGGAACTTTTTTCCCACAGTCATCACGAGCTGATTTGGTATGTTGGTAATAGGGGCTAATATTCGCCCAAATTTTAGCACATGGTCCAACTTTGTGATAATATTTATCTATTCCTCGAACAGTGTAAAGAGATTGTACTTCATAAATATTATTGATAGGAATTGCATAAAGAGCTTCATAGACAAGAGAGAGAGAAAGGCTAAGGCTGATGGTTAGCAGATAAAAGCGTTTATTTGCCATTGATTTTTCCCTTTTTTCGATCAAAACTTCATTACTTTAAGAAGAGTATATTTGGTTATAGCATCGTTTTAAGCCTCTGGTCAAGGAGACAAAAAAAGCTAGCACTATTGCCTGTTCTCCATTACCCTCATGAAAGGTAATAGCCGGTCTTATGCTGAAGGTAAGGATGTCATATCATGTCTGAATTTAAACGAACTCTTTTTTTGTTTCATCGTGATCTTCGTATTCAAGATAACACAGGATTAATTGAGGCCTTACGTCAATCTGAGTCTGTAATTCCTTGCTTTATTTTTGATCCTATTCAAGCGAGTGACAAAAATGAATATAAAGGTAACAATGCCTTGCAATTTATGATTCATTCCTTGAAAGAGCTTGGTAAAGACATTGTCGAACATAAAGGAAGATTATATCTTTTCTATGGAGAGACTCAAAAAACGCTCAAAAGTCTTATTAAGAATCATAATATTGAGGCTATTTTTTCAAATGCTGACTATACCCCATTTAGTATTAAGCGGGATCGAAATCTACAAAAAATGTCTCAGGAGCTTGACGTTCAATTTGTTCAATATCACGATGCACTGTTGCATTCGCCAGGAGAAGTGGTTAAGAGTAATGATGATCCTTACACGGTTTTTACTCCATATTATAAAAGAGCTTTGACGAGTGATGTTGCTCTTGTGAGTCGAGCTCATCGTTACTCATTTGCCAATATCAAGGAAGTACAAGATCATGAACAAATTTTCAAAAAGGTATTGCCAAAGAGTAATCCTGATATATTGCTAACAGGTGGACGAGCTGAAGGGTTACGTCTTTTAAAAAGGGCCGTAAAAAATAAAGTATATGCAAAAGTGCGAGATTTTCCTTCAGAAGAGGGAACATCTTTTTTGTCTGCTCATCATAAATTTGGAACCATTTCTATTCGTGAAAGTTATCATGCTTTAACGAAAGAACAGGGAGCTTCAAGTCCATTGGTGCGTCAATTGTATTGGAGGGATTTTTTTACCCAAATTTCCTATCATTTTCCGCATGTTTTTGGGCACGCTTTTAATAAAAAATATGATGGTATTGCTTGGTCTCGTAGTCGAAAAGATTTTGACTTATGGTGCGAAGGAGTAACAGGCTTCCCCATTGTTGATGCTGGTATGCGACAGTTGAATACCACCGGTTATATGCATAATAGATTACGAATGATTGTGGCCTCATTTTTAACTAAGGACTTACATATTAATTGGCGACATGGAGAGCGTTATTTTGCTACACAGTTGATTGACTATGATCCGTGCGTGAATAATGGTAGTTGGCAATGGGCTGCATCTACAGGGTGTGATGCACAACCTTATTTTAGAATTTTTAATCCCTGGTTGCAGCAAAAAAAATTTGATGCGCAGGCAGCGTATATAAAAAGATGGATCCCAGAGCTTAAAAATGTTCCGACTGAGGATATTCATCGGTGGGATGTTATGCATGATCAGTATGAAGGATCTTATCCTGCGCCGATAGTCGACCACAAAACCGCAAGTGCGCAGGCAAAAGAGATGTTTAAACAAAAGGCTTAAGTCTAAAGGCGAGGAGAGTAAAATGAATTATCTGATGGTTGGGGTTGTTACTACTTTAAGTTTTTTTGTAAATGGGTTATGCGGATCTGCTCAAGAGATTGCTGAGCAGGAAACTCAAAGTATTCTTGAGCAGCTTGAACAACTTCAACAGAGTGAACAAGAGTCTGAATATCAATTGCCAAGACGGGCAGTTCATATTTCAGAAGAAACGCTTGAAGGTGGACAATTTGACTTTGGGCATTTTTTTGGAGGAAATTTTTTTATTGCATCAAGCATAACCGGAGCTCTTAATCATTCAGTAAGTCGTATTGTGAGCAATAATCAAACAGTTAACATTGTTCCTCTTGCAATTAATGAATTAATTAGCAGTAAGGCTTTCACTGCTATGACTCTTTTAAATAATCGCTTTCCTGTAGTTGCAATGCAAACCAATGCTGAATCTGATGGATCGCTTAATAAAATTGTTTTGATTAAGCAAGATGGTGCTCAAGTTATTTCAAACTCTGATCGCTTGAATGATGGTAATGCGTCTCCTGTTGCAGAAATGTTAGATGGCTCTGTTGTTGCACTTGCGGCCTCTCATGATACAATTTTTGCACTTGTTCCTCCAAATGGTGGTACCTTTGGAGAAGAGAACTCTGGTTTGATTCGCCTTAAAGAGTCAACGGCTAACGGTGTAACAAGCTTGAGGACCGTATTGTTACCAAGTGGAAATTTTGGTGCAGCACCTGCGTATAGAATTGATACAGGTGCTGCAACTATTCCATACAATCCAAGCACTGATTTGGTAAATTTTGGTACAATACAGAGTGAAATTGGTTCCAATGCAACGATGTGTTGGGACGATCATTTAAAGCGCTTGTTTATTGGATTTACAAGGGTTACTCCTGTTGGTATGAGTAGCGGGAGTATTGTTTTTTGTTTAGTTGGTAGATTTCAAAATGATGTGGCGGGGCAGCAATTTGTGCTAGAGCCAGTATTTGATCTGAAAGATGATGCTAATTCAAATTTAAATAATTCTGATAAAGATTATGGTGTTGCGCTCAAGGCGGATCAAGAATCTAATTATTTGGGCTCACTTTTTCATATACGGATAATGCATACGAGTACAGGTAGAAGCTATTTAATTGGTAATGGCGGTGTAGTTAAAGATGTTGGTGATGCTCTTCAACTTAACACTCGCGTTTTTGCTTTACCTCTTATTCAACAAGAGAGTACTCTTGGTCCTCGCGACATTGGGGCTGTTGCTAGTTCAATTAACCATCAGGTCCGGCCTACTGCTGCAGCTGACGTTCCTTTTGTTCGCACAATAAATACAGGAGTTCTAGAGTATGCTCGTGAAGTTGGGGGAGATCAAAACTATCTTGATCATCGGGTTGATAATGCTAATACAAAAATAGAAGATATGCAGGTTATTGGAGATACTGTCTATGTATCAATTGCCGGCCCTCGTGCTGACGAACAAGAACCAGGTGAGCAGGGAGTTTTTGCAAGCACCGCACTTTTTGACGTTAATGGAGCAATTGTTGGTTGGACTCCCTGGGAGCGGATGATGGGGCGTATTGAGCGAGCATTTTCTTTGGGCGTTGATCCATTTTCGCAGCGCTTTTTTTACACGACAGGAAGTATTGATAACCCAACAACGCCACGTAGAGTTAAGGTAACTGAATGGGGAGCTGGTGACTTTAAATCATTTAATGATGGAGGTATTCATAATAACGTACCGTTATCTCTTGCCCTTGATGGTATTTCAAATGCTGAGCCGCACTTTGGTCCCGTATACGGCCTATTTAACTTTGATGATGAAACTCCTGGTTTTTTTAATAAAAATTTACGACCAGCTTTTTCAGCAAATCCAAGTCGGCGCTTTGCTGCTGTATCTCTTTTAATTTCAACCGGTTGTAACAGGGCAGCTCTCATTCAAACAGGCTTTGAAGATGTTGCAGGCGAAAGTTTATTTCGTCAGGTAATAGAGTTTAATCATGATAATTTTCCGCGTGATGATGATGGTGAGCAGATAATTGATGGGGGAGAAATTGCGCGTGTGGCAATTATTAAAGAGGCTCCGGGTCTTGGGGATATTGTTACGGCAGAACTTGCGCGCGTTCCAGTTGGAGTTGTTGCGGATGCTGAACATAAGAGAGGATGGGTATTCATTGGCGGAGAAGGTGGCGTTGCGGTATTGAGTGATTCTAATGGTAATGGCTGGAATACCGATGCAAATGGTTCTGCTGGGCTTGAATTCTTGGATGATTCGTTTGGGGATATTGATGCACCTGAAGTATTTCCCGGAGGGAATGAATGGCAATTTAAACGGCTTAAAAGAATAGGAGAGACTGCTGAAACATCATTTCCAGATACAAGAAAGCTAGTTTCAGATGGTAGATTTTTATACATAGTAACAAAAAATAGGGTATGGCGTATTACTCTTGATGGGCCTTTAAATAACTTTCGGAAAGGATTTAAAGATGATAATTGTCTTGTTCCTGCGAATAATCTTATAGAAATTGCGAGTGCGTCTTCTACTCTTGCAGCTGGCCAATCTGATAATTTTACAGGGATAGAATTCACGGACTTAATGGTTGTTAATAAAACAGACAACAACAGAGAATTACTCTTAATGACCAACAAGGGATTGTGGATGAATACGAATGAGCTTCAAGATAACGGAACAGCCAATGGAAAAACAGCACTTGCTGGTCTTATCTGGCAACAGAAATTAGCTGGTGAAATTGTTGAAGCACATTTTTTAGGTGAAAAACGGGGTGGAGTATTTGGTAGTGTCAATACAGAGAAGCTACAAAATTTTGCCTATGGTAACTTATATCTTACAACCATTCAAAACCAAGCAACAATTGATGTTTACCGCTTTCAATTAAACCAGGTAGAGTTTCGTTCACAGGTTGTGAGTATTAAAGAGCCATATCAAGATGCAGGAGGGATGGCAACACCTTATTTTTATCGCCTAGGACGATTGAGCCAGAATTCACGTCCAAGCTTTCATCCAAACATTAATGAATTTTTAGGTTGTTCATTTAATGGAGTGCCGGTTATTCCTAATCCTCGTTATTTCTTAAATGCGAATAAGGCAAATAGCAACATTGATCTTGGTCTACAATTAACAAGAAACACTTGCGTCTTGTCTGTTACTCATGACACGGCCTCTGGTGCCTTATATGTTCCTGGAGCGTTTGGCGTTCGTGTTAACGAATAGGGGTGTCGAAAAAAATAGAATATGTGCTAACCTTAACTCAAGTTATGGTTTGAATGGGCAAGTAAGCTCTCAGAATTTGTACTATAATAAGCTTATTTATGATCGACACTACTAGATCGTATCGATAGAGTCTACTTGTTTTGTGCTAGATTTTATCGTTCGTTATACTCGCTTTACAATGACGATTATGACGAAGCCCAAGAGAAAGCGGATGTCGGTCACTGAAGAATGTTACTTGCCACTGAAGAGCTAATATTATATTTAAATTGAGAGTCAATCGTTTACCAGTAGTAACTACATACTAATGATCTTCAAGGGAGAATAATTTCATGAATCCGATTAGTTTAATCCTAGTGCTCATGATGTGTACGCCATCGTTGTCTGCTCATTTTTCAAAAGGGGCATGGCAATTTCTTGCCAACAAAAAAGTTGATATTAAGAATGATAACATTGTTGAAACGCGGGGCCTTGAAGATGCTCAAGCCTTAGAAAAAAAAGTTCACGAAACAGAAGAAAAGAAGCAACAGACTGGTCAGAAAGCTATAGAAAAAGAGATAAAGGCTATTTCATCAACTGTTGCTGACCCTGCAGGTGATACGCGTATTAATTTTGCTTTTGCTCGATTATCTGAAAATTCTAGTATGCAAACCTTATTTCTCGCGGCTAATGATGTTGGGCCTGAAAAAGAGAGCTTTTCTGTTGCTCGTGCTGCGATTAATGAAAAAAATACTCCTATGACGCTTGATGTATTTGGGTTAACACCAGACGATTCTCCTTTAAATGGTGCTCAAATTTCTAATTTTCTTTTGTTTACCTCGTTAAACGGTGTTCGGGTACCTGTTGTTACTAAAGCAAATGATATTGATGATCAAGGTGCACGGGTATATGCCATTCCGAACTTGATTTTTGGAGAAAATCCAACGATTTCAGAGTTTCTTTTAGATGCAGGTGGAGCTGCAGCTAATCAGAATGTTCGAGCGCTTGCAGGTACTGGGAGCAATATTTTTGCAGCAGTTCCTGCAAGTGGACAGTTTTTTGGAACAGGTGAAGTGAGCTTAGGGGCTGTTGATGTCCCTGCAGATAATCGAGGAGTGGCAGTTTTATCTCCTTCGGCTGGTCTTGCAAGTATTATTGTTAATCCTGACAATCCTAGAGCTATTAAAATCCAGAGAAAGTCAGCAACAGATGCTAGTGCTGCAACAGCTAGACATACAGCATTTTATTCAGGAGCTCCGGGAACTCCTCTTGTCGGTGCACTTTTTGAAGATAATGTTGCAATGCATTGGGACACTACATTGCAGCGTCTTTATATCGGCCTTGATCGAGTAAGAAGAGATGACGCTATGATGGAAGGAGGGTGCATGGCCCTTCTGATGGGGCGGTTTGATGGGGCATCATTTGTTATAGAGCCCGTTTTGCATCAGCTTAAGAAGGCTCATTTATATGCAGCTCCTAATGTGAATGTTGATGATACCATTGTTGGTTTTTATGCAGATGGAGAGAGTGCTTCATCTGGAAATGAACCTTTTTCATTATCAATTAAAAAAATTGTATCAATGCAAACTTCAACGGGTAAGACGTATCTTATTGTGCATGGCTCAGGAAGAGAGCTTTTAACTAGTATGCTGAATAAATTTGGAGTTCATGGTATTTTTGCGTTACCACTGCAGGGTAAGACAAATGCTGCAGGGAATGAGGTTGCTGAAGCACAGCGGGGAACTATTGCAACATCAAATTTTTCAGGACCGGTAACTACGCTGAGTGCCATGCATCGTGCTGCTGACCCTCGTGTACGCGTTGGCTCAGAGCCTTCGGCATTGCTCAAATTTACTGAGTTTAGTCCAGATAGTGTTACTGATCTTTTTGTTGAGGGTGACTCAGTTTATGTTTGCCTGAACGGAAACAACTCGCTTCAAATAGGCATGTATCAAAGCACAGCTCTTTTTGACAAAGATGGTAATATTTTTGCATGGACACCATGGGTTCGTGTTGCAGGTTCTGCAGAAAGGATGTTTGCCGGTGCACGTAGTTCAATTACAGGGGATTATTTTTTCGTTGGAGAGGATTTGGCCTTTGATCATACCGTAGTGCCAGCACCTGCTCAGATTGGCTCTAAAGTGAAGGTCTCTCAGTGGGGCAGAAGTGACGTTGTTGATCAGAGTGATCCATCTAATAATCTTTCTGAGGTGCTTGAAACTATTTTTCCTCAAAACGAAGGGGGTGTTTATCAATTTCACATGTTTGATCAACAGACCCGCTCTTTTGAAGAAGGGCAGATTAGCTTTCTTGTCGCTCTGGGTAAGGGGAAAGTTGCATTGATTAAAACAGGACAATATGATGCCGCCCTGATGAATTTTTATCCGGTGACGCAATTTAGTACTTCAGGTGCTAACCAAAATGTTTTTGTTTTTCAAGATGAAGTACTCAGTGAAATTGGTCCGTTATGTGCTGCGGCCATTTCTGAAGACAATACTGTAGGACAAGCTCGAGGATTTTTATTTGTTGGTGGGTACAAGGGTGTTGCTGTTTTAAGTAATGCAGCGAACGAAGGCTTTACCATGCCACTGACAGACTTAACTGCTTCTGGTTATCCAGGGATAGGGGCGACATTTTCATTTAAAAAAATACTTAATGATGCAGGTGCAATTAATGATGTCCGTGCGATAAGGGTTCTTCAGGATGGTATATTTTTTGTAACAAGAACTCACTTATATTTTATTAATTCTCAAGAAGTTCCTCTTGCTGTTGATCAAGATACTATTAAAGCTCTACCAGCAATTGCAACAGACTTTGCGATTATTAGCAAGTCAGGTATTCCTAGTCTCTTTATTCTTGCAACAATTAAGGGTTTATTTGTTTCTCATGATTTTGGTGCTACTTGGCAAGAGGTTGCAGTTGGTGAGCAAACTGGTCGGGCAATCGTGCAACTTTTTTTGTTGTCAGATAGGGCTGATAGGGCTGCGCTGAACCCAAAAGCAAACGTATTTGTTCTTACAGGTGATCGAGCAATAATGCCAACGGAAGGGAAAGTATATCAATTTGCAGCAAATCTTCAGGCAGTAACGCTTGCAGATAAATTTGCGCCAATAAAGTTTGCAGAACATGAAGATGGAGCGTTTGTTGATTTTAAAGAATTTAGAGGAAATATTTTTACTGATGGAACAATTTTGTATAACAGTCGGGGTAAGCATTTTGGAGATACTCAATTTATTAACAACGTTCCTATTCGGAGTAAAAATCCTTTTGTTTTATTGACTGGGGGACTTAGTATATCAGAACAATTAAATTACAACATTGGCGTTCCAGTAAGAGAGAGTGCGTCAGGAGCATTGCTTGTTCCTGGTGATTGGGGCGTGCGAGTTAACTTGTAAGGAGTAATTACATGAAAAGAATGCTATGGCTTATCTCTGTGTTAGTACTTGGAAATTTTTCATTGCAGGGTTTTGCACCAATAAATTTTTTTGCGCCAGATGATTCTATTTATCAAATTATGGCATGGGAAAATCGTGCTGCGCTTAATCATTGTTGCAACTTTGGGGTGAATATTGAGTATGGGGAAACAAGGAGTGGAAGGAATTGGGATAGAGAACGCAAGAATATTTTACAGCTCTATGATGCAACACAAGCAACAATTCCAATGCTTATGGGGCAGGGCCCTAATCATCCTGCAACGGAGTTGCTTCATGATCTTGATGCAGTCTGCCCTGGGCAGCTTGATGATGATGGAATTTTAGGACATATTTCTTTGTGTTCTGCTGAGTTTACAGGTCTTGACGTTACTTTGCAGGGACGCTATCGGTTGCCAATTAGTGCAGAATATGGACATTTTTCTCTTTTTGCAGCATTGCCGATTCGCTCTTTTGAGGTAAGTGGTATTGGTTTTTCTGCTGATCGACGGTCAGGTAATCCAATGGATCCGATTGTATATGACCGACTATCTTCTCCTGATAATTTGTCTGCTCTTTTGAAGGAGTTATGTGGCCCGAGTCTTTCTCGCTGGTCTAAGACTGGTCTTGGTGATTTGTTTTTGCAGCTTGGTTGGCAGATGAGTTTTTACCAAACACGAGATTATTTAAAAAGAGTTGATATTATGCTTCGGGCTGGTGTGACCGCTCCCACATCTGATTATCGTGATGAAGATCAGGCGTTTAGCATTTCTCTTGGTAATGATGGAGCATGGGGATTTCCTTTTGGTGGGGGATTGACGCTTAACTTTATTAATTGCATGAGGAGTGGCTTGAATGTTGATTTCCTTGTGTTGCTTGATGAAACTCATGATCGACGGATAAAAACAGAAATTCATCAAACAGAATTTTTACTCTTGAAAAAAGCAAAAGTTACCAAGGATCATGGACTTGTATGGCGTTTTAATCTCTGGGCACAGGCATACCACTTTTTTAGTGGTCTATCATTGAAAGTCGCGTATCAATATTTAAAAAGAGATGGCGATACTTTAACACCTCACTGCAATGACGTAAGTTGCTTGATTATGAATACGGCTCGCTCTCTTGAAGAAGACAATGTACACCATTTTATTTTTAGCGCGACATATGACGCTTGTCCGCAGAGGCGAAATTTAAAAGCTCGCCCTCATATAAACTTTTTTGTAAAGCTACCATTTGCAGGAAAAGGTATAATTGATCCAATGACGATTGGTGGACAGTTTGCAGTCAGCTTTTAGTTTTTAGCCGGAGTTATAATGAAATTGTTTGAAATAATCTAAAGGAGAATATTTCAATACTTTTTGTTGGAGTACGTGAGCTTGTTTTTTCTGTACAATTTATTTGTCAGATGAAAAATAGTTAATACAAAGCTGTAAGGGCAAAGATGTTTCTTCTGAGGTTTATATACGAGTTGATGAGTGTGGCAAGATTGAGAAAGCAGACTCTACCAAGTTAAATTTGCTTAGCTATAAAATTGAAACTGGGCATGTGTGACTAAACACATGCCCAGTTTTATTAACTCAATTCTTTTACTTTTTTAATAATTTCATGACGAAGTGATGAAGGAGTTTTAGAGCCGCTTCCTTGAATTGATTTACTATTGCCTCCTCCGCGAAGTTCATGCTTTTCTTTAAGCCAGGAAGCGAGTTGTTTGAGATCAATTTTTTTCTCATTTGAATCGCTTTGGTAGCATAAAAAGCCAACGCCTTTTTCTTTGGGAACGGAAAGCCAATAGAGTCCTGGTTTATGTTTTTCAAGTTCTTGGCAAAGGGGCCGTAAGTCTTCAACGCCGAGCCCGTCGAGCTGGGCGAAGAGAAAGGGAATGTTGTGTACATCCTCGATTTGATCAATAAGCTCTGGAATACGAGAGAGAGCTACTTGCTTTTTTAGGTGTCTAATGGCTGTTTGAGTGATTTGCATTTGATCTTGTTGGCGGTCAACAGCATCAAGAATTCCATCAATTTTTACTTTAAAGCGCTCACTTAGTCTCTTGCTTATGTCATGTGTTTGTTGAAAAAGCTTTATAGCCTCAGGTCCTGTTACGGCAAATATTCGACGTGTTCCTGTTGCAAGAGATGTTTCACTAATAATTTTAAAGGCACCAATAATTCCTGTGTTATGAGCATGGGTGCCCCCACATAGCTCTGAAGAAAATCCAGGAATAGTAACAATTCTTACTTTCTCGGGATTATACTTTTCACCGAAGAAAGAGATAACACCAGCATCCTTTGATTCTTGTAATGAGCTGTAGGTTACTTTTGTTTCAATACAAGCATATACTTTTTCATTAACGATAGATTCTATTTGTTGAATTTGTTCATTGCTGAGGGCTTCATGATGGCTAAAGTCAAAACGCAGATAGTCGCTACATACAAGAGATCCCGCTTGTTTAACTTGTTTTCCCAAGGTTTCAATAAGGGCAGCTTGTAACATATGTGTTGCTGTATGGTTTCTAACAGTGTTTATTCTCTGCTTATCATTAACAACACTATGCGCTTTATCACCAATAGCAATAGACGGATTTGTTTTACCTTTCAATGAAATTTTAACTGCAATTGCTGGGTGATGAACATCCCCTGTTTTTTTTAGATCAATGACAGAAAAAGTTTGTTGATTAATTGTTACCCAGCCATCATCATTAACTTGTCCACCGCATTCAACATAAAATGGTGACTCTTCAGTAATAATCCATGCATGATCTTTTTCCATAGAAACAAAAAGAATAGAGCTTGTTGACTCCAGCTTTTCATAACCCACAAAAGTTGTACTTATTTCACCAGAAACAATAAGGTTGTCGCTATCTTCTCTCTTTTTTTTCCCTGATTGTTGCTGTTGATGTTTCATTGCATTTTCAAATCCTGCAAGATCTACATCAAATCCTTTTTCTTGGGCAATAATTCGAGTAAGCTCTACGGGAAAGCCATATGTATCATACAATTTGAATACTTGGTCACCGTCAACTATTGTATGCTTTTGAGTTTTAAGATCATCAATATAGCGTCCAAGAATATTTTGGCCTTGAATCAGATTTGATCCAAATCGTTCAATTTCTGATTCAAGGACTGCTAAAATTAAACTTTTGTTTGTTGCAAGTTCAGGAAAAATAGGGCTCATTAATTCAATATAATAGAGAGCAAGGTTTTTAAAAATAGTAAGATCATTGGTAATTTTTTGCATAAAAAGAGCAGCTCGTCGAATAATCTTACGTAAAACATAGCCCCGACCTTCATTAGATGGTGCCCCACCATCAGCAATGAGTAGCGTTGTTGATCGAACATGGTCAGACAATACATGAAAGGCTGCCTTAAGTTGATTGTCTGCTGCTGCATAACTTGTAGCTGATAATTTTTCAATATGATGAATTAGGCTTGTAAAAAGATCTGTCTGATATACATTTTTCTTGCCTTGCATCACCATAGAAAGGCGTTCGAGGCCCATTCCTGTATCTACTCCGGTCTGTTTGAGTGGTTCCATTGTTCCATCAGAAGCACGATTATATTGCATGAAAACAAGATTCCAAATTTCAACATAACGAGGACTTTCTGATCCTGGTGATGCATGCGAATAGTCTCCTTGTTCTTCAGGTCCAAGGTCATAATAAATTTCAGTACATGGTCCGCATGGCCCAGTCTCTCCCATTGCCCAAAAGTTATCGCTTTCACCTAGTCGATAGATGTGCTCTTTAGGAACACCAATCTTTTTATGCCAAATGTTATAGCTTTCATCATCTGTTTCAAAAACAGTGATATATAATTTTTCAGCGGGAAGGTTATAGCCTTTTGTTAATAATTCCCAAGCGAAATGAATAGCCTCTTGTTTAAAATAATCACCAAAAGAAAAGTTGCCAAGCATTTCAAAAAAAGTAAGATGGCGCGCAGTAAATCCTACTTCATCAAGATCGTTATGTTTTCCCCCTGCACGAACGCATTTTTGTGATGTTGCGGCTCGCTTGTATGAGCGTTGCTCATTCCCTAAGAAAAGATCCTTAAACTGATTCATTCCCGCATTGGTAAATAAAAGCGTTGGATCTTCGGCTGGAATTAATGGAGAGCTGCCGACAACAGTATGGCCATTTTGTTTAAAGTATTTCAAAAAAGTTGTTCGAATATCAAATGAATTCATTAAGGCCCCAGCTTAATTTTGCGAGATTGGACATTTATTTTTCCTGATTTGTAGGCGTTTTTTAATGCTAGCATAATTTTAAAAAATCGTGAATTGACTCTTTTTTGGGTAAAAAAGAATCTAAAGGCAAAATAATTTTTCAGTTAGTCACAAAACCACGGATTAATTTGACATTGAGGCAATTTGGATTAACATAAAAAAACTAGATTAGTTGCTAAAAGCTTAAAAATCGTCTAAGTTATACAACCCCTTATGATCCAAGGTAATTGTTTTATTGATGCACTAAATTATTATAAAAATATGATAATTTTTTACAGAGGTTTGTATATTATGATGCGTAATATTCAATATTTTGCATTTTCCATTTTTTTCTTAGGTCTTTTTTTTGTTTCAGGTTGTGCTCGTTACAAACTTAGACAACTGCGTTCTTTACCAACAATTAAATCTGGTGAAGCTGAGGATATTACTCTAGGAGCAAAAGTTTTGAGTGATGATGATATGTATTATTATTTTAGTCGCAGAATCAAAGCTCGAGGTTACAAAGCTATTCAGCTTCATATTAAAAATGATTCAAGCAGGCATTATATTCTTAATGCATACAATATTGGTATTCAAATTGCAGAACGGCAGGCCGTTGCACAAATGTTGCATTTAAATACTGGAAAGCGGGTTGTGACTTATGCTATACCTGGTGCTTTCTTGAGTGGAATCTTGTTAATACCTGCTGCAGTGGAAGGCTCCATGTCGAGTAGTGCCAATAACAAACTTGATCAAGATTTTGCTAGACGAGTACTAGATAATGAGACTTCGGTCGTTATTCCTCCTAATGCAGAGGTTAATAGAGTCTTTTTTGTTGCTGATAGTGATTTTCATTATCAATTTGATGTAATTCTCACACCACGAGAAGTGCAAAAAAATGTGACCTTTGTCGTGAACGTATAAAAAACGTTCGCATAGCGAGTTGCCGCGTTTTGCAGCGACTCGCTACTTAAAATTTAAAATTTACGTTTATAACTTGTATGATTTTTAATCTTATCCATGGTTTCATGGTGACTCTATTCTGAAAACATTCTTATTTGTATAAAATAGAGGGCCTCATCGGAGGCTCTATCACTTCGCTCCAAAAAGGCAAGTAGCGATAAAATCTATCGCTAGCCCCTATCATTTACTTTGTAAATTTCAGAGTGATAATCTTGAGAAGCCAGGCTGTGCCAAATTAAGTCTGAGCTTGTGATAAAGTTTAATGTTGCATCGTTGTCTAATGAAGAGTATAACAGCCACCACAAGGCTGCTAGCGTGGGCAAGAGGATCCCTTAAATTTAAATTGTATAAATTTCAAGAAACCTTAGTTACAATGCAAAACAACTATATTTGTTTAAATTTTAATGATTTTTGCTATAGCCTTAGCTAAGGCATAATTATTTTAAACATCAAAAAGCCCTCCGAGACTATGGAGGGCTTAAAAATTATAACCTTAAATTAAGGAAGTAGATTTATAAAAGGAGTATTAATTTATTACGCCTTTTTTTTCGCTTCACCAATAATTCGCTTGTTGCAGAAATTTTTAAGTGGTTCGTTAATGTTGGCTCCAATAAATGAACCGATTGCAATCTTTACAAGATCCTTAGTGTATGAGCTGGTTGCTTCTTTATATTTAAAGTAATTATATTCACTTTCAAATTGTCTTAGGAACATTTCTGTCCATGACTCAAGAATATAACGATGTTTTCGTTCACTAGAGACAATTTTTCCAATTGCTTTGGAAGAATTTTTGTAAAATTCATAGACAGGGCATTCTGAACTTGGTTTAATAAGATTGAAGTGTTCATTAAGAAATGCAATATCTTCATTATCAAGAGAATTTTCTACAGATCCATCAATCAGGTCAAGCAGGAGGTAGCTTTTTGATTGTGGCTTGCCTTCTTGAGTGATAATTGTTTCAAGATATTTTTTTGTTGTTTTGAAGTTTTCGATTTCTGTTATCCACCAAATGCACATACCTTCTTTCATTTGATCATAAATTGGATGGCCAGGATATGGCTGATCATTTAAAAGGCCAACAATGGTAAGAGCATCTTCTATTTTAGATCCAATAATTGATTCTCGATAACCAGGATATTTTTTATCACGCTTTGAAGCTACATCTTCATTTTGTTCAATTTCGCGAAGAACAGTCATTCTTTCAAGGTCCTCACTCTTTTTTGCGGCTTTTGGTTTAGTGTTGCGAGTATTGAATGAACCACAGAGTAGAGTAAGAAGAACATTCGCAAGAGGATCATATGTTTGAAGCATTGGGTATTTTGCATTTTTAAGTGACTTGAAAATACAAAACTTTTGACCATGAGGATTGAAGTTCTCTGTGTGGCTATAGCTTATTTGAGTATTTTCAGGGATAATGCTTTCTGTAAAAGCAGCCTCTCTTGTAGGACTATTTGAGAATATAGTTGAGGTAAAGCTGCCCAGTGCAAGTGTTGCAAATACAATGCGATCAAGCGCAAGATAGTTTCTTATCATAAAAGACTCCTTAAAATGACTATTTGACACAATTTTGTGTCAGTGACCAAACATACAAATCAATTTTAAGTTAATTCAGGATTTTTTCAATAAAAGTTTTTGATAAAATTCTTTTATTAAAGCAAAAAAAAGGATTACAAAAAATATGTATGGAAAAAAAATAAAAAGGAAATGCATTCTTTGAGAAATGCTAATTGAAAAAAATTTCAAAAAAAAGAGAAGGGGGTAGAGTCCGAAAATAGAAAACCACTGTTTCATACCGGCAGAAGCTGAGGTAATAAATAAAAGAAAAGAGAGGGGGGCAAGCAAGATAAGGTCAAAGATGGTCATAATATACCGAAAGAGCTGGTTGTGATACTCCACACTTTTTTCAGGAGGGAGAGGGCAAGGGTTTGTTATGTAATCATACAGGCTTGCAGGGCGTTTTTGAGTATCAAGTTGCAAGCAAAGAGATTTATTAAGAGATTTATCTTGTAGAGAAAATTTTTCTTGGTATTTGATTTGTTGAAATGAAGAAAATGATGGAGTAATTTCAAAAAAACTTAAGCTGTCTCCTGAGTATGATATTTGGTCATACGATCCAATAGTAGCAAACATTGTAGAGCTAAGTGCTAGATGTTTGTTAACAAGTAAGACTTGCTCATTTTTTTTTATTTTTTCATGTTTGAATTTGTTGGACAAGTGAGCAAGATGGAGGGTGCAGCTTTCTTGAAGAATAATTAATAAGATACTTATAGCACAGCTTAGTCCAATAAAAAGTTGCAGGAGTTTTATTGGATTGATATTGATCATCATCATAAGATCCCACTCTCCTCTAAGTTGCCATTCGCGCAACAGACATGCTGTTGTAAGCCAGATAGCAATTGGAAATAGTGATATCCATGTTGGTAAAGTGTCAACTGCCAAAAAATAAATAAGGTCTTGAAGCGTTGCTTGACGAGCACTGAGTATGCGCTCAAAGAATTGTACAAGTGTTACCATGATAGTAAGAACTATTGAAAGTGTTGCGAAGTACTTAATTGATCGCCATGCAAATAATCGAATAAAGATCATGTAGTTTTAAACCCATTATTTTTTTAATGAATCTGGTGTAATTAGGCCACAAGAAACAATTGCTTTAATTGCTTCTTCAAATGAAATATTTGTCTGAATAATTTCACGCTCTGGCATAATAAAAAAGTATCCAGAAGATGGATTAGGTGAGTTTGGCATAAATACTTTATAGTAGCGTTCTCCTGGTTTAACTTTTAAATTTTCAGGAATCAACTCATTGTAATTACCATCAGCAGATTCAAGTAAAAAAGCGAGGTGGTATTGACCAGGTTTAGGGTATGTAATGAGTACAACTTTTCGTTTCCCATAATCTTGTGTTGGCATTTTGAAAAAATCAACGACTGTTTTTGAGGAAGAATATACAATTCTAACAAGTGGTATTTTGGACAAGAGTCCTTCTGCGTATTGAATAACGCTATCAACGATAACTACTTTTAGGATAAAGCCAATTAATAAAATAAGACCCGTTGCTAATAAAATTTCAGATCCTGGCATAACTTTAATAAAGCTTGGTGCGAGCTCTTTGAGCGGTTGTAATGTTCGTACTGCAAAATTATAGGCAAAATTAATAAAAAATATTGTTGCGGCAATAGGTAAGATCGTAAAAAGACCGCTAAGAAAAACTGTTTTAAGAGAAAACAGAAATTTTTTGATGTAAGAGAATAGTGCCATAGTATATCCTTTGTTTACTTTTATGAGAGAAGGGTTTCTAATTGAAATGCTAATTCTTGAGCGGTAGTATGTGCAAGGTTATAATGTTCAGCTTCAGCCATAACACGTAAAAGATTTTCAGTTCCTGAAAAGCGAACTAAAATCCGACCATTAAGTAGTTTTAATTTATATTCCTGAATAAGAGATAAAAAAGGTTCTTCAAGTAAATTTTTTTTCTGCTTAATGGGTAAATTGATCATAGCTTGTGGAAATTTTTGAAAGGTTTCCATTTCAAGATTGCCAGTTTTTTGTAATACCACAAGAAGGCGTAATGCTGCAAAAATTCCATCACCAGTTGAAAGGTAGTCATGCATGATAATATGCCCAGATGTTTCTCCTCCTAAAAAAAGGTTTTTTTCCTTGAGTGTTCGCTGAACATATTTGTCCCCAACTGGTGTGCGAATTAATTGTTTGTTTAATGAGAGCAGGCTGTTTTCTAGCCCTTGATTGCTCATAATTGTACCAACAATTTTTTGTGCTGATTGATACCAGCTACTAGAAGAGAGAATGAATAAAATATCATCGCCATCTTTAGTTTCTCCATAACGATTGACTACCATAAGTCGATCACCATCTCCATCAAAAGCAAAGCCAATATCAGCCTTTAAGGCTTTAACTTTTTCTTTAAGAGGGCCAAGGTGCAGAGCTCCGCAATTGCTGTTGATATTGAGACCGTTTGGCTCAGCACCAATAATATGAACAGAAGCACCAAGTTGTTTAAATATGTAAGGCGCACTTTGTGCGGTTGCTCCATGAGCACAATCTAAGACAACAGAAAGATTGTTTAAGTTGTAGTCGGCAAAGTGTCTTAAGATTTCATTTTGATAATTTTTGCATGCATAGGGCCAGATCTCTTTTGCAAAGCTTTTTTGAGATTTTTCACTTAAGGTGGCTGCATAATATTCATCAATGATAATTGCTTCATCTTGTTCGCTAATTTTTTCGCCGCAGTGATCAAATAGCTTAATACCGTTGTCATGGTATGGATTGTGTGATGCTGAGATAACAATACCAGCTTGAAATGTGCGGCTTTTGTTTAAGAGTAGAGCTATTGCTGGAGTTGGTAATATACCTGCTTCTACAACTTGTGCATGGAGGCTTAGCCCTTCTACGAGATCTTCTTTGATGCGAGTGAAGGATTCTCGGGTATCTCCTGCAATGAGAATACTAGGCTGTAGACTACTTTCTTTTTTGAGGAGCCACTGACCAATGGCATAGCCAAGCCGTTTGAGTGAATTATGGGTAAATGGATGGTATGATGCATTGCCTCTAATTCCATCTGTTCCAAAACTAATTTTGTTTTCCATGGCGACTCCCCTTTACAACGGAAGATTAATCAAGCCAAACTACTATCACGTTTCTTAAAAGTAAGTTATCAAAGGAGATTTCTATAATACCATAAGATTAACATCTGGATACAATAAAAAGGTTGCAATATGAGTTAATTATTTTTTTAAAACTGAGCATTTTTCTTTATTGTTGTGGCATGGTAAGATAATGTAAAAAAACAAAGGGTTTTTTTATGTATGTGCTCTTTCTTCTAAAAAGCTTTTTCATAGGAGTAGCTGCGGTCTGTGGCCTTGGCCCTATTTTTCTTTTGACTTTAAATAGGTCTGCAAAGCGAGGATTTCTTCATGGAGTTGTAACTGCCTCTGGAGCAGCGGTAGGAGATGGATTTTTATTTCTTTTAGGATTGCTTGGGGTCTTGCAAGTACTTGAAGGATCAAGTCAGTTAATTATAGTAATGGATTTGGTTGGTGGTTGCCTAGTAATTATGCTTGGTGTTAAGATGCTTGAGTATAAAATGCCAAAGACTTCTCAACAGCAGGATCGACTACCATTGGCTTTTTGTTGGATTAAACCGTTTTTTTTAACCATTCTAAATCCTGCAGCATTAATTTTTTTCATGATGGTTAGTGTACAAATTATACCAAAATCAGGTCTTTCAATACCATTTTATTTGGTTGCTTTTTCAAGCGCTATGGTTGCACTTGGTTCTGTAATAGCTCTTTCTGGTGTTGCTTATATGGCAAGTACTGTTGGTGCACGAGTTAATCAAAAATATATAGAAAATATATCGTATGTTTCTGGGGCTTTTTTGATTGTGCTAGGAATTTATTTTTTGAGTGATAGTGTGATTTTGCTCCTTCAATCATTATAGACTAAAGGAGCATGAATATTTTTCTAGAAGCGTTGATAGCGGTGAATAACTTTGCCAATTACTCTGAAATTATCTTTTCCTCGAATAAGGGCAACGGGTGCTGTTTTGTGATTAACTGATTCAAGTACAATAAAGTCTTCCATATAAGTTACTTGGCATGCTGTTTTAATAACAGTATCATTTCCATACTCAACTGCTGCAATATCTCCAGAGCGAGTCCATGTTTCAGGTGAAACAATCAGATAATCACCCTTAACAAAGTTTGGAGCCATGTTGTTGTTTTCAAGACAAAGACAAAACATTGAATCATCAGTGCTGTTAAAAACAGGGGTAAAAACATCTTTGTATCCTGTTGTTACTTGCATGAGTTGATTGTTATAAGGAGAAGGGTTTGATGGAATTTCTCCAACAACAGGAACTATCTTAAGTTGTAAATCAATACTTGATGCTTCAGGCATTGTTACATTCTGATCAACGTCATCAGTACGGCTACGTCTTTGAGCAAAAAGGTCAACAGGGTGAACGGTAAAAGCATTAGCAAGCTTTTTAAGAGCGTCCTCGTTCCATCGTCGAGTTCCATTTTTAATATGTGTGAGGTAGCTTTCAGACATTCCTGTTTTTTCAGCTAAAACTTTAGTGGTCCAACTGCGCTCTCTGAGCAATTCTTTTACCCGTAATTCTGTCGATGACATAAATAGCTCCTTTCTAGATAGAGTTCAATTGCATGACTTAGTGTTACATCAAACTAATATAAACCATTTCATATTGAAATGCCACAAAAAATTTCAGGATGAAAGCTTCTTGTATTTTTTTACTTTTTTGTTATTGTTTTTATATTAACTCATAAAAAAAATTAAGTTGTTTTGTTTGCTACAAGTGATGGGCAGCATGATTTTTGTATTTTTAAGCGTTTATAGTCAGCTTAAATATAATATATGATTCTTCTTGCACAAAAAACAATGAAATTTCAGTTACATAATCGATACTTGACACAAAGAAAATCCTTGCCTTAATTAACTATTCCTCTTTATCATTATTTTAATAGTATGTTACACAGAATTTTCCCTTGAGGAGTTATCTCTTATGACAATAATGCTGACAAGGCTTATGATTGTACTTTTTTTAATTTGTAGCTTGCACAAAGCGGTTATGCCTTCACCTAAGAAGGGAACCCTTGTGACGGTTTTTATTCATGGTACAATTTTGCCAGTGCCATCATGGAAATCTTTGAAGCATGTTTTTAAGTATGGCCGAAAGAGAGCTACATCTGGGTATCAGGCGTACATTGATAGCTTGCGATTTAATAGTTTTCTTCGACATCAACCAATGGGTACCAGTGGTTTAGTCAAAATTGAAAAAGATAATTCTGGACGACATACTCGAGCAACATTTATAACAAAAGATTTATTTGAATCTATTTATGCTCAACAATTGGCAGATACTTTTTCAGCATTTTCTTATTATACTTTTTCATGGAATGGTCGTCTTAGTCGGCGGCATCGAAAACAATCTGGTTTTAAATTGTATGATGAGCTAATTGCTCTAAAAAAAGAAATTGAATCTACAACCGGTGAGCCAGTAGCATTCGATTTATATTGCCATAGTCATGGCGGCAATGTAGCCCTTAATCTTGCTCAAGCTGAAGAGGATAAAAAACAAGGGTTATCGGTAAAACACCTTGTTCTTTTAGGAACTCCGATACAAAAAGAGACCGCACATTATTGCGGATCTGAGGTTTTTAAGTCTGTTTATAATGTTTATTCTCGTGGTGATGGTGTGCAAATTGTTGATATGCTTTCAACTTGTACATTTGGGTCTTATAGAAGGTTTGATGTTTGTAATAAAAATATGCCGAGCTTGCCTTTTGTTAAGCACATTGAGTGTTCAATTGGAAAACTCAAGCCAACACATGCTGAATTATGGCTTTACAAGGGGGCTGGCAATTTTGTTTCTCGTTCATATCTTGATATTCACCCAATACCGGTTTTTGCTCATTTAGCTCACCTTGTTTACAAGTGCGATAAGTACCCTGAAAATGATTTATCGCTTACAATTTGTAAGAAAAAGTCTAATTTTTCTTACAAATTGGAAGTCGTAAAAAAAGATCACGAAAAGAAAGATCTTTTTGAAGTAGAGCTTCCATTAAACATGTTTAATCGTTTTGCTTCAAGACTTTAGTTTTTTTATAAGTGATTGTGCTTTTTATCAATTTCGATAATCTCCTTTACTATGGCTAAGTAGTTTTGGTTTAGTATAGATTTTTCTATTACGATGGCTCAAAAAATCTTGAACATCATTGAATATCTATGCAAGCTATGATGTTTATTGATTATTTATTCATTGCGTATTAAGGGAGGGCTGTGGCATATCGTTTTATTATATTATTTTTTCTTTGCTTTTCTTATGTTAGTTGTTTTCATGCCATGATTTCTTCAGGCTGCCTTTCTTTTTCGCAGATTATCCCTTGCTTAAGAGAGTGTTTTTTTAGTGAAGGATTGTATACAGAGTTGCAGAGTTCGCATGTTGAGTCTTGCGTTGGAAGGGCTCCGTTGTGGGAGCAGATTTGGTGGGGGAAAATGACTGGGCCCATTAAACTTCTTAATACAACGCTTCAAGATGGTTGTCTAGATATTGCTTATTCAAACGGTACGATTCAGCGTTGTCTCTTTTCTCATAAAATTATAAATAATTTTGTAGATTATAGAATTACAGCTGATTACTACAGTTATAAGCAATGTAAGGCGGGTTGTTTATTTTGTGCTTTAGAAGGAAGCGTTTTTTGTAAAAAAGATGATTCAAATACCCCTTTCGTTTTTTTTAAAGGAGTGGGGCATGTTCTTTCTGATAATGAGATAATTATTGCAGATGCTTCTGGCTTTAGTTTTTTTAATACAAAAGAGTTTGCTGAGCAGAGTGCTCAAAATGCAAGGCAGCCCCCTATAGAAATAAACCCTCAAAATTTAATTTGTTATAAAGATTTAAAGCACATTATTGTTGCTGGAGAAAAGAGGGGAGTTCTTCTGTATGATCAGAGAGCTGATACGTGGAGTATGCTTAGTCCTCAAGGTCGATATTCTATTTTGCTTAAAGCTTCTCTCGGAAATTCCTTTGCAGCTGTTGCCGAAGATGGGCGGATAGTGCTTTGGTCTTATCATGGTGATTGGTCTGAATTAAAAATATTTTATTTAGGAGTGCCAATAGAAGTAGCGGCACTTGTTGATGAGCATTATTTAATTATTGGTTACAATAAAACCTTTCTCATTTATAGCTTTGAAAATAGTGATATATGCGCTACTTATTCAATTCAAATGACAGGGAAAATTGTGGATATAGTTTTATCTGAAGATGCTCAGTCTCTTGCGATTTCAACATCTTGCAATAAGGTAACCTTATGGAAGCGTGCAGATTATTATATGGTATCGTATCGATTATAAGTTCTTAATTTTGATGTTGAATCTGTGAATTATATAAAGTTCCCGATGCCCTCACATGTTTGCATTAATGATAAAACTTTTTGCTATAAGGTGCAAAAATCTTGGCTCGGATATTGGGTTTTTAATTATTGTATTTTATTGAGTTAAGATTACGTCTCAACTTTCTTGAGCAATAATGCTAGACTCTTTGAATAGATAGAAAATCTTGTTGCTACGATATTATTATGAATCGTAAGAGCGTGAGGTGTATTATGGAACAAAATCAATCTTCTCAACAAGCTGCTGAACAGATCAAAGAGCAGTCATTGGGTTGGCAAGAAATTAAAAATGAAATTCGACAAGTTGTAATAGGACAAGATCATATTATAGATCGAATTTTCATTGGACTATTGTGTAATGGACACATTCTTTTAGAAGGGGTTCCTGGCTTAGCTAAGACAACACTTATTAAGGCTATTTCTCAGGGTATAGGACTTGATTTTCAGCGAATACAGTTTACTCCAGACTTACTGCCTGCTGATTTAGTTGGAACTTTAATTTACAATCCTAAGACACAGGACTTTCAAACAAAAAAAGGGCCTGTGTTCAGCAATATTATATTAGCTGATGAGATTAATCGGGCGCCAGCAAAAGTTCAGTCTGCCTTGCTTGAAGCAATGCAAGAACATCAGGTGACTATTGGTGATGTGACCTACCAGCTTGAGGAGCCGTTTCAAGTTCTCGCAACACAGAATCCAATTGATCAAGAAGGAACTTATCGGTTGCCTGAAGCACAGGTTGATCGATTTATGTTTAAGTTACTTATGCATTATCCAAAGTTTGCAGAAGAGAAAGAAATTATTTTCAAAGCATTTAAGCCTCATCAGGTTCGACCAGTGCTAGACCGTGCTGCCATTACCCAGGGGCAACTAGCAGTGCGCAAAGTATACATTGATGATAAAGTGATTGATTATATTTTGTCGCTTGTGTTTGCAACAAGAAATCCTGAAGAGTATGGAATTAAAGATGCAAAGCATTTAATTATGCATGGAGCTTCTCCCCGGGCGACGCTTGCTCTTACGCAAGCAGCTCAGGCGCATGCTTTTTTGCGTAAGCGACACTTTGTTATTCCTGATGATGTTAAAGCTATAGCTCTTGATACCTTGAGACATCGTATTTTGTTGACTTATGAGGCTGAGGCAGACAATATTTCTTCAGATGCAATTATCTCAAATGTATTGCGAGTTTTACCGGCTCCTTAAAAAGCTACTTTATGTGACATATTTTAGTTTTGCTTGACAGGATAGAAAAACTCTCAGTATGTTCGTAATCTAAACTATTGAGGATTATAGAGAATGAAACAACAATTATGGATTGCTAATAGTTCATTATTAGGGATTTTCTTTCTTGCTCTTGCAATGGTTTTTTTGCTGGAGCAAAAACCACCAACTTTGCGGATTAGGCAAGACTGGGGTGAGCTAGAAAAAAAAAAGAGTAATAGGGCTCCTGTAAATAAGGAGGCTATTTTTACCGATGATATTTTTGGCACCTTTGTTCCTGTTGAACGAAAAGCAACAAAACAAAACTTTGTTGCTCCAATTCCTGAGCCGCAAACACCAGCTTTTACTCCGGCACCAGAGCCTCCAGTTCTTGACTTTCTTCCTGCTGTAACTATTACATTAAAAGGGCTTATTCTCTCATCTGATGAAGCAAAAAGTGTAGCAATGATTGCGGATGAAACGGGTAAGGAAGGGATGTATCATCTAGGTGAAAAAATTAAAGATGGTTATATTGTCAAAATTGCCCATAATCGAATTGTTTTGCTTCGTGTAAATGGACAACAAGAGGTTTTTTACTTGCGTTCAGATGACAGTGGCATTGATGTTTCTTCTGCGAAGTGGAGCAATATTATAAAGAAAATTGATGATACAAATATTGAAATTGATCCTCAAAAATTTACAAAAATGATTGGTTCGCTTGGTGCATTTTTAGACCTGATACCAATTGTTGGAACAGCATATAAAAAAGGGAGCCCAATTGGAATTCGGGTGAGCCCAGGAACACCCGATCACATAGCATCATTTCTTGGTTTGCTTGCACAAGATTTGATAACTACAATTGATGGAATCGATGTAATAGATACTAAAAAGCGCGTAAGTGCATATGAGAGTGTTATAAAAAAGAAGATTGGTGATGTTGTAGAAGTTGTAGTATCGCGAGCGAGTCAGCCATTAACCATCAAGTATAAGCTTGTTGCAATGAAGGCTCCAAGTGCTGATACAGCTCAAAAGCCTGTAACACCTGTGCCGGGTCAGCCGGCCGTTGCTCCACCTTCAGTGCCCGGTCAGCCAGCAGCGCCTGTACAGCCAGCTGAGGCTGAGCAGAAAATGGGGCGCTTACAACAAAGAGAGCAGCGGATTAGAGAATTTTCACAACGACATGACAACAGTGAGAATAAGCAAGAGGCGATAAGGGAGATACGAAAACGACTTCTTGATAATTTACGTAACCGATTGCACACTTCGCGGACTCGTTAGGAGTAGGAATGTGCTGGAGAATCAAACAATATGAAAAAATATGCGACATCATTGCTAAAATATATGATATTAGGTGCTTTCTTTGTGCAGACTCCATTTTTTTGTTTTGCACAAGATACTATAACAGAAGATAGTTCGCCAGACCCTTCAGGGGCTGAGTTGCCAGATGTTAATTTAACTCTAGATGGAGACTCTCCTTCTGTAAAAGCTGCTGAAACAGAAAAGAAAAAGAGCCAGGGTTTGGAGCCGGTATCAGATAAAGAGAAAGATATTTATCTTAACTTTGAAAATACTGATCTTACCAATTTTATTAATTATGTTGGTGAGCTTAAAAAGTTGAATATTATTCTTGATAAAATGCTTCAAGGGGTTAAAATTTCTTTAACTATTCGAGAGCCTCTTGATATACAAGGCGCTTGGAATATCTTTCTTACAGTGCTAGAGATGTCTGGTTTTACTTTAGTTAAGCGAGGAGAGGTGTATGTTGTTATTCCTCGTGATCGAAAACTCATGCAAGCACTACCATCATTTATAAACGTTTCCCCTGAGGCATTACCTGATAGTGATCTCGTAATTCGTTATGTTTTATTTTTAAATAATATTCAGGTAGCAGATGTGCGAGATTTGTTAGTGAGCATGTTGAGTCAGCCAAGCAATGTTATTGATCATCGAGATGTTAATGGATTTATTATCACTGATAAATCTCATAATATCAAAGCTGCGGCAAAATTATTAAAAGAGCTTGATCAAATGGGGCTGCAGGAAACGGTAACGGTTCTTAAGTTAAGTAATGCCAATGCTCTTGATACTAAAAATCTTTTGCAGTCATTAATTGCACGTCCAGATGGAGGAGCTCTTGCGCGGCTTCTTGGAAAAACAGCAGAAGGATCAACGGAGTATTTCCCGCCAGGAACACGTATTTTTGCAGAAGAACGAACTAATTCATTAATTTTGCTAGGAACAAATCAAGCAATTGATAAAATTGTTGATTTTATTAAAAAACATATTGATACAACGCTTGCAGGAACAGAGTCCCCACTTCATATTTATGAGCTTAAGCATACTGATGTGGTTCAAGTTGCAGATATTTTGCGTGAAGTAACACAGCCACCATCTGATTTTGTACCAGGTAATCAGGCAGCTCGTTATGGTGCTATTCGAGGTGGAGTAAAGTATTTTAGATCTATGCAGTTTCAGGCTGATCGTGATGGGAATAGGTTAATTGTTTCAAGTACCGATAAAAATGATTGGGAGTTGTTAAAGAAAACAATTCAAGATCTTGATAAGCCACAAGCTCAGGTTGCCGTTGAGACGTTTATTGTAACTGTTGATGTTAATGATAATAAGCTTCTTGCTGGTGCTATTAGAAACAAAAAGCATGGAATGCTTGGTCGTCATATTGATTTTCAATCAGCGGCATTAGGAACGCAGCCATCACTTGAAGAAGCAAATGATGGAACCCCGATTAGTTTGCTTGGCAATATGTTGAGTCAGCTTGTTTTAACTCAGGGAACCTCTGCTTTGACATTTGGTAAGCCAACCAATATTTGGGCAGTTTTTAGGGCTTTAAAAACGCAAACGAATGCTCGAATTCTTTCGCAGCCCTTTCTTGTTATTGCCAATAAGACAAGAGGTACGATTGAGTTTGGACAAGAAAGGCGAGTGGTAAATGAAGAGTCTGATGGTTCGATTGGTGCTGGTTTTAGAACTGCGTCAGCATCAACTAATTTAGACTTGCGTCCTCAAATTAATCTTGATGGTTTGGTTAATATGGAGTTGACATTAAATATTGATGAATTTACCGATCCGAATGCGAATAGCAAAGATATTAAAGTATTAAAAACTCATGTTACTGTAGCAAATGGGCAGGTACTTGTGCTTGGGGGATTTGTTAGAACGAAAGTAACAGAAAATAAAGCAAAAACACCATTGCTTGGAGATATTCCAATACTTGGATGGTTATTTAAGCGGCAAGAGCGTACAGTTACAAGGAGTTACGTTTTTGTTTTTTTATCACCAACTATTATTAAACCACGAACAGCTCCTGGTATGCAGCTGTATACAAAGATGAAGTTACACGATGCAACTGATGAAATTGAAGAATCAGTTGAAACAAAGCGTACCATTGATCCTGTTCATAATTGGTTCTTTAATCCTGATAAGACGAATTACTCGCACAAGGTGATTGACTTTGCAAATGCTCGTTATCAACCAACAACCGTTGATATTAATAATGATGCTTACTATGGACTAACGCCAGGAGAAGAGGATAGGCTTGCTCCCCTTGAAATTACCCCTTCATCAGCTTTAGATGAAAATGTTATCGTTGAGGGAGAGCCTGCTATGATAGCTAAAGCTGTTCCTGCAATACGAGTTAGTGAGCCACAGCCATTGGAGAAAAAGAAAAAAATAAAAAAAGTTTCTCGTAAATTACCAGATCTCAGCCCGCCTCCTATTCATGAAGCATTGCCAGGGCAGTCACCGGTAGAAGATATTCCGGTTCTCCCTCTTGAGAAAAAAACAAAGTCGATTGCAGATAAAAGCAAAAAAAGAAAACAGTCAAAAGTTTCTGGCTTTAATATTCCAGAGAAGCGTCAACAGTTAAAGCAAATGCTTAATGAACCTTCTCAAAAAAAGCAATCAGTAATTGCTCAAAAAAAACGGTTAAATAAAAAAATTGCTGCTCCAAAAGGCCAAGAGAGGTCGCTTCTAGAGAAGCGTAATCAATTAAAGCAACTTCTTGCTGCTTCGCCCGTTCGTTCGATGCGTAAAAAGGTGACAATATGATAAAGGAGCTTTTTTTACCAGAAAAAATACGTCATCGTCGTATTCGCTCTGTTCGGCAACTCGGTATAAGCATTTACGATGATACAGTTTATGGTGTATTAGTTTACTCAACGCCTTCTAAAAATATTCTTGAAAAAGTTGTTTCAGCTTCAGTTATTAAAGAGGGTAGTGAAAAAGAGTCATTAGCAAAAGCAATTGTTGATTGTGTAAAGGCTTGTAAGCGCTTTGACTATATTTGTGTAGTGCTGCCTTCATCGCTTGCGATATTTAAAGAGCTTGAAGTTCCTTTTGTTCATCCTGATAAAATAGCGATGATTTTGGAGTATGAAGTTGAGTCAATGTTACCTTTTCCTTTGAGCCATGGGGTGATTGACTTTATTATTACCAAAGAAGAAAAAAAGGGAGCGCATGTTTTAGCAACAGCAGTGCGCAAACAGGATTTGCTTGCAACGCTTGATATTTATAAAGAGGGTAATATTGTTCCAGATAAGATGACAATTGACTTTTTTGCCTTGTACGGATTGTATCAACAAATTCCTGAATATCAGACATTGACTGGTGGTAGTGCTCTTGTTGAGTTGGGTAATGACTCAACACGCCTTGCTTACTTACAAGATGGTCAATTGCGAGCAATGAGGCATATTCAGCAAGGAATTAGTGATATTGCACGTTTGCTAAGTAATGAATTAACTATTCCTGTTGAGGAGTGTCTGAAAAATCTTCTTGCTCTCAATATGACAAACCTAGGAAGTTCTTCTTTTGAGCGAGCAGCAGAAAAGCAATTTATGAAATTGTTCAATGATATTCAGTTTTCATTAAATTCATTTAATTTAAAAATGAATTATGAACAAGGTGTCCAAAAAATATTATTTATAGGAGCTGGTGCTCAAATAAATAATATGATCTCTTTTTGTAATCATTTTTTACAGATACCATGTGAGTTTTTTGAAATTCAGAAACTTGAGCAAAGGAGTATTGTTGTTAACAAGTCTGGTAAAAATATCAAAGAGTTAGGGGATTATATTTTTGCTTTAGGTGCAGCCCTTCCTTCAGAAACAACAGAGCGTTTTAATATTTGTCGTCAAGATTTTTCTAAAGATTATTCTTCACTTATTACACGACAAATTATTGCAGGCATATTGTTATTAATTTTAATATTTGGTGGCATTGCAGCTCATGGATACATGGAATTTATGGAGCTTTCACAAGCGCGAAAGCAACTTGAAGATCGCGAAATAAGGCGTCTAAAAAAAATTATTCCAAGCAACAAGCTACCTACGGAAAAAAATTCAAAAAAAATGACGCTGCAAAATTTAGTTAAATTAGCAGAGCAAGAGGTTCAGCAGCGATCAGATTTCTGGATTCCCTTTACCGAAAATTATGTACCGCCTCTTGAGATCATAGCAGAGCTTACTAAGTTGATTGATAAGAAATTATTTGATGTTCGGGTTAAAGAGATTTCTATTTCTCTTGAAAAAGACATTTTTGTTATTGAGCTTGAGGGTCACTTTAAGTCATTAACAGGAAAAGATAATTATGCTTATTTTAGTCAATTCAAAAAGCGGTTTAGTGAGTCAGCCCTTCTTGAGCTTGATGGTGACTTTGATGAACGTCCTCAAGAAGAACAAGGCATACCATTTACGGTAAAGTTGAAACCTCGATTATTATAGTGAGGTTATAGCAATGCGTAATACATAAGATATGGAATTAAAAATATGAATATAAAAAAGACAGCTCATTTTATCCAGGCACTTAATTCTAAGCAGTTCCAAAGCTATCTTATTGTTTTTTTGTCTGGAACATTTATCTGTGTCATTGCTATGATTTACTTATTTTTTTCTTATAGCCAGGATCTTGTAACACAAATAAAAAAACTTGAAGTTTTTGCAAACCGCTCAGGAAAAGTTTTGGCAGAGCATCAGCGCCTGCTATCTGATCAAGAGCAGCTACATGCACTTTTTTCAAAGGATAAAGAGTTTAATATTAAGATTTATTTTGAGCAGTTTTATAAGCAGCAAGGCATTACGCCAGTTAAAGGGTGGGACTCTACTTCAAAAGTAATTAGCCCTCAATTAACAGAAATTTTGCTTAATGCAACGTTTAAAGGTATGACGATGGAAAAAGTAGTAACCGTTCTTGATGCTTTTGAAAAAAAAGACGTTGTATATTTAAAAGAATTAAGCATACGAGCTGAGGGCAATAAACAGGTCACCTGCGAAATTCAGCTAGCAACTGCTCACTACAAGAAACAGATAGAGTAACGCATAACGGAG
>CAYMBP010000011.1:0-46915 GCA_964388745.1 uncultured Pseudomonadota bacterium | reverse complement strand
ATCTTAATTACTTTTTTAGGGTCGTTTATACATGTATATCAAAGATCTAGATAAAAATTTTCAACTACTCAACAGCCTTACTTTTGCTGTTTTTATGTAGGCTTAATTGTACCCGGTTATTATCTATTTAGCAAGTCTTTTTTTTATTTTTTTTAAACTTAATAAAAAACAAAAAAGCTTAATAGTTTAATAGTGCAGGAACACTTAATGTCAAAAAAATACTTCTGGAATATTCTTTATGTTTAAACTCTTTTTTTGTTAAGCTTTTTTTAGCGATAATGCTTAACAAAAAGTTGTTTTCGAACATGTCATTCAATCAGTACAGGAAGAAGTATAAAGGATTCTTATAGCATGTAAAGAATTTATTTTCTTATTTTGTAAAAAGTTTAAAAAATGTTCAAAACTAAACGCTTTTCACTCCTTCTTTTTTTATCCTTATTTAAAGCTAATCCCTCTTCAGATGGTATATTAAAGGGAAATATCGCCTTATCTAAAAAGAGTTCTTCTAAAAAAATAAAAATTAGCCAAGAGGCGCCTTTTTATTCATTTACGTCTATATTTCGCCTTGCCTACTCTTTTTTAACTGATAACTTTCATAGTGTTGATCCTGGAAAGCTTTATCGATGTCGACAACTAACTTCACGTCGACTCTCTTACTATATAAAGAAGTATCACATCAAGTCGATCATAAACCTAAGGGGAGAAAATAAGTCTAAAAAATGGTGGCGCAAAGAGTTGAACACCTCTCGTCACTATCAAGTTGAATTCTACAACCTACCTATGCGCGCAACAAAGCTTACCGAAAAAGCCTTGCTGCAAAGGCTTCTCTTTCTTTATAGAAATGCTCCCAAACCAATACTTATTCACTGCCAAGGTGGAGCTGATAGAACAGGAGAAGCTGCAGCAATTTGGAAGCTTGAATGTCAGAAATCAACTAAAAAAGAAGCACTCAAACAACTAAGAAGCCGCTATGGTCACAGAAGAAAGCTATGCCCTGAAAAAAGCTATCTTATTTCTGTCTGGGAAGGAGAAGAGTGGCTTAATCAGGAGTATGACCCCAAACAGTATCATTATTAAAAAACACCTTTTATCCTACGAACCCTTGCTCTTTTTAATCATTTATTCATAGACTAGTGTGAAAAGCCTCGCCGTTATTATCAGTAAAGGAGAAATAATGAATGTTGTTACCATTGGAGGCGCAACACACGATATCTTTCTCGATTATAATGGAGCAGACTATATGAAGATTGTCAGACAAAGTGCTGCAACTAATTATCTCATCTTTGAATCAGGAGACAAAGTAGAAATAGAATCCCTCTTTTATCAATCAGGAGGAGGAGGTACAAATACAGCTGCAGCCTTTAAAAAACGAGGATTTACCACTACGTGTTGCGTAAGTGTTGGTAATGACTATTTTGGCGATTGCATTCTTCAAGAGTTAAAAGAGTACAATCTTAATTGCTCTTTGATTCAGCAAAATAATAATTTGCCATCTGGAGCCTCTTTTATCATCAATGCCCACCATGCTGAACGAACTATTTTTACTTTTAGAGGAGCGAATAGCAACCTCAACCCACAACTCATACCATTTGACTCACTAACATCATGCAACTATCTTTACATTACTTCTCTACACAATCAAGCCGCTCAGCAGTTGCCTCTTATTGTTAAGAAAGCTCGCTCTTTAAATATTCCTATTGCTATCAATCCAGGAAAGAGCCAACTCGGTAGTGGTGCACAAATCTTTAAGAAAGCTCTTGCCTCAATTGACATTCTTATAATGAATAAGGTAGAAGCAGAACTATTTATGAAAACACTTATCACTCAAGATAACCAAATAAAAAAAAACCTTGCAACAAAACAATACGAACGCTCATCCCCATGGATTAATAAACAAGTCCCCTATCTTCTTCATACATCTATCACCTTAGAAAATAACAGCTTTAGTCTTAAAAAATTTTTTAAAATTATTCTAGAAATGGGTCCACGAATTGTAATTATCACAAATGGAGAAAATGGAGTTTATGTCGCAACTCAAAATGAATGCTACTTTCATCCAAGCAAAAAAATTACCATGGTCGACTCTGTTGGCGCAGGAGACTCTTTTGGCTCATATTTTGTTGCAAGCCTCCTTCAAGGGCATTCCCTTGCAACAGCCTTACGGCACGGAATTATTAATAGCGCATCAGTACTTCAGCATCTTGGCGCAAAAACCGGACTTCTTGACCAAGAAATTCTTAACGAGAAGGAAAAAGAATTGGATGTCTCATTGCTATACCCCTTTTCCCTACAGGATGACTAACTATGTGGCATAAAAAAATAACAGAACTAACTGTAACAATAAACGAAACAACTCTGACACTTTCATTACACAACAAGCAACATGCAATGCTATCTCTAGAAAATCATGAACTCATTGATGGCATGATTTATAAATTTACACGCATTATTACCTTTATTAATCAAACGCTACAAGATAAAATGACTTATCCTAAAACAATGGACATCATTCTTGCTGTTGATCCAAAAAAAATTGCAACTAAACATCATCGGCTTGTCCTACAATACTTGCTCCTTTCAAAAGAAATTAATATCACTATGACTGGCATTTATCTTGCTGACCCTTATGATAAAGAACAGAATCTTCTCTCACTTTTTACCCCAAATACAACAGCCTTGAAAAAATGGTCAGCACTCGGGTCGCTCATGGCCCTTGTTCTTCTTGTTCCTCTTTTTTGGCTTGTAGCAACTCACCAAAAGAACATATCAAATCGAACAGGCCTCCTCTTGCAACACAGCACAGAGGCAGAAAGGCTTATACATAACCAAGCAAAACTTGCGCAAAAAAAAGAGTCCCTTTCATTATTAGAGACAAAAAACAAAAAAAATTTTGTTTGGCATACCAATAATCAATCTATCATCAAAACGATTGCCTCAACAGCTCAGACTATGCCAAAGATAATGCGGCTTGAAACTCTTGATATTCAAGCAACAGAAACACCTCACATTCAACAGATTTTACTTGCCGGCCAAGCAGGCTCTATGAGCGACGTTACAATCTTTCATCATCAACTTTCTATTGCATTATCTAATCATTCATTTTTGGTTACCTCAAGCCATAATATTATTTCTCATCAGTCCCCAAAACCCTATGCTCATTTTATTATCACTACCAAGTAAAAACCCCTTACTCGCCAAATAATAAAGATCAAAGACCTCAATGTAGACGACTCATACATTTGTTGTTAAATTGATTCATAGTTGAGATGATATCGTTTCATCTCGTTGATAATAAAAGCCAATCGGTTAACTCTAGGGGGCAATGTATGGCAATGCATGACGTGTTGCTAAAAATTAACAACATTACCAAAAGCTACGGCTCTAAAAGAGCCTTAAAAGGGGTCTCATTTGATATTCATGAAGGAGAAATATTCGCTCTTTTGGGAGTAAATGGCGCAGGCAAGACAACCCTTTCAGGAATTATCGCAACCCTTCATCCTCCAACCTCTGGAGACATTGAGTTTAAGGGTGATTCAATTTATCATGATATCATTACCTATCGCTCACACCTTGGCTTTTGTCAGCAAAAACCAAACCTTGATCCAATGCTAACACTTTCTCAAAATTTGCGGTTTTCAGCCGCTTATTACCAAATTCCTGAAGAGCGCATAGAAAAACGAATTACAACTCTAGCCGATCAATTTGGTTTAAAACCATTTCTCCATAAAAAAGCTTCTGTTCTTTCTGGTGGATACAAGCAACGTTTTATGATTGTGCGAAGCCTTATGCATAATCCCAAGCTTTTGCTCTTAGATGAACCAACTGTTGCGCTTGATCCTCATGTAAGAAGACAGCTTTGGGGAAAGATTAAAGACCTTAAAGATGAAGGTGTAACGATTATTTTAACAACCCACTATTTAGATGAAGCTGAAAATTTAGCTGATCGAGTCTGTGTACTTGATAATGGGAGTGTAAAATTAATTGATACCCCTGAAAAATTGAAATCTGACTTCAAGAAAAAAAACCTTGAAGATGTTTTTATTGAGCTGACACAAGATACCATTTATGAAGAAGAGTAAGAGACTATTATGAATAGCGCATTATTTTTAAAACTTCTTAAAACTCGACTTGTTGTTGCACATCATTATTTGGCTACCAAGATCATTAATGTCTTTGTCTGGTCAACATGTAGCCTTGTTGTTTTTGGTTATGTTATGCAACTTTATGGACTAATAGGCGACTTTGGTGTATTCATGCTTGCCGGCATTGTTGCAACTGTTGGATTAATGGAAATTTATTATAATGTTGCAGCTATGATCATGGACTTTGAGGGTGAACGCAGTATAGAGTACTACTTGACCCTTCCTGCCAAATCATCATTAGTTCTTATGAGTATTATCTGCACCTATGCTTATGTTGGTATGATCTTAAGTACATTTATCCTACTACTCGGCAAGATTATATTTTTTACACAATTGGACTTTAGCAACATTGCATGGGGGAAATTGCTTCTTATTACGCTGCTTGGGCATTTTTTTTATGGAATATCTTCTCTTGCCATTGCCGCCTATATTGGGAAGACTGCCAAACTTGGCACTGTATGGTCTCGCTTTCTTTTCCCTCTATGGTACCTTGGAGGTTTTCAATTTTCATGGCTTACCATCTATAAAGCAAACGCAACATTCTCTTATATACTTCTTATTAATCCAATTTTTTATCTTGTTGAAGGAACTCGTGCTGCAATTATGGGCCAAGAAGGTTACATCTCCTGGTGGATATGTATAGCTGCGCTTTTAGCCTTTACTCTCATCCTTTGGGGACTTGCTAAGTATTTCATGAAAAAACGTTTAGATTGCGTATAGAAAGACCATACCTTACTTGCTGCGCACAAACATACATGATAAACTGTAATTAGTTTATCATGTAATTTTTTGTTGCGTTTTTATATCTTTTATTATTTTATGAATAATTTTTTTGATGTCATAGTTGTTGGTGGCGGCCATGCCGGCATTGAAGCTGCTTACGCTGCTGCTCGCATGGGATCTTCTACAGCTCTGATTACACTTGATACAAACAATATTGCAGCCATGCCCTGCAATCCATCTGTTGGGGGTCTAGGCAAAGGGCACATTGTTTTTGAAGTCAGTGCTTTTGGTGGCCTAATGCCGCAACTTTGCTCACAAACCTACCTTCAAGCTCGCATGCTTAATACCAGAAAGGGTCCAGCTGTTCAGGGACTCCGCTTACAAATTGATAAATATGCCTATAGCAAGCTTGCTCATGAAAAACTCAAAAAAGTCAAAAATTTGACGATTATTCATACTAAGGTTAATAAAATTATTACCAGACAAAATAACAGCAAAAAAAGCATTGTCGGAATTATGACACAAGATGGAACAACCATTAATGCCCCAACAGTAATTATTACAACTGGTACATTCATGAATGGACTAATCCACATTGGAAATACCCGCTTTAAAGCAGGGCGACGCGGTGAAGATGCTGTCTATGGTCTTTCAGACTCAATAGCTGACGCTATGGGGGTTTCATTCGGCAGGCTCAAAACAGGCACTCCTCCTCGGTTACTTAAGAAAAGCATTGATTTTTCTCAGCTTGAACGACAAATCTGCGAACCTCTCTCTTATCTTTTTGAATATGATGAAAAAAAAGTCATTGAACAAGAGCCTTGTTATATTGCTCAAACAAATGCAAAAACACATGAAATTATTGCTCAAAACTTGCACCGATCAGCCTTATACAGTGGCAATATAGCTGGAGAAGGCCCTCGGTATTGCCCATCAATAGAAGATAAAGTTGGACGCTATCCTGATCGGCCAGAACACCATATTTTTATTGAGCCTGAAGGACTCAATCATGAAGAGGTATATCCAGCAGGCCTTTCAACCTCGCTTCCTTTTGATGTACAATATGAATATATTAGAAGCATCAAGGGGCTTGAAAGTGCCATCATTGCCAAATGTGGCTATGCAATCGAATACGACTTTATTCAACCCAATCATTTAACACACAGCCTTGAAGCAAAAACAGTTGAGGGATTATTCATTGCAGGACAGCCCAATGGCACTACTGGTTATGAAGAGGCTGCAGGGCAAGGTCTTCTTGCAGGGATAAATGCGCACCTCAAGCAAACCGGCAAGGAAGCTTTTATTTTTAAGAGACATGAAAGCTACATTGGCGTCATGATTGATGATTTAGTCACCCTAGGAACTAATGAACCGTACCGAATGTTTACATCACGCGCGGAGCGACGACTTATTTTACGGCAAGACAATGTGTTTGAACGACTTTACCCTTATGCTCATGGATTAGGCCTTATTTCTGAAGAGCAATACCAACGCCATCAAGATGAACAAGCCTATTGCTCAAAAGCACTTGATCTCATTAAACGAAAAGGATCGGGAAATGGTAGGTTTAAAGAATTTCATGCTATTGAATTTGGACCAGAAACCCAAGAGATTGCAAAAAAAGAATTATATGAGGCCTTGCCAAATCGACCAAGCGCATTCTCATCACGCTCACTTGTCTCAATTTATGCTCAAGTACGATACGCTGGCTATATCAACAAAGAGCTCAGCGAGGTAGAAAAAATGGAGCGATACCAAAATTTGCCAATTCCTGAACACTTTATCTACGATAACATGCCAGGACTCAGCAAAGAGCTCCAACAAAAATTAAATATTTACAAACCGAAAACTATTGCCCAATCGCAACTCATTCCAGGCATAACTCCTGCAGCAATCTCCTTGCTGATCTTTAAAGTTCATGCAATACTAAAGGAAGAAAAGCTCAATGAATGCGGAATTGAAAGGTTATCATGAAGTCTAAACTTGATCTCGATTTAACGTATACACCTGGATTTAGTGATCCTGAAAAATATGAATACAAATCACAAATAGGCCTTAATCAAGAAGTTGTCTGCGATATTTCGGCAAAAAAAGAAGAACCCTTATGGATGCTTGAAAAAAGACTTGAAGCACTTGATCACTTCATGAGCCGCCCTATGCCAAACTGGGGGGCAGACCTTTCAACTCTTAACGTTGATGATATTTATTACTATATCAAACCAATTAAACGTCAAGAGCGCTCTTGGGATGACGTCCCTCAAGATATCAAGCGAACCTTTGATAAGCTAGGCGTTCCTGAATCTGAAAAAAAATATCTCGCAGGTCTTGGCGCTCAGTATGAATCTGAAGTGGTTTATCATAATCTTAAGGCTGAATGGGAAGAGAAAGGGGTCGTCTTTCTTGATACAGACTCTGGGCTTAAAAAATATCCAGAGCTTTTCCAAGAATATTTTGGTACAGTTATTCCTCATGATGACAATAAATTTGCTGCTCTAAACACCGCAGTCTGGTCTGGGGGAAGCTTTATTTATGTACCCAAAGGGGTAGAGGTAACAGTTCCGCTTCAAACCTATTTCAGAATTAATGCTGAAAAAATGGGGCAATTTGAGCGTACCTTGATTATTGCGGATGAAGGCAGCATGGTAAACTACGTTGAAGGTTGCACAGCACCAAACTATGTCAGTAGCTCACTTCATAGCGCAGTTGTTGAAATTGTTGCAAAAAAAGGGGCCCGAGTTCGCTATTCCACAATTCAAAATTGGTCCAAAAATGTGTACAACTTGGTCACGAAAAGAGCGCTTGCTCATGAAGACTCTATTGTTGAATGGATTGATGGAAATCTTGGTAGCTGCGTTACCATGAAGTATCCTGCGGTTGTTCTTGCAGGCAAAAATGCTCGAGCTGAAATTTTATCAATTGCTCTTGCTAGCTCAGAGAATCAAGTGCAAGATGCTGGTGGAAAAGTCATTCACCTTGCGCCAAAAACTAATTCTCGCATTATCTCAAAGTCAATCAGCACTAAGGGTGGTCGCTCAAGTTATCGAGGCTTGGTCAAAGTAATTAAAAAGGCTGAAGATTGTAAGTCATTTGTTCAATGTGATGCTCTCATTCTTGATGAGGCTTCACGTTCTGACACCTATCCCCGCATTGATATTAATAACAATGCCGTTGATATTGGTCATGAAGCTTCAGTAAGTAAAATTGGAGATGATCAGTTATTTTACATGATGAGCCGTGGTATTGATGATACACAAGCTCGTACCATGATTGTTAATGGCTTTATTGAACCATTTGTTAAAGAGTTGCCAATGGAGTACGCTGTTGAAATGAACCGATTAATTGAGCTTGAAATGGAAGGAAGCGTTGGATAATGACTATGAAATATACAATCAAACCAGAACAACACGATAATACTCTTCTTCTCTCTGACCTTCTTGAGTTAAAAGCAATGACTGAACTTAAGTTAGCCATTACTCTACCTCATGCAGTCAAAGTCACTATTATTGATGATCTCACCCCAGGAGAGTCTGAAAAGGCGCAGCATTCCATTTCGTTTACACTCAAAGAAAATAGTGAGCTCTCATATCAAATGCGACTAATTGATGCATCTATCCAGTCACTGACCAAAGAACTTGATTTCAATCTTGCAGGATCGGGTGCTCATGCATCTGCACATACTACCTGGCTTGGCAAAGATGATCAACAACTGATTGTTAAAACAATGCAGCATCATCAAGTGCCACACACGAGTAGCAATTGCGTTATTAAAACTGTACTCAATGACCGTGCCCACATGCAATGCACAAGCATGATAAAAGTTGATAAAGATGCTCAACATACACAGGCAGAACAAAGTAATAAAAATATTATGCTTAGTCCAGCTTCTCGAGCAGTCTCTGTTCCTCAATTAGAAATTGAAGCTGATGATGTCAGTTGCAAGCATGGTGCTGCTATGAGCCGATTTGATGATGAGCAAAAATTTTACTTGCAAAGTCGTGGCATTAACAATGCAACAACTCAACAGCTTTTAATTGAGGCTTTTTTAGCTTCGTAAAATACTCCAGCTTTACTTATTAAATTTTATGTAAAATATGAGGCTTGACAGCATATTTTACATTTTTTTACTCATTGCTTGGCATTAACAGACAAGGTGACTTATTTGCTCATCCACTCAAAGTTGCCTTTTTTGAATCATTTGTTAACTGAGTAATCTCCTCTATATTTCTGGCGTAATGTAAAGATTAATTGCCTTGATTGAGCTGTCACTAGATCGCGTTATTCTCATTGAGATAAAGTCCTCTCAATCAATCAGTTATCATTTGTTATTGGAGTAAATTATTAGGCCTGTCACATTAATAAGGCCTATATTATTTATGCAGGTAATGTCTAAATTGCTTCGCATCAAACAACAAATATGTTTCATCCTTTTACACTCATAAAGATGCCTGACTAAAGCATCATTCTCCTTCTAATCTTCAGTTTTATTGCGATTGCTCTCCTCATTTATTATGCTCAACAATTGATTTATAAAAACTAATAAAGGAGAGAAACTATGAATAAATTAATCAGGATGCTTTTCGGCACTATAGCACTATCTACAGCAGTCAACCTCATACTCACTCATGCTTTACTGTGTCAAAAACAATCTTCTGCAAATGCTGACTCAGTGAAGAATGTAAAAGCAGAACAACCACTAGATGTATCAGACATTCTTGCAACATTAGGAAATTTACAGGGTAATATTTCTTCAGATAAAATAAATACCAAAAAATCAGTTCCGACAACTCCAATACCTGTTAAAATTTCACAAGAAGAGCGCACCTTTATGGCTATTGACTCTGCCCATGGAAAGCGATCAGGTGCAACGGTTGCCATTGGCGATAATAAAAAAATATATCGCCAAATCAAAGAACAATGGACTGATATTCATCAAAATTTTGAAGGGACTCCAGCCGAAATTAGTATTAGTGGTGATGACTCATTATGGGCCCTTAATGATAAAGGTCAGATATTTAGGAAAAAAGATAACGGCTGGGACAAAATCCCAGGGCAACTAAGACAAATCTCAGTCGGAAACAAACATGAAGTCTGGGGAGTTAACTCGACATTTGACGTCCTCAGAAAAATTAATCCTACCTCTTCTAACAATGTAGGAACTGGATCTTGGCATAAAATCCCAGGTGGAAAATTTATTGATATAGCCTGCAGTGGAGATGGGAAAATATGGGCAGTTGGAAAAACAGATGCTCGTATCTATAAATTTAGCCGCAAACGTGATACATGGAAAATGTTTTTTGATTCATCACACGTTGGCATTGGAACACCTCTTCGAATTAAAATAGCAGATCAATTTAATATCATGATTATGAACCAAAAAGGTGAAGTTTGGCGACTCACTCCCGGTGCAAAAGGTAATATAAAGTCTGATTGGGAGCTTATCCCAAACTACCGATTTCTTGATGCCACTATTGGAACAGATGGCACAATTATGGGGATTGATATGAATGGTACGCTCATGAGTATTGATCCAGCTGATAACGAAGGAGCACTTCTCAAGCAAATTGAAGAAGCTCGAGGGAATGAAGTTCAAACCAATCAAGTAATACGCATGCACTCTAAATGGGATGGCCGAAGACTCTGGACACACGGCTTTAGCCCCTATGACCCAAACTCAGATAAAGCTATTCCAGAAAATCATATAGAAGTACTTGCAGGTGTTACCTCACCGCTTGATCGCCGACAGGACATTGGCTCTCTTTTTATGATGAGTGACCCAAGTCAACCAAATGCAAGCAAGGCTCTTCGCTATGGAGATCCTGTAGAAATATGGTCTCTCTATTCATGCCTAGGACACCCCAAAAAATCTGGTGGCCGAGGAGGAAAAGAGTGGAAGTGGTGGGTCAATGATAATCATCACCGCTGGGGAAAAAATTGGGGAGAAGTTATTGTCTCTCTTATTAGACACCCTAAAACTCGTGATGGAAGCCAACGCTTTGCCATTGTCAGCCCATATGGCCGAACAGGAGTTGTACGCAGTAATGATGTGGTAACTCTTGTTAGCCTTGCTCCTCATACTCTTAACCAACCAATCTTTATCCACCAATGGAGCTCCCTTGAAGGAGGCTCCTATGAGCTTCTTATTCCTAAAAAAAATAATGATGGTAGCTGGGGTGATGCCACGCATCCCTACGGAGATTACGCACATAGCGGCAAACAACTTCTTCAACTACAGGCGGTTACTAGCCAACAAGATATACCAGACTTCGCCCAAAGTGCTTATCGCAAAGCTCTTGGCCTTGAGGTAGAAACAGCAGGAATAGAGGGTGGACCGGAAAAAGAAAATCTTCTCATTGATACCAGTGCAGGTAAAGGTTTGCTCATGGAATTTGAAAATAGAACAAATTTTCCCCTTGAAACAAGCATTGGTATTGTTAAGCCAAAAGAGACTAAAGATCAAATTAACTTCAGTATGGATAAATTGTTTGAATTTAGTGGGTTTGCAGAGCGAGGTGTTGTTCCTAATTTTGGAACAGAAACCTTTCTTGAATTAAATAAGCTTTATTCTAAAGGGGTTGCTTGGATTCAAGAGTCATTTTCACCAAATAACACCACCCTAACATTTATCGCTCGCGCTGGTGACCAAGGAAACATTCAAGTAGTTTTTGGTGATTCAGCTGGCACCTCTCATCTTTTTAGAATTCATATCGGCATGGAAAAGAATTCTAAATCAGCAATTATTGTTGGAGACAAAATATTTGCAGAAGCAGATGGAAATACCAACCCAATTGCCCGAGTTATCCCAGGACGACCAGTTCCTTATTGGGTAACATTGAATAATAACTTTCTTATGGTTGGAGGTCGAGGCATTACTGGTGAAAATGTTTTCCTCTCATGCTATCTCCCTCTTGATGCGTCTAATGTTAATCGTGTTGGATTTAGTACTCATAAAGGAAAAGTCGAATACGCTGAAGTCCAATTTGGTGATGCTATTATTCCACGATCAGTTGGCTATACCTATGAAAATGCCAAGCAACAAGACTTTACACTGCCAGCCCAACAAGAGGTTCCAACTTTCTTGAAACAAAAATTACGCGTTCCAAATGAAGGGACTCTTTCATTTGATGTAAAAGCAAATCATACAGTCACTTTTCTTCTTGCTACAGATAATGAAAAAGAGATGTACAAAGTTGTCTTCGGAACTGAAAATAATTCAAGTGCTTACATTATTAAAAACGGCCAAAAGGCTTTACGTGTTGACATTGCTGATTCGCCATATGGAAAAGTTTTTTCAGATCGTACCAATAGCTATTGGATCAGTATCAATGGTGGAAAGATAATGGTTGGAGCCAATAATCCAGGAACTGACCCATTTATTATCTGGCAAGATGATGAACCTCTTCAAAACGTAACAAAAGTTGGCTTTATGGGCACTGACCATGCACAAAAAATAAGCAATCTTTTCATGAGCCCTCCAATTGAAATGGGAACAAAGAAAGAAAAAATCACCTATAATCGAACCATTCCTCGTTATAAGTACGAAGGCTCTATCTACTTAATTGAGGCGTTTGACTTTTTGGCCGTACAGAGTGGTCAACGCATTTCGCTTAAAGATATGCTTGAAGGATCAACAACACCTGTTCTTCCAACACCACAGCAAGGATCAACTGTAAAATTCAAGATCATCACGTATGCAGATGGAACACCTCAATTCCTCCAAACAGAAGAGGCTGAAAAATCCAAAGAACTTAAAGAGCTTGAAAGTTCTGCAAAAATTAAAAACGCTGCTGGAGACGCAAGCTTACAAGCCGCATCAGCTATCTCACTTGGTGGTGCTGATATGTTCAGTGGGTTAACTGCAATCTCACTTGGCATGGGGCTCTCATCAGCAGGTATTGGATTAAAAACAGAAGCTGCCAAGGCTCAAGCAAAAGCCACCTCAAAATACCGCTCCCCATATAGCTTTGTACTCGTTGATCAGTTCACCAAAGAAAAGGGTATCAGTATTAAAATTCCACCCAAAGTTGAGGAAAATGCCTTTGTTATTCAGACACTTGTTGCTCAGTCTCGTGAACTCGTTGCTCTATCAGCTGAAGACTTTGTTCGATTGATCAAAGCATTTCAAACTATCTTGCGTCAACTTACACATCCATATGCTATTGAAGATGTTGCGCTTCGCGACACGCTGTACAGCATGCTTGATGAAATGCTTGCAGCCTACAGCCAACACCCTGTAGCCCTGCAAGAAATGTTTATGAACGTTTTAATTGATGCCTACCAAAATCCATACCTTTCAAGTGATGAAGAAAAAACAGAACGAGCCAGACGTAATCGCTGGTATTATGCAATTGTTGAAATAGGCAAACAACTGCTTATGATGAGCTCTGAAGCACCAATTACCATTCAGCCACTGCAAGGTGAATACCTCTGGTTCCCAATTCCGCTTGAATTTGATGATAGCGGCTGGATAACTTTTGAAGCCAAAGCACAAAATGATATTTTTATTAGCTTTGCAACTGCAATGGAAAAGGTGCGAGATACTGATAACAGAATTTATGAGCTTGTTATTGGTGGCTATGAAAATACACAACATGAAATTCGTATCAAATCACTTGGTCGACCAGCAGTCACGTTTAACAGAGAAAATATGGCAATCATGCAGAGAGGCAAAAAAGCAACAGATCTTGAATTTAAACGCTCAATGCTCTCTCCAACAAGATTTGAAAAATATTGGGTCAGTCTTAAAAATGGCGAATTACGCCTTGGTAAAGGAGAGCCAGGCAAAAATACCTTGATGAAGTGGCAAGATCCATTTCCATGGTCTGGTATACGTTACGTTGGAGTAAGTAATTGGGATACACCAATTCAAATTCGTAACTTTCAACTAGGTAGCTTTGGACCAGTCAAACAAGCCCCACGTCCATCAACCGCAACCTATACACCACCTTCAACAACAGACAAAACCATTTCTTCTCTTGGTAAAAGCAATCGAACAACCCCAATACATCAACGACCAAAAACAGGATCTTCGACTCAAGCCGTAAACACAGAAGAGACAACATCTTTAAAAACAGTTCTCCCTCCAACTCCTCCACCTACAACAACAGCCTCAACTGGAAGTAGCTCAACCGGTACAGGATTAACTCAAGCACAAATGTTTGCCCTTAAAAATAAGTAGTTTTGATTGCCTGGAGATATCATGCCTTCAGGCAATTTTCATAAAAAATATATATTCGCATGTCATTTATTTAGGAGTCAAAAAATGTTATTTCCTAGAAAACACCTCTTGATTTTATGCCTCATAATTAGTAAAAACATTTATTCAAATATTGATGGCCAAAATGGTCTTGTCTTTGAAAATCAATACTCTTTTAGCAACTCTGAACTGGCAAGAGGTTTTATAGAGTTAAAAAAAGGCTTTTCTGTTGCATCAACAGATACCGTTTTTCTCGATATTAATCAGCCAATAGAAGGGGAAATTAATTTAAATGGTGGAGGTACGATTATTATGCTCGGCAACCTCATTCTAGGACCGAGCTGCTCATTTGGAAACAATGCTGGATTTATAAAAACAAATGGGCATAGAATTTCAGTATATGGAACGCTAGGATTAACAAGACCCCTTTACTTTTTTGATGACGATGTTATCATAAATGGCCATTCTCAAGGGAAAATTAGAATGGTAAATTTCATTGGCGCTCTTCATTTTGGACAAGTACAAAATGTTTCACTTCAAAACATAGAAGTTTTCACGACTAACCCAGAAAGTCGTATATATCTCCCCCTTACATTTCTCAATGATTTTGAACTAGATGGATCAATTTTAACCTTCTTTGGCAATACTTCATTCAATACACGAGCAAATCGATTTAATATTCTCGGTGATAGTAAGTTTAGAGGAAGAGGCGCAACGTTAACTGTAACCACAAACTTTGAAGTAAATAACAATGGCAACTTTGAAATTGGAGAATTTGCTCAAATAACAGTAAATGACTTTCGAGTTGGAGGAGTAGAGTCAATATTTACTCTCAATAATTTAAGCACCCTTGAATTTATAAAAACCCCAACAGCAGATGTCTTAGGAAATGGGCAATTCTCAATTAATGGACAAGCCACTTTTAAAGGAATCGGAAATACAATTTCTACAAACGCAAATCAGAATATTATTTTAGAATCAGGATCAAAGCTTACTATTGAAAACGCTCATTTAATTCTAAAATAAAGAAATTAGAGCTTAACGCACTTAACTTAGTGCAATTTTTTATCTTAAAAATACTTTCCTTAAAAAATCATTAAAGGATTTCTTATCTCTCATGGTACGATTGAAATCCTTTAATGAATATGAACTATTTTTTGTCAATCCACCATCACTATCTTTTTCAAAGCTCTCTTTTGAGCTTTTTTCAGCTTCTTCATTATTCTGCTCTGAAGAATCTTCCATAGGCTTAAAGCCTATATTGTTAGACTCCTCTTCGGTATTTGACTTTTTTTCAGCCGCCAAAGAAGAGAGAGTTCGCAAAGTTGCTTCCTTATCAGTAAGCTCTCTCAATTGATCTTGAAGGCTAGCCTTTTCTTCTTGAAGAAGTCTCAACTTATTTAAATTCTTTTGTTTGTTAATCTCATTATCAACTCTCTGTATCTTTGCTTCTATATCTCGGCTAGAATCATCGCCTGCAATCTTTTGAAAGCTATCTGATGAACTTTTTTCCACATCTCCTTTAATAGACTGTAGAAAATTGGACTTTTTAGGTTCCATAAATGATGAGCTCAAAGCCCCTGACGACCACGACATTCTTGCTTCTTTACTTTTCTGGGATATATTTTTTTGAGCAGATAACTCTCCTCTTGAAGCTTGACCAAAAGTAAATGTTTGTGATCGTTCACGCATACCAGGACGAGTTTCAGCATTTTTATTTTTATTACTACTTCCAAACGAGAACCGTGCCAATTTATTTGCAGAAAGAGACCAAAAGTTTGTTACTATTAACAATGTTAAAGTAATAATGCTTATTTTTTTCATTTCTGTATTCATTGCAACTTCCTTTGATTAAAGTCATTCTAAAACTTACTAATAAAATGATAGCATTATTTCTAATATTGAATCAATATTAGAAATAATGCTATCAAATAACTTTAATCAGAGCAGGTTTATTCTTTTTATGCTAACAATGTATGTAAATCTTGAGGCAAATGGCGACGCCATTCATCAGATAGTTCAATAGACTGACCTCTTGTTATCCGGCAAATTATCTCACGAACTAAAAAAACAGTTAGTGGAGAATACTTTGCCATGCTATCAACACAAATGTGTTTTTGTAAAATTTTAAATCTATACAGACCAACAGAATCAAATACCCTTAATTGCTTAGAGGGTGATAAAGCAATAAAGCTCTCTTGAGGAAGAGGCTGAGGTTGATTCTTTTCCGAAAGAATTACATTACTATTAACTAAGTAAGAAAATGACTCTCCTTCAGATGTTCTAATCAGAAAATAATACTCTCTTTGACGCGCACCATTCTCCTTTGTAATTGACCGAATAGGATCATAGGGATTATTATAAGGAATTTTTTTCTGGGCATTAATATTATATCCGATTATATAATTCCCTCCTTTATAATCATTAAAAATTAAAAAATCGTTATCGTATAAGAAAAAGCGTTTAAATTCAGAGTTTTTCACAAAAAAAAGTTTCTTTAAATCATTCTCTTTAGGATTTAAAGAATATTCAACAAAAACAATTGCATACTTAACTTTTTTCTTCAAAAGCCCAGCTTTTTTGGCTCCTTGAAATACAACACAGACTTTATCGCCATTCATACGAGAGGAAACAGGTGTATACGTATACTTTAATTCTTTAGGACTCAATAACTGAAGTGGCAAATCAAAATCTTTAATAGGATTGAGCAAAACTGAATCATATAACTTTGCTGTATTTAACTGATCATTAAACTTTGTAACCATTACAATTACAGGGGCTGGATTATTATCCCATGAAACGTGAACTATTTTATCACTTAACCCCTTAATACGCGGAGGCTCAAGACTTACATTGCCAAATTCCTCTATACCTCTATACCACTTACGAGCAGGATCATCTTCTCCTAAATCTGCAATACTTCTTAATCCTAAATATGAATGAAACAGGCTATCCATTGGCTCCAAAAAATTAATTTCGTCAGCATTAACATAGATACTGCTCACAACCTTCTCTTCAATCATGTCGCTAAAATCGTCTTGAGGTATCTCTTCTTGCATACCAAATAAAGGAACAGAAGAAAAAATGAAAAAAAATAAAAACAAACGAGAAGTATTACTCATGGTAACCTCCAATAAAGAAAATATATAATACTTTTGCCAAATAATGCGGCAGAAACAATACTTTTCTTATTGTATCACCACATTTCTATCTGTCAATAAATATATATGGTGCCCATAAAAAATGTTATTATACTTTGCTTTTTATTTTATTAGAGCCACTTTTATTTCTTATTTGAAAATTGATTGTCAAGGTGTTATTCATACTTAGGCAGACTTAACTTGGCATAATTTTTTTAAGATCGTCAAATTTGTGAGCAACTCTTGAAGTCCTCGCGTTCGCTACGCTCTCTGAGGACGACCCTCAAATTGATATAGCTTTAAAGTTATTTGCCTATGCCTTAAAGGTTGCTTTCTATATACAAACGAAATTACCCTTCATTATAAACTTACAAATTACACAATCCACTATCTTTGCTCTATTATAACAAAGAGCAAAGATAGTGGATCAATCTAAAGAAGCAAGTAATAGTATCTGGTACTTTATCTACAGCAAATTAGTCTTAACTGACTTGAATCAAATATGTATCGTTAAAGTCATGCGTAAGCTGTAAGGTTTTTTTATATTTTGAACGAAACTTTTTAGGCAATTCATTAAAAAATTGAATCCAATCTTTATGTAATGAAATAAATTTTGGAACATCACTACCAATACGCATAAATTCAACTTTTTTTTGAAAATCAGAACATTGTTTCTCAAGCTGCCAAAGTAATACTAAAGATTGATGAGAATAACCCTCAAAGGGGCTCTTTTCTAATACTGTCCATTTTATTTTCTTTAAATTAGGCTCATATTTACTAATAACCTGAAACGATTTACATCTCTTTCCTGGACTCAATAAAGTAACAGATTCTTTAATAATTGAAGGCTGACAAGCAAAAGCATCACTCTCATAACCAGGACACTTTAAATCCTTAAGCAGCAATTGTGAAACCCCATATGTAGTAAGAAGAAGTAGAGAGTTTTCTTTAAATTCTTTAACACTATGAAGCGGCGCTTTTAAAAGATGCGTATCATATTTAATGTTGTGTTGATCTTTTGAAGTACATGCAGAATGCCAATTTTTAATTACAAAGCATTTACCAGAAGGTGAACTGCAAATAAGTACATCTTTATTAACATAGACAATATTGAAAGGACAATCATATACATCTTCAAAAGAAAATAACTCTATTTTCTTTCCATACAAAACGTATTGTTTATTAAAATCAAGCTTTATTAATTGAAGTGTTATAGACTTAGAATAGTGATTTAATTCAGATTGAGCAACTGACAAAACAATAAAAAACTCATTATATTGAGCAATCGTAGTACGAAAATGGTTTTTAATATTATTTGTAAAAACAACTCGCTCTTCAAGCCAGCTGTATATTTCATTATTATTCACAACAAGACAATCTTCTATGCTACCACTCATGATTCCCTTTTTGAGAACAATTTGCGATGGTTCCATATTATTAATCATATTGCATTTGTTGTCTTTAAAGCTTCCCTCTTTTTGCATAATTCTGTATTCTAGATCACTTCTCCAAGCATCTAACTCACACTTATTAGGTGCTTGATCATCTGAATATACAACATCAAGAGGCAAACTCAAATCAATATTCTGATCTAAGCTCAACATAGAACTTAATTGATTTTGTATCATCAAACAAAAAATAATTCCAAGAGAATACTTCATATTTTCACCCTCTCTCCTTAAGAAAAATTTATTTTTTACCAGGCATAATTCATACTCAAATGAAATTCATGCGGGGATTCACCATCACGCTTTTTACGATCTAGCTTAAATCCCCAATCCACTTTTGCTGGTGTTGGTCTAAGAATATTAAGACCAAAGCCAACGGAATGTCGTAAATCAAATGTGTCACGCTTAATTGGAGAAGCTGTCGTAATATTATCACGCGGCGGACTCCAGCCAGCACCAGCATCATAGAAAAAGTGAGCCTTCATCGAGTAGTCAGGAATAATTGGAAAAATTAACTCTGTATTAAACTGAACAGCATGCCTTGCTCCAATCGGCGCATCTTTGCCTCCACCAAAATTCCATGCGGGTCCAATACTGCCCCAAACAAAGCCTCTAACAGTACCCTGACCCCCCATATGAAATAATTCTCTGTATGGAATAATCCTGTTATTGCCAATAGTTTGAACATTGCCAACCCGACCATGAAGGGCTAAAACAAGCCAATCTCTACCAATAAGCGAAGTATAATAACTTGCTTCAAACTCTGTTTTTATAAAACTGAAAGTATTATTAATAATACTTGGAGCCATTTTCATATCAAGCGAAAGACGATATCCTTCCGACGGATAAATTTTATGGTTTCTTACGTCTTTAATTAACCTCAAAGCCCACCACGCCATGCTACCCTCTTGAAAGGTTTTTCCAACAAGCCGTTGGAACATACCATTAGCATCACTAGCCATAACAGATTCTTTAACCTCAATTTGATTACTTCTGATACGTTCAACACCAAGCTCAAATGCAGCCTCAAGATTACGATCAAGCTTTGGCAACCTAAATCCTAACAATGCATTTGCCCCGAAAACACGTTGAATAGGAGACGTTTTTAATCCATACCACTGCTCATACTCATCCCACTTATGATATAACGCAATATTGCCAGAAACATTACTATCGAAAATATGTGGATTAAAAAAATGAAACTCTGCATGTTTAATACGATGACGATTTGCTTGCACTTGAACGCCTGTATCATACCCCATACCAAACAAATTACTTTTTGACAAAGACAAGCTTCCCTTAAGACTTGGAGTTGGATTTTCCTTATCTGATCCATAATTTAACCCAAAATTAAAGTTTCCAGTTTTAGCCTCTTGAACCATTAACTCAAGATCTGCAGTATTCTCATCAATTTTATAAATTTTCCAATCAACACCACCACGCTCAAAAAAACTTAAATACTCAACGAATTGTCGAGAGGTTTCAAGCGCTTGAGTCGTAATAAGATCTCCCTCAACAATATCAAGTTGCCGACGAATTACCTTATCTCGTGTTACCTGGTTTCCAACAATGTTAATACGATTGACATATAACTTTGACCCTTTGTCTGTTTGAAAAGTAACTGATACTCTTTTTGTCTCTTCATCTGGCTTCACTTGTGGATAAACATCTGCAAATATATATCCATGCTCTCCCCAAGCTGCCTTGATCCGCTCAATCCCATTCAAAACTTTTTCATGAGAATAGACATCTCCAACCTCAATACCAAGACGATCAAGCAAGTCTTCCTCTTTCATAATTTCATCAGTAATAATTTTAACAGCGTCAATATGAAACTGATCTCCTTCATTAATATTAAAAGTAATAGCAATCTCTTTTTTATCAGAAGAAAATCGGACAATCGTGTCAGTTACCTTTGCCATTAAGTAGCCATTATCACGATATATGCGCTCAATCCGATGCTTATCTTTATCAAGTTCATCTTGTTTATACGTTCCAGCAGCATCAGTAAAGCGAAGGATCCAATTTTCACGAGAAAAAATTGAAGAACGTAACTTACGATCAGGTAATTTATCATTCCCCTTAAACATCACTCGAACAAGATAAGCTCGAGGACCTTCCTTAATATGAAAAACTACTCGAACTTTATCTTTATTATTTTTAGAAAAGAGCAGCTCGGGAGTCACTTTCACATGATGATAATGCTCTTCCTCATACAATTTTTTAATATCTCGTGCAATATAGTCAGCAACTTCCTTGTCAATTGTTGCTGTCTTTTCAATATTTAATTTTTCACGCAATTTTTTATGAGAAATCGCCTTATTTCCTGTAAAATCAAATGACTCAATTGCATTTTTTTCTTCTACATTAACATACAAAATCATTTTATTATCTTCAGCAAGTTCTCCTTCAAGTTCAATTTGACTAAAAAGTCCCATTGATGTCAGATTATCAATTGCCGCCCGACTTTTTCGCTCATCAAATAAATCCCCCCTCTTATAAGGTAAGCGACGTAAAATTGCTTCTTGATGCGCTTGCTGATTACCTGTAATAACAATATCTTTAATTATTAAGCTCTTTTGAGCTGGTAAATCAGCAGAGGCAATATCTTGTTGATACTCCTGCTCTTCTTGAGAATTAGCATTCAAAATTTGCACATTTTGTGCAGCACTAGAAATAAGAAGAAATAAAACAATAGCGAAGTAGCTCAATTGAATTGGCATTATGCTCTCCTGTAGCATTAACATATTCTTGGACGAGCGGATACTTGCCCCTCGTATTTGGTTGAGTAAATTTATAATAAATTATGTATTGTAGCAAGGTATGCTACAGGTGATTATGATACAAGGACTAGCAAAAAAAGCTACCCTTTTATCATACAACTCTTAAAATTGAACTTTGAACGCACCATAAAAAACCTAAAGCTCCTTGAGATAATTAAAAATAATGAATGACCCATGAATAAAAATAGTCATCCAAGGCCTCCTATATTCGTGCTGAAAAATAGGTGAAATCGTTTGAATATCTCCATAAATAAAGCCAAAAAAAAGTCATAATAGTCCAAAAAAATAATTCAGAAATATTTTTTATGAAAATTTACAATTTATAAAAGATGCTTATAAATTGCATTAAAGTCATCAGCCAACGTTGTTTCTTCTGGGCGCCACTCATTTGCCTTTGCCTTTAATCCCTCAACAAGAGAACGAGGTATATAGTGCTTGGTTTTAATATGCTCATGGTTATGCCGCGCAAGATACATTTTTAAATAATCTAGAGAAAGCTTTAAATTAATATCAAGATCTTGATCACCACCACCTTGCTCAATTAGCGCCATAAAAGCTGGTGTTAACACCATAAGTGGAAGAGGTGCAAGAAGCGCGTTACAAGCAGCCTCTTTTTGCCAAGAGCAATACCACATCTCTTTATGGGTTGGATCTTGAGACTCTCGAGAAAAAGCTTTGCGTCCTGCAAAAAAGAAATCCCACAGCGACATATCTTTTTTATCTTGAGCATCTGTACTTAATGCTGCGCTATTTTTTTCATCAGCAATATTTTTACTCCATCTACGCCCAATCATTAAACGAACTTGATAAATTTTCTTTTGTGCTTCAATCCAGTGAGCTTCGTCAAAAAGATAATTACCAATACGTTGATCACTAAAACCTCGGTATGTTGTTACCCAGTCACTTCGCTGAATAACATCTTCACCCGAATAAAAATTAACAATGCGCTTAAAAATAGGAGAACAGGCAAAACCAATAGTTTCTGGCTGAATGGGACAGCCATACATAACCAACTCATCAATCACTATGTTCTTTAAAATAGGCACATAATCAAATCGCTTTTGGCCTTTTTTACTCAATGCCTCTTCCTTCGCTGGAAGTGACTTCATTAACGAAAGCATGTGCCGCACAGCATCATTGCAATTATTAACAGAGCTTTTAACAGGTTCATCATCAAACAGATCAAGATGCAGAACAGCTTGTACAGCTGCCAAATTTAAGCTTAAATTTCCAGCATGGCTATGAGTAATAAGCCTAATTTTTGGATATATCCCTTTATCATGAAATTTGCTAAGTTCTTCTGAAAGACCATTATACAAGCGAATTGCCTCAAATCTTCTTGAACGCTGACTCAGCAACCCTGTCCAACCAAACGTATAAAAATGATGCTTTTCTTCAACTAAGTGATCATTCATATTTTGGCCTACCCATGATGATATAATATCAAATGATTTTGTAAGCGGATGAGCAACAAAAAGCTTATTCTGACAGACTGTACGATCAAAGGTTGGTGAGACAGAAATGAGACCGCGCTCTAAAATTGCCTGGTCTTTATAAAAAAAGTGATCATCACGCAAACGTTTATTTGCTTGGCGATACAATGTTCCCTTTAAATTATCATCAAGTACACTCGGCATACTCAACAGACCAAGAGCTGTACCAAATGACCCGTGAATAAAGACATTAAGCCAAACAGTCTGATTTTTTTTTGTATTTTTAATTATTGTTGCAACTAAGTTATCATTATCTTGGATATGGTGAATACGAAAAATCCACACCAAAGAAATGATGCACATGAGAAGTACCAAATATGTTTTTCGCATACATAACCCTTTCCACTGCATTCTCTTGCAAAGCTTTTTTCAGTATACCCCATCTTGTTATAAAATTAAATAGTTAGCAATAATAATAAAAGAGGTTACGGCCAATGGTTTCTATTTGAAATTTATATTATAATATGACTTCTTTTTATAATTTTTTTAATTTACTTGTCTTAAAGAAAACAGATCTCTTAAGATAGTGAATAGAGGGATTATGCTTTTAGCAGGGGGGAGATGTCGTATGAAGTTGTTAGAGAAATTAGTATTGAAGAGCCTTTTTGCGCTGATGCTATTTGCAACATGTCTGGCTCATGAAAAACAATCCTTTTCTTCGCTTATGAAAAGTGCCTATAAGGCATCACAGGCAGATGCCGGAAAAATTTTGCTTGAAGCAGAAGAAAAAACACTAAATCTAAATGAAAAAATTGAAAATGCAACACTTGAACTTAAAGATCAAGCAGAAAAGCAATATAAGGAACTTCATCGTGAATCACAACATGAAATTGAAGAGATAAAACGTAATGCACAAGAAAGTATTAAGCGCATTGAAAAAACCATTGAAGAGCAGGCAAACGAACTACGATCATCAGTTAAAGAATCAGAAGCTCAGCTAAAAGTAAAAGCAAGTCAAGAAGTTCTTGATTTACTTGATGAGGCAGATGAAAAAATTCTCGAACAAAGACGCATCACACGACGAGAACACTTTGCCAAACAAATTGGTTCAGACAAAACTCTCAATCTTTCACTTGAATGGAAAAATAAAGCAGCAAGCCAAATTAACTCAACTATTTCCATGCTTAAAAATATAGTTCTTGACGGCGAAGATGATGAAACTTCTCAAGAGTTTGCAAAGCAATTTTCATCATATCAGCAATGGTTTGATACGTCACTAAGCATGACTCAATCACGTTATGAAAAAAGATATGCAGAAATTATTAAACGCAAAGAACGCCTTGAAGACCTTGCTGAGATGCAAAAAAAAGCAGACGAATTACTAAATGATTACAAAAAGAAAGAAAACATTGACGATGAAGAGCATAAAAAACTACGGCTCCTTGTACTATACGACTTAAACAGCGCCTATCATGCACACAATAAAAGACTCTCTAACGAAGCCATTGAAGAGATTGTCTCCAACATTATCATAACCCCACCTGAAAGCCTACATAAGCTCTTAACTGCTCCAGAAGAACAAACAAGCCTCGTTACACTAGCCGTTGCAGAAGAACACAAAAAGACAAATCAACTCTTATCTGAAGAAAATCAGCGACTTCAAAAACAAATAGAAGAAAAAAAACATGATTTCCTTAACGCTGAAGTCAGAGCAAACAAATTGGCAGAGCAATTACATGAATGCCAAGAAACACTCTCAATGACAGCCAATCAACTTGCAGGTTCACAAAAAGAGATCGCTAACCTTACAACGACAATTGAAGATCTTAAAAGAAAAGAAGTAGAACTTGACTACAAAATACTTGAAATTAAAACCATTAAAACAGAAATATTGGAATATAAAGATAAAATTGCCTCCCTTGAGAAACTACAACTTGAACAAGCAACAGAACAACACAAACTACAACAAGAAATTGAAAAACGAAGAACTCAAAAGCAAGAACTCAAAAAAACAGTTCAATTAGAGCGCAAACAACGTCTTTCATCAGAACTCTCTTATAATAAAGCACAACGTGAAACTGAACATTGTCATTCGCGCATTAGGCTTCTTAACGAACAAATAGAAATAGAAAAAAAAGAACAAGAGCGCCTTTTAAAAAAAATAAAACAAAAAGAAGAAGCAATACAAGCGCTTGAGCAACAAACTCAAGAGCTAAAAGCGCTTGAGCCAAAACTAATAGCCTCTCAAGAGCAACTTGAGTGGTATCAAAAGCAACAAGAACAAGCTCGTACATACCAGGAAAATCAACACAAAATACACCAAAACCTTTCTCAACAACTCTCCAAACAAGAAATAACTATGAATAACCAGCAAAAAGAGCTACAATTAATGCAGGAACAACTTTCAAGATTAATCAATGATAAAAACAAAACAGAGACTCTTTTAAAACAAGAACGGACTAAGCACCAAGAAGAAAAAATCAGCACTGAATCACTTTCTCTGAGCAAGCAGGCTGAGGCTAAAGAAAAAATTGAGTACCTTGAAGCAAAAATTAATCGAATAGAATCTGAAAAAAAAGGACTTGAAGACAGCTTTTCAGAGGCCGCACAAACACTTGTTAATGCTCAAAAAAAAGAAAATGCTAAAGCACAAGAAGCTATAGTAAAACAGGAGCTTGCTCAACAAGAAAAAGAAGAGTCAAGCATTCAGATGAGTAAGAAAAGAGGAGCCCTTGAAGGACTTGAGCAACAAGTTATTATAACAACAGGGGAAGTCGCTAATTTCGCAGAAGGTCTTATAAAAGAGAAGGAGTCTCTCTATCAACAACAAAAGAATCTTGAACAAACAACAAACGAAGCAGCTTTACAATTCAAGCAACTTGAAGAACAAGCTACAGAAATTCAACAAGGGGTTGCTAAAGAGCTAAAAAATCTTCAGCAAGTTACCCATCAATCCCTAGAGCAAATTCAACAAGGCAAAATGAATCTTCAAATTAATGAGCAACGCGCCCAAGAAGAATTTATGGAACAAGAAAAGAAAGTGTCTAGTGAAAAAGAGTCTATTGAAGCAATGTTAACACACATGCAGTAAAGCAATAAATATGGTAAATTACCAAAATACTGAAGAGTATCAATAATAACATGCTTAAGATAAGACGCTGTACAAACTTATTAAGATAACAGATAATATAAAGATACTCTAAAGCCAAAACTAACTATGTGACCGGAAATGTTTTTGATACTTTTAAAAAATGCCTGTGCTATTATTTTTTACAACGCGTAAAAACAGTTTAAACTACAAGGAGCGACTCAATATTGTATGTCCAAAAAAGGAGATCGTATGAAGTGCCCAAAATGTGGTGGTTTAATGGTAATGCAATCATTTTTTGATCATTTCATTAACTTTGAAGGGTGTAAGTGCCTTAATTGCGGAAAGGTAATTGAAAAACGTGAAAATACAATACGAGATGATGCATTTAGCATCTTTTATCAGAGACAAAAGCTGAAAAAACAAAATGATTAAAAAAATAGACTCACACCAATGGCGACTAGCTGTTCAAGGAAGCTATTCAGGAATTTCACTAACTTTATTTAAGGCTAATAACAGCGTTGAATCCATTGATGTACAAGATAAGCGCGCAAGCTCTTTTCTTATTCCTTATATTGACGCCCTTCTTAAGAATAATCACCTTAAGCTCAACGACCTTTCTTCTATTGCTGTTGATAAGGGCCCTGGAGCTTTTACTTCGTTGCGCACTACCATTGCAACAATTAATGGTATTGCATTTGCTTGTGATGTTCCTTTAATTGGCGTAAATGGACTTGACGCACTTGCCTGTGAGGTTCATGAATATCAAAATACTCATGGATCTTTTCCTCCTCAGACGATGATTATGCTTAATGCATACAGCAATGATTGCTACTATTTATTATACACGATAGATCATCAAAACAGACTTCAGATAGAATACACAGGATGCTTATCGATTGACGAATTACTAAGACAACTTCAAAATCATTCACCCAATACTACAACGATGTTTGCTGGCAATGCTGCCATACTTCATCAACAACTTATTCAAACAACATTAGGCCATTATGCACTATTTTCTAAAGAATACCCAAGTATAGCCTCATCACACATGATTGGTATCTGTGCATATCAACAACAACAGCACGCTATAAAACAAGTTATTCCGAATTATATGAAAATACAAAAATTTACAATGAAGAAGTAGTCCTCAAATTAAAGCTGCATACGAATAATGCCAAAGCTAAGAAGTGAAGCATCTTGAGATCGTAATATTGCTTGAGATAGAGTAACAGACTGCACACCATTTTCTTGCAGCATAAGCTCTTCATAACTTTCAAAACCACCTTCAGGGCCAATAAAAAGAAATAAAGATTGGCCCTTTATTTCTTTGCAAGCCTCAATCAAACTGACAGAGGCCTGTGCATTGCAAACAAACAGAGGAGATTCTTCAGGAGCACTATTCACCGCTTCATCAAATGGCATAGGAGCTTCAATAGAACCGAACCAATAAGTTTTTGCTTGCTCAGCCCCAGCCTTAAGATATTCCCGACAACGTCGCATTTCTTTATCAGTCCACCAATTTTTATGTATGCGCTTAGTAAGCAGAGGAACAATTCGTGCAATACCAAACTGCCCTGCAGCATAAATTATTTCATAAAAAGCATCTTTTTTAGTAAGCCCAACATAAAGCGTCACATCAGGCTTTTGGCGCACCACAGAACCTTTATCTATAATACGAACATATAACCTATTCTTTGCCCTCTCTTTAGCGGATACTAGCATCACTCGAACAAACCGCAAGCCATCAAATAACTCAAATTTAGCTCCATTCTTAAGCCTCAGCACATGTGTAACCCTATGCCATAGCTTTTCGTCTTCATAAAAAAAAGTATCATCTTTATCTTGATTCAACTTATCTAGCGACGAAACATACAAGGCAAAACAATGCTTACTCGCCATGATTTTTTTGTTTTTTCAGCTTGAGCTTGCATAAACAATAACCCGCAAAGCCTCCCAACAACATACTAGTTAACGTCAATGCTGCAAGATAACGTTCTTTATAATAAGCAACATGTTCTTTAAACTCTTGTAGATACTGATCTTTTTTAATTGAAAGCAGAATAAGTCCAAGCTCTATTTTATCTTGAATGCTTAATTCAACATCGTTAAGTTCTTCGAGCTCATCCATATGCTCAGCCAAAAAAGCAAGGTCATCATCATCCAACTCTAAATTAAGCTTTTCTTCTTGATCACTTGATGCATTGCGGGCTGTTACTTGTTGATTCTCATTCAGTTGCGGCCCAGCATAACTAACATTAAAAATAATTATATTTAACAAAAATGCGAATACAGAAATCTTTTTAAAACATGCAATACTATTAAGCATTTTTCTTATTCCTTAAAATATTTTTGACCTTTATTATATCACTGCGCTAGACTTAAGTGTTAACATTCTAGATGAAAATAAATCATCTGTAAAAGAGGGCAGTATGAAGTCATTACGTAAAGACACTCTTCCCCTCGCGCTTATTATACTTGATGGATTTGGCCATCAATATAAGCAGCAGGGCAATGCAGTCGCCCAAGCATCTCTTCCCACATGGAAACAGCTTTTAGCCATGTATCCTCATACTCTTTTGCATGCTGCAGGCAATTATGTAGGCCTTCCTAACAATTACCATGGCAATTCAGAAGTTGGACACCTCACCCTTGGTGCGGGCAAAGCAATTCCCAACTTATTAAAAAAAATCAATGATTCGATTGACGATTTGTCCTTTTTTAAGGATAAAAAATTATCATCAGCTTTGACCATGATTGCCAAATCTGAAAAACGCTTGCATCTTATGGGATTGCTTTCAAATGGTGGTGTGCATAGTCATGAACACCACCTTCACGCACTTCTTATTGCTGCACAACAACATCAAATTTCCCATATTTTTATTCACGTTTTTGCAGATGGACGAGATGTTGCACCAAAATCATTAGCTCGTTTTCTTGAGAAATTAGAAGAAAAATGCAAAGAACTTAATACAGGTGTTATTGCATCAATTCATGGTCGCTTTTATGCAATGGATCGAGACAATAATTGGGAGCGAACTGAGAAAAGTTATGCTCTTTTAAATACCCCCTCCTCACCTATGCAAACAGCCTCATGGCGAAATTACCTTGCCTCATGCTATCACCAGCAGATAACAGATGAGTTTTTACCTCCAATTATGCTCAACAATAATGGAGTAATCAAAAAAGAAGATGGTGTCATTTTTTTCAATTTTAGACCAGACAGAGCTCGTCAACTCACAAGCATGTTTTTGAATAAAACAATACTCCAGTCAACGACCTACCCTGTAATTAAAGATCTTTCCTTTTTTTTAACTTTTGCACCCTACTTTGACGATCCACAAACAAACAAGCGATACAATTCTCTTTTTAAACCAAGTATTGCACAGACAACCTTGCTTGAAACTATTCAAAATCAAACAAGTCAAAATATTACTATTCTTACTATTGCAGAAAGTGAAAAATATACCCATGTAACAAGATTTTTTCATGGAACAGATAAGACAGAAGTTCCCCATGAAAATCAAGTAATGATCCCCTCAATTAAAGCAAAAACCTATGAGCAAGAACCAAAAATGTCTGCACGCAAAATCACCGAACATATTTTAACTACAATCCGAGAAGAAGCTGCTGAAATTATTATTGCAAACTATGCTAATGCTGACATGGTAGGCCATTCTGGAAATCTTGAAGCAACTATCAAAGCATGCGAGTATCTTGATTCACAAATCACGTTACTATACCATGAAATTGTTGAAAAACGATTAGGTTCTTTAATTATCACTGCTGACCATGGTAATGCAGAACATATGATAAGTTATCATGGTCAAACAGCAGTTCCCCACACCGCTCACACTGCAAATAAAGTGCCTTTTCTAGTAGCTCACCAATACCTACGAGGAAAATCTCTTACTATCCAACATGAATGGGGCCTTGCACATGTTGCACCAACAATTCTGACACTACTTGGCTTATCAATTCCAAGCTCTATGGAACAAGAGTCTCTTCTTTCAAAAGATTTAATCCGCAGATTTTATCAAACACCTGATAACATAAGAACCAAGGCCAAATAAAAATAAAAACAAAAAAGAAATCGAAACTCCAGACTGCATCATCTTTACCATTGAGAGCATTAAAATACAACAGCAACTGAAAAATCCCATCAGAGGAATCAAAGGTGAAAGATCAGGCAAAACACCCCAACGAGATGCTCGAAATGCAGCTATTGCTGTCAAACTATACGCAACAATTTGTCCAAAAATTGCCATGTTTTGAAGGGGAATTTGATTTGTATTCAAAAATAAAATTAGGGAGGCAAGTAACCCTTGCACCAACAAACTCACCCAGGGAACATCATACCTATTTAATCGTGTAAGCCATGAAGCCCCAGGCAAATGTCCATGCTCAGCAAGAGTAAAAAGATTCCAGCAATTACTGGTAAAAATAGAAAAGCAGGAACCAATAATTGCTACAAAAACAGCACCATTAATCATAGAAAAAAAGAGTGAATAAGTTGGTGCCCACAATGAAGACAATAACAAGAGTGGTGACTTTGCCCCAGCTAATGACATACCAAGAGCTCCAAATAATGAGCTTTGAAAAAGTATATTCATCAACATACAAAAGAGATAGGTTCTCATAATAATAGGCTTAATATTTTTTTCAGGATCTTTAACCATATGGCCAATTGAGCAGATAATCTCAAAGCCAAGAGAAGCAAAAACGGCAATCGGAACCGTATAAGGCAAGCCAATAACATCATGCATCGTCATAACAAAATTTTGTGCATCAAGTGCAGTAAACCCTAAAAAAATACCAGAAAATAAGGGAAAAAATTTAAGGCCTGCAAAGAGCCATTGCACTTTTCCTCCAGTACGAACGCCAACAATGTTCATCAATACCACGACCATGATAAACAGATAGTCTAATCCAAGTGTTGAAAAATTGGCAATGGCTGGAATTGAGCGCTGCAAAAATAAAATAAAGCTATGCATCAAAATTGCAGCCGATGTTGTCTTACCAATAAAATAACCCCATCCACTTAAAAATCCAGCTAACGGATGGACATACAATTTACTATAAACATATAGACCACCAGAAACAGAATTTTTACGAGCAAGATGAGCAATAGAAAGCAGTAAAGGAATAAGCAAAATCGTGGACAATAGATAACCCACAAAACCAAGCGGCCCTGCAAATGCTGTAAGCGGACTTGGATTAATAAAAAGACCACCACCAATGATAGTATTAATGCAAATTGCCGCAGCAGCAATAGGTGAAATTTTTGTTACGACCTGTCTTGAATTCACGAAAAACCCTTTGTTACGTTAAAATACACCGTATGCTACGAGACCTGTAAGCCAATGAATTCGAGTATACCATAAAAATTTGTCAATTTGGCCTTGCTACTTTTGAGTTTTGCAACTTGGGTACTTCTGGCTCAACTGTTCTGTAGATTAGTTTTAGCGGCTTTTCTAGTTTTTTATAAGTAAAGGAAAGAATATCAAATGTTTGATCATTTGCTATCTCATCAAGCGCTTCTTTTAGTTGAAGCCACTGTTTTTTTTGTTAAGTATATTGGGCAAAAATAAGTCATGAAAAACAAACAGGCTCTTAATAAGTGTTCTTTTTCTGACACCTTGCAATACAATCCCATAATCTGCTACGATTTTGACATGGAGAGCTTGCCTTGGCAAAAAAATGGAGGTTTTTTACTTCATCAATAGTCAAACGATCACCTTTTTCCTAAAAATTAGTCGATGGTTGCCAAACAATCATAAACATGATCAACTACACAACATATATATAAAATGGAAAAGCCTTCATTGATCGCCTCAATCTATCAAAAAAAGAAAGGAACTACACCATGCAGGTAGCTCGAACATTTATTTTATTATTGCTTGTTTTCCTTGCTCCTTGCAAAGGAAAAAGCATGACACCCTCACCTCTTCATTTCTTAGCATACACTAAGCTCATAAGGCCAGCTTTTCAATCTCTCCTCAACCAAGACAATCTTGCAGAAGAGCCACTTAATCAAACTGCAGAGCTTTGTAGCAAGCTTCTCTCTCTCTCCAGCCTATCTCCCTTGAATGAAGAAGAGTGTATACTCAATTTTTCACTCAATCACCAATTAATGAATGCAAATATAATAAATAAAAGACTCTTTTCTAAACTTTTTCCCCAAATATGCCTTCGGCCTGAAAGCAAAAACTTTGCCATGTGCGAATGTAAAGTTTTGAGCATTGCCGCTCGCAATGATAATGAATTTGCAGCAACCACTGCAGATGGATTTGTGTTTCGTTGGGAAATGAATAGTCAGACAATAAACGAAACACTTGAGGGTGTCATTGACTTTATTGCCATTGACCAAGATACTGTTTTTTTTGTGAGAAAACAGAGCTGCCAAGTTGAATTTTTTTCATGGAATAATCCTGACTTGCGCTCATATTCCTCACTTACTCATGATACACATCGCGGAAAAATAACACTCCTCACTCTCATACCAGAGCAAAACAAGCTCTTTGTTGGTGATGGCTTTGGTTGCCTTTCTACCTGGAGCAGCATAACAAAGAAATGCCTTCTTTATATTAACACCAAACAAAAAGCCCTATCTGCCCTTACTGTTAAGCCAGAATCTGAATTATTTATCAGCACTGGATGGGATGCTGTTATTTCTACAGTAGATCCTGTATCAAAAAAATTATCTCAATTGGTTCTCATAAACACCAAAGCAATGATTAAAAGAATGTTTTTTACCACTGCCGATACACTCTTATATGTTGATCTGCTTGGTACATTACGAACACTCACCATTGAGAATAATAAAGTAAGTAATACAACCCTAATCGATAAAATTGAAACTATTTCTCCCTTTCCTTATATGGCTAATACAGCAGTTTTAATTAACCGAATGAATACCGTTTTATTCTTGCATATTCAACCTGGCCCTCAGAAGAAGGCAGTCACGTATCCCTTGTTTAACTGTGTTCATGAGCCAACAGCATTATGCGTTTCAGAAAATGGATTAATAATCACCGGACACCAAAATGGTTCCATTCTCGTTGATTATTCACTCAGGGGATTATTCTCTTTGCATCCATTTCAATTAAAACTTTTGTTATTACTGCAACAACATAAAGATACCACTATGCACGTAACACTTTCTTTAACTTGGTTCATGATTTTTTTGTCTTTACCTGATACATATCAAGAACAATTTTATGATATACTTTCACAGCAAAGCAAAGCCGATTTATTAGAATATAAGCTTTGTCATGCGTTTACCAAAAGAAAGAATTAATGAACACTTCAAATTACTCTGTAATCTTGCAGCGTATATCCTTAAAAAAAAATTTAGACTCTGTAGAAAAACTTATCTTCTCCGATCATTATCAAGAACAGACTAAAGTTATCAAAGATAGGTGCGCGTGGGGCCCACCAGTCCTGGATAACAACCAATATAAACAAAAGTCCCTCAAAAATAAATTACATAGAACAATAACAAGGGGTCGTCATGAGTAACCAACGATTCACAACAATAGTCCCCCTTACCATTATTATGACCATTGGGCTTATACTCCGGCTACTCTTTTTTAGTCTTTATCTTCAGCACAACCCGCTCATAGTCTCGTTTGATAGCGCCCACTACCATTCACTTGCACAATCTCTTGAAAGCGGAAACGGATATGTTGACAAACAAAATAAGCCCTACTTCTACCGCCTTCCCGGCTATTCTTTTTTTCTTGCAAGCTGCTATTATCTTTTTAAAAATTCTGCCGTAGCTGCCCTTTGGTCTCAAGTAATTCTGAGCATACTTATCCCTCTATTTATTTTTTTTCTTACAAGAATACTCTTTCCTTCATACCCAAAAGCTCACTTATTTGCCACACTTCTTGCGTCACTACACCCCGGCTATCTTATTTACAGTGGGCTGATGATGTCTGAAACTCTTTTTATTATCTTATTTATTTTATTTACCATCATGTTTTTCAAAATAGTACAACATCCCACACAGATAGACGCCCTACTATGCGGCCTTATTCTTGGGCTTACCTCTCTTGTTAGGCCCGTTGGACATTTACTCCTCCCTTTAATCCTTGGCCTACTTATGCTCAGCCCACTTACCAGCAAACAAAAAATAAGCTCTTCTTTGATTCTTACATGCACATGGGGATTTACTATTTCCTGGTGGCTTATTCGCAATTATCACTTTACCGGCATGATTTTTTTTCACACACTTGGTGGTCCACATTTTTTAAACCATTGTGCTGCAAAATTATTAATGAAACAACAAAATTGCTCATACAATGAAGCGCAAAACATAGCTTATCACGAAGTAAATCAACAAATTACGCAGCAAGAAAACATTTTCAACCGCCCTCTGCTTGAAATAGAAGAGACAAGGATCATGGAGCAATATACGAAAAAATTAATGTTGACGAGCAAAAGTGAAACTATAAAGCTTTTTTTACTTAACTGGTTCAAAACACTTTGCGGCCTTTACTCATCAGAGCTCTTAGTAATTGAGTCAGGGGGAAGGCTTCCCAGCTATAATCAAGAGACTACACTAACGCAAAAATTATATCGCTTTATAAACCCAGAGACTCAAACATCAATTCGTTTTTTTATTTATTACGAAATACTTTTTTTTCTATTGATGATTATTGGATTTTGTATTGGTTTTTATGAGCTTATAACTCATAATTTTTTCCTTGCAAGCTTCATATTTATTATGATTACAAGCATTATCTTTTTATCTCTCGGGTGCGGCTTTGCCCGGCTGAGGTTGCCAGTTGAACATTTTTTTATTATGTTAACGAGTGTGTTTTTGGCAAAGATCTTTTCAAAAAAAGGGTGAAGGTGTGGGGAGCAGAAATAAAAAATACGTACTCATTATTGGTGCTGGTCCTGCAGGGATAACGGCAGGAGTTGAGCTACTCAAAAGCCAACAGTTTGATGTAACAGTTCTTGAGCGAGACTCTGTTGTTGGAGGCCTTGCAAAAACAACAGACTATAAGGGGTGTAAATATGACATTGGACCTCATCACTTCATCACCGAAGATCCAGCAATTGAAGAATGGTGGAAAGACCTTATGAAAGATGACTTCATCAAACACAAGCGCTTTACCCGCATTTACTACAATGATCATTTTTTTCATTACCCTCTTGAGCCAACAAACGTGATCAAAGGTCTATCTCTTATTGAGTGCGCTCGCAGTATATTAAGTTATACCTACTACCGCCTCTTTCCTATTAAAAATCCAAAAACCTTTGAAGACTGGGTAACCAATAAGTTTGGCTATCGACTATTCAGTATCTTTTTCAAAACATATACAGAGAAAGTATGGGGCATTAAGTGCAATAAAATTTCGTCTGATTGGTCTGCACAACGAATCAAGGGCTTTTCACTTTCTAAAGCAATTTTTTATGCTTTCTTTGGAAAATGGTTTAAAAAAAATGCTCCACGCACCATTAATAATGAGTTTTATTATCCCTCTCTTGGTTCAGGAACACTCTGGAACAAAGCTGCCCAGCAAATTTCAAATCATAATCATGGCCTTGTTCGAATGAACGAAGAAGTAGTCACTATTGAACATCATAACAACTATATTGATGCATTAATCACTCAACATACAAGTAGCAAGCCACAGAGTGGTGCAAAAAAACTACACCGAATTGAAGCTGACTATTTTCTTTCAACTATGCCACTTCGCACGCTCATTCTTTCTATGGACCCCCCTGCTCCTCAATCTGTTATTCAAGCAGCAAACTCCTTAAAATACCGCGGCCTTATTACGATTAATTTAATTGTGAAAAAGGCTAACGTCTGCCCTGATCACTGGCTTTATGTGCATGAAAAAAAAGTTCGTATGGGGCGGGTTGGGAACATGAATAATTTTTCAATGAAAATGAGCAACAATCCAGAACATACGGCACTCAGTCTTGAATACTTTTCCTTCACTGACGAACCATTCTGGCAAACAGAAGATAGCGAACTAGTAAAGCTTGGCGCACAAGAACTTGAAACCATTGGGCTAGCAAAGGCTGAAGAAGTAATTGATGGATTTATTATGAGAACCTCTGAGGCTTATCCCGTGTATGATGAGCATTATAAAGAACACCTCGGGGAGGTACTTGGCTATCTTTCAACATTTAAAAATCTTCACCTCATGGGACGCAATGGACTTCATCGATATAATAACATGGATATTGCTATGCTCTCAGCGATGAATGTTGTTGAAAAATTAGTTAAAGAACAATCAACACAAACAACACAAAGTAAAAAAAAGTCTCCGTCTCAAGCAACGCTCTAACTCAATTATCAAGCTCTTAAAAGGGGAGAATTGGTCATGTGCGGACTTGCTGGTTTTTATAATATTTCTAAAAATCGCTTTACCATCAATAATAAACTTTTAACTCGTATGCACGAGCGCCTTGCTCATCGAGGCCCAGATTCATCTTCAACCTGGTCAAATCAAGAAGCTGGCCTTGGACTCTCTTTTGCACGGCTTCAGATTCAAGACCTTTCTTCTTCTGGCGAACAACCCATGATAGATCCAGATGAACAGGTAGTAATCTGTTTTAATGGTGAAATTTATAACCAACAGGTTATCCGCAAAGAACTGAAAGAATTAGGGTATACTTTTACTTCTTCAGGAGATACCCAAGTCATTTTATATGCATTTAAAGAATGGGGCATTGATTGCATTTATAGACTTGATGGAATTTTTGCGTTAGTCCTCTATGATTTTAGACGAAAAGAACTCTATCTCATACGTGACCGAATTGGGGTAAAACCTCTATATTTTTCACTACAGGGAGGCATACTAAGCTTTGCTTCAGAAATTAAAGCTTTATGGGAACTCCCCTGGATAGAAAAAAAATATTCAAGTATTGCTGGATATCATTATTTAACTTTTATGATTACTCCAGCTCCATACACTATTTATGATGGTATTTATAAAGTCCCTGCAGGCACTTTCATTACTATAGACTCTCAAAAGCGGTTTTTTGCCAGTGAGTGGTATGAACCCTTTACTAATTTAAGTGCAAGTGAAAAAAAAGAATTTGAACAAGAAGAGTTCTGTGTTGAAAATATCAAGGCATTACTCGTTGAATCAACACGAAAAAGAATGCTCTCTGATGTTCCTGTTGGCGCCTTTCTTTCAGGAGGAATTGACTCTAGCTTGAATGTCGCACTTATGTCACGATTTTCCTCAAATATCAAAACATTTACTGTTGGATTTGAAAATCTTGAAGAAGTTAATGAATTTAAGTGGGCTCGGCTCATTGCTGAACAATTTAATACAAATCATCACGAGCTTATTATTACTGAAAAAGATGCTTTTAATTTTTATGAAAAAATGATTTATCACCTTGATGAACCACTTGCTGACTGCGTATGCATTCCTTTTTATCATGTAGCTCACCTTGCTCGACAACATGGAGTTACCGTTGCTCAAGTAGGAGAGGGAGCCGATGAACTTTTTGTAGGCTATCCAGTTTACACACAATATAAAAAAGCCCATGACATATTAAATAGCTGGTTTATGAAACATATTCCTACTTCACTAAAAAAAGGCTTAACCTCAGCTCTCAAAAAAATATCAAACCGTTCATCATATGTTGACTTACTTCATAAGTGGAGCCACAATCAACCACTCTTTTGGAGTGGAGCAATTGGCTTTAATGAATATCAGAAAGAACTACTTATCCACCAAAATACTGATTCACTTACTCCAACAACACATGACTCAATCATTGACCAACTCTGTCCTGGAATGCAACAAGAATATGACAGTGGCTCAATTGCCAATCATTATTTTAATAAACTAAAAGCATATGAGCCTGACTGCGACTTTTTTCAGCAAATGCTTTACTTTGAACTCAAACATCGGCTTCCTGAGTTATTACTCATGCGAGCAGATAAAATGTCTATGACTGTTGGTGTTGAAGCCCGCGTCCCCTTTCTTGATTATAAACTTGTTGAATTTATGATGTATGTTCCTGATAAGATTAAGTTTAAAAAAAATACAAAAAAATATTTGTTAAAACAAGTCTGTCAGGGAATTTTACCGGATATCACACTACAACGTAAAAAAGTTGGATTTGCAGCACCAACAATCAATTGGTTTTCATCAGGCTCACTTTTTCCTGCATATTTTGATTCACTTGCTCAACAATCTCAACAATTTATTCCAGCATTTAAAAATATTAACTCTCTTAAAAAATCCTATCCTTCTGCGCAAGCAGTACAAAAATGGATGTTACAAAACATGTGGGCTCTCAAATGAAAAGAAGAACAACTCTACTGATTATGTTGCTCTCTTGTAGCCTTTTTATAGGCCTTTCTGTTGCACTTTTTAATGTAATTCCTGCAACAGTGAGTGCGCATAGCGATATTGACTCAAAAGCCTATACTGCCCATGCTGATCTTTTTTATAACAACAACAATTTTGTTTGGCCTAAACCAGGAAAGCCTTATTACGTCTTAGGGTACCCATTCATCATAGGGCTAGCATATAAGCTATACGGACAGCCCGCTCTTATTCCTATTATTATACTGCAAGTCATTATGAGCCTTGCTTCTATTTTTATGCTTTTTTTTCTTCTTACATCTCTAAACTATAGCGCAGGGCTAATCGCTATGTTACTTGGAAGTGTTAACCTAGGGCTTCTTACTTTTTCTCAATTCATTTTAACCGAAATCTCACTAACGCTCTTTCTTTTATTTTTTACCCTGCTATTTGTGCGATATCTACAGTTAAGAACATACAGGCACCTTCTTTTATCAGCATTTTTTTTAGGTCTATCTGTTTTAATCAAACCAGCAGCGCTCTACTTTCCAATATTACTAGTGCCCTTAATTATCATCATTAACCGCTGGCAAAAAAAATCCATTTTTATATCATTCACTCATGCATTTTTGTGGGCTTTGCTTTTTGCCATACCACTTAATATGTATGCATTACACAATTGGTACACATTTAATGAGTGGTATATCAGCGGACTAAGCAGCGAAAATATCACACATTGGTTTTACCCGAATGTTAAAGCAGAACTTAATGGCACAAGCTCTGACTATGAGCGAGTCCAACTGATTAAATTGCCTCAAAAACATATTTTACGTATTATGAAAACAGAATTTTTCAACCACCCATTCATTTTTATAAGAGTCTGGTGCAAAAATATAATAAAAAGCTGGCTTGGTCTTTTTACTACCAATCTCAAGCTTCTTATTGAACCTACAACAAAAGGCGGCGATATCTCTTTCTTTAAAACACAAGGGCCTTTCTCAAAAAGAATTCATGACTATATAACTGGCGGCACAAACAAATCATGGATCCATGGAATAGGATATAGTGAAATAATATGGACCCTCATAAGAGTAGTATTACTATTATTCGGTAGTTACTTTTTGATTGCTCGACAACAATGGGAGCTTCTTCTTTTTTTCATGCTCTACCTTGCCTATTTTTCAGCAGTTACCGGCCATGATGGATGTGCTCGTTTTCGAATGCTTTTTGAAATGCAACTACTTGTACTCAGTTCGCTTGGCATTGTACAACTCATACCATCATTGAGAAATTCATGAAATTGCACGCTGTTATTTTAGCTGGTGGTCATGGTAAGCGGCTCTGGCCACTCAGCACAGCAGAGCATCCCAAGCAACTTCTTAAACTACTTGATGGAACAACACTTCTTGAACAAACGATTAATCGGCTTGATGGACTCTGCACACCAAAAGAGATAACTATTATTACTCAAAAAAAATACTCTCATGCTATTCAAGAAGTACCAAGCCTTTGTACATACCACCTAGTCTGTGAACCATGTGGACGGAACACCGCACCAGCACTTATCTCATTTTTGAGTCAAACATCGCTTGATGATGAGACGATTCTGCTCATGGTCCCTGCTGACCACTTTATCCCTGATGCTGAATACCTACGTACAATACTATTACGAGCTGCAGAATATGCCGTTCATAACCAAAAATTAGTGCTTGTTGGCATTGAGCCTACCCATGCCGCAACCGGATATGGATATATCAGTACAAAGACAACAAGAGATAAGCCATATCCTGTTACACAGTTTCATGAAAAGCCAAATAAAGAAATAGCTGAAAAGTATGTAACACAAAAAAATATTTTTTGGAACAGCGGAATGTGCATTGGGCGGCTAGATGTCTTCAAAAAAGAACTCATGAAACACCAACCGACACTATATGCACGAGTCAGCGAGACTCTTCACACACCATTATCTTACGCACAACTACCATCGCTCTCTCTTGATTATGCACTGCTTGAAAAAAGCAATAAAATTAGTCTTTTTCCATTTTCAGGTGAGTGGTATGATGTTGGCAATCTCAATACCCTCTTAATGCTTGAGCAGCGCTACGGCAATCACCAAACAAAATTGTTAGAAATGGCGGGGGAAAATAACATAGCATTGAGCAATAAACAAGTCGTTTGTATAGGTGTTAATGAGTTACGTATTGTTGAAACCGATGATCACATACTTATTTGTCATCAAAACAATGTAGAACAAGTAAAAGAGATCAATGAATACCGCAAAAAAAAATCAAAGGACCTATCGTACCCATAAAATTTTTGGTGGCGCACTTTTTGTTTTTACTATTATTTTCATTATTTTAGCTACATCTGTTAATGAAATATGGTTTCGTGAAGATGACATTGGCACTATCAGAAATGGCATTGTTTCATCATGGCAAGACGTACAACACCTTTTTTCAACGGATGTCCGCAACTTCATCTGTCCAATTAACTATCAACGCTCACGCCCCAACTTTTTATCAGGATTTTTGCGACCATTTCAGCATTTAATCTTTACTCTCATTTTACCCTGGTTTAACTTTAATCCATACGCTTATTTTTTATTTCACGTTGGCGTTCACGCTCTTAATTGCGCACTTCTCTTTTTACTTTGTACATCATTTATACCCCTGAGTTATTCTATATGCACTGCCTTCATTTTTGGGTTTTACCCTGATGTCTCCTGGCTAACCTGGATCGCCACACTACAAAATAGCCTGGCGACACTTTTTTTACTGCTCATGGGAATAACTTACACCGCCTATATAAGGTCTATACAGCAAAACAATCCGGCCTTTTTTTATTATTGGCTTTCCGGCTTATTGCTTCTTTGCTCTCTTCTCTCAAGGGAAAATGGAATCACTGTCCCTTTGTGGATTTTTGTTGGCCTATTTCTACTCCTGAGCAACAAAAACAATATGTTCATTTCTCGCATACAGTTTTGCCTATATCACAGCCTTCCTCTTTTTATTGCCCTTACTACTTACTGGCTCATGCGACTATGGGCATTTGGTATTGGTACATTATCCCGCACATTCAATAATTTGCTTCTTCGTCTTCCTTTACTCAAATCTCTTTTTCCACAAACCCTAATCTCTCATTCAACAGTAATAATTAACCAACAACAGAATGTGACAATAAATGGAGTTACTCAACCAGAATCATTTATCTATAAAATAAAAATCATGCTCCAGCTTCTTGAGCAAAAATTCTTTAACTGGACCTCTTCACTATTAATGATAAGCCCATCAAAAATTTATACCAAACTCGGTATTTTATTACTCTTTCTCTTTCTTATTATTTTTCTCTATAAAAGTTATCGCTCCAAACGACCTACCCTCTTCTTTTTATTATCTGGTATTTTTTTTATGTGCTGGCCTGGTGTTGTTGCCTACCCATGCCCACGCTATCTAAATACTGTCTATCCTGTAATTGCCTTCATGTTGATGTACGGCCTATACTTACTCTTTAAAGAACAGAAACGCAACCGTTTATACGGATCATGCGCCTGCTTATTATTTATTTTTTTAACGACCCGAGGAGCATTTATTAATCGATACACCATGTACCGAGACTCTCTCGAACGAATTGAATATAAGGAGCGATTCGACTCATTTTTTGCGCATAATAAACTTCCGGATGATACCTCACTAATAGTTGTTTTAAGCTCACCATTTGTTTCTGATATCCAAAGCATATTTCAAATTTATAGTAACAATCTTAGCCTGCAAGTTGCACATGAACCCTTTGCAACTCTTGCAGAACAAGGCGTTTTTTCATGTAATGATCCATATCGCTGCACAGGAACACAGTCAGAAATTATTCCAATTTCAGGTGGTTTTCGCCTCCAATCAAAAGATCCACAACACTGTGCCTGGTGGATGGAATTTTCTGATCATCCCCTTGAATGGTCAGCTCGTGACCGGGCCTATGTCTGGCGGAGTGAACGATACAGCACTAATACCTGGTACCCCTGTTCGATTGGACATTTTAAAATTCATGAACGCATCAATAAAAAATTTATTACAGATATCAGCTTTACTGTAGATCAATCCTGGCTGAGTCCGACAACCATTTTTGTTGTTTGGGATACTGAAAAAGGCATGTATAGGATACTTGATAGCAAACATCTAATGCGATAAGATAAAACTCAGAAAAAAATGCTTTCTTGCTGAAATAAGCAATTTAGCATAAACTTTTTACAACGTTATTTTTCTTAAGTTTTCAGATTATGGAATCAAATAATGTCGAGCAGCCGATATACTGAGGGAGTAAGACTTTCCCAAAGTGAAAAAGTTATCATTAAAGAAGCATTTCAAAAAGTGTTTTATCCTGAAGATGAATTTTGGATCTTTGGCTCACGAGTAGATCTCTCAGCTAAAGGGGGAGATATTGATATTTTCATAAAACCCAGATAAATAATTCTAGCGATATAGTCCAGGCAAAATTGGATTTTTTATCGGAGATATTCTTAAAACTTGAAGAACAAAAAATAGACGTTGTTATTCAAGGAAATAGAAATCATTATGAAACTATTTATGATATTGCTCAAAAGACAGAAGTACAGCTGTTCTGAAAAACAACATACAGTTTCTTCTTAGCTCAGCAGTAAAAGTTGCATCTGTTCACGCAGAAAGAGTAACTCAGGCTTTACAACACATTAATAACCTCCTGCCTATTACCGCAGATGAAATAGATACAATCTCACTCCAAGATCTTGGATTACTGGAAATTGTAACAAGTCGATTTGCAAAATTTCAAGATATCATGCGAACAAAAATATTTCCGTTACTTCTTGATATCTTACAAGAAAATAGCCCGTCTCTTTCTATGATTGATCGTCTCAACAAACTTGAAAAGCTTGGCATTGTTGATAATGCACATGAGTGGTCTGACATGCGCAGCGTGCGTAGACGCCCAAAACACCGCTGTCCATCTTGGCAAAATTATTGACAACGCCCGACGACTTCTAGAAATTTGGAAAAACGTAAAAATTAGTGTGCACAAAGAACTCTCAACAAGACTCTAGACCATAACAACAAATCGCACAAATATAGCGCAATAGACTATAGAACAATTCTTTTTCTCCAAAAGCTATCACCGACTTGCCAAAAGAACAACGAAAGAACAGGCTAACAGAAGTAGGTCTTAACAAATAATCATTGATTTGATAGACTTCATGAAATCAATAGTTATTATTTTAAATTGTTATTCAAGGAGGGTTATTCTCATGAAAAAGTACATGGGGCTCTTCTTTTTTTTTCAGTTACTTATTTTTCCTCTTATATACGCCATGACCCCTCATTCAGAAGTGATACCAGATGATCAATCATCAGAAAAAAAACTCTTTTCATCCATGGAATGGCAATCAACAAATCAAGCAATTATCAATCGGCTTGAAAATATCTTTGAAAACCCTCAGCTCAATGAGCTTAATCGAGCAGACAAAGAGAAAGTAATTATTCTTCAACTTAAAGAACTTTTTTCAACCTATAATGCTTCAAGAATAAATATTGCTCTTGGGGCATTACCCATAGATCATAAGCTCTCTATTACAGAACTAATACAAAATAACCAAGAACTTTATATCTCCTGTTTTCTACAAACTAAAATTCTGTATAGTGAAATGATCACTGCAAGAACATCAAATGACTTTATTGGCCTCGGCTACATAATTATTGAAGACTTTCCTAAACTAATAAAGTATTGCTTTTCAGAAGAAAAAGATTTCTTTAACGTTCGCTTCTTTGCATCTCTTTTTAATCCTACAAAACCGGTCAATAAAATCGGCGTTCATGAATTGTTCAACCATCCTCTCATTAAAAAGAATCCCTTAGCAACACCTGAGCAAGAAGCCACGCGTAAAGTCTTTGTAGAAAGGCTTCTTAATAACAAAAATATTGAACGCAAGACAGCTCTAGACTATGCTACAGAACATGGCCAATTCTATGAGGTAGTTCCCTTTCTTCTGGGACAAGGAGCAAAAGTAATAAAATCTGCGCTGGATCTTGCTGCACAACAAAAGTCTGTTGGTGCCCTTTACCAAAAAGCACATACCTACGAAGATGATATTCTTAATGAGCAGCACAAATACCTTGTAATGATTACAGCACTTATTAAAGCTGCAAATCCTTTGGAGTTAAAAGACTTATTTATAACTGAAGCAACAGCAATGAGCCCTCTAGAAATCTCTCTCGATAACATATACGGTTCACCAGAAGTTGATTCACTTCTCATTGAGCAGACACATGCAGATAAAGACATTGAATCAGCCGCAATTCTTGCAATTACACAACTCAAAAATCTTTTAGGAATACAGTTAATAGACCATCCACTTTCATCTATACGGCGTTATCTTTTTGCTTTAGATAAAATCTTTCAACGCCTGACCAAACCGATGATAAACAACATCAGTGAGCATATTGATGATCTCTGCTCTCTGTTAAACCAAGAACATGAAATAACTGCTATAGCTATGCTTTGTGAAAAGTACTCTCTCCTTAACCTTCTGAGCGTACTTAAAGAGTATAATAAAGACCTCTGGCAAAAATTAAGCTTTAAAATTAATTGGCAGGACATGTGGGAAAAAGCAATTAAAGATCAAGAAGTACTCGTCATCGACTTTTTAATTGAAAAGCAACTAATTGATTTTAATTCATTCCATTTTACCCTTACTCCCGTTTTCAGTACCAATAATCCACAGATTATCAAAAAAGTTTTTTGCTATGCACAAAAACAAAATGCTGAGCGGGCCCCTCAAGATATTATTGATATCTTAGATGGCAACACTTCTACCATCATGCAAAAATGGACAACCTACAATCAACAAGAAAAAGAATCGCTCATTAAAGCAGCCATTATTAGCACACATAGTAAAACGTTTGGAGCTCTACTTACTCTCTATCTTCCTCAAGATAAGGATGAGTGCAGCAAGTCGATTCAATATCGTTACAACCTCATGAAACTCTTTTTATTCTGCTTAGAGTGTAAAAATTTCAAAGCAGCTCTTAAAGTGATGATCTTTCATGCATCACTCAAAACAATACAAGGAGCAACGCAATTCTTTACTCAATTTTATCTTAGACAACCGAATATCTTTTTTAATGAGTTTACTAAGCCATACCTTGATGATTTTTTTTATTATTTTTCATCATTAAAGGATATTGAAAACTATGAATGCTGCTCTATCTGCCTTGAAGCACTTTCAGAACAATCATTTGTTTCATGCACAAGTGCAAAGCCTCACTCCGTTCATCTTGATTGTTATCGTGAACAATATCAATCTAAAGATATTCCTGATGGATGCGGCATTTGTCGGTCAACTGTCGATACGGCTCATTTGTATTCTACACAGGAGTGTTACCAACCAATCATAAGAAATGATGAGCAATTAAACAAGCTTAAAGCGCATCTTATTCAACAACCAGCTTTCTTTAATAATAAACACTTTCCTACCACACTTGGCATTCAAAAAAAAAGCTTAAGATTCGGCAGCTCCTCTGGCCGAAAGAAAGCCCAATTACCATATCATACTACGATAACCTTATACTTACTTGGAACAAAGAACTTGATATGTTTAAGAAACATAAAATAGATTGTACATATAAATATCTTACAAGCTCACCAAATGGCAAAGTGATGCTTTTGGGAACAGATAATAGTTTATACTACAAAGAGCTTTCAGCTTTTACGCCTACAGCTCTTCCCTCAGCTCTCACTTCACATTTTAGATATAAAACAGTTCATGGTATATGCATTTCTCCATCAAATAAATTATTTGCTTTTGCAACAGAATGTTTCATTGATATCTGGAGCCAAGATAAACAATGTTTTTCGCACCATATTCTCAACAATAACCGTGACTCTATCAATAATCCTAATCAAGAAAATCACAACAATAGCGTTCTTCTTTCATTTTCGCCTGATGAAAAAAGAATCGTATGCTCAGGATCTGGAAATATTATCTCATTTAATATAGCCCAAGAAAAGCATACAATCGCAATCAAAACAGGATATAAGCTACCAATACAACGATTTTTTGCAGTTACCAAAGAAAATAATATAATCCATGCTTCTGAAAACTCTATCTATATGAGCGACCCATCTTTGCTTCAGCCTATACATCTATATGATCATACAACAACTGTTACACAACTTGTTCTTTCTGAAGATAGCTCAACTCTTTTTTCCATATCAGACAATAATGAATGTCAACTATGGAGCTTGAAAAAAAGAACTAAAGTCACATCCTTTTTTTCCATCGAAAAAATACAAAACGTTGCCCTATCACCCGATGGTTCTTCTTTTGTTATTGTAAACAACAATGGTAAAATCATATGTTATGATACCATTAATTCATCATTCCTTGAAAAACTTTCCTTTGACCAAATCTACTTTATTGACTTAATGAGCAAGCACCCCAAATATGCAATTAATCGCAATGATTATGAAAAAGCCCTATTTAATTCACTTCCTCACCACATTCAAGAAGTAATCAAAATTTCTCGGGAGTAATCTGATATATAGTTAAGCAGACTTAACTTAGTTCAATCTGTTTTCTCAAAACCACACCTAAAGACACATCTCTTCGTCAAAGCATACAAAAAAGAGAGAGTCTTTATAGACTC
>CAYMBP010000010.1:0-48325 GCA_964388745.1 uncultured Pseudomonadota bacterium | reverse complement strand
CTACATACATAAAATAATGTTTATCAATGAAAAATAACACTTATTTAGCTTCTCTTCTTTTTGCTTTTTATTGTACACTCACACCATTGCTTGCTACAGGGATGATGCAATATGCAGAAGTAGGCCTAGCAACTCTTAACTTTTCACTTGGAACAGCCGTTGCTCATCTTGATATTGAGACACCAGAAGGACAAGAGCTCCTCCTAAAGCTTCAAAGTGCTCGGGAAGCAACACGTTGCATGATTGATATTTTAGCCATTAAGAATCATTACAATTACTATACAGCACCCTTATGGCTCATTAAAGATTTTTTGAATACAACTAAGCTCATAACTTCGGACAAAGAAAAATATTATGAAAAACCAGCGTTTGAGCTCTATGGCCTTTGGGACGCACTTGAATCTATAACTGTTATTTGTGCTGCACTCGCCCATGATAGCAGTCAAGGTCTTGCAATGCGTCAACGCAACGCAATCATACTTCAATCAATTTCATCACTTGCCCGACTACACAATCAACAATCTCCCAACAAACTACTCATATCACTCAACACACTATTTATTAGTATACTTTGCATTTATAAAAAAATTATGTTTTCTATAAATGGAGAAAATGAACCCTACAAAAGCGTTTATGATCAAATAAATGAATATCAAAATAGCCATCGCCCACAGCAATATAGCAAGAGCCATCCTAACGACAATAATCACAACACTTCCACTGATCAAGCAACACCTGCCCCAATCCTATTTAAATCATTTAGTTGTGCAGAAGGTTCAAGCACGCCACAAGATCATACAATGCGTGTAGAATACAATGCTAATACAATACCCGTTGAAAGACACGTTCCATCCTCATCATTCTTTGGAATTGAGCTTGAAGAATCAACTATTGCAATGAATCAACACGAGATAACCATCACTCGAGTCGACAATGAAGGTAATGAACAAGTTGCAACTACCCACTTAAATCCTCGAAATGACCCTACTACAAGTATGGATGTATTATGCAATACACACTATGTTATTACTCCATGTAACCATATTCAAAAATCATATTCGCTTTGCAGCCGAAATAATAGATATAGAAATAGAGACAGAACTGAGATATGCACCACTTGCTATCAAACTATTTCCAACAATGACGAGCTTCGCTATATCTTTCTTCCTAAAAATCAAGAGTCTGGTAGTCTACCAACATATCGCTACACAGACAATATAGAAAAAGCGTTTCAAAGACAGTCCAGACAGGCCCATGGATATGATCAGACAACTTCTTAGTCTTTTTGTAGGAGCACTTATATTATGATAAAAAAAACTATTTTTTATATAACTCTTATCCTTTCCTTTGCTTGCAACATTCAGGCATACAGCATATCTACAAACAATGCTGATCTTATTGAAGTAGCTTTGGCGGCATTACGATTTCCTTTAAATATCGCGCATCATAGCAATATGACCAGCACAAAAGCAAAAAATGTTCTTATATCTCGAGACAGTATCCGTCTTGCAAGTGGACTTATAGGCATGTATAGGCATACCTGCAACAAATATAACTTAGGCTGGCTGATCAAAGACCTTTCTTCTTTAGTTGTCACACTCCAAAAACCTACAGAAGAATGTAAAATGCAACTCAAACTCTCTGCAGGATCTAGCGCTTGTTATCTCATAGAAGCTGCAGCCTGTGCTGCAGCAGCATTATGCTGTCAAAGCCCAACCTATTCAAAAGCAAAGTCTCAAAAGCATTTTTTACTTCTTCAAGGGATTGCATCTCTTGCCCGCACTACTCAATATTTTACAGCAGAGCCTGAGTTTTCACTTCGAGCACAAGTTACACTTACCTTAATCTTGTTGCACAGCTTTGCACTTTTATCTGACAACAAAGCCTCTCTAGATGAAATTTCCCGATCAAGACCTATGCCCGCAACAGCATTCACAGCGATAATGAATGACTTAAGTAATGCATGCGAAAACCTTACACATAACAATAACATCTTTAACATAACAGAGCCTAATCAAGATATTGAATTTGACAGAAGTCAAGCTCCTGAGATAACCTATTCTCAAAATGCAGGAATAACTATAAATCGAAAAGATATAAATGGTAACCAACACGAAAAAATAGCAACAGAGCGTACCAACAATCGTATTTCTCCGGGTGAAGCTTTTGTTATTTTACCTTGTGATCATATTTTTACATCACGACAAGCAGAGCGTTATGTTGGCAAATGCAAAATCTGTCAAAATCAGAGCTCAGAAGAATCGTTTTCTGGATGGTGGGGACAACTTCCTGAAAATAATAGCGAAATTAGTGAAAATATTCCACTTGCACCCTACACAGAAGAGGTTTATGATCAACTTGCAAAACAACGAGGAGAAGAATTTGAACAGTTGCAAATCAACTTATAATAACATAGCTATATTGAAAATTTCACTCTTGAAATGCTTTAAAAAAAGACTTGAGCGCTCGCTTCTTCTTTTTTTTATATTATCACAGCTTATGATACATACGACTCCCCTTCAAGCAGAGCTGGATAGAGATGTCCTAGGGAGTCAGCCTGAGATTAACATAAAATTCTTTAATATGAGTTCATATAAGTTATCAGCATCAACTCTTGCTGCTCTTAACTTCACTCTTGGAACGATAATCAAGCATCTTGACTTTAATGACCCAATTGAACAAAGCTATATCAAAAAATTACAAACCGCTCGAAATTTCACAAGAGCAGGGATAGATATGCTTAAAATTAAAAATCATAATGATTGGCACACAGGCATACCATGGCTTATAAGTGACCTTATATCTTCTATAAACATGATTAGTTCTAACGGAAATGCGCTTAGTGATAAGCCCCCATACAAACTCTTTGGTGTTATTGATGCAATAGAGGCTGCCTCAATCATATATGCATCTTATATTCAACCAGAAGAAAATGCTCCAGGTAATGCTACAAATTTAAGTAATTTACATAATGCATGGATTTGCTGCAATATTCACTCTCTTTCTCGATTACTTGGAAAGACCTCTTCAAGCAAGTTTCTTATCGTAATCAATTGCTTTATGATTTTGCATAGCTTGAACATGAAAAAATTAGATCTTGAAACTTTCAGTAGCAATTTATTTCCAGAAGATATGCCAATTAATACCTTAGTTAATAGGTTAGAAGAAATAGAAATTGATTATGTTAACAACATCTTAGAAGGCCTTACAAATCAACGTCGTCAAAGAAGAAAAGATATACAACATAATCATGAAGTTGCAACTAATGCTCGTAAACATCTCCCAAAAGTAACTATAAATTGGGAATCTTCTCAAGTTACTATTAACCGCAATGGAACTTTACTTACGCTGGAACCGAACAGTCGACTTCCTCTTTCACAAGTAAGTATAGCTGAAGTCCTTGACGAAAGCTCAAACCTGCTCCCAAATGAGAGGAATATTTTAATTCTTCCTTGCAATCACCCTCTTGAAGAAGATGGATCAGCTCAATTGATAGAAGGCAATAATCCACTCTGTCCTATTTGTCGAACAGAAATTGCCCCAGAAACAATTCAAAAATTGCACATTGATCCAAAGAAGAAAAGCAATATACCTCATTTAACACAATATCTACAAAAAGGAATCGTATGAATATAACTAATAAGAGCTATAGTCTAATGTTTTTAATTTTTTTGGGATCATACACTAATGTCTATACAAATTATCGATATAATCAAACCGAATGTAGTCTTGCTGTCCTTAATTTTGCTTTAAACTTTCTCAGCAACCAAAAAGCTTCTGACCTTGAAACATCAGCAGAAACAATAAAAGATATTGAAATCGCTCGCAGTATTACCCGAACACTTCTTGACTATCTTAAAATGCACAACCATAATGACTTCCTCAATGGATTTGCCTGGCTTATTTATGATGCAAACAATACACTCAATATGATCAACAATCAAGCCTCATATGACGCAGAGTCATCATTCAAACTCAATGGAGCATATGAACTTATTGAGTCATCCACACATATTTATGCATCACTTATAACATCAGGAACCTGGGTCAGTACCTCTTCTGCACATAAAGCTCGCCTACTTTGTGCAATAAGCTCTCTTGCTCGGCTTATTGGATCAAAAGATCCAAGCAGAATTTTATTTGCAATTAACATCATTGCTCTTTACTTTTATATTCAAGATCTTAATTAAGTATTAACAAGAGAGAAGAAAATTATAACAACAATAACAAGAAAGGCTTATATGACTTTGTATAAAAAGTATTTCAGTTTTATTTTTGCTGCTTCAATAAGTATGCAGTCAAACGTCTTTGCTAAAGAAAAATATTTAAGAACAGAAGCCCTTCTTGCTGGCATTAATTTTTCACTTGGAACAATAGGAAATCGCTTGGATTTTAATAAGAGCGAAGATCGGGAAAATATCAAAAAAATAGAAATTGCCCGCAGCCTCATAAGAACAATGTTGGATGTCTTTAAAATACGCAATCATAATGATCGTCTTGCAGGGTTGCTATGGCTTGTTTCTGACAGTCTAACTTCTATAGATATGATCAACAACTACTCCTCCAGCTCTCTTGACAAAAAACCATTATTCAAGTGCCACGGTGTATACGATGCCGTTGAAGCTGCTTCTTTAATCTATGCATCATACATTCAACCTCTTGATACAGACCCTCTCAATAAAAACAACATTGAAGCCACAATCAATGTTGAGTGCGCGAGCCTAATCAACTCTCTTGCGCGCCTTATAAATACAAACTCTCCCAAAATCACGCTTATTACATTAAATATTATACTTTTATGTTTAGCCCAAGTTGGAAAATCATTTTTCATGAGCAATATTGACAAAATTTATATTCCTAACAATGAAAAAATGGAAAATCTTGATTTCTACTCGCAGAAAATGTTGGACCAACGTCTGAACCAATAAAATTATTAAGGGATGCGCAAAATACGCATCCCTTAATAACACATTTTTATCCATCACAAACTAGAAGAGACTTAACTTAATGCATGCTTTGTCAAAAATAAATAATAGGGCCTAGAGACAGAATTCTCTTGTGTGACCCTGCCATACCAGCTTAGTTATTTTTATTTTTGCCACATCCCATCAAAGACTTTATCTTTTCACAGCACGTCCGCATACAGCAGCTCATTTTAGACAAAAAATCTTGAGCACTTCTAATAATACGTAGCTTAATAAGACCAAATAACACAAGAAGCGCTCCTGCTGCACAATAAATCACATGTAGCATTGTTTGATATGCCATCAAAACAAGTAAAAAACCAGCAACAATACTGCCAATACCAATAATCATGCTCTGAGTTGAGCACTGCTCTTGGTTATTATTATGATTATTATTTTCCACCATATCTCCTTTCTGACGATACTAATGCTACTTCATTGCATACAAATAGTAACAAAAATGTTTCTTACATACCAGAAACACTATCCCCAAGATATCAATTTTACATTTGTAAAATCAATAATTTTGAATAAAAAACAAAGGCAATATCAAAAAATTAATTTGGGACAATGAAGATAAGTCTTGCTTATTTTAAAGCACATACAAACGACCCAACACATACGTTAATCACAAAACAGATTTTTCTAATAACCAAAGATTCTTGAAATAAACCAAAGCTCAATTAAATCAAGGCTGCAAGAGCTCAGTACCCTTTATAATAAGATAAATACCAAAAAGGGTTGTTAGTGTCTGAAAGCTTAACAACGAAGGCGATATCATCACCAATCCAAGCAAAAAGAGACCAAAACCAACAACTCGGCTATCAATCTCATACTGATTAAATCGAAAACGAGGCATATAGTACCTACAATTTATTTGAAAATAAAAATGATTTTAAAGAAAATGGCGTCCCCAAGGGGATTCGAACCCCTGTTACAAGGATGAAAACCTTGTGTCCTAGGCCGACTAGACGATGGGGACGTCAATGAGCATGGTGAGCCGCGTAGGATTCGAACCTACGACCCACAGCTTAAAAGGCTGTTGCTCTACCAACTGAGCTAGCGGCTCATTATCAATCTTTATATGTGACCAAATGTATACAAATACACCTTTATTGTCAAGAAAAAAAAGAATTTAAGTACTTTTTTTATTTCTTACAAAATGTCTCATGTCAAAGTAAGAAAAAGTCTACCAAAAATAGAATAATATACAAGACTTGAATTATGCAATTAATTCAAAAGTTTTAAGCTGCTACAGCAAAACTAAGAAACTTACTACAGACAAAGCAATAGATAAGGACACCAAGAATATCCATTAATGTTGCCAAAAAAGGTGCAGCTGAATGAGCAGGGTCAACCCCAAGTCGATCAAGCAAAAGAGGAATTAAGGAACCACAAAAAATTGATGCTACAACAATTAAGAAAAGAGAGAGACTAATCGCCACAGCGCTCATGAAATGATTATGAGTAAGCATAACCCTGGCAAAACAAATAACGGACAATACAAAGGCAATAATAAGCGAAATATTAAACTCTCTAAACAACACCTTCATTGCATTTGCACGACTCATTTCTCTAGTCGTCAAGCCTCTAATAACAAGGGTTGCCGATTGATTTCCAGCATTACCCCCTGTTCCTATCAACATTGTTAAAAAAACAGCAATAATCGTATATTGATCAAGCAACGACTGATAAGAAGCAAGAATCAAAGAGGAAAAACTTTGAAAAAGGAAAAGGCCACAAAGCCAAGATCCTCGCTGCATAATCAGACTCCAGAAAGATGTCATAAAATAGCTATTTTCTATAGGAACAAGACCAAACATACGATAAACATCTTCACTTCCCTCTTGCTTAATAATTTCAAATACATCATCAGCAGTTATCACACCAAGAAACAAATTACGCTTATCAACAACAGGGACTACCATCAAACCATAATGATGCATTTGATTGGCAACATCTTCTTGATCTTCATCTGCATACACAACCATCTCAGTCTCTTTAAGAATATTACTCAATAGCGTATCTGGCTTACTTAACACCAGCTGGTCTAACTTGATGAACCCCTGTAGCACATGCTCTCTATTTGTTACAAAAAGACGCTCTGTAATTGTTTTGTAGTGGCCAATCCGTTGAAGTAGCTCTATACTTTTTTTAACAGTAAAATCCTTCTGTAGAGTCAACACATTTATATTCATACGGCCACCAGCTGAGCGAGGATCAAAATTCATCAAAGAAATAATCTGCCGTCGCCGCTTTTGCTGAACAAGCTTAAAATAATTATTTAATTCTTCGTCAGAAAGATAATCAAATAAATCAGTCAACTCATCAATTGGCATAGCATTTAGTACATGAGCAGCATGCTCATCTGCCAACACAACTAACACCTGAACTTGAATTTCTTCTTGTAATTTTCTAAATACCTGCGCTGAAAGCTCAAGTGGTAATTTTTTAAAGAGAGCAATCTGATGATCATACTCAAGGCGAGCAAGCAATGCTGCAATATCGGCATAATGCTGATCAAGTAAGATACGCCACAAGTCTTTGCCTAAATGAGTATCTTCTGCAATAACAGAATCAATGTTGTTTTCTACTTGAAATAATATTTTTTTTATTTTCAACATAGCGGATACCCTTCATACATTTACGACAATTACGGCTCTTTAATCAGCACACATTGACTTTACCTCACTAGAAAAATACACTGTTAGTATAATGTCTTACTATAATACTTTTCCTTCTATAAATAAAGTAATCCTCTCATGGAACAAATTGTAACCCTTACCTGTATGGCAGATCACAATGATACTCGCCTTGATCAATATTTATTTAATCACTTCAAAGAACACTCTCGCAGCTACTTTCAGAAACTTATTAATGAAGGTCATATTAAAATTAATAACAGAACAATAACGAAATCAAGTTACCGCCTCAAACTCGGGGATACCATTACATTCTCATTTCCAAAGCCTGCCGAATACGAAGCCCAACCAATTAATATGCACCTTGATATTATTGATATACAACCAGACTTTCTCGTTATTAATAAAGCAGCAGGCGTCCTTGTTCATCCAGCTTCAACTCATGACCCAGAACCAACCCTTATCAGCGGACTCCTCTATCATTTTCCAGAACTTGAAGGCTTTTCTGAAAGCATGCGCCCGGGAATTGTACACCGTATTGACAAAGAGACCTCGGGGCTTTTGCTCGTTGCACGCACCATAGAAGGGCAAATAGCTCTTGCTGAAAAATTTCAAAAGCGAGAAATCACTAAAGAATACTTGGCTGTTGTGCAAGGCCATCCAGACAAAGAACTTCATATCAATCACCCAATTGGGCGGCATCCCACACAACGACACAAAATGGCTATATTTGGCCTCAATGCCAAACGAGCAAAAAGCACTATTCATGTTATAAAATACTTTGAAGATGCAACACTTGTGCGAGTCATAATTGAGACAGGACGCACTCATCAAATTCGTGTACATTGCGCAGCTGAACGACACAGCATTATTGGCGATATAACATATGGCACTAAAAGCAAACTCATTAAAAGACAAGCTCTTCATGCCCATAAATTAGCATTTTTTCACAAGAACAAACTCTTTGAATACAGCGCCCCCCTGCCTTGCGACATTGAAAAACTCATTACTTATTATAAAAAAATCGAAAAAACAGTTTGACAATAGATTAAATCTACTTTACCATATGTTTACATTCAATAATAAATTGAAATTAACAATTCACTAGAATTTGACGCGGGGTAGAGCAGCCTGGTAGCTCGTTGGGCTCATAACCCAAAGGTCGCTGGTTCAAATCCAGCCCCCGCAACCAATCTTTTTAAGATATCTTGATCATTAAATTAAAATATTTAATGATCAAGATAATTTTGAGTATCTTTTTTTGATAGAGGCAGAGAAGAATTCTGAATCATATGGCGCAACGCGTAAAGTTGTATTTTTATACTCTCAATATGATTAATCAAAAATTGCCGCTCATCTTTAGTAAGATTTTTAACATCTTGCTCTCCTGAAGCAATGCGAGCTCCTTGAGTAGCAGCAAGACTTTGCTCTTGATTTATAGCAAGATTAAGTCCAAGTTCTTCACGAACCTTCATAATTGACAACCCATCTTCATAAATAAGCTTTTTGATATGAGCAAATAACTTTATTTCTTGATCTGAATAGAGTCGTTTACCATTGTCACTTTGACTTATAAAGTTAAATTCTTTTTCCCAGTTACGCAGTACAAATTTTTTGACCCTAATCTCTTTTGCAATATCACCTAAGGCAAAAGAGCGACGATCACTTTCCTTATTGTTTTTATGTTGCATACTCACTCTCCTTTTTTCTGAAACAAAACAAGCGGCTCGTTTGGTTTTACCACATTTCCCGGTTGAATTAAAATAGTTTTAATAATGCCATCACGATCAGCTGTTATTTCATTTTCCATCTTCATCGCCTCAATATATGCCAAAGGGGCACCACGAACAACACGAGCACCTGTAGAGCAAACAATTCGAGTTACTCTTCCAGCAAGAAGCGTTCTAATATAATCATCAGCCTTATCTTCTTTCTCCCGTAGCTTTTTATGTGAAAAACTCAAATCAATATGATGCTTACCATCATAACTCCATAAAGAAGTAGTCCCCTCTTGATAAAAGAACTCAGCATATTTACCAGTTGCAAAAGAAATAACAATTACACGTCTCTCAATAGGGAAAGTGATAACAGATCCCCATTCACAAGAAAATAGACATTCATCCCTATAATCGACAAAAAGCATATGTTGATTGGCAGAGAAAACATGCCGAAGAATAACTTCAGCATCATTATATAACATTTTTATTTCAGGCATAAGTTAGACCCACTGTTGATCTTGCCACCTTAAGCGACTACCCCTTTTTTTACTTTGACTCTTTTTATTAGTCAGGCGAGATGCCTTGTTTTGAGATGAAATATAATAAGCTGCAACAATTGCAGCTCCATTAACTACAGGCTTACACCCTTCTTGGCGCTTTTGTGTATCAAAAATATCAATTAAAAATGACTCATCATTCAGCAATGTGGTATAAATGGCTCCTTGCTGAAAGAACTTATGCTGAAGAAGAAGCATTAAAAAAGAGATATTGTTATTAATTCCAGCAATAAGAAAACATCGCAACGCTTCCATTAAACGTGCTCGAGCACTATCTCTATTTTTTCCATACGCGCTTACTTTTGCAATCATAGGATCAAAAAATGGCGTAATCTCTATTCCTGCAAATAAGTCATGGTCAATTCGAACAAAAGAAATATGCGGTATACGCAGACCAGTAATAAAACCAGTTGAAGGTTGATAATTATTAAAGGGATCTTCTGCATATACTCGAGCCTCAACAGCATGTCCTCGAATCGTAATATCTTCTTGCTTATACGATATTGAATGATAAAAAGCAATTTCTAACTGCTCATCAACAAGATCAATCCCTGTAATCATCTCCGTTACTGAGTGCTCAACTTGTAAGCGAGTATTCATTTCAAGAAAATAAAACAGCTCTTCAACAACCAATAACTCAACAGTCCCAACCCCTTTGTAACCCACAGCTTGAGCAAGCTTACAAGAAGCTACATATAAGGCTTCTTTAAGCCCCTGACTAATAAAAAGGCAGGGAGCTTCTTCAATAATTTTTTGGTTTCGACGCTGCAATGAACACTCTCGCTCGTAAGCATGCAGATAAGTCGATCCATCACCAATAATCTGAACCTCTATATGCCGACCATGAACAATACATTTTTCAACCAACAAGTGAGAAATAAAATCTTGATCCCTAGATTCAACCAAAACAGCTTGCCACGCATCAAAAAAATATTCTTGATGGCTGACCTTCCTTATCCCTTTTCCTCCTCCTGTAAGCGGATTTTTGATGATAACAGGAAAGCCTATTTCTTTTGCATAAGAGGCTGCAGCAGCATACCCTTGTTTATCTGCAGCAAAATGACTTCCCGGAATTGTTGGAATTCCATGCGCTTGCGCAATATGCCGAGCTTTTATTTTATCTCCCATAAGCTCAATTGTCTTTGCATCTGGCCCAATCCAAACAAACCCTTCATCAACAACTCGCTGAGCAAATGATGCATTTTCTGAAAGAAATCCATAACCAGGATGGATAGCATGAACACCTGCCTGATGAGCAATTGCTATGATATTATCTTGATCAAGATATGCTTGCGCACCAGAACCACTCAACCTAAATACTTGATGAGCACTTGCAAGATAAGAAGAACCAACTTCATCATCTGTATACACAGCCACACAAAGAAACCCTTTGCTATGGCAACTCACTTGTATCCGGCGAGCAATTTCACCATGATGCGCAATAAGAATTTTTTTTTGAGTCTTCACACTACCCTTCAACCCTCACCACAAACAACTAACTATGAGCAACGACCTCTTCTACCGAGCCTTCTTGTTTCTCATCAGAAACTGCATTAAAGTTTTGAATATCTTCAAGGCTAACATTAGCTCCTTGTTGCTCAATCTCTTCTTCAATTTCCTCCATTATATCTTCTTCTTCAACCTCAGTAAGCACCAATCCACTATGATGTTTTATCTTAAACCACAAGCGCATAAGCTCCAACATATCTAGAGATTCCAAACCAAGATCGCCTTTGAAAAAATTAAGAATAGAAGATGAAATAATTTTTTTATCATTTAATATAAACAGTGAGTGAAAAAACATTTCTAATCCAAGAAGCATTGTTTGAATTATACGCTCACTAGGACCTTCCATAATCACTTCTGAACCAACTTCTCGATCATCAATTTTTTTGAGCAAATCATGACAGTCAACACAATAAGCAACCCCTGCTAACACCTTAAGCAAGCGAAGATCACTCAATATATCAATGCTATTTTCACGAAATCTTGTCCGATCTCGCAAGCACTTAAGCACTGTTGCCAACTGAGAAAGATAAATAGCCCTATGACCAGCAACAGTATCTGGTTTATTCATGTAGTAAACAGATGGTGCATGCATAGCACACTTAAGCAAGTTAAGCAGATGCTCAAAAGATTTTCCATCACTCGGTGGATCGTTATTTATGCCCCTATCGCGCACTTCTAGAACTATTCTTGTAGGCCCTTGTTCGTCTGTAGCAAGATCAACCTGAGGCGGTCGCTTATCTTCCTCTTGCTGCGCAAAGTCGTTTGCACATAAACCTTGTACATTTACCAATAACGTTATAAACAAAACAACACGTAACAACATAAAGACACCTTCGCGTTAATAATGTTAATCTTGTATAATAGCTTTTTGCATATTGCTTGATAACTCTGTTGTAATATACTCCTCTCTTAACTCTTTCTCAAGCTCTTTATCTTTTGATAAAGCCTCTTGCAATTTCTGAAGCTCCTCTTTAGAGTTAACAATCAAGGCATTTGGATTTTCCTGCGCAGCCTTCATAACTAAATTAAACTGAAGCTCATAACCAGAAATTCCAAAATAAGTCTCATAACGATCAAGCAACCGCCATATCTCAAGAAAATCTGCCATTAAACTTACCGAGGAAAAACCTGTATCTCCTGACCGAACATTCAAATAAGTAATAATGCGCAATCCAGATTCAAAAATCAACCGTAAATATTGCTGTATTTTAAAACTACGATAACGAGCCTTTTCCGAAGTAGAAAAGTTTTTTAGCGCTAATTTTTGAGCATCATAATAACGAATAAGATCATATGCTATAGCCAACAAACAACCAGCAACTTTTGGCCCAGCTATGCAAATCTCTTTGATTGGATAAGTGTTTTCTACATTTCTACCAAGCGCATGGACTAGGGCTATCATCGTCATTGAAGCCGAAGCCAATGATGCTGCTTGAATTACCTGTGGATTATGACTATCAACCTGTGAAATAGGGAAAATATGGACAAAACAACGCAGTAAATGAACAAGTTCGTAATCACTGCCCATCCAAGTAGACTGTTTATTACTCGTAAATTGTTGATTACTCGGCAAAGAAGACTGTGCTGTTACAAAAACAAAAGCCAAAACTATATAAAGTTTTTTATACACTTGATCTGTAAAGTTAAATCCAAACATAATAAAGCTACCAATCCTTTAAAATAAAAAATGATTACTCATAATCATATGCTTTTATAACGCTTCAATTTTCTCAATTAAATATTTTTTTAAGTTCATCTTATTGGTAATAAGTGATAGCCATTCATCAGGCGTTTCTTTATTAAAAAATGCTTCAGAAATCAATCGATAACGCTCTGGGCGACGATGATTTCTAACATGAGGCTCAGAAGAAATAAAACCAACTTTATAAGGAGAAGAAACTCCTTTCCATAACTCCTCAAACGTCTCTCGCCCTACAACAAGGTCATTTTTTCCATAAATAAAAAGATAGGGTATAGGCGGCAATCGAGATAAATCATCTCTAATAGAAACATCTTCAGCAATAGGCAACCCAATCACATGTTGAGCAAAAAACTTTATCGTATCTTTTACCCACTCTTTTTTAAAAAACCAGTGATCACGGACACCACCCTTTTGAGGGCTAATCAAAAGAGCAGGATCTTGCCTAACCTTATGAATAAAATCGAAAAGAGAGATCCAGCAACCATCAAGGACAACTTTATCAAAAATATGCTCTTCTGGATACAAGGCAAGTGTTTTTAAAATAATAAGAGCAGAGTAGCAAATTCCCACTCCATAAACAGCCTTGTAAGGCTCTCCGTACTTTTGTTGATGCGCTTTCTTAAAATACGAAACAACGGCCATAACCTCATTATGCTCCTTAAGCCCAAAAGCAACCTTGGAAGCATCCACTTCAAAAAGCATTTGTGCCAAGTTAAATGACCAAGAAGAACAGTCAAATAGGTTCATTTTTGCATGAGAATGCCCCCTGCAATCAAAAACAACAAGGTCATAATCCAAGTATATCGCTGCAAATTGTGACATAAGCTCTTTAGGATTTGTAAACCCTGATCCAACAACAATCATCTTGTTGCTACCCCGATTAAAATAAAGACACGGAACAACAATGCCATCCTTTGTTCTAATTTTTACGCTTTCAGCCTTACCCTTCACATCACTTGTTGAAGAGACATATTTTCGAACCTTCATTGGATCTTTAACAACAGAAGCCTGAAATAAATGAGATTGTGGAATAAATCCATAAACTTCCTGAGCCAACAAATCAACATCTTCAGGAAATTCTTTACCATGAGAAGGTGTCATAACATAAGCATTATAATCATAAGAAATGACCGAGGAATCAGACTCATGACACAACAAGCTCAAACAAAAAAAGCAAGAAAGGATGACAATAAAAAAATTTTTCATAATAGCTCCACAGCCTAAAAGGCCCTATCTAACAAGAAAAAGCAAGATTGCAACATTTTAAGCTCTTAACTAAGCTGCGGACCGATTTTCAACCAAAACATAAAAAGTGTCAAGTTTTTTAAATTAATAAAACAAAAGAAATTAAATATTTTATTAATCAAAGTTTTCAAATAAAAATATATATTGGTCGAATAACTCCCCTTTTCAAGAAATTGTGCTATACTTTTATATGCTAAAAGGGTTATTTTTATAGTAAAGAACTATTTAGTTTGTATAGCACTGCCAGGTTAACATGATAAATTAACCATTCTGGGCCCTATCTCTCATTATGCTCGCTTCAGGGTGACATTCTGTAACTATCATAGTTAACGCTGTTTTACTATATAAATATTGAAGTCATCCTAAAGTTTAACAGTGGAGCCTATCGCTAAATTTTATCATTAACCTTGTGAATTACAGGGTGACGCTCTTGAGAAAAAACAGTACCAAGTTAAATATGGCTAGCTATACCAGTAATCGAACCTTTCAACCAAAATGATTGATAAAAGCAAATATTATGAATAATTATAAACACCTCTTCCCCTATTTTAACACATCTAAAATAACCTATCTTGATAGCGCAGCAAGTACACACAAACCACTATCAGTTGTTAATACTATTGCTGATTTTTATACAAAAAATTATGCATCTGTTCACCGAGGGCTATACGAATCAAGCGAAAAGGCGACTCAGGCTTATGAGCATGCACGATTAACAATTGCTCGTTTTATTAATGCACAAAGCCATGAAGTTGCTTTTACAAAAGGGGCAACTGAAAGTATTAATTGCTTTGCGCATTCTTGGGCTCTTCACCATCTTAAGGCCAATGATGAGATTCTTATCACTCAAGCAGAGCATCATGCTAATTTAATTCCTTGGCAATATGTTGCCCAAGCAACCGGCGCTAGACTAAAGTTTATCCCTCTTGATAAAGAGACATTTTTGCTTAACAACCCTGCTACAGCAATATCCCCCCAAACCAAACTGTTAGCTGTTCCTCGACACTCAAATGTTTTATCAAACATCTGGAAAAATGGTGACTTTGAGAAAACAGTAGCACGCGCTCGTGACGTTGGAGCGGTTATACTGCTCGACATGTCTCAAAGCGCTGCTCATCATACAATTGATGCTCAAGAATTGCATGCAGATGCACTAGTCTTTTCTGGTCACAAAATGTTTGGGCCAACAGGTATAGGCGCTTTGTATATAAATGAAAAGCTTCATGATCAACTGCATCCCTACTTACGAGGAGGCGCTGCTGTCGAGTCTGTTTCTTGGCACACAACAACCTTCAAGCAAATGCCTCACCTTCTTGAAGCAGGCACCCCTCCCATTGCACAAGCACTTGGCCTAGCTAAAGCTGTAGAGTTTATAAATCAGGAAATTAACTTTAACGAGCTTGCTCAACATGAAGGTAGCTTATGCTCTCAACTTATTAGTGGGCTAAAATCTTTTAATAAAATTCATATTTTTGGTAACCAAAAGCACATCAAAGAAGAGGGGCATACTGTTAGCTTTGCAATAGATGGCATACATGGCCATGATTTTGCTGCTTTTTGTGCAACAAAAAACATTGCTCTTCGGGCAGGGCATCACTGCGCCCAGCCATTAGTTCAAGAAGTTCTTGGAAAACAATCAATTGTGCGTGCAAGCGTAAGTGCTTATAATTCATCTCTTGATGTTGATCATCTTCTTTCTGTTCTTGATGAAGCTTTTTCACTCTTTTCACCTGAAGGGTTATAACAATGTATCACAATGAGCTCATGGAACATTTCAAATATCCTTATAATAGAAACAAAGTGAAGAACGCAAACTTTTCATATCACCAGGACAATCCATCATGCGGGGACCAAGTTTCTATTGAGGGCATTATCGCTCATAACCAAATTGAAGCAATTGGTTTTGAAGGGAAAGGATGCGTTATTAGCCAGGCCACAGCATCAATGCTCACCGAAAAATGTAAAGACTTATCTCTTGATGAAATTATCCAGCTTAAAGCTGAAGATATTATTAACCTGATTGGCATAGAGCTTGGTCCTAACAGACTTAAGTGTGCACTAATCAGCCTTGACGCCCTTAAACGTGGCATTAATATATACTTAACAAATAAGCAGTAGTAGTAATAATTCACTAAACACCTACTAAAGGGATTTTTTCATGATTACATTAAAAACATCACAGCAACCATTTTGGGATACTTGCGTTGATGCACGCCTTTTTCTTATGAAGTCAAATTTAAATGGAGAGGGAGACCAAGAAACACTCGATTATATCGAACAACACATTTATCCTCATATTAGAACAGTTCTTGAAAAGTATACATTTAATGGAAAAAGAGAAGAGTCAATTATTGTTCCCTGGATTCATAATGATCATGTAACACATCTCATTTTTTTAGGACTTGGCTGTCTTAAAAAGCGATCAGATCAAGAACTTGAGAATGCTCGACGAACAATTGCTCGAGCAATTCCGCTTATTAAAAAATACAAAGCAACTGAAACTATTCTTAAGATTCCTCCATATCTTTCAAAAATAACAGCATGCTCTTCTGATGAGCTATGCCAGCAACTCGGCATAGCATCAATCATGGCTTCATATGAATTTAATAACTTTAAAACTATAAAAAAAAATGAACCCCATGAAAGCTCTCTTATTTTTGATCTTGAAGGTTTAGACCTAAAAAAATGCTCTCAAGCAATAGAGACTGCCCAAATAATTGGCAAGGCAATCAACCAAGCACGTGAGTGGGCAGACACTCCAGGGAATATTATGACCCCAACAGCCCTGAGCCTTGAAGCACAAAAAATAGCAGATAAAAGAAACCTTTCATGCACTATCTTTGGTAAAGAAAAAGCTGAAGAACTTGGCATGGGGTCATTCCTTTCTGTCGACCAAGGAACAATCAAAGACGGAAAATTTGTTATTCTTGAATACAAAGGAGCGCAAGAACATAGTCCAACAATAGCTCTTTGTGGCAAAGGAATCATGTTTGACACCGGTGGGATAAGCTTAAAACCATCAAGCTATATGGATGGTATGAAGTTTGATATGTGTGGAGCTGCAGCTGTAATTGCAACAATGGATATTATCAGCCAGCTCAAACCTGCTTGCTCTGTTATTGCAGTTACTCCACTTACAGAAAATATGCCAAGCGGGTCAGCCTCTCGCCAAGACGATATTGTAACTGCAATGAACGGCAAAACAATTGAAATTAAAAATACCGATGCAGAAGGCCGTTTAGTTCTAGCGGATGCACTTTGCTACGCAGAAAAAACATATAACCCAGATGTAATAATTGATGTCGCTACGCTCACAGGAGCTTGCCTATATGCCCTTGGACACTTTTATACAGCAGTAATGACTCGAGATGAAGATCTTGCTCAAACATTAATCCACATTGGTAAAAAAACAGGTGATCGCATGTGGGAGCTCCCCCTTGATGATGACTTTGTCAAAGCAAATAATTCTGAAGTTGCCGATGTTAACAATTCAGGGTCTCGTGCATATCTTGCTGGAACAATTATTGGAGCATGTTTTTTAGAAAATTTTGTTGAAAAAGCTCGATGGGCACACCTTGATATAGCGGGAACATCTCATGAAGTTCCAGGTATTAACTATATGGGAAAAGGGGCTTCTGGAGCGGGCATTCGTGCCCTTGTTGAATTTATTATGAATTTTGATACAAATAAAAAGACTGAACCATCTTGCAAAGAAAGTTGCAAGTAAGGGTAAAAGAGTCAAAAATGTTTTGACTTCCTCTCTATTTTGCTTTAATCTACATGTCAGTGATGAGTTAAGATATATAATTCATCGCTGATGTGCGCAAAAACAGCAAGATAATTGCATTTTGCTATTGGGGCGAATAGCTCAGTTGGCTAGAGCATCTGCCTTACAAGCAGGGGGTCACAGGTTCGAGTCCTGTTTCGCCCACCATAAAGCACACAAAATTTATTCTAAGATTATTTTTGAAAAATTGTTCCTCGGTAGCTCAGTTGGTAGAGCACACGACTGTTAATCGTTAGGTCGCAGGTTCGAGTCCTGCCCGAGGAGCCATTTCATTCTTGTAAAAATACAATTAGTCCATATAAAAACCCCATTTGCTCTATATTCAAGAATTATATACCTTTTTACTATAGAGAAGAACATTTTAGTTTGCACAAATCCTTAGAGTCATTATAAATTCTATCACCAGCTCCTATTATTAACTTCGTGAATTCCTAGGTGATGATCTTATAAAGTAGACTCTGCTAAGTTGAGTGTATTTAACTATAATGACAATCACAGAGTCTATGGAGGTTATAATTTTATGAAAATATATGGATATAGAATGGCAAGCATAGGCCTACTCGCTACAAGCCTTTTGTTTTTAGGCTCTATGCATGGACTTGATAATAAAAAAGAAATCTTACTCAATGCACAAAAAAATCCATTTATTACACCATGCATCAAGATAGAAAATTTTCAGAATACAGACAATTGTTCCTATTGCCATGAAACATTTCATGTGGGAGAGCGAGTAACTATAATTGATGAATGTCAACACCTCATTCATACCAACTGCATTCAATTTACAGGAGAAAATCAAGCCTGTCCTCATGAAGCATGCAATGCAACAATTTTACAACATAATTACGCCGCATGCTTAGAGCACATGAAGGACCGTCCTGATCAGCATGCACAATTTAATAATCTTCTTTCTACGATTATCTCGAATAACAAAGCCTGCTTCCCTGAATATACCTCTTTCTTTATTGTTGCAAATCAAAGCAGTCGAACAAATATTGCTCCATATAGAAATATTTTATTCAAGAAAGAATCTCTTTCTTTATTATTAATGAGTTTTAAAAATACACTTTATTACTTCGCACAATCATTGCCTCTTTTTTATTTAGTTGATAATTCAAAATCAGATATTAACATTGACTTTCAAGCTATTAAAGAAATATCTAAATCTGACTTTCACAAAAAATCAGGGGAATTTTACAAAGCTATTCTTTCGTCAAACATAGAGACAAACATTGATAAATTTTTTGATATTGAAAAAATAAAATATAGTATTTTTGATAATATTTTTTACAGTATGCTTTTTCATCTTATTAACATAGAAATGATAATCAACCATTCTACCTACAAAAAACATTTACACCAAGGCATAAACTTACCAGGAAGAGCAGTTGATGGTGTTGCCAATATTTATCGATTTTTAACTCATCGACAACCAACAAAGCATCGGCAATTTTTAAATACAGAGAACCTCTCAATACAAGAAAAAGAAGAGCTTTCTAACCTGCTTAAAAATTTTTTTGAAAATTACATTATCGGCTATGGCTTGTCTAAAAAAGCATTTTTCTTTCCTTTTATTGTTGGCATGTACACAGGGCTTACCGGAATGCTTTGGGCTCCAATGATTAATTATTACTATATAAACAACACCATTTTATCTGGAGCAGGAATCTATGCTTTAGGCAAAAGCATCTGGGATAATTTTAATAAACTCAGAAAACGCAATGCCAATACAGGTGAGCTTCAAGCTTGGTCCATATTCAAAAAATTTATTATAGGAAGCAACAGAAATCAAGACGAAACTCTTCCTCTAGAAGAAAATACTCAAGAACAACCAAGGCCGTCTCTTTTTAATCAAGTTATCAGCTGCTTCAGACTGTAAATAATAGATCAAAATGGAGTTATTATGATTTTTTTCAATTGCCACTCTGAGAAAAACAATACCAATAGTAGAGATCAAAGAAAACGAAGCTCTCTTGTCGCTCTTAAAAATGAGAATTACTGTAAAAAGTTTTCATTTAAAACAAATCAAACAGAGAGCTTTTTCACAATTCTTTTAAGCGCGACACTCTTCTTTCTTCCTCTCCAAGGAGCAGGAAAAAAAGAAGGTACAACACTCAAAGATGAACAGCTTGAATTATCATTCGCAGAGCTCAGAGAATCACCTACTGTTTCAATTACTACGGAAACTCAAGAATCTCTTGCTCAAAGCGAAGATTTTGAGGCAGATAACAGACAAGAGTCAACTGAACAAACAACAGCTATTGTTTTAGTAAATAACGAACAGCCAGAACTTCAAACAACAACCCAAGAAGCTTCTTCTGAAGAAAAAAAGGAAATTCTATTTGCAGCTCGAAGCCGATTTCTTCATAGAGAAAATCAACAACGCATTCCAGGAATAAGACTAGAAAATCTTCAGAAACTTTCAACTACATGCTCAATTTGTTTAAGTGATTTTATCTATGATGCAGACAGTAACCATGTTGATGAAGATGGGGGGCACCTTGACCAGTATGTTACCTTATCAAACAATGTTGAAGGAACCGAAGAGATCTGCGCACATGCCTACCATACAACCTGTGTACTAACATGGCTCATTACCCACCCCGCAACCAACACAAACTGTTTTTTATGTGCTCGTCCGGCTTTTACACAAAAAAGATTAACTTCTTTTCGAATTCTTTCAAATGAAAACGATGAACACACTCTGCATCAATTACCAGAGACTAGTTCCCTTTTTATGAATGAAAATAATGAAATTACTTATTTTGATGTAACTCAAGGACATAATGCTTTTTGGGAATATACAAGATTTTTAAGGAATTTTGCTTTAGACAGAGCGCTTTTTTATTCATACTTTCACTTACTTAATAAATGTTTAGCAATAAATCCAAAAATCCTACCTCTGCTTTTAATTATTTATATAATAACAGAAAAACCTGCATATCCATTAGATGGACTCCCACAAGAAAATGAATATGTTGAGCCTTATGCTTTTTTTCGGGTTATTAATAACCGATCAACCCGAGAAGCTCTTTACCACTCTTTATTCCAACTTGGACGAAATATGCCAGATGAAGCAATAAGAATGTCTCATATGAATGGAACTATCAGTCTGTTACGCTTATACCTTGAAAGCTTATCGCGCAAAGAAACAATGTTACTTTCTCATAATTATCTAAAATACCGACTTAGACAAATAAAGCAGATAATTAAAAATATTCCACAAAAATTAGAACGTTACAGAAGAGAATTTAATATAAATAATATTAACCCTTTTGCTCAAGCTTTTCAGCCTCTTTCCTCAATAGAGCCAAGCAACAACAATGAACCCGCAGTTCAACAACAAACTATTTTTAATAGATTACTACAAGCATCAAATACAATCGGAAATCAAATCTACCAAACTGGTAGCAGAAAAATAGCTCAAGCTTGTAATAGCTTTGCCTGGCTTACAGAGCAAACAAGAAGATTTAGACCAGCCTAGAATTATACCTCAAATACCACATTTTTTTAGAAGATAAGAACAGAAGAACGCGCCCGTAAAAAAGGGCGCGTTCTCTTTAATTTATCTTAAACGTGTCCCGGGCTTTACCTGTCCACCAACAGTCACTAGCTTAAGCTTCCCTTCATCATCTTCTGCAAAAAGCATCATCCCTTGTGACACCTCCCCCATCATTTTTCGGGGAGCAAGATTGGTCACATATACTCCTTGCTTTCCAATAAGATCATCAGGATTAAAGTGCTGCGCAACACCACTTAAAATAGTTCGATCTCCAGACTCTTCACCAACATCAACAGTCAATTTAAGCATTTTATTTGAACCCTTAACTGGCTCGCAAGCTCTAATTGACCCTACAGTTAAATGGCACTTCACAAAATCATTAATAGTAATTTCACCTGAACTATCTGATGCTTCTTTTTTAGACAGAACATGCATTGATGCTCTATTTTTCTCTTTTTTCAACTCTGGTTGATCACTTTTTTCAACTCGCGACTCTGGTCTAATAAAGAGAGGCTCAGATAATTTTTTAAGCTCAAACTGACCATTCCATGAGTTCGTTCTTAATATCTCATCATAATTATACTCTGACTCAAGCCTTTTCCCAAGACAGGAAAGAAGCTCACTCATTTTGCTCGGCATAAATGGAGATAGCATAATACCAATTATTTCTAAACTCTGACAAGCTGCTGCAATAACTTCTTGGAAAAGCTCACCATTCTCTTTTGCAAGAACCCATGGTTTTTGCGCATGAAAATATGCATTTACCTGACCAATGAATGTCCAAACATGTCCAAGTGCAACGTGGTACATATTGTCATTCATTGCATCCCAGTAAGAGCGGTACGTTTCTTCTGCCTGCTCTCTTAAGTGACTTGCTGCAGGTTCCCACGCGACAGGAGCTTTGACTTTTTCCAACTTATTGCCCAAAGCAAGTGAAAGCGTACGATTCAATAGGTTTCCTAAGTTGTTGGCAAGATCAGCAGTAATCCGATCCTCTAAATCCTTTAATGAAAAAATACCATCATGTGTAACAGCCATTTGTCTCATCAAATAATAACGCACTGGCTCAACGCCATACCACTCAGCAAGCGTTGTAGGGTCAACAGCATTACCCAAAGATTTTGACATTTTCTGATCACCCATAAGAATATAACCATGAACAAGAAGCCGCTTAGGAAGCTCTAACCCAGAAGCCATCAAAAATGCTGGCCAATAAATGGCATGAAATCGTACAATATCTTTTGCCATCACATGCAAATCAGCAGGCCACCACTGATTAAAGTTTTTCATTGACTCTTCATCACTCTGACCATACCCAATACCTGTGATGTAATTATTAAGCGCATCTCCCCAGACATAGACAACATGCTCAGGATCACCAGGAAATGGAACTCCCCAAGTCAAGTTCTTACGAGAAATACTTAAATCTTTAAGACCAGATTTTACAAAAGAGACAACCTCTGCCATCCGCTCACGAGGCATAATAAATTTAGGGTTTTTTTCATAAAACTCTAATAAGAGTTTCTCATATGATGATAGACGAAAAAAGTAACTTTCTTCAGACACTTCTTCAAGTATACGATTAGGATGTAATGCGCATACCGCTTTACCTGATTCGTTGCGAGGTGAGTCTGATGTGACCGTCATGAATGACTCACAAGGTACACAGTAAGATCCATCATAGGTCGATTTATAAATATCACCCTGCTCCATCAACTGCTTAATCCAAGCCTGCACCGCCTTTTGATGATATTCATCAGTCGTACGCATAAACTTGTTATAATTCAAATCAAACAATTTCCATATATCCTTGAAAGGTGAAATCATAGAATCAACGAATTCCTTGGGAGGCATGCCAAGCTCTTGAGCTCGCTCTTGGATTTTTTGTCCATGCTCATCAGTACCTGTCATAAAAAATGTCTGCTTACCCATTAATTGAGCAAAGCGAGAAGCAACATCAGCAAGTAATGTTGAATAGAGTGTTCCAAGGTGTGGCTTTGAATTAACATAGTAAATCGGTGTCGTAACGTAATAATTATTCTTCGATGCCATTAAATGTTCCTAATCCCTTGAAGAAACGATTATATCTAATTTTTTTTGTCCAAAAGTCAATTGGATGTTTGATAAGCTCAAATAGCCAAAAAGCCTCTTCGCTATCAACTGAGTAAATAACAAAGCTTGCTCGACCATGAATTAAGTCTTCATCAAGAAAATTAAAATAACGACTATCACGACTATTTTGTCGACTATCACCCATTACCCAATATTTTCCTTCTGGTACAGTAATCGGACCAAATTTATCGACACTATAAATAAAGTTAGACATTCCTGAACCCATTGTATAGATAGGATCATAGGCATGATAAAGAATCTTTTCATCTGATCCAGGCTTTATAATAATTTCACTCTCTTCCATATTGTACCATGGCTGTTGATCAAGCGGTTTATCTGGATCGTAAGTATAGCGAACAGTTGCAAAGCGCTTTTGCAAAAAGAATGGAACTGAAAATGGACCAAATGCTTTAAAAGGAATAAAGCCAACCTGCTTTTTTAAACTAATCAGAGGCAAGCGGTTAACATAAGGTTCATTAAGTTTTTTACCATTTCGATAAATAACTGTTTTACCATCCTCTATCTTACCTTCAACCACATCTCCGGGAATACCGATTACTCGTTTAACAAAATTGTCAGGACCAGCTCCTAACCCAAGAGGTGGAAACTCAAGACCAATATATTTTTGCCAGTAATAATGAAATATATTTGACTTCACATAATGAAATTCTGGATTATCAAAAATAACAAGATCTCCGCGCTTAACTTCTCCCAAAAGATAAGCAGCCTTATTGCCCCAAACACGATCTCCAACTAAAATGTTTTTTTCTGCTGATCCTGTTGGCACATGATATAAGCCGAATATAAAATTACGCAATACAAAAGCAAGCACAAATGCTATGACAATAGCTTCTATCCATTGTCGCCACATTGGCTTAATCATTTCATTTAATTGCTTAAAGAGTTTTTTTGCTTTAGAAAGTGATTTTTTTGCAGATTTCTCTGAAGCACTACTTGCCGTTTTTTCAAAGATATCTGATTTTTCAATTTCTTTAATATAATATTCAATTTGAGACATTATTTCTCGACCCTGTTGATTGAAGCTAATATAGCCCTTATCCAAGGCTTTAGTAAAAGCTTCATTAAATCGGGCCTTGCGTTGATAATATGCCTGCTTAAATGAAGCAAAAGAAGTCTTTATATTCTTCATAGGTCCTCAACATAATTTCGAATTAAAAAAACATGGGTAGAGAATAACTACCAAAAAATCATTGTTCAAATAATGTATTTAGCTATTAAATAATTTTATCATAAAATAAACAATCGCTGCTATGAGAATGAGGCTTTCTATATTTTATTTTTACACAAATTAAGTACTGTTTTTATAATATGCACAAAAATTTAATATCAGCCTAACCTTATAATATTTTATGAATCTCGAGATGACAAGTGAAAAAGCTACACAAAGCTCCGTTAACTTAGTCATATCACTCAGTCTACGTTAAGCAGATTTTACTGCAAGCCATATATCCTCAATTTGCTCAAGAGAGAGATTATTATGAATAAGATGCAGTCTATCAAATTGCTTACCTTCAGGAAAATAGTTTTTGTTTAAATAAATTTTTGAATCTATTTTTTCATATGCTTTAATATTTGTTGGGTTATAGCCATAAGCATTGCTACTTATAAGAGCAATGTCTGGTATCGTTAAAAAATTAATAAGCTTATAAACAAGATCTTGCTTTTTTGACGCTCGAGGAATAACTAAATTTTCAATAGAGAGAATACTCCCTTCTTCTGGAATAATGAAATCAAATTGATCAAAAAAAGCTAAAGCATTTCGAATAAACATGCTTGGTCCATACGCAGCAGGCACAATATTGCCAATTAAAAGATATTGTAACCCTTCATTCGTATAATTCTCTACCCACTTTTTTTGCTTGATGAGCAACTGCTTAATCTGCAAGTATTCATCTTTTGTTAAATTCGTTACCCTTCCAAAAAGATAAATAGCTGCTAAGCAGACTGCCTCACGAGCATCATTTGTCATGCAAAGCTTACGATTCTTGCTTAATGTGTTTTTTATACTCCATTGTTGTTCAGGTGAATTAAAAATAAAACTTAAGCTTAAAGGCTTCTGATTTGACTCTAAAAGATTTTTATCAAACAAAAATCCATACGTCATCCAAACATACGGTAAAGAATATTGATTTTTAGGATCAAAAAAACGCCCCTTTAACCGTGAGTCAAGGTTTTTAAAATTTACAAGTTTACTATGTTCAATCTGGTGAAGCAATCCTTCATTGTGAAGTAGCTCAACCATATAATCTGAAACAACAAGCAAATCATAACCTTCACCACCAGTAATACGCAATTTTGTATATAATTCTTCATTTGAATCAAAATAGGTAATTGATGCATTAATACCCGTTTCATCATGAAATTTGCTCAGGGCATCTGGAGAAATTAATTCAACAAATGAATAAATATTAAGGGTAACTTCTTGCTCATCATTAAAATAGTTAAAAATACGAGGCAAATAAAGAAATGTTGCAAGAAGTGATAAATAGAAGAGAGCAATGACTAGCTTAGGTGTTATCCAGCGCATAAATGATTGATCTCTATCACCGTCATAATTACTCATATTTACATCACCTGATCTATAACTTTAAAATAAGAAAGAAGCAACACTAACAAGCTACTCACTACAAGAAAGAATGTTGAGATAGCATTAATTGTTGGATTAACTCCAGTTCGAACCATTGAATAGACATAAACAGAAAGAGTCTGTACAGTTGGTCCAGAGCAAAAAAATGAAATTAAAAAATCATCAAGTGACAACGTAAATGTCAACAATCCTGATGCAATTAATGATGGCATTAAAAGAGGAATAATGACTTTATAAAACGTTTGTGCATAGGTTGCACCAAGATCAAGAGATGCCTCTGTCAAAACTGGATCAAGCTCGATAAAGCGTGCTCGAACTATTGGAATGACAAAACCTAATCCAATAACAGTATGTCCAGCAATCAAGCTACTATACCCTACAGGGATTTGAAATAATGCAAAAACACTCAATACCCCAATAGCAACAATGATATCAGGAAGAAAAACATTCGTATAAAAAATATTAAACGGCCAAAATGATCGCCACCACTTACTTGAAAGAACAAGCATTGTCCCCATACTAATACTTAGTAATGTTGATGAAACAGCAACAACAATTGATACCTTAAATGCCTCTAAAACCTCCGTTGAAGCAAACAATGCACGGTACCAGCGCAGCGAGAAGCCAACCCAATTCATAGAAACAGCTGCGTCATTAAAAGAAAAAAGTACCAATACAATAATAGGAAGATATAAAAAAAGATATGAACAGATGACAAATAACGGATAGATTATTTGCATAAGTGGATGCTTTTTTTCAACAATCATAATTCCTCGACAGCCTTATTTACCAAATTTCTTTTTTTTGTAATTTATTTTGTTTAGCACGACGCCAGTGTTTTATAATACGGACAACAACAAAATAAACCATCATAATAACAAGCGGAACAAATATTCCCATTATTGCAAGAGAAGCTCCAGATGACCAATCACGTGAACGTAAAAATTTATCTACAATCACATTCCCCCAAAACATATTCCGAGAGCCACCAAGCAATGTTGGAATAGCAAATTCACCAAATGAAGGAATAAAAACGAGTAAGCAACCAGCATAAATACCTGGCAGCGAAAGAGGCAAAATAACATGACGTAAAGTTTGTAGCCTATTTGCCCCAAGATCAGCAGATGCTTCAATCAAGCTATTGTCTATTCGCTCTAATACTGCATACAAGGGTAAAATCATAAATGGAAGGAAACATGAAACCATGCCAACAATAATAGCAAAATAATTATTTAAAAGCTGAAAAGAGCGGGGCAGTAGATGCAAACTATACAACCATTGACAAAAAAATCCATTACGATCAAGAAGAAAAAACCAAGCATAAATTTGCACAATTAAGCTTGTCCACGAAGGAAAAATAATTGAAAATAAAAGAAATGCCCTAAATCTTTTATGCACCTTGAAAGCTAAAAAATATGCAACTGGATACGCAACCAAAAAACAGACAATCGTTGTTGCACAGGCGGTACTCAAAGAATTAAAAATGATCTTAAGATATAAAGAATCAATAATGCGGGCATAATGCTTAAAAGAAATATAAGGATAACCTGTTTCACCATAGTCAACCAGACTTTTCCAAAGCAATATCAGCAAGGGCAAATAAAGAAAAAAGCACTGCCAAAGCCATGCCGGAAAGGCATAAAAAAATGAAAGCTCTTCACCAACTATCTTTCGAATACTTTTCACTCAGTGCTCCAAGAGAACAACGTTCTCATTTTGAAAATAAAGATGGACTTCATCATCATCATCGATCGTCTCTTGTGGAAAATGTTCTTCATTCTGCTCAAATACCATGAGTATGGTGCCATTTTGCAATCGAACACGATACTCCGTTGTTCGTCCATAATAAATGGTATTAACAACCGTTCCCGTTAAATGATTTGAAAACCCTTCTCGCTCTCCTCTGCTAATTTCTATTTTTTCAGGGCGAATACTCATAAGTAATCGACAACCCGGAATCATCCAGAATCGCTCAGTAGCAACATAAACACCAAAGCTTCCAAGCCCTTCAACTTCAACATCATATCCTTTGTCAGTCATGTGTAAAATACCTTCAATTATATTGGTATTTCCAACAAAGTTTGCAACAAAGCTACTTACCGGAAATTCATAAATTTGCTTAGGCGTACCAATTTGCTCAATAGCTCCACGCTTATTCATAATTGTCATTTGATCAGAAACAGTCAACGCTTCATTTTGATCATGTGTGACATATACAAAAGTAGTCTTTAACTTAAATTGCAAATTAATAAGCTCAATAAGCATTTCCTCACGCAATTTCAAATCAAGTGCTGCAAGGGGCTCATCGAGCAGTAATACATCTGGCTCATTCACAATTGCCCGAGCTATTGCAACACGTTGCTTTTGCCCTCCGGAAAGTGTCTGTGGCATTTTTTGCTCAAATCCAGAAAGGCGGACTGTTTTAAGAGCCTCTTTAACTTTTTCTTCAATAATCTCCTGTTTTAATGATTTGAGTCTCAGGCTATATGCAACATTTTCAAAAATAGTTAAGTGGGGGAAAAGCGCATAATTTTGAAAAATAGTATTGATACGTCGCTTGTAAATGGGGAGATGAGTAATATCTTCATCTCCCAAATAAATTTTACCAGAGTCAAGAGTTTCTAGCCCTGCAATTAATCTAAGTAGTGTAGTTTTACCACAACCACTTGGCCCAAGCAAAGCAAAAAATTGTGCACTTGGTATTTCTAAATTAAGCCTATCAATGATGACTTCACCTTCAAACGTTTTAGTAACATTTTCAAACTTAATTCGTCTCACCAGTCATTTACTCCGATTATTTTGATGGTCGAGCCTTAGCAAAGACCATAGGGATAACAATGTCAGACAATGTACACGGAATCAACACTGCAAGAATCAGGAACCCAAAGACAAAGCCCATTCTATCCCACCAGTGATGAAAACCAAATCCAACCAAGTATAACACAGAAGCCATAGAACTTATAAAGATATGAAAAAAATGAAACCCTAGTGTATAAAAAATTTGCCTACTTGATGAATGATTACTCATTACCCAACCATTAATAATACCAGCAATCATAAAAGGCAAGACCACGTCCAAGTGACTTATAAAACACCAGTGAAAATGCATATCAAGATTAGCAATTCGGCCGCCAAGATAAGGAATAAGCATATCTGATAATGTGCAAAAAATAGTTGGCACACAAAAGCCAACAACTAACCCCAAAAGCATATTTTTAGAATATTTCCTAAAAGTTAATATTGCCCCAGTTGAAGCAAATAAAATATGAATGTAATGAAAATTATGAAACAAGCGATACGCCACACTTGGTGCAATATCATTTGTTTCTGTTGCAGATAAAAAACTCAATACTAATAATGAGAGCGCAACTGAAAAAATTGCATAAGGAAGATGACAAACAATCTCTTCCCAAATGGAGTGGTGGTGTTCAAGAACCCCACCATGATCATGATGATCAGGGGCATGCTTCATTAGAAGCCTTTCAATAATAAATGTGTTCTGTAATAAAAAAACTCCTCATATGCTAACAATGTACCTTTTTCACACAAAATCATCAAGTTGGATATTTAAGAACCTATAATATCATTAGCTAATCTTAGATTCTTATTCAAATTGTAACAAAGACTATCTCGCGATTAAATTTATAATCATGCCTTGAACGTCTGACCTGCTCTTGAAGATCGTGAAAAAATGAATCATAAATGCGCAGCTAAACCCAATTACTCATACCACAATCCACATTCTGATACGTGTACAAAAAATCTCCTGCCCCAAATGACCAATTTCTTGTAGCTCCAATGTCTGTACCATCTAGAATAACCGTTACCGAATAAGCTCTTTCACCGCAAGAATTATCTAAAAGAGAACAATGATATTTTTCTGTATTCACCATCCCAAAATTTTATTGATCCCCCAGAAAAAACAACATAGAGAAAGCATAAAAAGTCCATTGAACAAAGCTTTGCTGTTAGGCCCATTCATGCTAACCAAAGATGTAACTCAACTTAGTAAAATAAAATTAATCATCTTTTTCATCTGTATTCTCATGTTTGTTGTTTATTTTTTTGTTCAATAACATATAAAGTGAGTAGCTTTTGTAAAAAAAATAATGACAGAGAAACTTTTTTGCTAAGAAAGTAGATAGATAAATATGAAGTTTATAGAAATATTTTTTTGGAATGTGTCTATAAGCTGGATTTTGTACTTTTGCTTTTAATACAAAAGCGGCAACCATTTATCTTTGCGACATACCCGTAAGTCATGCAAGAACAGGGGCTTTGTAACTTACCTATTTTGTCTTGCTCCGGATGGGGTTTACCCCCGCTACCATTACTGATAACGAGCGTGCGCTCTTACCGCACGTTTTCACCCTTACCATAACACAAGGCTATGGCGGTTTATTTTCTGTGGCACTTTCCGTGAACCTTGCGGCCCCCCTCACTTGAATTGCTCAAAAGAGCCCTTCTTATGAGGCATCCTCCTGTTAGGAGTCCAGACTTTCCTCTTGGCTTAGCGCTTAATAGTACTAAACAAGCGATTGCCCAACACATTCCAAAAAAGTATATATCCTGTGCTTAGTGTAATACAAATTTGATAAAATGTCTTTAAAGCTAAATTTGCGCCAAAATACTCAAGCCCAAAAACCAACAACCCTCGCATCACAATTGCACATCCAAAAAGCAGAATTTGTATTACCACACGATTAAAATGCAAAACATAATAAGCTCGCTCTGTCAGATAATAAAGAAAGACAAGATAAAAAAGACTAATGCCGGCCCATCCTGTTAAAAACCAATCCTGCATAACAAGCAAAATTCCCGCAATCCACAAAGGATGTTGACTCACGGCATTATTCACCTCATACCCCCTGATAACAATAAAAAAAAGAAGTAACGTATGAGCAACCCAATCTTGATTAAATACGGCTAAAAAAAGATCAATATTAAAACAAACAAGGCTTAGTCCATTAATAACTAGTGAGGATATAACCATTGTTCTCCAAACTTCAAACACTGAAGTGATAAATTCGTTAACTCTTTTTCTCGCCGACTACAAGCATCAAACAATAGCTGTAATGCCTCATTAAAAGTGTCATATCCACTCTGAAATGTCCCCCAATGCATAGGAATAAAATATGACGATTTTAAATCAAGGCATCCTTGCAGTGCTTCTTCTGGGCTAGTATGTGATCGCCTCATATGCTGTTCTGGAATTGCAGGGCCAATAGGCATGAGGGCTACATTAATATCAAAGTCGTGACGTGCGATTTCCTTAAAATGATTAGAATAAGAGGTATCTCCTGCAAAATAGATACCTGAGGTATTTGCACTGATGTGCCAACTTCCCCACAGTGATCGATTAATATCAAACAGACCTCTGCCCGACCAATGATGCGCAGGCAAAAAAGTAATTCGCACCAAGCCATTGGATGTATCAACAAGACGCCCCTCCCACCAATTCATTTCGCTCACACTGGAAAAGCCAAGTGATGCAGCATAAGATTTATCTCCAAGAGGAACAAAAATCATAGAATTATAAAGCTGAGCAAGCCGCTTAAGAGTTGGAGTATCGCAATGATCTCGATGATTATGAGAAATAAGCACTACATCAATAGGTGGTAACTCTTCAAGCGTCATAACGGGATAAACTCGTCTTTTAAAAAAACAAGAAACATCTCCAAAAACCGGATCAGTTATAATATTTACCCCATTAATTTGAATAAGAAATGTTGCATGACCAACCCAAGTAATTAATGGTGCAGTGGATCGCTCAACAAACTCCGGCTTAACACTCCACTCTTCAGGTGTTATATTTTGGGGAAAAAAAGATTGACCTTTCCAGACAATGCTCCGCGCTAACAGACGCAACGCAAAAAAAACCTCATGTAATAATCGTTTTTTAATATGCTCTTGATCATGATTATAAAATCGACCTCTCCCCACATGGGGCTTGCGTCTTTGATCTGGCATGGGAAGACTCTCCTGCGCAAATAGTTCCGGCACCCAAACAATAATCTTTATCATACAAAACGACAAATTGACCAGGGGCAATTCCTTGATCTTGCCCATCAAGGTAAACAGTATATCTTGAATCGTCCTGTGGAACAATTTTTGCTTGATAAAAATCTTCTCCATGTCGCAATTTTACAGAAAGCGTCTCTTGATCCGTTGGCTTTTTTGCAATCCAATGCACCGATGCCATAGTCACCTGATCACGAACTAAGTGAGCATCATGATAACGACGAGAAATAAATACTTTATTTTCATCAGCATCTTTTTTCACCACATACCATGGCCCACCAGAAAGGCCAATGCCCTTGCGCTGGCCAATCGTAAAAAACCAAAAACCATCATGTTTTCCAACCTTTTCGCCTGTTTCGTATTCAATAAGATCGCCCGTGCGTGTGCCCTGATGATGACGAATAAAGTCTGAAAAATTTATATTGCCAAGAAAACAAATTCCCTGACTATCTTTGCGATTTTTAGTTGGCAAATCAAATGATTGGGCAAGCTTTCGCACCTCTGATTTTTTAAATCCACCGAGAGGGAATAAAATGCGAGCAAGCTGTTCTTGAGATAGACGAGAAAGAAAGTAGGTCTGATCTTTAAAACTATCTACAGCTCTCTTAAGCACGTACTGGTCTCCTTCCTGTACAACCTGCGCATAATGACCTGTAGCAACTTTATCGAATGAGTTATCAATAATATCAAAAAAAGCACCAAATTTAATCATTTGATTACAAAAAATATCTGGGCTAGGCGTACGACCAGCTCGAATCTCAGCAAGAGTATAAGAGACTACTCGATCATGGTATTCTTTTTGAAGAGACTTTACGTGAAGTGGAACACCAAGTTGTGCACAAACACTTTCAGCATAATTCAAATCTTCTTGCCAAGGACAGTTACCTAAATAAGCAAGCTCATCTTCAAGCCAGACCTTAAGATAAAAGGCAACACAGTCATGTCCTTGATTTTTTAGCAGATGCAATGCAACAGAAGAATCAACTCCACCAGAAAGAAGAACTGCTATTTTCATATCGATTAACCAATATAATAAAGCTTAACACAAACAACCATTACATTTAAATAATACCATAGAAGGAAAATCTGCTCAAGGACTGCATATATTGGACCATATTGACTCTCAGGCCTAATCGCGTTAGCATAGATGTGCTTTTGAAGAATACTGTTGTCTAACATCACATGTCGTTAAGGAGTCACGATGAAAAAATTATTACTCTCTGCTGTTGCTGCATCTGTTTTTGGATTAGCAAGTGGAAAAAGTCTTCCAAAAAACATTAAAACTGCAGCTGTTGACACTATTCAAATTATGCAAAAGTCTCAAGAAGGCAAAGTGCTTACAGACCGGCTTCAAAAAGACGTAGAAGCTCATCAAGAAAAAGCCAAGCAAGCCAATAAAGAGCTCATGGATGCACAAGAAAAAATCAATAAAGATAGCTCTCTTGGGCTTGAAAGCAAAGAAAAGCTTCGTGAAAAAAGCGAAGAACTTATGCGTAAAAAGAAAAATCTTGAACGTGAGTTAGGCGATCAAGAAGAAATGCTTCGCTACAGAATTCAAAATGAGCAAGTTGCTCTTCGGAACAAACAACTCACTGTTGTTAATAAAATGGCTGATGAAAACAATTGGGAATTTGTTGTAGACAAAAACACCCCTGGCCTCATTTTTGCATCAAAGAATATCGATGTTACCGACGTTGCTCTTGAACGTATTGATGAAGCATTTTCTGCAGAGCTTGAAAAAGAAATGTTGACAGGAAAAAAAGAGTCTACAAAAATGACAAAAGCTGAAGCAACCCCAGCTAAAAAGAAAAAAGTTTAAGGCGTAAGAATGGAGCTTAACCTTTCGGTTGGAGAATTATGCAATCTTCTCAATATTAATCCATTACCCGGAAGTGAGCAGACTCTACTACGACGCATCACCTCTCTTGAGCAAGCAGACCAAAACGACTGCTCTGTTATACTTGAACGAGGAGATGCATCAGTGTTTGAGTCCATTAATACAGATATCATAAAAAAATCACGGGCAGGGTTTATTCTTGCCCGTGAAGCCATTACGCAAGATAAACAATTTTTAATTGTTGAAGATATGCATAAAGCACTTGCTCAATTGCATACTTTTCTTAATCAGCGAGCTGAATCCTCTACTGTTTCTGCTGAAATTGATCCTTCAGCTCAAATTCATCCATCTGCAATAATTGGAACCAATACTGTTATCGAAGAAAATGCAATCATTGGTCCTTTTGTGATTATAGGAAAAGGCTGTCGCATTGGAGCACATACCAAGATTCACGCACATGTCTCATTACTTGATTATTGCACAATAGGGCAATATTCTATTGTACACTCAGGTGCTGTCATAGGATCAGACGGCTTTGGATACTCTGTTTCAAAAAAGGGACTTTTAAAAAACCCTCACTTTGGTGCAGTGAAAATTGGAAATCATGTTGAAATCGGCGCCCAATGTGCCATTGATCGGGCACTTTTTGATGATACTGTCATAGAAGATGGTGTCAAACTTGACAACCTTATTCACATTGCCCACAATGTTTATATTGGAGCAGGAACCGCTATCTTAGCGCTTACAGGCATTGCTGGGGGCGCCCAGATTGGGCAAGGTTGTCAAATTGGTGGTCAAGTTGCGATCAAAGATCATGTTATTATAGGCGATAACACGAAAATTGTTTCAAAGAGTGCTGTCATCAATAACATCTCTCCAAACAGCATTATTGCAGGTCAACCAGCGGAATCATTTACACAGTGGAAACGCAAGCTTATTGCCTTAAAGAAGCTTCCAGAGGCATTAAAGTTATTGCCCCAAAAAAAATCAAAAAATTTTTTAAAAACGTTTATGCAGAGGTGGCTAAACCGTTGAGAAATAGAGTAATTATTGCGCATAAAAATGTAAAGCAAGCTCAAGATATAGCTGCTGAGCTATGCCTTGAATACATATCATACGAACACGCTTCATTTAATGATGGAGAAGAATACATTATATCTCCATTACTACATACATGTAACAATAAAAAAATTATTCTTTTTGGCTCATTATTTAACAATGAAAAGGCTCCCTCCTTAAATCATCAGCTCTTTAATCTTATCCAAGTTATTCAAAAAATAGCAGAATTCAATCCCGCCCAAATCGACTTAATCATGCCTTATTTAGCATATAGTCGAGCAAATAAAAGCGCCTTACAATACATAAAGCTTATACACTCACTGGGTGTAACAACTATTATTGGTTGTGACTTCCATACTATTCATTGGCTTGAACAAGCCCCATTTGTATATCACAATACCTGTACCAGTTTATGGTCAACTGTATTACAAAATTTCTTTAATCACGAAAAACTCCACCAAGCAGTCGTTATTTCTCCTGACAAAGGTGGCATTGGCCGAGCACTTGATCTCGCTCAATCACTCAACCTTACAGCCGGGCATCTACGCAAAGAGCGTGATAAGCTTGGAAATATTTCAATAATGAGTATGAATGGCAATGTTAAAAACAGAGTGGTCATCCTGCGAGATGATATTCTTGATACAGGGTCCACTGCGCTTCATGCAGCAGAATTTCTACGCGCTTGTGGCGCACAACAATTAATTGGCTGCTTTACACATGCACCTATTTCAGCAAAAAATAGTGCTAAGCTAACTGAAAATAATTTGTTTGATGCCATTTTTATTACTGATTCTCTAGCAGTAGATCGAAAGACAATCCCTACCAAGATGACGATATTCTCAATCTATGATACGCTTAAGAGCAGTATTGAACGTATTATTCTTGATGACCATGAAAAAAGTTACCCCCATGAAGCCAATTTATAATTACCACGCTATTCGAGCAATCATCGGCCTTGGTAATCCTGGATCTCGCTTCACGAATACAAGGCACAATATTGGATTTCGTATTCTTGATAGCTTGGCAAAGGATCATGCTGCAAATTTTCAAACCTACAAAAATCTTGAATACACAGAAATCACTCCAAACAGCGACTCTCATGACATAATGCTTATAAAGCCGCTGACATTTATGAATGAATCTGGACGGATTGCCCCCTTTTTACAAAAAAAGGGGATAAAAAATGAAGAAATTATTGTTGTACATGATGAATTAGAAAAAAAGTTTGCAGCCATGACTATCTCTTTTGGCGGAAGCCCTCGGGGTCATAATGGCATAAAATCTTTACAATCTGTATTTGGCCCTGCTTTCTGGCGCCTACGATTTGGCATTGATCGACCAGACTCACATGAGCGAGAAAGCGTTGGATCATACGTACTTGGTTCATTTACCCCAAGCGAAGAACAAATTCTTAATCAAGCCATTGATAAAGCATCAAAAATGCTGCTTTCTTAACTCTTTTTCATTGTTGGTAAAACAATATTATTCTGCTACAATAAACAATAGTTATTTGCAGTACTCTAGTTCTTTAATACAGATTTAAAAGGGGCGGTTTGTGATTTCAACATCAGACTTTAGAAAAGGGTCCACCAAAATTCTTTGGAACAAAGAACCTTGGATTATCATTGATTATCAACTCGTTAAACCTGGTAAAGGTGGAACTTATTTGCGGACAAAAATGAGGAATCTGATTACCGGAAGAACTCTGGAAGAAACCTTCAGGTCTGCTGAAAAATTTGAAATCCCTGATCTTGAATACTCACAAATGCAATTTTTATATGCTGATGACCTCTATCATTTTATGGATCAGGAATCTTTTGAGCAACTTGATTTTAATGAAAACCAAATTGCAGGAGCAAAAGATTATTTACAAGAAGAAGAAATGTATACGGTCTTAAAATTTGAAGGATCCCCTATTCTTATTGAACCTCCAACATTTATGGTCTTAAGCGTTGAAACAACTATACCAGGTGTAAAAGGTGATACAGCTCAAGGGGGAACAAAGCCTGCAACGTTAACAACAGGAGTCGTTATTAACGTACCTCTCTTCATTAATGAAGGAGATAAGGTTAAAGTTGATACTCGCGATGCAAAGTATATTGAGCGTGTTGATAATTAAGTATCTTGTAAATATTTTATACGATTAAGGTTCAAATTATTATGAGTAGTCAAATTGCTGGACTTAATGAAACTCCTATTGACGCAGAGTTAGATCTTCAAGAAAAAACAGATAGCAATGCCCAACTACAAAGTGTAGACTCTCGAAGAGATGAGCGTTGCTTGGCTTTTTACCTTTTGTACGCTGTTGATCGAACTGATTATAATGCGTCACTTGATGAAGTCATAGCAGATTTCCAACAAGAATTTGATGTTACACTTCCTCAAGATACTTTTTATAAGGACTTAAGTCGTGGTGCAATTGAAAGACGTGAGCAACTTGATATTTTGTTTGCTCCCTATTTAAGAAATTGGCGATTAGAGCGCCTTGGATGCTGCACTCTATTAATTTTACGCCTTGCATTATGGGAAATTGAACAAAATAAAACACCTTCAACAATTATTATTAATGAAGCAATTGAGCTTGCCAAAAACTTTGCTGAAAAAGATGCTTTTAAATTTATTAACGGTGTTTTAGATGAGCTTGTAAAGCACCGAGAAACATCTCAATCTCGCTCAACAAGTGAGGCTTAAATAACATCCCTATTTAAGGAGAGCAATGGAGTTTAGCTGGTTACGTTCGGTGACAAATGAGTCACCGCTTTTTTTTATTATCGGTCCATGTGCTATTGAAAGTGAAACATATACTCTCAAGGCAGCCGAATATCTAACAGAACTATCTCAAAAGTTGTCATATAACTTTATATTTAAAGCCGCTTTTGATAAAGCAAATAGAACGTCCCTTAAAGGATACCGAGGGCTTGGCCTTGATGAAGGATGTAATATTTTAAGTAAAGTCAAAAAGCAATTTAATATTCCAATTATCACAGATGTTCATGAAAGTATTCAAATATCATCTGTCAGTCAAGTTGCTGATGTTATTCAAATACCTGCATTTTTGTGTCGACAAACAGACCTTTTAATTTCTGCCGGAAAAACAGGAAAACCTGTTAATATTAAAAAAGGTCAATTTGTTTCACCAGACTCTATGATCCATGCTCATGATAAAGTTGCATCAACAGGAAATCATCATAGCTGGCTTTGTGAGCGCGGAACTTCTTTTGGCTACAACAATCTTATTGTTGATTTTAGATCTCTTTCAATCATGAGACAAATGAATAGACCCGTTATTTTTGATGCTACTCACTCTGTGCAGCGACCGAGCGGCTTAGGAACATCAAGTGGTGGTGATCGCTCATTCGTTTCATCTCTTGCAACAGCTGCCGTTACACAACGTATTGCAGGAATATTTATGGAAGTACACGAAACGCCTGAAAAAGCTTTATGTGATGGACCAAACTCAATACGACACAGCGACCTTGAAGCCCTTTTAATCTATCTGATTGAACTTGATCAATGGATTAAGAGCCGTAACCAACCATCAACTAATTAAAAATTTATCAAAAAATAAATGTCTCAAGAAAAAAGGCGATACTAACCCAGCAATGCTCTGTTGGAACAGATTGAATACACTTTGAACGGCAAGATAAATATATCTTTTAAAGTGATCTAAGAAATGTCTAATTTTATTTTTATAATGCGAGTTCGATAATTAAAAAATATTTATAAAAAAGATAAAAGGTCTCTTTTTTAGAATTCTTAACGTTATAAACAAAAAAAGGAATTCATTCACTTTTTTCTTAAATCTAAGCTAGTAAGCTCGTGCCATTTATTCTCCTTCTTATGGTAACAAAGAAAGTACTCATAAGTTGAGCCAATGTAAAATTCTCTAGCTATAATAATTTTTGTTCAATTAAAAAGAGACATTATCCTTTTTTTTGACTCTCTCAGCCGGTGCTTTCTGCTTATAAATACGCTTCTTGACGTTATGATAAGTTACATTTTCAAAGCAAGGATAACAACAAGCATGATTAAATTTTTCTAAACAATCTACACAAGCAATAAATTGCTTATTACAAAGCGTGCTAGAACAATTTGTAAAATCATCACAAGAAACTGAGCAATGATCACAAGAGCTCAAAATATCATTAGTCACCGGGACTGTAACACGATCATCAAAAACGTAATTCTTTCCTCTAAAAAACCCATCAGGAAATTTTTCAACATAGCGATGAATACCTCCTGCAATTTGATATACCTCTTGTGCCACTTCTTTTGATTTTAAATAAGCAGAGGCTCGCTCACAACGCACACCACCAGTACAAAACATCAATACTTTCTTATCTTTAAAAAGCTCTTGATTATTATCAACATAATCAGGAAAGTCTCGGAAATGATCTATCTGTGGAGTAACAGCATTTTCAAATGTCCCAACACGAGCTTCATAATAATTTCGTCCGTCAAGAATAAGAAGATCCTTATCTTTTGATCGAATAAGATCATGCGTTTGCTCTGGAGTCAAATGAACCCCTCCATTGTCTGGCGAAATTCCTTGGGCTTTTTTACCAAAATGAACAATTTCTGACTTTACTTTAACTGAAAGTTTAGAAAAATAATTATGCTCACCTGATTCTTCACTTGCTTTAAAATCAATACCTCCAAAGAGAGGATGCTTGTTCATTGCAGCAATATACTGCTGCGTTGCATCGCATGTTCCAGCAAGTGTACCATTAATTCCTTCATGGGCTAAAAGAATTCGCCCAACTAGCCCAAGCGAGGCAGACAATTCATGCTGCCACAAGCGCACGTCATGAGGATTTTTTATATGAACATATTTATAAAAGAGGAGGATAATTTTTTTCATGCCAAACTATTGATCTTGAAAGTGTAAACAACATAACCTACTGAATGTACTAAGAGATTTTTAGTATAACATTATCTCATCATTTCGTCGATGCATGACAAACCCTTTATAAGGAGAAAACAATGCACTCTGCAATCCACATATGTATCCACCTCATCATAGGTACTATCGCAACAATTATTATTGACAGCTTTTGGTTTACACTGACTATGAAAAGTTTCTATAAGCCCCAACTTCAATTATTTATTGGCTCCAATCACAAAATTGTTCAAACAAACCTTTTATGGGCGGTACTCTCGTGGTCAGTAATGACTATTGGAAACTACTTTTTTGTTTTGTATCGTAGCAATGGAAAATTTTTTGAAACCTTTCTTTGGGGTATGGCCTATGGAGCTATAATCTACTTTGTATATAATGCAAGCAATAAGGGGGTTTTCAGCAGCTGGCCTCTATACATCGTTATCGTTGACTCCTTGTGGGGAGCTCTATTAAATGGATCTTTAAGTATAATACTTGTACTTATAAAACGATGTATCTAGAACAATCAAGGAGATAAATATGCTTATTATTCGCAAGCAACAAATCACTACACTTCTATTACTTAGCCTGGTCTATACTGGATTTTATTATTTTTTAGGGCATCCCTTTAACTTTATCCGTTCATGGATTATCTATAACCAAATTCAGCCACTTGAAAATATCATACCTTTGCATTATCCCTACACTCTGCCACAGCTTCCCTATAAAATAGATGCCCTTCAGCCTCATATTGATGAAATGACTCTACAAATCCACCACGAATTTCATCATAAGGGATATATTAATAAAATTAATGAATCTCTTAAGAAATACCCAAATTTTCAACAGTGCTCTCTTATCTACCTACTTACACATCTGCATAAACTACCCTATAAATTACAAAAATCAGTACGCAACAATGGAGGTGGGCACCTTGCTCACACTCTTTACTGGTATTGCATGACATCGCCAAATAATTACAAAAAACCCTCACAGTCTTTGATGAAAAAACTTGAAAAAAGCTTTAAATCTTTCGATCAATTCAAGAAAGAATTTTCTCAAGCTGCAATCAGTCATTTTGGAAGCGGCTGGGCATGGCTCTGTCTTAACAACAATAAAAATCTAGTAATCATACCTACATCAGAACATGATACTCCTCTTGAACTTGGTCTTTTTCCTATTCTAGTTGCAGATGTCTGGGAACATGCTTATTATCTCAAATATCAGAACAAACGCTCAAATTATATTGCATCATGGTGGAATTTAGTTAACTGGGAGTTTGTCGAACAACTCTATCTTTTTTATCTTGGAGCATCTCCATCTTAGCGATTCAGAGGGCTTTTAATTTATAAATTATGTAACAACCTTTAAGTATGTTTTACACTTAAAGTATAGAGTAAGCACTTTAACATATCCCTTTTTAATGATATTTTTTGATAAAATTATTCAAATACGAATTAATTATTTGATAGTATTAACAAAGAGTATAACCTTTAATATTACTTAATTTTTAAAAAAGGGATTAGACTAATGAAGAAAAATAATTTAACAATAAGGCTCTTGCTGATCGGTTATTCTATTTTTTTCTTTACACTGGATGCTCGAAGTCGCACAAGCAACACACGAACGCGTACTCCACGAACAAGCTCAAGCTCAAGCACTTCTCGCTCTGCTAGCTCAGCAGCTCGATCATTTTCACGAACTCCATCAAGCCGATCATCTCGATCATCATCGCCTTCTCGTTCATCAATTTCACGATCACGAGCAAGCACATCACAAAGAACTCTAAGTTCTTCAAGGGGGCGATCAAGTAGCATAGGCTCTTCACGAGCACCATCTCGCTCTAGAACAAGCTCTTCTCGGGCTTCATCCTCTCGATCATCACTTGGGCGAGAAAGCCGATCAACACGATCATCTCTCCTATCAGGAAGAACTCGAGAAAGCAAACCAAGAATATCTTCTGTGCGAGAAACTTCGTCACGAAGAACCTCTCGCTCTAGAAACACACCTACAAGTAGGAATGAACGAAGTGCTCGAACAAGACGAACAGGAAGAAATCCTCGGCAATCAGAACGAAAAAATCGATCATCATCCCGCACATCTGAAGCCCGTACGGCAAAATCAGAACTATCTTCAAGCTCAACATCAACCAAGGCAGGTTCTGCTCGGCTATCTTCTGCAGATAGCTCGGAAAGAGCCACAACCCAAAGAGGGGCGCGCCGCAGCGCAAAAGGTGCTGAATATGATACAGCACATGAATATACCGCAACAAGGGGAACCTACATTGGTGTTTCAACTAGCTCATATGGAGACCCTTACGCAGTAAGCCTAACTTACCATTCTCATCATTACTACCTTGATCCATGGCACCATCGTCGCTACTGGGGAGATCGGTATATTTTTGGAGGATTTGGATTTGGGCCAAGTTGGCGATTCTGGTACTATCCAACTTATGGCTGGTGGTATCACCCAACCTGGAACTGGTGGTATTACCCAAATTTTGGATGTTGGTACTATCCTCACATTAGCTATTGGTACTATCCACTATCTGGGCTTAGTCTTTTCTATTCAACAGGATCTCGTCGGTACCTTGTTGTTGAAAATGACAAAAATGAGTCTCTTTACTTTGGAGCCTACTACCAAAGTGAAGAAGGTGAACCATTTATGCTTGACATTAGTGGCATGATTAATGAATCTGAAAAATCAAAAATTTATGTCCCCAAAAAAGAAGGCTACAAACGAATGCTTGTTTTTGCTCGTAACCAAGATGATCTTCAAGATGAGCTTTCTGAGGAAATTGAAAGTGGTCTGAGCAAGGTAGTACTTGAAGATGATGAAGATGAAGAATCAACTGACAACAATAATATTATCATTGATGATCTTAATGATGAAGATCTTGAGCGCGCAGCAGAGATTAAGGAATCCATGAGAGAAAAACAAGAAGGTAAACTCATTGACTTAAGAGATCAAAAAGAAAAAATGAGAAAAGCTTCTGAAGAGTTTAAAAATGTAGACCCTGAAGAGGACTCAGAGTTTCTCATTGAAAAAGATGAAATAGCTGCTGATGAAGAGAGTGAAGACCTAGAAGAAGAATTTTTTTTAGATGATGAAGATGAGTTGGATATAATCGAAAATGAAGATCTAGAAGATGAAGAGGAGTTTGATTTATATTAAGATCCTCTCTCTTCTAAAATCAAGCTGCCGAGGATGATTAAACATCCTCGGCGCTTTTTATTAAAAAGAGACTTTTCCACCTACTAAAAATACATTACTACGAGCATCTCGGTCACTAATTGTTGTTGCAGGAACTCGCTCAGTAGTAGAATCCTTTTTAAAATCTGGAGTATTTCCACTCAGAAGATTCAAAGGCGCAAATCCTTGTGTATGAATATACTCAGCAAAGAATCTAATATTATGTTTGATTATAAATTCAAGACCTATAACAAGTTGATTTTGACGCTCCCAGGGTGAGTTGCTAGGGCCAGATTTAAAATTACTAAAATCAGCAGAGATCGCCATCTTAATCTGCTGAGGAAGATGAAATACATAACGAGCACCAACATCAAAAGAAGAGACCTTTGATGCACAAAAAACATCAAGAGGGGGGTGGGGGTTTTTTGTTCCTGGCCATATTTTTGTTGTTTCTACAAACTCTGCAATAAGAGTAAAATCATAAATATCTAACTTTGTATAAATAGCCCAAGCCGGATTATGATATCCATTATTTGGCATAAAGTGCAAAATTGGAAAATCCTGAATATAGGCGCTACCATGCTCATATGAGGCTCCAATACGCCAACAGATATTTTTGTAATGATTGAAAGTATATGAGCCATTAAATACAAAATTTTCAACTTTACTTGGTGTTGGATGACCCGAGTTTAAGGCCCTAAACTGAGCACCTCCCTGAACAAGCATTACCTCTGCATTAAAACCTTTATAATCAACTCCCATTTGTGCACCATATGCCAACCCTCCAAAGGCATGCCAAACAGTTGAAGCGGTAAATGGGTTAACTGTATCTGTTAAGCCAAATGGAGAAGCCATTTTCCCTACGGAAACATAAACAGGAAAAAAATCTAAATCACCAACAAGTAAATAGCCACGCCTCAATTCAACTTGATTACGATTAACATTAACATTAGTGCCACCACCAAAACTTTGATTAGGATAATAAAGAAATTGCAAGTGCCCTGTTAGCCACGAATCCATTGTACCTGTTACTGCAAGCTTTGCATTATGAATAAGCAGCTCAGATGATTGTTTTCCAACCTGGTTAGCAGAAGTTGGATGTCGCATTAAATATCCAAATTTATCAGTTCGATTAGAAACCTGTGTATCACCAATAAAAGTCCCTCCAGCACTTAAGTAAAATGACTTATTTTTAAGCAATCCCTCTTGGCGAGACCTCAAAAGCAGGAGCTGCTTTCTATTAATATTTGTAGCATCGTCAAGCATGTCATACGCATAATTTGTATTAAAAAAAACAGGCAGACTAGGGCTCATTGGTGAAGCATAAGAGCAATGATTTTCGCTTGCTTGAGTCTTACCACTAACTAATGATACAACAAGCAATCCTAAAACCATTTTAGAAAAAAAATTCATTATTTATCATCCTTTCTTATCAAACATTCTTCAATACAAAGACGAGCACTCGTTCCTGTTATTTTATGCCCTTGATTATTTATAACAGAAAAAAGCGATTGAGCAACTAAAGAACTATGAAGCTCACTATGAGATGGAGCATACCAGCTATGACTATTGTATCTCTTAAGCAAAGTATTTAATTGAATTTTTCTTTTATCAAAAGAATACGTTCGGTCATAAGAGCCCAGAACTGTTTGAACATTATCACCTAAAGAATAGAGCAAAAACAATGTATTTATAACACCCATATGTGGCCAAAACCGTACAGTATCAACGGGCGTACCAAGCAAAACCACACAATCTACAACAGGCTTCACCACAGAAAAAAAAGATTGTAAACGAGTGCTAGTTAAGTCAAAGTTATTAATCATAGATGGAAAATTCATAACAATACCATGCTGCTCATTAAATGAAAATGTCTGTACAACATCCATATACCGCTTATATAAAGACTGACTCGCACAATTAATAACATTCCCCCCATGACTATGACCAATTATCACAAGAGGTTGAGTGTCTGTTAATGAGAGCAAATAATATGCCAAATCAACACCTGCTGATTTTATATGATTTGAATCAGGAATACCACTCCAAGCAAAAGAAGTTAGCCGCTGCTGTAGTCCAGCAGCCTGAGCTCGAAGAGATTCAAAAAAATCACCCCCAGGGCGATACCATGCAGCATTTTGAGAAAAAGAACCATGCACTAATACAATCTGGCTCAAACAAGAACTATATAAAAAAAATATAAAAATTAGACGAATCACTACTTCAACTCTACCTTACAATATTACAAACAAAATATTACTATTTTACTTTAGGAAGAGCATCCGTATCTTGCACATATCCATCGGGAACATCATCATGAAAAAGCTCTTGATTAAGAAGTGAAAATCGACTTTTTGACCTAGGATCACTCTGCTCATTCTCCTGATGAGAGAATTTTTCCTTTTTAGAAATGCTACAATCTTTTTTCTCTTTTCCATGAAGATATTTAGCCGAAAGAAGCATAAATAGAAAAAATATATTCTTTATCATTACTTCCTACCCTCTTTTACGTAAAATAAACAAAGAGATGCATACGAAAAACATCTCTTTGTTTATTTAAAACACTAGCTCAAAAGCTATAATTTAGGAAAAAAGAATGCAACTTCTTCTGCTGCAGTTTCTGACGCATCAGAACCATGCGTTGCATTTGACCCAATGGAAGATCCATAAAGCTTTCGCAATGTATTATCTTCAGCTTGAGCAGGATCTGTTGCTCCCATTAAATTACGCCATGCTTTAATCGCATTTTCTTTACGCAACGCCATAACAACAACAGGCCCTGAAGTAATAAACTCAACAAGTTCTCCAAAGAAAGGTCGCTCTTTATGAACTATATAAAATTGCTCACCTTCTTCTTCTGTAAGATGAGTCATTTTCATACCAACAATTCTAAACCCTTCTCGCTCAATGCGAGTAATAATATTACCAATATTTTGTGCTTTGACAGCATCTGGCTTAATAATTGCTAATGTTGTTTCCACGAATAAGACCTTTCTTTATTTATTCTCATCAGAATTCTTTTTTTCAGCAGAACTTGCAGCCTTTTCTGAAGCCTCATTTGAAGAATCTTCTTGCTGCTGACGAAGGTGTTCCTCAAGAGCTTGCTGCAATGCACTCTTAATTACCTGAGGCTCTTTTTGTGATTTTACTTGTTGTTGCTGACGCTTTGGCTGCTCAACACGAGACTGCTTAACTCGCTGCGGTTGCTCAGCTTGTTGCTGTACAACAGGAGCTTCAGGAGATTTTTCTTTAACTTCTTGTGGTGCCGCTGCCTGCTTAGCTTCTTTTTCTGACTTTAAGCTCAAACCAAGCTTTCGCTCTTCAGGACTTACCTTAATAATTCTGAAAGAAGCTGATTGACCAACCTTAAGAATATCTTCAACTTTCTCTACTTCTTTATCGGCAAGCTCTGAAATATGAACCAACCCTTCAATACCAGTAGGAAGTTTAACAAAAGCTCCAAAATTGGTAATTTTTGAAACAGCACCTTCAATTTTGTCACCAATTTTGTATTCACTTGCAACATTAATCCAAGGATCTTTATCAAGCTGCTTGATACCAAGTGAAACTTTGCGATTGTCAGTATCAATGCCCATGATAACTGCTTCAACAACATCACCCTTTTTATAACGATCACCAGGATGCGAAACATGATCAGTCCATGAAATATCAGAAATATGAACCAATCCATCTACCCCTTCAAGCAATTGCACAAAAAGCCCAAAGTCCGTAATATTGGTAATCTTACCCTTAATTTTATCACTTACTTTGAATTTTTCTGCGACCATTTTCCAAGGATCTTCACTCAACTGCTTGATACTCAAAGACATACGACGATTATCTTTGTCTAAAGCAACAACAAGGGCTTTAATTTCATCATTAACATTGAAGTAACGAGAAAGGTTATTAATACGCTCAGTCCATGAAATTTCAGAAATATGAACAAGCCCCTCAACCCCTTTTTCTACCTCAACAAACAATCCATAATCAGTGATGCTTGAAATAAGGCCTGAAACTGTGCTTCCAACAGAATACTTAGTATCAACATGTTCCCATGGATTTTCAGCAAGCTGCTTCATACCCAATGATATTTTTTCATGCTTTTTATCAAAGGCAATAACTTTTACTGTAATAGTATCACCTATCTTTACTAACTCACTTGGGTGCGCAATTCGTCCCCATGACATATCAGTAATGTGAAGCAATCCATCAATACCACCAACATCAACAAAGACACCATAGCTGGTAATATTTTTAACAACACCTTGCAATACCTGACTTTCTGCAATGGTATCAAGTGCTTTTTTCTTATCTTCAAATCGCTGCTCTTCAAGGTGCTTACGACGAGAGATAATAATATTCCCACGCTTTTTATTAACCTTAAGAATCTTACATACAACTTCTTGACCTACAAACTGATCAAAGTCAGTTACTCGCTGTGTATCAACTTGAGAGCCTGGAAGAAATGCTGGAATACCAACATCAACATTTAAGCCACCTTTGACCTTATGTGTTACAACACCACGAACAGGCTCATCTCTCTCTGCAAGCTCTGTAATCTTATCCCAGGCTTTAAGCGCTTTTGCTTTTTGATAAGACAAAATTACGCATCCATTTTCATCTTCAAGACGATCAAGAATAACTTCAATCTTATCATCAACATTAATCTTTTTGAGCTCAAAATCTGAAAACTCATAATGTGGAATAAAACCATCAGACTTGTAATCAATACTAACAAGAACGCCACCGTTGTCCTTGGTCAAAATCTTACCAGTAACCATTTTTCCTGATTGAAATTTACCGGTAGTATCGTCGTAAAGAGACTCAAGCTCACTTTGAGCATCAGTTGAAAGCTGTAAATTTTCCTCAAGTAGCTCAACATTAAGCAATGTAGAATATTCAGCTGGATATTGCTTTCTCTGCATGAAAAGTATCCTTGAAAGGCTTGGGCATAATTACCTTAGCCATAGTTTAAGAGGTTATACTGTCAA